>OY970382.1:0-887956 GCA_963719425.1 uncultured bacterium
TACCGTGACCTATCACGGGAACGGCAACACCGGCGGGGATGTGCCCACCGACAGCGGCTCGTACACCACGGGTGATACGGTGACCGTGCTCGGCAACGTCAGTAGCACCCCACTCGTCAAGACCGGCTACGCTTTCAATGGTTGGAACACGCAAGCTGACGGCCTCGGCACGCCCTACGCACCCGACGCCACCACCACCATCTCGGCAAATATCGATCTCTATGCGCAGTGGACGGGCAACACCGGCGAGACCGTGACCTATCACGGGAACGGCAACACCGGCGGGGATGTGCCCACCGACAGCGGCTCGTACACCACGGGTGATACGGTGACCGTGCTCGGCAACGTCAGTAGCACCCCACTCGTCAAGACCGGCTACGCTTTCAATGGTTGGAACACGCAAGCTGACGGCCTCGGCACGCCCTACGCACCCGACGCCACCACCACCATCTCGGCAAATATCGATCTCTATGCGCAGTGGACGGGCAACACCGGCGAGACCGTGACCTATCACGGGAACGGCAACACCGGCGGGGATGTGCCCACCGACAGCGGCTCGTACACCACGGGTGATACGGTGACCGTGCTCGGCAACGTCAGTAGCACCCCACTCGTCAAGACCGGCTACGCTTTCAATGGTTGGAACACGCAAGCTGACGGCCTCGGCACGCCCTACGCACCCGACGCCACCACCACCATCTCGGCAAATATCGATCTCTATGCGCAGTGGACGGGCAGTACCACCGATGATACGCTAAGCGCCCTCACCATCGATGAGGGCACGCTTGACCCGATCTTCAGCTCCACGACGTATACCTACGCCGCGAGCGTCCCGAGCCACACCACTTCGCTCAACGTCACGGCAACGACGACCGCACCTGGCGCCACCTTTACGGTTGCCGTAAACGGCGGTGCGTCCACCACAGTCGCGAATGGGACGCCGCAATCCATTGATCTCAACTACGGCGCGAACACGATTACGGTTGAGGTCACTTCTGCGGACACAGACCACGTTCAGCCTTACACGATCACGGTCACGCGCGGCACCGGCACCGGCAACCGGCTGACCGATCTCGCAATCGATGAGGGCACGCTTGACCCAGCCTTCAGCTCCACGACGTATACCTACGCCGCGAGCGTCCCGAGCCACACCGACTCGCTCAACGTCACGCCGACCCTGGCCAATGACCGATCGACCACCACGGTCACCGTGAACAGCGGCTCGCCCATCACGCCCAGCGGCGGGGCCTACCCCGTGTCCCTGAGCTACGGCAGCAACACCATCACGGTTGAGGTCGTCACCTCGAATCCGACCTACACCCAGGACTACACGATCACGGTCACGCGCGGCACCGGCACCGGCAACCGGCTGACCGATCTCGCAATCGATGAGGGCACGCTTGACCCAGCCTTCAGCTCCACGACGTATACCTACGCCGCGAGCGTCCCGAGCCACACCGACTCGCTCAACGTCACGCCGACCCTGGCCAATGACCGATCGACCACCACGGTCACCGTGAACAGCGGCTCGCCCATCACGCCCAGCGGCGGGGCCTACCCCGTGTCCCTGAGCTACGGCAGCAACACCATCACGGTTGAGGTCGTCACCTCGAATCCGACCTACACCCAGGACTACACGATCACGGTCACGCGCGCTGCCGCTGCTTCGGCCATATATGTCGCTACCACCGGCGACGACGGAAATGATGGTTTGTCGACATCGACACCGGTTTTGACCATTCAGGCGGGCATTGATGACGCAGCTCCTGGCGGTACAATTCACGTTGCAAGCGGAACGTACAATATCGGCGCCACGATCTTCATCAATAAAGCAGTTACCCTCCAGGGCGAAGGCACCTCTACGACCAGTTTAATTGCCGGTTGTGATGGAGCGGTCATGGAGGTGGCCACCAGCGGCATTTCGGTGTCCGGATTCAGTTTGGCGGAAAAACAAGGAGGAGATTATTGCAATGCGAGTAGCACAGCGGAGGTTGTTGACGTGGATGGCTCCAACTTGAGCATGAGCGGTAACGATATCGCAGGAGGATTGTTCGGCATCGCTCTTTTCCCGGATGCACCCTCTTCCGTGATCTCTACGAATGTTATCCACGACAATGGAACAGGCGTCTATATAAACGCTTCGTTGAGCAATACCATCTCGAACAATGACATCTTTAGCAATCTCACCGGCGTTGACCTTACCGCTGGCGATGAGAGCGACAATCTTATCCAGAAGAACAATGTTCACGACAACAGCAACTTGAACATCTATGTGGAAGGGGGTGTTACCAATGAAGATGGTCACCCGATAGTGATCGGAGGAAATACCATTACCAATAGTAGTCTGGGTGTTTTGGTAGACATGGGCACGACTTCGACGATCCAGGTAGTTGGCAACATCGTGAGCAACGACGGCCTTGCCATAGATGCCAACGAAGATCCGAATATGGTGATCCACGGCAATGCCATCTCGGCGGACAACGCTGATGGCGGAGTGAACTACAATGCAACCACAACTCTTCTTGATGCCGTTCGCAACTATTGGGGGGCGGCGAGTGGCCCGTATAACGCAAGTAGCAATCCATCGGGTGCGGGAGCCACGAGCACCGACAACGTGAATTTTGACCCCTGGTATACCAATGTGGCAATGACCACGCTCTCGAACGGCAGCAGCACCGATGCGACATACACCTCTCCGATGCCCGGGCAGGCCACTTTGCCGGAAGGCGCGACGGACGTTGTCCTTACGAACACATCAGTGATGGACCTCTCAAATTCCGTGGTTCCGCAGGCATCGTCAACTGCAGTCATTGGAGGCAATACTGTGACGCTCACGCAACAGGTTACCTTGAATTCCGGAAGCAGTACTCAGCCAATCGTGCTGACCAATTCGGGTTTGAGCGGCGTGAGCGCAAGTATTCCTGACGGAACGGAAATTCAAGGTCCGGCCGGGTGGGACGGCAAAATAACACCGCCGATTTCCGGCACGCCAGCGGGAGGAAGCGCTCCAGCGGGGTTCAGCGTAGGCAGTACTGTTATTTCAATCGGTTCGCCCTCCGGTACATTGGTTTTTGACAACCCCGTTACGATAACGCTCACAGGTGTTACCGGGGCTGTCGGATACAGGCCATCCGGATCAAATACTTGGATACAGATCACCAATACCTGCGCTGGGAGTTACGCTTTGCCAACTGCGCCGACAGCGCCCGGCGAATGCGCAATCTCAGGTGGAGGTAATACCAAAATTGTTACCTATCACTTCACGAGTTTTGGATCGCTTACTGCTAATTCAGTTCCGGGTAGCGGCAGTAGCAGCAGTGGCGGCGGCGGCGGTGGTGGTGGGAGTTCCTATAGTCCCTACACCATTACCATTAACGGCGGCGCTACCACAACTGCTTCAACAAATGTAACCCTTGCGCTTACGACGCTCGGAGGAGCGAGCCAGATGTGGATATCAAACGATCCGAGCTTCGCCACCTCAACTGGAACCGGCTGGATTCCATTCCAAGTGGTCTATCCATGGACTTTGACTCCGGGATCAGGCAATAAAACTGTCTACGCGGAGTTTAGAAATGCGAGTACGTCGGCGCCCGCAGGCAACGCCATGGCAAGCATAACGGTTGTGGGCGGCGGCGCAGGCGCAAGCGGAACGTCCGGAACACTACGCGCAACGCAATTGCAGCTTCTCAATCTGCTTATTGCGCAACTTCAGGCCCTTCTCCGGCAGGCACAGGCGCAAGGAATAGCACTTCCGCCGGGCGCGGCCGCGTATCTCAATGCGGGAGCCGCAACATCGCCGCTTTCAGCCATAACGCACAACCTTACCATTGGCTTAACTGGCACGGATGTGCGCGCCCTCCAGGCGTTTCTTATCGCACAGAGTAGCGGACCTGCCGCTCAAGCTTTGGCTGCGGTCGGTGCTACCGGGCGCTTCGGATCGCTCACCAAGGCTGCACTTGCGGAGTATCAGAAGGCGGTGGGGATTACACCTGCAACGGGTTACTTCGGACCGATCACGAGGGCGTACTTGAAGTCAATCGGACTCTAGCTGTTTGCCGGGAGTCTCGCTGCGGAGCCCAGCCGTAAATCTAGCGGTTGCATCTTCCTGTGCCCTCGAGAGGAATCGAACCCCTATTACAAGATCCGCAATCTTGCGTCCTGTCCGTTGAACGACGAGGGCATGCTGACGCTTTTACCTTACTAAAACCCGACGAGCTTTTCAATGGAGTCAAGCAGCGTCGGCTCGTGGGGCACTTCCTTGAGGATCAGCTTCATGTTGTTGCGGAATTCGGTGAGCCGCGCCTCCGGGAGGAAAATTTTTAAAGGCGTTTTGAATTTTGCGCGGAAGGTGAACGTAAGTTCAATCCAACCGTCGTTCGCCGCCGCCGCGCTCACGCCCTCAAAGTCCTTGAGCGGATGGGATTTCCCTCCTTCTATCGCTAGGCCGTTTTCGGTGAGCGCGAAGCGCACCATGCGCGGCGTGCGGTTACCCCACACGATGAAGAGCATCTCCGCGATGACGATGAAAAGCCCGAAAAGGAAGTTCCTTTCCCATACGGAGAATGCGATGATGACGGCCGCGATGATGATGGAAATCCAGTACCACGACACACCTTTCTCGCGGTACTCGTACTCCGGAGCTTCCCATTTCATTTCGAATGATGCCATATGCATATGGTACCATGTTATGCCTTGGCTGCCGCAAGTGCGATAATGTTTTCCGCGCCGGCGCCTTTGAGCGCGCACGCTGCCTCAAGGAATGTCGCGCCGGAGGTGCTCACGTCGTCAATAAGGAGAACATTTTTCCCGCGCACGGCGGCGGCATCGGCAATCGCAAAACAGCCGCGGATGTTTTCTCTCCGCTCCGCCACGCTTGCCGTTTCACTCTGCGGCTTTGCGTGCTTGATCCGCACAAGGCACTTCGTTGCCACGGGGAGCCCCAAGTATTCCGCGAATTGCATTGCGATGCATTCTGATTGATTAAAGCCGCGGATGCGGAAGCGTTCGCGGGAGAGCGGGATTGGCATTGCAAGGTAGCTTCGCAGATCTGTTTTGAACGGCAGGGCGTACTCCGCCATGACGGAGGCGAGCGGTTCTGCTGTCGCCGCGACGCCGCGGAACTTGAGGGCGTGGACGAGCGCCCGCATGGCATTGTTCTCATAACTTCCCGCGGCGCCGAGCACATAGGGAAAGTCGGGATGGCAGGCGCGGCGGGGATCGTGGGGTTTCGGGTTGGGAAGCGGTGAGCCGCACTGGCCGTAGAAGAAAGTGCGCGCGGTCGTTATCTCTCCGCGGCACGATGCACAGAGCGCGCCCGCCCGCAGGGTTTTCCCGCAGGCAAGGCAACGGCGCGGAAAGAAAAGAGAAACCAGAAAGTCAAAACTCATGGTATGATAATAGGAATTGGCAGATTAAAGGCAGGTTAACCATGGCGAACTCGTGTCTCGGCGTGGATATCGGCACCACCTCCATCAAGATTGTTGAGGTGAAAAAGGGCGGCGCCCGGCCGCAGGTCACAAACTACGGCGTGTTGGAATCGGGCGGATATCTTTCACGCGCAAACCAGGCGTTGCAGACAAGCAGTCTCCGAATTTTTGAGTCAGACATCGTTGAATTTTTGAAGCTCATCATACGAGAAATGGGCACGCAGGCGAAGGTCGCCTTTGCGTCCCTGCCGCCCTTCTCCGTGTTTACCACCGTCGTTGATTTTCCGCGGATGAGTTTGGAAGAGATGAAAAAGGCGATGGTCTATCAGGCGAGGCAATATGTGCCCATGCCGCTTTCCGAAGTTGCACTTGATTGGCTGAAGGTTGCGGAGTACGAAGACGATAAAGGCCTTTTCCACCAGAAAATCCTTCTCATCTCGGTCCCCCAAGAGCAAGTCAAAAAATACCAAAGGATGTTCGGGGCGGTGGGGCTCACGCTCCGTGCGCTTGAGATTGAGAGCATGAGCATTGCGCGAATTTTGGGCGGCGATCCGACGCCTACCATGGTCGTGGATATCGGCAGCCACTCAACGAATATCGTTTTTCTTGACGGAGGGCAACTTGTGTGGACTGCAGAGAGCAGCGACTTCGCCTCGGCCTCGCTTACAAAGGCTCTTGCCACAAGCTTGAGCATCAATCCGTTGCGTGCTGAGGAACTCAAAAAAGAGCGTGGTATTATAGGGACAGGTCCGAGCTACGAATTGTCCACAATAATGCTTCCATTTTTGGATGCTATAATTAATGAGGTGAGCAAGGCGCAATTTGTCTATGCACAACAGTTTCCTGTAGCTCGAAAAACGGAGCGGCTTATACTCTCAGGGGGCGGGGCAAACCTTTTGGGCATTGAAAAATATTTTGAACGCGAGTTTGGCGTGCCGGTCGTGAAAGCGACGCCATTCCTGCGATTTGAGTATGCTCCTGAAATTTCGCCGCTCGTCGCGGAGCTCAACCCTGTGATGAGCGTGGCGCTTGGGCTCGGGATGAAGGAATTCGTATAAAACAATTATTACCATGGCCCTTCCAGAGCAAGTTATCGAACGCTTGAGTAAGGAGTCTCCCCGGACGCCGGGTTGGTCATTCGGCTTACTTGCCTTTTCCGGCGGCATTCTCTTCATCGCCCTGCTTATTTATTTCGGTCTTTCCTTTGGATACGAGCCGTACCTGGACTCGCGCATCGCGCAGCTGAAAGCACAAATGGATACGCTTGCAAAGTCCATATCTACCGGCGACATGGCGAAGTTCACGGCCTTCTATTCCGAAATTACGAACCTGAAAGCGGCACTCGGGGGTCACGTTGTGTTTTCCCGCTTTCTTCTGTGGCTTGAAAAAAATACCGAAGCGAATGTTTATTATTCACGCCTCACTTTTTCTTCTGGGGATCAAATCGTACTTTCGGTCATCGCACCGACTGAGGCCGACGTGAATCAGCAAGTCGCTATCTTTGAGGCTGCTCCCGAGGTGAAATCCGTGGAACTTTCGGCGGTTTCCCTTTCCCCTGCGGGCGGGCAGTGGCAATTCAACGTGACGCTCATCATGGATCCATCGTCGGTGTTGCGGGAACCACAATAGCGTACTCACGCCATGAGACAAAGTTCAAAACGACTCGTCAGCATGCTCATCGCCCTCGCGTTTCTCGTGGCCGCACTTTTTACTTTCTTTGATTTTATCCAGCCGACCTATGGTCATCTCCAGACAAAAAAAGGAACGGAATTGAGCAGCGAGAATTTCTTGAGCAATGAGCAACAAATTGTGGGCCAAGCAAAAACATTAATCAGCCAATACGAAAATGAAGGTGCGGTGCAGGATAGCCTTGCCTTGGCGATGCCCTCGGGACCGAACATAGCATCGGCGCTTGCCCAAGTATATGGTATCGCCTTGAATAACAACGTGGCGATTCAGAGCGTGGGCATTACGTCGCCGATGGTAGAACTTCAGAACCAAGCGCAGCAAGCGGGTGCCTCCGCGGGACTCCCTGCAGGCCAGGGTACAAAGCAGATGGGAACATTCTCCCTTCAAATTGCCGCCGCCGGAAGCTATGAAAATTTCAAGAGTTTTTTGTCGCAGCTTGAAATGAATATCCGCATATTTGACCTTACGGCGCTTTCAATTCAGCCCCCTCAGAGCGGCGTTTTGAATGGAAAAGGCTCTGCGGCTTCGTCTGATCTTTTCACGTATAATTTCACAGTCGCAACGTATTATGAACTCCCCTAACATCCATGGCCGTCATTATTGAAGAAGAGAAAAAGGGCAGGACGAGTCTCATGAGCCTTCTTGGATGGCTTGTCTTCTTTGCGGTCGTCGTCGCCGCGGTCTACTATATCTTTTTTGCCGAGCCGGGACTCGTGGTCATTTCACCGCCTGCGAGCCTAGAGAATATCACGCCGATTTCGCAAGCCACCTTACGTCCGGAAGACGTGCTCAATAGCCCTGCCTTCCAGGCGTTAAAGCCCCCGTCGTTCCCGTTGCCTGGTCCGCAGACCTCCTCTGCCACGGGCCGTCCGAATCCCTTCCTCCCACTCTAGCGCGCCGTAGCAGTTTTTATTGGACGAGGCATCTATCCAGCCGCAGTTTCGCCAGGCGAAACTGCGGTTCCATGGATGTGCTAAAATACAAGCAATGACCTCCGACGAACTACTGACGCAACTGCAGGCGAAAGGGATCATTGATGCTGCGCTCGCGAACCGGATCAAGCGCGATGCGCTCATAAGCGGAGAGCCCGTTGAAACGGTTATTGCGAAGCAACGGGCAGTTGACGACGTAAAAATCGCGGAGATTAAAAGTGAGCTGCTTAAGATTCCTTATAAGAAAGTTTTTCCCGCGGACGTTGATGCAAAGCTTTTTCAATTGATTTCAGAAGAGACCGCGAGGAGCTACGAGGTAATTCCCATTGCGCTCCAAGATAATCTTCTTGTGGTCGGCATGCTTCATCCCGATGATTCGAAATCCCAGGAAGTGCTAAAATTCATTGCGCGCCAGAATCATATGAATCTCGGCGCCTACCTCGTCGCGTACGGCGATTGGGAAGCGGTGCTCCGAAGATATTCCCCGTATCGGACGGAGATCGCGAGGGCAGTTGAATCACTCACGGTGGGAGAAGAGGGAAGCGTGCAGCGGACCGTGAGATTGGAAGATGCGGGAGGTAGCGAAGACGCCCCTGTCATTAAGATCGTGGCCGACACCTTCCGCGAGGCAGTCGAGAGCAAGGCATCGGACATCCATATTGAACCGCAGCAGGGATTTCTTCGCATTCGCCTCCGCAATAACGGCGATCTTCATCAGGTGGCATCATTGCCGGTGCAGCTTGCGCAGCCGATCGTTTCACGTGTCAAGGTCATTTCTAATTTAAAAATAGACGAGACAAGGATCCCGCAGGATGGCCGCTTCCGCGCGAAGATTTTTGACCGCGACGTTGATTTCCGCGTGGCGACATTTCCCACGCCGCTCGGCGAGAAGGTCGCGATTCGGGTCCTCGACCCGACTACGGGACTCAAAAACTTTGAAAATCTTCCATTTCGCTACGGCAACCTGGAGGCAATAAAAGCGGGACTTGCAAAACCATTCGGGATGGTGCTCATCACGGGTCCGACTGGCTCGGGAAAAACCACGACGCTCTACGCTTTCCTCCAGGCGCTGAACCAGGAAAATGTGAACATCGTAAGCTTGGAAGATCCGGTAGAATATTTCATTGCGGGCGTCAACCAATCTCAAGTGCGCCCGGAGATCGGTTATGATTTCGCGTCGGGCTTGCGCCAGATCCTGCGGCAGGATCCGGACATCATTATGGTAGGCGAGATCCGCGACAACGAGACCGCGGGGCTCGCGGTGCAGGCGGCGCTTACCGGCCACGTCGTACTCTCAACGCTCCACACGAACAATGCGGCGGGCGTGATTCCACGGCTTATTGACATGAAGGTTGAGCCGTTCCTTCTCCCGGTTTCCCTCAATGTGATGATGGCGCAGCGCTTGGTGGGGGAACTCTGCCCCGATTGCAAGTTCCAGGAGGAAGCGTCGCCGGAGTTGCAGAAGGTTGTGAGAAGGACGTTGGAAAGCGTACGTCCGGAGTTCAAGGTGAAATATCCAGAGCCGTACAAGGTTTGGCATACGAAAGGGTGCGCCACCTGCAAGGGGAAGGGCATCGTGGGGCGTACCCCGATCTACGAGGTTTTCCGGATGACGCCGGCGCTGGAAGAAATCATTGCGAGCGGCAGCACTACTACCCAGAAGATTGTGAAGGAAGCGAAGAATCAGGGAATGGTCACGTTGCGCGAGGACGGCGTCATGAAGGCGCTTGACGGGATAGTGTCAATAGAAGAGGTGATACGGGAGACGGAGGAGGCATAGCCTGCCTGCAGCAGTGTTTTGAAAAACCCTCTCCGGCCTCGCAAAAATCCGGCTCGCTCGTAACGAAAAAATGCTGCCCTGGTCGCTGCTCCCGGGCACCCGGCATTTTTTCTATTCGCTCGCGGATTTTTTCGCTCGGCCTCCGCACGGTTCTTCAAAACACTGCCGCAGGCAGGGCTACACCCACTTCCTCATTTTTATATTACAGTTTCGACGCACCCCGAATCGTTCGAATCCTGTCCTGCGCACGTTTGACAGCGGCTTAGGATGGCGTTATTGTATTAGTGGCACAGGGAAGATCGTGCCGACGTTAACCTGGTGAACGAGGTGTTGTCATGAAGCGAAATCGTTGTGCTTTGAAGCGAAGCAAGCTGGTCCTGAATTCCGGTTCCTGACGTTCGCTCGGCACGTGATAAGTCTGGACGGGAGGGAGAAGGAAAGAAAGATCTCCTTCTTCCTCCCTACAGAATAATTTCCGCAAATAAACCTGAAAGGGCTTTTTTATTTTATACATGCCGTGAGCTCGGTTAAATAATTTGCCTTGGACCATAAAATCGTTCGAAGATCGTCCAGGCCCGTGCGCTTTGGTACAATTAAATCGTGAACAATAGAGGGTTTGCATTGCTTGAAATCCTAATTGTGGTCATCGTGATTGGCCTATTGGCTGGAGGAGGGTGGTATGTGGCTCATTTACAAAATCGGCAATCCGCGATTACTACAGGACTTAATGCGGAGCAGCAAGCGCAGAACGTAGTACGGCAAGCAAACCGGCAAACACAGCAGGAGCAAAATGCAGTGAATCAAACCACCGAGGTTACGAGTTCGATGACAACTCCAGTCATAACCCCTAGCCAGAATCGCAGTGGTCTAAGCCTCGCCTCAGGAGATAATGTAGGCATGATTCTTACCGATCCGCTAGGACGACGTACTGGATATGATGTGGTAAGTGGAAAAGAAGTAAGGCAGATTCCAAATAGCAGTTATTCTTCAGAAGCCATAAGCAGCAGCGAAAACCCTAGTTATATTCCTCCTACAGGTTACTTTATCGACATAAATCAGCCAATGGACGGCGACTACGAACTTACGTTAATTGGGAATCAAGGCATAATCGGCAGCACGAGTACGAATAATTACGACCTACAAATGAGCACCTTTTTTAGTGACGGCTTAGATCAATCAGACGACGAACTTACGGGAAGGCTCTTAAACAACCAAGCGACCTTCCATATTCATTTCGTTGCATCGCCGGATAGCAGTTCTACCATCCAGGCCACGGAATAATATCATTCGAAAATCGTCCACGCCCGCGCACGAGAAACAGTTAAAAAATAAGTGAGCCGTTGGACACGGAGGTATCCAACGGCTCCACACAAAAATCCTACAACATTTCCCGAAATCGTTATCCCCTGGGCACTCGGAGCTGGTTGATAAGCCAAAGCACCTCCTGCGTCATACCATCAATCCCACCCGGAGGGATGACGGGACCCTTTGTTGTCATGATCACGTACAGCGGCCGATCCATAATGAATGGCTCCATTGGGATGTTCGTGCCGTTGTCTTTTGAGAATCCCTCCCCGAGTTCGGCTGCCCCGAGCATCAGCAATCCCTCAAGCTTCTCCTTGGTGAGGCCATACCGTTCGGGCCCGCCAGTGAAAACGGCGTAGAAGTAAGCTCTCCGCACATCAGGCATGAGTATCTTCCATCCTTCCTTCGGACGTGCCGGATCAAGGAGGGGCTTTGCATAATGCCGAGCTTCGGCTTCCATGAGCGCAATAGCCACGCTATTCTCTAAAGCATCTTTCCCGAAGCTAACCCGTACCTGCGAGGTGCCATTCCTAAGTGAATCGTACTGGTGCGAGTAACCAACCACTTGATCGGCTAGAGTTAGATTGCCCTTCCTCATCTCGTTCACGAGAAATTGGACGTGGGCAACCCTTTGCTTGTCTTCTCTGGCCTTTTGGTATTTCAGCAAGGCGGGAAAGCCGATGATGTAGGTGGCAATGACGAAAATCACCAGGACAATACTTGCGACTACACCCTTCTTTCGCATGTTCTTTTTCTCCTCTCGGTTTAGTAGGTTTCCGATCCTGTGGGGTATTTTGAGCAACAAGGACCTTATACATAATAGCATTTATAATAACATATGTCAAGCCGGAATAAAACAGGCCTGTTTTTGGCTAAAAGCCAAAAGTGTTCGAAAATTGTCCAGGCTCGTGCACGAAACAATCGGCTCGGTAATTATTATTAAACGCCACTTGTTCCTTTGCTGCCGAAGGGATATTCTGAGCGAATGACATTCGATTGGAAAAAGCTGTTCATAGTCGCATATTCCAAGGCACAAGAGAGCACGAATCCATCTACGCAAAACGGGGCTGTTTTGGTCAATGAATCTGGAGATATTGTTATGGTCGCAGCGAATACTTTTCCCGAAGGTATCAAGGAAATTCCGGAGCGGCGGGTCAAACCGTTGCGATATGTATTCAGCGTGCACGCCGAAAGAAATGCGATTTATCAAGCCGCGAAAGTTGGTGTCAAAACAAATGGTCTTACTATGGTTTGTTGTTGGGGTGCATGTACCGACTGCGCTCAAGCAATAATTCAATCGGGCATCAAACGGTTAGTCGTGCACAAGCAAGCCCTTGATCGATCTGGGAGTTGGCAGGAGAACATACGTTTAGCCTTTGATATGCTACGCGAAGCGGGCGTGGAAATTGTTGTTTATGACGGAAAAATTGGCATAGGAAAAATCCTGCGCGACAGAGCGCATTGGGAACCTTGATAATTCAATAGTTTGTGATAACCGTCAAAATCGCTCAAAGATCGTCCAGGTCGGCGCGCGGCCGTTTCCCTTTGTGGTATACTTTAGAAAAAGAACCACCCATGGCGGAAGATTATAAGACGAGATTGAATGAGCTTTTGACGACGTGCGCGAAGCAGAGCGCTTCCGATTTGCACCTCGCGGTCGGACGGCGGCCGACATTACGTATTGACGGCACCCTTGTGCCGCTTCAGAAGGAGCCTATTATGACGCCCGAGGTTGCGGAAGGCATCATTTCGGAGCTTACCACCACGGAGCAGAGGGAGAGACTTATTACCCAGCGGCAGCTTGACCTCGCCTATAGTTTTGAGGACAAAGCGCGGTTCCGTGTGAATGTCTATTACCAGCGCGGCTACCTCGCGGCAGCGCTACGCCTCGTGCCCGCGCGCATCAGGACGATTGAGGAATTGAACCTCCCGCCCCTTCTCCACGATTTCAGCAAACTGTCGCAGGGATTCGTCCTCGCCGTAGGTCCCGCAGGACACGGGAAGTCATCAACGCTCGCGGCAGTCCTTGACGAAGTGAACCACACCCGGGCCGACCACATCATTACCATTGAGGATCCGGTTGAATATCTTTTTACGCAGGATAAATGCATCGTTTCACAGCGCGAAATAGGAAGCGATGCAGTGAGCTTTCATAGCGCCCTGCGCACCGTTCTGCGGCAGGACCCGGACGTCATCATGATCGGCGAAATGCGCGACACTGTTTCCATTTCTACCGCAATGACGGCAGCGGAAACAGGGCACCTGGTATTTTCCACGCTGCACACGAACTCCGCGTCGCAGACGATCGATCGCATTATTGATTCTTTTCCGGCTGAGCAGCAGGGGCAGGTGACCTCCCAGCTCGCGGCGACCTTGGTCGCGATTGTTTCTGAGCGTCTCTTGCCGAGAATCTCCGGTGGCCGCATCCCATCCATGGAAATTATGATTGTGAATCCGGCCATTCGGAACCTTATCCGCGAGCGGAAAACGTATCAGGTTGATCTCGTGATTGAGACTTCGTTGCAGGAGGGCATGGTGACGCTGAACCGCTCGCTTGTGAATCTCATAAAAAACAAGGAAGTAACGCTCGAGAATGCCGAACTCTATTCATTGAATCCGGCGGAACTTCGGATTCTCCTTGAACGGACATAATAATGAGATTTAAGTATCAGGCCAAAACTAAGGAAGGGGAGATGCAGGTCGGGCTCGTAGAGGCAGGGAACCGCGATGGTGCCGTGAGTATTCTCACAAGCCACGATCTCTTCATTTTGAGCGTGGAACCTGAAGAAAAGATGGGCTTTCTTGACCGAATCTCCTCATTTTTGAACCGCGTTCGCCGCAAGGATATGATCGTCTTCACGCGCCAACTCGCGACGCTCCTTGAGGCAAGGGTTCCTTTGAATAATGCGTTGAAGACCCTGCGCGACCAGACGGCGAATAGAATTCTCCAAGATGTGGTTACGCGGGTTTCTGAAGATATTGACGCAGGCCTTGCATTTTCCCAGGCGATGGAGCGGCAGGAGGGAGTATTCCCCGATTTCTACATCGAGATGGTACGGGCTGCGGAGGTGACCGGAAATATGAACGAAGTTGTGGAATTCCTTGCTGATTATAGCGAGAAGGAAGGGACCCTCATGAGCAAAGTGGTCTCGGCCCTCATTTATCCCGCGATCGTGATAGCACTTTTTCTCGTGGTTGCTTTCATCCTCGTCACCTTTGTGTTTCCGTCTATCGGGACGGTGTTCTCCCAGAATGATGTGCAACTGCCATGGTTTACGCAGGCGCTCCTCTCGGTGGGGAGTTTCATGGCGCAATGGTGGATTGTCGTTGTGGTCGCCGCGATCGTTCTCGGGGTGGCCCTCGTCGATTATTTTGAGACTGTCGAGGGGAAAGCGCTCCTGGACGATCTGAAGATCCGGTTACCCATCGCGAAGAAGATATATATTCCCGTCATCATGGCGCGCTTCGGGAATTCGGCGGCGCTTCTCGTCCACGGCGGCATTCCCATCGCGCAGTCGCTGGAGATCATCAGCCGTATGGTAGGGAACACGCTCTATGAGGATATTATCCACGACATCGCCGGCGATGTGCGCCAAGGAAAACTCCTTTCCGAGAGCATCGCGAGCCATCCAAGATTTTTTCCAACGATCGTTTCCCAAATGGTTGCGGTGGGCGAGACGACCGGGAAAACCGAGGAAATGTTTGCTCGGCTTGCGAGCATTTATATGCGGGAGACCGACCTGGTTTCAAATAATCTCGTCGAGCTCATTCAACCCATCTTGATGGTGGGGATGGGCGTTATGGTCGGACTCCTTTTTGCCTCCATTCTTGTTCCTATCTATAGCCTGTCGGCGAATATCCACTAGCCTTTTCCCCCAGATTAGTTATCCACAGGGAGCGGCTTGCCACAGGTTCCCATATTGTTATAATTGTTGTAATGGAACTGATGGTTGGCAGAGAAAGCAGAGAAAAACGAGGCTTTACCCTCATCGAAATCCTGGTCGTTGTCGCCATTATTGCGGTTTTGGCATCAGTGGTTTTGGTCGGTTTGGGCCCGACCCAACAGACGGCGCGCGATGCGCGCAGGCTTTCCGACATCCGGGAAGTGCAGAACGCCCTTGAGCTTTACTACTATAAGTGCGGTTACTATCCTGGCAGCGCGTCCGGCGGTACTTGCGCGGCGGGCAGTCCCGGCAGCGATTGGAACGGCTTAGCGGGTACACTTGGGGGCGCGAACATTGGCGTTAGTGCGAGTTCTATACCGTCTGACCCTAGCGCAAATCGGACGTATGGGTATGCGTATAACACGGGCAATACTACGTACGTGCTCGGCGCGGCGCTTGAGAACCCGAACAACAGCGTACTCACGAGTTACAGTGCGCCATCTACCAGTGGGTATACTTGGGTGCCGAGCGGCGGCAGTGCGATCGGCCCGAATGCGTCCTGCAGCGGGCAGCCTACGAATAGCGGCAGCGGAGCTACCTATTGCATCTCGCTCTGATAGTTTTTTAGGGATGCGGTTTTGCATCGCATGCGTGGTAGAATAGCATCATGCTTTCCGCCACCATCCTTTTCCTCTGCGGCCTCGCGGTCGGAAGTTTTATGAATGTTCTCGCCTTGCGGTATGACGGCGGGCATTTTTTATTTGACCCGAAGGTGATCGGCGGCCGTTCGCACTGCCCCCACTGCGGGCGCACCCTCGGCTGGTCCGAGCTCATCCCCATCGCAAGCTTTTTCGTTCAACGGGGGAAATGCAAACACTGCGGGGTGCCCATCGGGCTTCACTACCCGCTCGTGGAATTACTTTCGGGACTTGTTTTTGTATTTGTGCCGCTTTGGCTTGGGGGAGATTTCTTCCTTTCGGTGCTTTGGATCGCGGCATTGGAAGCATTACTCCTCGTCGCCTACATTGATATCCGCCTCCAAATCGTGCCGGACGAACTGAATATCATGCTCGCGATCGTCGCCATTTTTGCAGCCATTTTTTCCGTCGGGTATCTCGGCCCGGCGAACCATTCCTTTCTCGGCCCCTATGCGGCACCGTTCGGTTTGCAGAATAATTTTTGGGCGAGCCATCTTATCGGCGCTCTCTTTGGCGGAGCATTTTTCGGCGCGTTGGTTCTCATAACCCATAGGAAGGGCATGGGGGTAGGCGATGTGAAGCTTGGCCTCCCACTCGGCTTGCTTTTTGGCTGGCCGGACATTCTTCTTCTCTATGGATCGGCCTTTGTCATCGGCGCGCTCGTTGGCGCGGTGCTGCTTCTCGAAAAGAAGAAAACCATGAAAAGCGCCCTGCCCTTCGCACCATTTCTCGCGCTTGGGGCTGCCTTTGTTTTTTTCTTCGGTGCCGCCGCTCTTGGATGGTATTTTCGTATAATAGGTCTATGAAGGGCTTTACCCTCCTTGAACTCCTTATCGTCATTGCAATCTCCGCAATGCTCTCAGCGATCGCCATAACCTATACGAGCATCGCGAGAAATCAGGTGGCGCTTTCGGTTGAAACCGCGAAGGCCTCCCAGTTTATTCTTCGCGCAAAAAGTCTTGCTATCGCAACTTATAACAGTGCCCCCGGCACCTGCGGATACGGGGCATCGTTCAACATCGCGAATAATACCTATTCGCTCTTCGCCTACACCCCAGATCCCTCCAAATACAACGGCACCGTTTCGCCCTGTCCAAGCGTAGCGTCTACCACCGCGTTGGGGATTTCTTCCGGCGAGATGGGACAATCTTCACAGAGTTCTTGGAATGTACCGCTCGCGAACGGCGTTCGCATGGAGTCGGGAGGGAATGGCGACGACCTTGCGCTTGTGCTCTTCTCTCCGCCTGATCCCGCAGTTTTGATCAGCCGCGACGGCCAAAACTTTCTTGACCCCGCTGCGACCCAGAACATAACCTCAAAGGTCTATCTTATCACTGCCGACGGTAGCGCATCTGCTACGATTTCTGTGAGTGCCGCAGGGCAGATCAACTTTTGAATCACATGAAAGCCCGGAACCGCAACGGTCAGTCACTTGTTGAAGCGATGATTGCCCTCAGTGTGCTCGTGACGGGTTTTTTGGGCATTATGACGCTTCTCTCGCAATCGTTTTTCTTGAGCCGCACCACCTCTGACAGGCTCATCGCAACCTATCTGGCTTCTGAGGGGATTGAGCTTGCAAAGAACCTCATTGACCACGATGTGTATGCGGGAAACGGCTGGGGAGTGTGTTTCGCCGTCCCCGTAGGCGGAAGCGGGGATTACGAGGTTGATTATGCGACATTGACGCAGGGCCAAAATTGTCCTCCCGCCGTCTATAGCGGCAGGTATCTCATATTTGACCAAACAGCCCATCTCTATGGCTATAATTTCGCGAGCACGAGCACGGATGACCTCGCGGTGACCGATTTCACGCGGGATATTCGGGTAGCCGTGCCGGCGGCCTCACAAGGGAACGAGATCGTGGTTACCTCCATCGTCGGGTGGTCCAATGGGCAAAATATCATACTGGAGGACCACTTTTATAATTGGCGTCCATGAAATCATTGCCTATGAAAAAAGGATTCACCCTAATGGAATTGTTGGTTGCCATCGGCTTATTTTCCGTCGTCGTCGCGATCGCGGTGGGTGGGTTTACGAATGCGCTCCGCACGCAGCGTGAGGTCGCGGCGCTCATCGCCGCCCAATCAAACGCGGGTCTCGCCCTGGAGCAGATAGCGCGCGAAGTGAGAACCGGGTATTTTTTCTGCCACGACTCCTCCGGCGCGTCAACGTGCTCTTGTTCGCTCAACGGGTTTGCGCTGACTTGCTCCAATCTCAGCTTTGAAAATGCGTCGGGCGCGGCGGTGGGGTATTCTCTTGCGAATAATGCCCTTGCGAGGAGCGAAAACGGCAGTCCGGCGCAGCCCATTACGAGCGATAACGTCGCCGTTAGGTATTTGATCTTCACGCTGTTCGGGAACGCCGAAGGCAGTCAATGGAATCCGCGCATTACGATCTCAATCGGCGTCGCGCCAAACTCTGCCGATCCGGCGCTGCAAAGCGACGTTCTCAATCTCCAGACGACCGTGAGCGCCCGCGGAGTGTTATAATCACTAGGATGAGAATGAAAACAGGGAGTAAGAGGAGTGGGCAAGCGATGCTCCTCTCGGTCTTGGCGCTCGGAGGGGCGATTTTAGGCGCGACCACGATCGCGGGTTTTTTAATGCTCTACCAAATTAGAGCGACGACGGACTCGGAGAATTCGGCGAAGGCAATCTTTGCGGCGGATTCGGGCATCGAATGGGCGCTTTTCAGTTTTTATTGCGGGCAAACCGCGCGGTGCACGGTTCCTCCCCCGCTTCCTGGGAATCCGCCGGGCACCTTGGGGGATGGTGCAGTGGTTGACGTAACCTGCTACGACAGTTCCGGCGTTGCCACGACGACCTGTTATGCCACGACGACCGCAGCCTCGGCCATCGCGATGGGTACCTCATTTGATGCGACGCGCGCCTTTTTCCTGGGCCTTGGAAACGCTACCGCGACAGCGCCGTAGAACCACTTTCATATGAATAAAACCGAGGCCCGCGAGCGGATTGAACATCTAAAAAAAGTCATCAATCGGGAACGCTACCTTTACCATGTGCTTGACACGCAGGACCTTTCCGATGCCGCGCTGGACTCGCTCAAAAAGGAGCTTTTTGATCTTGAACAGCAATTCCCGGACCTTGTGACGCCCGATTCGCCGACCCAGCGTGTGGCGGGAAAGCCGCTCAAGGAGTTCGCGAAGGTGCGCCACGTGGAGCGCATGACCTCCTTTAATGATGCCTTTAGCGAAGAGGATGTGCATGCGTGGTTCACGCGACTCACGAATTATCTCGGCTTGTCCAGCGCCACTTTTTCCGTCCGCGGAAAAACTGGTGCCGGGGTGGCTCCATTTTATTGTGAACTCAAGATTGACGGCCTTGCGATTGAGCTTGAGTATGAGAATGGCATTTTCGTCCGCGGCTCCACGCGCGGCGACGGATTGATCGGCGAAGATATCACGCAAAATCTACGGACGGTGGAGGCCATTCCGCTCAAACTTTTGGAATCGGATGAGGCGGCAGCGAATCTCAAAAAAATGTTTCTGGACCAGAAAGCATATGCGTTAAATCCGAAGCACTTGGTTGTCCGCGGCGAAGTGTTTCTCACGAAAAAGGAATTCACGAAGATCAACAAGGAACAAGAAAAAAAAGGATTGAAGCCCTACGCGAATCCGCGGAACGTCGCCGCCGGCTCCGTGCGCCAGCTGGATCCCGCGATCACCGCGAGCCGGCGCCTGGATTCGTTCCAATATGACATTGTCACGGACATCGGGCAAACGTATCACGAAGAGGAGCACTTGCTTTTAAAAGCATTCGGGTTCAAGACCAATCCGAACAACAAGCCGGCGGAGACTATTGCCCAGGCGTTCGCATTTCGGGACCATTGGGCGAAGCATCGCGAGAAACTTGATTATGAAATTGACGGGACGGTTATCATCGTGAACGACAATGCGACCTTTGAGCGGGCGGGGATTATCGGGAAGGCCCCTCGCGCGGCGATTGCGTATAAATTTTCCCCGCGCGAGGCGACGACAGTGGTAGAGGAGATAAAGGTGCAGGTTGGGAGGACGGGGGCACTGACGCCCGTCGCGGTCATGCGGCCGGTGAATGTGGGCGGCATCACGATCACGCATGCGACGCTTCACAACGCGGACGAGATCGCGCGGCTCGGCTTGAAAATAGGGGATACGGTGATCGTTTCGCGGGCGGGCGACGTGATACCGCAGGTAACGAAGGTACTCACCGAACTCCGCACGGGAAAAGAAAAAGCATTTCGCATGCCCGAGCGTTGCCCGGTGGATGGTTCACGGGTCGCGCGCGACGGCGCCATCCATCGTTGTTCGTCCAAGGACTGCGGCGCAAAGCACCGGGAATTTCTCTACCACTTCGTTTCGCGGGGTGCATTCAATATTGAGGGGCTCGGCCCGAAGATCATTGATCGGTTCATTGACGAGGGGCTTATCTCCGACGCCGCGGACATTTTCACGCTTGAGGAAGGGGATATCGCCGCGCTTGAGCGATTCGGCGAAAAATCAGCGGAAAACATCGTCCAGGAAGTCGCTGAGAAAAAGAAGGTGCCGCTTGCGCGGTTTCTCTACGCCCTCGGCATCCTCCATGTCGGCGAGGAGACCGCTGCGCTGCTTGCGAAAAGTTTTGAATTCCCGCATGCCGCCGGCCGCGTGGCGATCAAAGAAATTTTGAAAGTTTTTGAGACACTTTCGCTTGAAGATTTGCAAAAAGTGAACGACATCGGGCCGAAGGTCGGGCAGAGCATTTACGATTGGTTCCGCGAGTCGCGCAATGTGAAATTTTTGGAGCGGTTGGAAAAAGCGGGCGTCATGGTGACCACCGAGCCGCGGAGTGCGAGGAGCGGCAAACTCGCGAGGAAGGTGTTCGTCCTAACGGGTGGGTTGGAATCCATGAGCCGCGAAGCGGCAAAGGAAAGAATCCGCGAGCTTGGCGGCGAAGCATCTGAATCCGTGAGCAAAAAGACCGATTACGTGGTTGCAGGCTCCGAGCCCGGGTCAAAGTACGAGAAAGCAAAAAAACTTGGCGTAAAGGTCATTGACGAAAAGGAATTTGTGAGTATGCTGAATAAATAATGTTGCGGGCGTAGAGGAGCCTGGTCGTCCTCGGATCCCTGTCACGGATCAAATCGTGGGTTCAAATCCCATCGCCCGCGCACCGATTTTTAACCTTGCAAATCAAACTAATTTTTGTACAGGCGAACAGACGTTGAAGCGGGGTTGTTCGAATCCTAGCCTGTGCACAACACAGCCGTTCAGTTAATGGCTACTTTCAGCAGGTCAGAATATAATGTCCGGTAAAGGTGCACTCATGCAAGACAATAACGCACTCCCTAAACCAGCAATCTTCATATTTGATATCTTTGGTGTACTTTCCGATTCTTTTAACAACAAGTGGAGAAAAGAAAATCTAAGGGAGAGGCCGGATTTGCAATTGGTTTTTGATGATTTATCTCGCGATATTGATCTTGGCAGGAAATCCCAGATCGATTTTTATCGTAAAGCGGCAGAAATTTCTGGGAAAAGCCCGGAACAAATCAAGAGTGAAATGGAAGGTGGATTCTTAGTAAACGAACGACTGTTCGATCTTATAAAAAGACTGAGAAAAAACTACAAGAGTGCGATACTTTCGAATTCTGAAGCTGTATTTGTACGGCAACTCTTTGCAAGTAGCGGTTTCCCCCTCGAACAGTATTTTGATTTCACCTTCATCTCTTCTGAAATTGGCCTTCTGAAGCCGGCTCCAGAAGCATTCGAATATTGCTTGAAGAAGATAAAGATGAAACCCGAAAAATGTCTTTTCGTTGACGATTCCGAGCTTAATCTCTCCGGCGCATCTGAGGCGGGAATGCTTACCTATCACTTTATGACCCAGCAATTATTTGAGGACTGGGTGACCAAAAGAGGGTTTTAAAATCGTTCGAAGATCGTCCAGGCCCGTGCACAATGTATGGCATTGTGACGACGCAGCAAGGTTTAGCGACCCTGTGGATTGCGCATCTCCTTGTACGCATTTCGATGTTGTATAATGAAAGCATGGTTCAGGACCAGCTTGTTGAGTATATTTCGTCACAGATGAAGCTTGGGGTTTCACGCGAGACGATCAAGGCAACGCTCACTAGTGCCGGATGGGCAGTAGCGGATGTGGAGGATACCCTTAAAAAGGTAGAGGGCGGCGCGGCCAAGCCCGCCGTGATTGCGAGTACGACACCTGGGACCGCAACGCCATCAAGCGTGATGCCAATGGGTACTTCGCCAAAGCCGGCATCCACCCCGACCAGCTTTTCCCCGTCTGTGGCGGGCGGTGGTGCGGCGAAGGGTGCGGAGCCGCAGACCATACGGGTGAGCGATTTGGTTTCCGCGAGCGTCGTCGCAGGCCCCTTTGCGGATCCAACCAAAAGCGCTGTTAAGAAAAATTCTCCGATTGATCCCACGCGCATTGGAGGAGTGCCCCGAAGCGGCCGCGTTATGATGATCGTCGGGATAATCATCATCGTTGTCCTCGGCGCTCTCGCGGGATATCTTTACTTCCAGAACAACGGTCTTGCGGCTCAAGTTGCATCGCTTGGCGCTCAAAGTGCCGATGTAGCATCGCGCGTTTCTTCTTTAAATGCCCAGGTCCAAGCGTTTGACGCCTCAAATACCGCGCTTACGGCACAGGTGGCGTCGCTCACGGGAGAGAACGCCGACCTTCTCACCAATCTTTCGTTCGCTGCGCTGCCGCCGCTTTCTTCCAGCACACCCGCGAGCGAGACCGTTTCAATAAGCGGCACGCTCACGGGAGGAAAATCGTCGTACGCCCTTACGACGCAGTACGGCGTTGTCGTCTATGTGAAAAACGCGATGGATGCCAATGTTGCCGCGGCGCTGAAGCCGCTCCTTGCAAGTACGAGCACCGTGTCACTCGTGGGAACCCATGTGCCTGGTTCGCAATATATAACAGTGACTGCTGTCAATGGTTCCGCCACGAAGAGCACTGCCACAAGCAGTTCCACCACCCCTTAGCGTTATTTTTCATAAAGCTGGCCGAGGCCAAGGATGTCTTCCTCGCGCCATTTTTTTCCAATAAGCTGGAAGCCGATCGGCAGTTCCTTCGGTGCGAGCGCCGAGACCGGCGTTGTGGGGATAGAGATTGCGGGAAGGCCGGCGAGTTTGACTTGGATCATGAAAATATCGGAGAGATACATCGTGAGGGGATCGTCAACTTTTTCGCCGATTTTGAACGCTGGCGTTGGAGCAACCGGCGTAAGGATGACGTCCACTTTTCTGAACGCTTCATCAAAATCCTGCTTGATGAGTGTCCGCACTCTTTGGGCTTTCTCGTAGTAGGCGTCGTAATATCCCGAGGAGAGCACGAAAGTTCCGAGAATGATCCGTCGTTTGGCTTCGGGCCCGAAGCCAGCACTCTTCTCACGGAAATAAAGTTCGCTCAAGGACTCTTCCTTTCCTTTCCCACTGGCGTCTTTTACGCTCCGTGCATAGCGGATGCCGTCAAACCGCGCGAGATTGGAGCTTACTTCCGCAGGCACGATGATATAATAGCAGGAAAGACCGTACTTCGTATGTGGCAAGGAAATTTTTTTAAATCGGAGACCCAAGTTTTTTAGTTTTTGTATTGCGGACTCCACGGCACGGCTCACTTCCCACGAGATACCATCAATAAAATACTCATCTGGTAGCCCGATGGTAAGCGATTTCGTCGTCTCGCCGTAGTCGGCGGGGACGCTCGTGGCGTCAAGTGGGTCTTGTCCTGCGATCGCCTTGAAGAGGATTGTGGCGTCTTCTACGGTCTTTGTGAGCGGTCCGATTTGGTCCAAACTGGAGGTCATTGCCATAAGCCCGGAGCGGGAGACGGCGCCATAGGTAGGATTCAGGCCCACGACGCCGCAGAAGCTCGCGGGTAATCGGATAGAGCCCCCGGTGTCGGAGCCGAGCGCGGCTACGGTAAGATCTGCCGCGACCGCTGCGGCAGAACCGCCCGAGGAGCCGCCCGGGACGCGGTCAAGATCGCGTGGGTTGTGCGTGAGCTGAAATGCGGAATTTTCCGTGGATGATCCCATGGCAAACTCGTCCAGGTTCGTTTTCCCAAGGAAGACTGCCCTCTCCTTTTTTAATTTTTGAATGACGCCCGCGTCGTAAGAGGCTACGTAATTTTCAAGGATCTTTGACGCCGCGGTCGCCGGTTGGCCCTTGATCAAAATGACGTCTTTAATTGCGAGAGGAACGCCCGCAAGTGTCCCAATCTCCTCATTTCTTGCGAGCGCGATATCCACCTCTTCCGCCTGCCGTAGCGCCGATTCCTCCGCTAAGCTCAGATACGCGCCGATCTTTTTGTCCTGCGCCTTGATCTGCTCGAGATACGCTTGCGTGATCTCAAGCGCGGAGAATTTCTTGGCGAGCAATCCTTCGTGGAATTTTTTTATGGTGAGATTGCGGAGGAGCTCCATGGCGCAATTTGCTGTATTATTCAAACACTGGCGGCACTTTGAGGTAGCCGCCTTTTTTCTCGGGGAACGCTTCTGTGCCCGCACCGCGGTTCGTGTTCTCGCGCTCCGTGTCGTCGCGGAACACGTTGCGCAGATCTGTCCCGCCAGTCATCGGCGGAACGTTGGACGTGTCAAGCTCCTGCAGTTCTTTGAAATAATCCAGGATGCTGCCCAGATCTTTCAAAAGTTTTTCCTCTTCCTTCGGATCAAGCGATAGGCGCGCGAGCTTTGCCAAGTGCTCCAGTTCACGCTTGGTAATTGCGGATGCCATGCTTTGCATTCTAGCCCGAACGCAGGATTATTTCAATTTTCGGACAAGCGTTTTGAATTGTTCGCCGCGGTCGGCGTAGTTCTTAAACTGATCAAAGCTCGCCGCGCCGGGAGAGAACAGCACGACCGGCCGCTTTGATGCGGTCAGCGCTTTTTTTGCGGTTGCTTCGGCGGCCCGGTAGGCGGCCTGCGCGGCAGCGCGAAGATCCGGGACAAGTTCAATAGCGCGATAATCTGGCGCGCGCCGGACCGGCGCCTCGCGCGTCGCCTTGATTGCGCGCCATATCTTTCTTCGGTTTTGTCCAAAAAGCACCACGCGAACCACGCGTGTTTTCTTGAGCGCACGCGCAAGCGGCGCATAGTCCAGATTTTTGTCCCTCCCGCCCGCAATGAGAACTATGGGATGATCGGGGAATGCTCGCACGGCGGCGGCGGTCGTCTGCGGGTTCGTTGAGGCGGAATCGTTATAGAACGCGATGCCATTGACCTTCCGCACGAATTCAAGGCGGTGCTCGTTGCCCGGGAACGATTTTACAACGCGTGTGATCGCGCGGTTCGGGACGCCGAGGGCGTGTGCGACGGCCACTGCCATTACGGCGTTTTTGAAATTATGGTATCCGGGCATCGCAAGGTCTTCCGGTGCGAAAAGGCCGAAGCGCTTTTCGTCCACGGCGGTCTTTTTGCCGCGCCCATGGCGCGCCGTCCACGCGCTCCTACGGTTGTTCTTGAAGAAGAAAATTTTGTCGCGCGGCGACTGGAATCGTGCAATGTTCGTCTTTACCCCGTAATATTCCTTGAGATTTTTGTGCGCATCCTGGTGATCAGGGAACGTATCAAGAACGACGGCGATCGGCGGGGAAGTTTTGAGGTCCTGGAGTTGGAAACTGGAAAGCTCGAGGATGACAAGCGAGTTTTTTTTAAGCTTCGGCAGGATCTCAAGCGCCGGCGTGCCCACGTTACCTGCAAGATAGACGTCGCGATGAGCGGCCTTCAATACCTTATAGAGGAGCGTCGCTGTTGTGCCTTTGCCTTTGGTCCCCGTGATGCCGATGATCTTCGCCGGGCAGTATTCAAAAAAGAGGGCCATCAAGCTGGAAAATGGCACGCCCCTTCGCCGCGCGCGCACGAGCGCGGGGAGCATATAGGGAACGCCCGGGGAGCGCAGCATAAGGTCAAAATCCTCAAGGCGTGCGAGATAATTTCTGCCGAGCCGCGCGCGAACCCCCTTCGGAACCTTTATGGCTTCGTTTTTGTCTAAGATCCAAATTTCCGCGCCACGGAACCCGCGCCTAGCTTTTATAAACTTCAAGAGCGATTGCCCCTCGCGACCAAAACCAAGAAGCCCAACCTTCATTATTGTTATCATCACACCCTTCGTCTTTTTTGACAATGTATTAAAAAGTTATTTAGAATTGGTTGACGGGCGTTTTGTGTCAATCGCGCGGGAGGGTTGGGAATGGTTTTCCGGGGAGCCCCATAAGCTCCCGAAGCCGGTCCGATTCCGGCCCCCGCAACAAGCTTCGATCTTCCTCCCGAAAGGGACGGCGTCGCTCGCTCCGGCGGGCGAGCGCGCCTCGCTCTCGCCACGGCAGGCGACCTAGAGGTCGCCTCAAGCCGCCGTGGCTCCGAGGCGCCCTTTCGGAAGGAAGATCTCCGCTATGTTGTTCGCTTTACGGGGAAGCGGGAAAATAATATAGTAGTGCTTGAGCCGGCGTAGCTCAGTGGCAGAGCAGGGCTTTCATAAGGCCAAGGTCACAGGTTCGAATCCTGTCGCCGGCACCCAATCCGTGCCCCTTGACACGGTTTTGATTGTTTGGTATACTTTAAGCATAAATGTCAGCGTTGTATGATAATAAGAAATAAGAAGTATGAAACCAGAACAAATCCCGGGTCCCCGGGAGAAAACACCAGCCGTTCAGGGCGGAGAGAAAAGACCTGACCAGGAGCAGGTCATTGATGTCGGAGAACTGATGAAACAACCCGAGTATGCAAGGGCGGTAGCGGCTAGGAAACAGGAACAAAATTATATCCCTCTGCGGGGCACCATGGAGATGTTGGGAGTGAACCCGGAGGATGCGCTAAAGAAGAATCAAGTTGAAGGACCCACATACCGTGAAATTGCCGGGCAGTACCTTGCGGCGGCTGCGGAAAGGGTTAGCAGTCTTAAGGGCAGGATTGGAGGTTTTATTAATAACGCGGGGCATAAGTTAGTGTCCTTCGGTTTGGAGATGCAGGGGGGAACGTTGGGGGAAAGGCGTGAAAATCAGACCGGTAAAGAAACCGGAGAAAAACCGTCCACCAATGTCCGATTCTTCAGCAAAGCACAAATTGATGTTGCGCTGGGGAGGACTAATCCTCAGCGCCCGGAGGTAGCAGCGGCTGGACAGCAGGGAGAACGGATGGGGGGACCAGCGGAGAAGGTGAGAGGAAGGTATGGCGAAGTAGTGGATGCCGGCATGGCCCAGTACGCTGCCCTTATGCAACGGGCGGACGGTGCGCAAACCGCGCTCCAAACGGCAGCTGAGTTAGCACGCCGAGGGCAAGAGCGAAAAGCGCGCGAAATGGGGAAGGCCGAGGCCCATAGAGAATATGGCAAACGACTGCTTGATATGATGATGGCTCGGGCTCGCCTTGCCGAGGTCAAGCTTCGGCTGCGGCAGCTGGAAGGAGCAGCTGCTTAATTCTTAAATCTGCGCAACATGAGTAAAGAAGAAATGGAAAATCTTATCGGGGGAATGCCACTTGACGATGGCGAGAAAGCGGCCCTGGTGAGCGACCTCAATAGCGGTATGCCCGCGCAGAAGATTATTGAGAAAATCGAATTGCTCCTTGCGGCAAAAGAAAAGGCATTGGACGATGCGGATCCCGAAGCCGCCGCGGCGCACGTTGCGATTAAACGTGAGTACCAAGAAGAGATTCAGAAAGCGGCAGCGGAGTTTGATGGGAAAATGAAGCAGATCTGGCAGGAGGCCGATGCCGTTGCAAAAGACGTTTCCCGGCAGCTGGACGGTGTCCGCGCCGACGAGATCAAAGAGGGAATTCAGGGGTAGCCCGCTAGTTCTTTTTTCGTTCTCGCCATCTTGTTTCCGAGGTGGAATTTTGTTGCTGTTCGTCGTCACCCCTGTTAAACTTAATGAAATAGTTGCCTTATGACTGCCGAAATCGTTATCACATCACCGGAAGAGAAATCCCTCCAGGCGGAGATTGAGAGGAGAAGCGACGCGGAAGGGGCACGCATGCTGCGGTTCATGCGGATGCCGGACCTTTCGCGCACGAAAGGGAGCCCGATTTGCGAAATTGTGCAGCGTATCGTGGCACTCCCGGATTTCAAGACATTCGACGTTGTGCAGGTGCCGGAGATTGTGCCCGCGCGGGAGAGTTTTGATCTTTTTAATTTTCCGCCCGACCATCCCGCCCGCAGCCGCTCCGACACGTATTACGTGAACAACGACTACATTTTGCGCACGCACACCACGATCATGTGGTATTACTGGCTCGGCCTTTCCAAGGTGAAAGAGAAAATGCAGCGTGGGGAAGCAGTGGGCGCCTTGTGCTACGGCAAGGTATATCGCAAGGACGAGATAGACCGTGAGCACATGAACATATTCCACCAGATGGACGGTTGGTATCTTTGTCGCCGAGAGGAAAAAGAGATAGGCCTGGAAGACCTGAAAGCCGTTTTGGTAAAGATCGCGCAGGCAATTTACGGGCCGGACATCAAGTATCGTTTCAATAAAGATACGTTTCCCTACACGGATCCGAGCTTGGAGATGGAAATAGAAGTGGGGGGGCGCTGGGTGGAGGTCTTGGGCAGTGGCGTCGTACAGCCGAAGGTTTTGGACAACTTCGGCGTTGATTCTCGCGTTTGGAATGGCTGGGCGTTTGGCTTCGGCCTGGAGCGGCTTGCCATCTTGAGCATGCAGCTTCCCGACATCCGGCTCTTGTGGTCGCGGGACCTGCGCGTCACGCGCCAGCTCCGCCTTGGGAATGCTTATAAAGAGGTAAGTAAATTCCCTCCCGTCAGCCGCGATATTTCGTTCGTCGTGGGCGCGGGCTTCGTGCCCAATAATTATTTTGATGTTATCCGCGACATCGGTGGCGACCTTGTGGAAGAGGTGGCATTGCTTGATAAGTATGAAAATCCGGAAAAATTCGGCAAAGGGAAAACAAGCTATACCTTCCGCGTGGTCTATCGCGGGAACGACAGGACGCTCACAAACGCGGAGGTGGACGTGATACATCACGCGCTTGAAGGAAAGACTGCCGACGAGTTCGGCGGAACGGTACGGTAGTATTTCCGTTATAGTTAAGGAGATGGCAAAACTTCTCGCACCGAAAGAAGTTTCTGAAATCGCCCTCACGCTCGCAAAGGCGGGATTTGAGGCGTATCTTGTCGGTGGCTGCGTGCGGGACATGCTCTTGGGCCGCGAGCCTAAGGATTGGGATGTGGCGACGAACGCGCGGCCGGAGGAGATCCAGAAACTTTTTCCGGAGAGCGTGTACGAGAATTCGTTCGGCACAGTGGGCGTGAAAACCGAATCGGAGGATCCAAAGCTCGCGGTGATTGAAGTGACGACCTATCGGATTGAGGGGAGATATACGGATAAGCGGCATCCGGATGAGGTAAAGTTCGCGAAGACGATTCAGGAAGATTTGGCCCGCCGCGATTTTACGGTGAATGCGCTCGCGATGAATTTGAAAGGAGAAGTGTACGATCCATTCGGAGGGAAGAATGATTTGAAGAGCAGGATAATTCGCACGGTGGGGAGTCCGGAGGAGCGGTTCAATGAAGACGCGCTACGCCTCATGCGCGCGGTGCGCTTTGCGGTGGAATTGGATTTTGAGATCGAGATGAACACGCGCCGCGCAATTGAGAAGCAATCGCCTGAGCTTGAGATGATTGCGAAGGAACGCGTCCGCGACGAACTCGTGAAGATAATGGAGACGCCGCAGGCGGCAAAGGGGATCATTCTTTTGGAAGAACTCGGTTTGCTGCAGTATGTTTTGCCGGAACTGCGCGAGGGGCTGGGCGTCGGGCAGAATCTGCACCATATCTATACGGTATTTGAGCATAGCGTCCGATCGCTGGATTACGCCGCGAAGCAGGATTATCCGCTCGTGATCCGGATGGCGGCGCTCTTGCACGATGTCGGTAAACCGCGCGCGAAACAGGGCGAGGGCCGCAATGCTACTTTCTATCAGCACGAATTCATCAGTGCGAAAATGACCGCAAAGGCGCTGGACCGCCTGCGGTTCTCAAAGGAATTTATAGAAGAGGTGACGCACCTTGTTCGTTACCACATGTTCTATTACAACGTGGGGGAGGTCTCCGAGCGGGGGGTGCGCAGGTTTCTTGCGCGCGTGGGGCCGGAAACCGTGCCAGACCTCTTCAAGGTGCGCGAGGCCGACCGCATTGGCTCCGGCGCGCCAAAGGCCACGCCATACAAGAATCGCCACCTGATGTTCATGATTGAAAAAGTGAAGAATGACCCGGTTTCGCCGAAGATGCTCAAAGTGAACGGCGATGACGTGATGGAGATATTGCGTATCCCGCCGGGCCACCGCGTTGGGTGGGTGCTCGCCATATTGCTTGAAGAGGCGCTGGACGATCCTGAAAAGAACATTAAAGAAAACTTGACAGTGCGCGTCACGGAGCTGGGGAAACTCTCCGACGCGGAGTTAAAAAAGCTTGCCGAGAAAGCCCGCACTACGAAAGACGAATTTGAGGAAGGGCTGGAAGAAGAAATAAAAAAGAAGTATTTTGTAAAGTAATGAGATCTTTTCACGACGAGCAGCTGTGGAGCACCCTTTGCACTTTGTGGACCGTTGTCTTTATGATCTTCGTCGTCGCAAATTTTTTCTTATTCAACAGGTACGAGCCGCTTATTCTTCCGTTGAGCGCGGTGTACGCCGGCGTCCTCACGCTCTATGCGGGCACAAAGGAGTTTGATCGTTGGTACGACATTCATGACAGCCGACACCCCGCGAGCTTTTCGTCATCGCATGGACCGTGCTCATCTTCACGCTTGCCGCCATCGCTTTTTTCTCCAGCGGCAGGGGCTATGTCCTCGATTCCGAGATCGTTGCGGATTACATCATGGTGCTTTCCATCTTTGCCATCACGCAAAAATCAAAACAGCTTCACCGGACGCGGCGGAGAGGGTAAGTTGAATTATTTTCCAAAAGAGGGTTAAATAGTTTAGATAACGGGCCGTCGTATAGTGGTAGTATACACGCTTCGGGTGCGTGCGGTCTGGGTTCGATTCCCAGCGGCCCGACCAGGATCCCTTGTGTTTCTTTCGGGGGTGGCTATAATGGGCTCAGGAGGCGATTTGTTGGAAGCCTTTCAAATTTCGGAAGAGGGAGGTGAGGACAATGCCGCAGGCGGTGATTGTGAAGTACTGTCGCTTGGACACCGAACTTACTGCAGCAATGGAAGACGCCGCAGCAAAGAAGGCGAAATTGGTACCGATCCTAGTCTGCAGCGTCTGTAACCCGCGGAATCACAACCGGGGACATCTCAATATCGATACCACATGGAAAGTTCTGGTGGAAAAGAAATTCCTGTGCCTTGGGCATTTCAGGCAACATGTTTCTGGGAATCGGGTGGAGTTCGGCATGAGCGAAAAAAGCGAAGTTAATAACCTTGCCGTTATGCCGTTATTGGTTCCTGCACAGCACATCGTGGGCCTCTACTTCCCCAAGGGGAAGTCACATCCCGATTTTTAGCCCGCCACGCGAAGTGATACATTTGTTGGTATCCTCCTCGCGGCGGGCCGTTCTTTTACATATACACAAGGGTATTGACACGGTTTTGCGGCCGTGTATAATTGACTTCGTACGGATGGACAAGAATTTCAACCTTCAAGATCACAGCGGCTGAACCGCGCGTTTTTGCGCACCGGATAAGCCGCCGTGTGCGGCTGGTTTTTTTCTTGGGATTCGTGCAAACTTCGTAATTTCACAGAAGATTCATCAGTGATTGGTTTGTAACAACCAGTTGCTGGGAGAATCTCTCCGAATTGTAGAGTCGGGGAAGGAATAGTAGAAGCTCTGCATCATGTTTTTTGCCATCGCATTTTGGCAAATCCAATTTCTTACGATCGGCAGAGCAAAAAGTCAGCATTGGGATGGTTGGCATTTCCGTCGCAAGACGGATCTCAATAAGGGCGAATGGTGGATGCCTTGACTAGAAAAGGCGATGAAGGACGTGGCGTAGCGACGATACGCCTCGGGGAGGTGCGTAGCAACCTGTGATCCGGGGATGTCCGAATGGGGAAACCTAATTACGTAAACCGTAATTGTTTCGGCGCAAGCCGATTCGCGTACCTGGCGAAGTAAAACATTTCAGTAGCCAGAGGAACAGAGAACAAATCAGTTTATTCCCTTAGTATCGGCGAGAGAAAAGGGAAGGGCCCAAACTAAGGTTCTGATTTTTTCGGAATCTTGGGGTAATAAGAGAAAGACGCTGTTTTGCCGGTCGCCGAGCTTCCGTATAATCGGGACTTCGGCGATTGGTGAAATAAGGAGGAGTCAAAAAATCGTTGGTTAGCCAAAGCCGGCTGGAAAGCCGGGGCCAAAGCGGGTGATAGCCCCGTAGGCGAAAACTTACGATCTCCTTAGTTTTTCAACTTGAGTACTTCGGGGTAAATAAGTCCCGAAGGAATTTGCCTGTACTATCAGGCAAGGCTAAATACTTTTCTAGATCGATAGTGAACAAGTACCGTGAGGGAAAGGTGAAAAGCAGGCCGGCGAGGCCGTTGAAATAGAACCTGAAACCATTTGTCTACAAGGAATTGAAGCTCCAAGTGCGGATGCAGCAATGCGTTCGCGCGGGGCGACAATGTGCCTATTGAAGAATGAGCCAACGACTTATCTTGTGTTGCTTGTCTAAACGCGCATAGCGTGCAGGCATAGCGAAAGCGAGTCTTAATAGGGCGTACATCCCACTCAATTTATTGGGTGGGATCGCAGCACAAGGTAGACCCGAAGCCAGATGAGCTTGCCTTGGCCAGGGTGAACCTCGGAGAAATCCGAGGGGAGGCCCGAACTGGTGAGTTGTTCAAAACTCTCGGATGAGCTGAGGTAAGGAGTGAAAAGCTAATCGAATTTGGTAATAGCTGGTTCTCTCCGAAATAGTTTTAGGACTAGCGGTGCGGAAAATCTTGCGGGGGTAGAGCACTGGATGATCTGTAAAGGCCGAAAGGCCGACAGATCAATCAAACTCCGAATACCGCAGGCGGATCCCGCACTAGTCAGACTGCGGGGGCTAAGCTCCGTGGTCGCGAGGGGAAGAGCCCAGACCGTTATCTAAGGTCCCCAAATCCATGCTAAGTGTGAAAGGTAGTCATCACCCATAGACAGATAGGAGGTTGGCTTAGAGGTAGCCATCCTTTAAAGAGTGTGTAACAACTCACTATTCGACGGGTGGTGGCGCCGAAAATGTACCGGGGCTAAGCATGGTACCGAAGATACGGATTCGCTGACTTCATTGAGGAAAAATTTGTTCTTTGATTTGCGGCTTTGTGTGACGCGTAGCTCAGTTGGTAGAGCATCCGACTCTTAATCGGAAGGTCGCGGGTTCGAACCCCGTCGCGTCCACCCACCGTCTTTGATGGTGGAGAGAAAGCTCATGTGTCGGAGCGTAGCACAAGGGTAGTGCGCCTAGATGATCTTAAGTCTCCGGACCGTCAAAAGGATTTATGAATGACCTTTTGGCCCGCCGGCAGCGCGAGGTCTGTGCAACTAGGAGGTTGCAGGTTCAAGTCCTGTCGCTCCGACCAAAAGTTTTGAGCGAGGCGTGTCGACACTATACTGTCGCGCGCCTCGCCTCCTCAATGAAGTCAGTGAGTGGTAGGAGAGCATTCGTACTGCAGTGAAGCCCGACCCGCGAGGGCGAGTGGAGCGATACGAAGAGAAAATGTTGGCATGAGTAACCACAATCCCAATGAGAAATTGGAACCCCGAAAATCCAAGGTTTCCGTGGCACTGGCAATCAACCACGGGTTAGGCGATCCTAAGGCAATGGCGAAAGCCGCAGCTGATGGCATGCTGGTTAATATTCCAGCCCTCCTTTGTGATTATCCGTCGTGTGCGAAGGAAATAGGTGCGTATGCCTTATTGGTTTGGTATCGCTGGTCCGAAGTTCAACAAGGATCGGCGGAAGGTGAGGAATTTACCTCATCAACACGCATGAAGAGCCTTCCAAGAAAAGCGCGGCGGTTACGTTGCAGAGGATCCGTACCGTAAACCGACACAGGTGGATAGGGCGAGAAGCCCAAGGGGAACGAGTGATTTGCCTCTAAGGAACTCGGCAAAAAAGCGGCCGTACGTTTGCTATATGGCCTGATCTTCCTTAACCGGAAGATCCGCAGCGAAAGTTTCTCTGGCGACTGTTTACCAAAAACACAGCTCCCTGCTAACTCGCAAGAGGATGTATAGGGGGTGACGCCTGACCGATGCGAGAAGGTCAAGGTTGGGAGTGCCGTGCCGCAAGGTGCGGGACCCACTGACTCAAGCCCTCGTCAATGTCAGCGATAACTATAGACATAACGATTGTAGTTATAAAATCTGGCTATATGCTGGAAACTCTGTGTATCTGACATTACGGTATTTAATGAAAATTTTATCCAAATTTAATTTTCATGTGGTACCGTGAAAATATGATCAGTGCAGACAATCAGCAGGAAAGGCTTTGTGGCATTGGTTGGTATCTTGCCGGCTTCGTTGATGGAGAGGGAAGTTTTAATACTTCTCTCCGAAAAGGAAATGGGCACCGCCTCGGATGGCAGGTGCAATTAACCTTCAATGTAGCCCAAAGGGATATCAGCAACCTGGAATTGTTAAAACAATATCTAGGATGCGGACGATTACAATATCGTAAAGATGGAGTACATTACTTCGTCGTGAGCGATTACCGTTCGATTATTGATCGCGTAATACCGTTCTTTGAGAAATTCACGTTTTTCTCCGCTTCCAAGAAGAAGAATTTTTCTCTATTCAAGCAAATTGCATTTCTGATGGGTCAAGGAAAACATCTTGATCCGGCGGGATTGCAAGAAATTATTGCAATTAGGGAATATTTGAACGAGGGAAGAGGAAGGACGCGGAAATATAACAAAGACGATATCACGATCGACCACAAAGAATCCTCAGAGACTATACGCCGGAGTTCATCAATGGTGATGGACAAGATATAGTCCGATCTCATGGGCGACCATGAGGATCCCGCTTAAAAACGAGCGAGTGATAACGTAAAAGAATCGTTCTAAGGTGGAATTGGTACTGCCTTAGTAAAACCTAACTATATGCTGGAACACCCGCGCATATCAGAGTACCGAAAGGTGACAATCTCTGATCGAAGCGGACAATCAGCAGGAAACTTCACGGGAAGGATCCTCAGAGACTACACGTTAGGATCGCCGCAAGGCGATAAGATATAGTCCGAACTGCATAACGATATGCAGAGCCAAGCAGAAATGTTTTGGCCAACAAAAGTTGTAACACGTTCGAGCGCAATTCCTTTTCGGGTAAGTTCCGAAGCGCACGAAAGGCGTAACGACTGGAGAACTGTCTCGGAGGCAAGCTCGGTGAAAATGCGATTCCCGTGAAGACGCGGGATACCTGCAGCGGGACGAAAAGACCCCGGAAGCTTTACTGCAGCTTGGTATTGTCTTTAGGATCTTGATGCGTAGCGTAGTGGTGAGGATTTGAAGCCGCGCTCTCGGGTGCGGTGGATCCGACAATGAAACAGCCATCTTTAAGATTTTAAAGACTAACTGATGTGGAAGTGCGCAAGCATAAACCATATCAAGACAGTGCTTGGTAGGCAGTTTAAATGGGGCGTTTTCCTCCAAAAGAGTAACGGAGGAGTTTATTAAGGTCGGCTTAGCCCGGATGGAAATCGGGCAGGACGTGCAAACGCAAAAGCCGGCTTGACTGCGAGACCTACAAGTCGAGCAGGTGCGAAAGCAGAAGTTAGTGACCCGACGGCTATGTTCATGCGTGTTTTACTACGTGCATGAATTCTTGATAGAAAGGCCGGAGACACCGGATAAAAGCTACTCCGGGGATAACAGGCTGGTGAAGTCCGAGAGTTCCTATCGACGACTTCGCTCGGCACCTCGATGTCGGCTCGCGACAGCGCCCGGGTGGAGAAGCTCGGAAGCGTTTGGCTGTTCGCCAATTAAAGTCGCACGTGAGCTGGGTGAGTGAACAACACTTCAAATGAGCCCAGCAATCCTTTACACGAGGCTCGATTGTGTCCCAATCGAGAGAAAACAAAAAAGGAAAATAAATTGACTCATAACGGCGAAGTCCTCAGAAAGGATAATGCCGTGGGAAGGTTGCGGTTTTTTTCCAGGCGCTCTTTTTGCGCCAAGAGAATCGTGAACCCCCGTAACGACTTGATCGTTTATGCGATCGGAGCGAAAAGATGGGAAGATCGTCTTCTCGCTAAAACGTCAGTCCTTGCGATTGGAATAGCAAGGAAAGGAATAGTCTAGTGCTCTTAGCAATAAGAGGAACATTGTCAGACCGTCGTGAGACAGGTCGGTCTCTATCTGCTGCAGGCGTTTACACTTGAGGGGAGTTGGCATTAGTACGAGAGGACTTTGCTGAACCTACCTCTGGTCTACCGGCTTTGGTACCAACTGAACTGCCGGGTAGCTATGTAGGGAAGGGATAAGCGCTGAAAGCATCTAAGCGCGAAGCCTACCCCAAGATTAGGTGTGTGTGATTTCGTGGAAGACTACCACGTTGATAGGCTCCAGGTGTAAGGCCCGCAAGGGTTTCAGCCGAGGAGTACTAATAATCCCGCCAACCATCCCAATGCTGACTTTGTTGTGTTCGTTTCGCCGTCAAAACTCTGAAGCGAACACTCTCTGCTAACAAAAAGGAGTGAGTGCGCTATAACTTATAGCGCGCGAAACGACCTTTTGATGTCGGTGCTCTATCCGGGCGTGTCCCACCTCTTCCCATTCCGAACAGAGAAGTGAAAGCGCCCCGATCCCATGATACTTGCGGGTTCGCCTGCGGGGAAAGTAGGATGTGCCGACATCAAAGGGCCGTTTTTTTGTTCGCGGCATATTTGTAACCTTGGATAAGATTTGGTATGTTGGAGTCAATGAGCAAAGAGGGACTGCCTGAACGCGTTCCGGGTGAGTCGGAGAACGTGGGCACGCCGGAAAAGAAAGAGATTAAAATGGTGGAAGCCGTAAGGATTCGGACGGTTTTTACGGACCAGAAGGCGTTGGAGAAAATCGCTGACAAGTTGCATTCAGAAGGATTTGTCAGCGGGTTCAGCGTAGAACCCATTGAGGCCGGCTACTTTCGCCATGGGGGGCGGGTCAAGGAGCACCAATACGCGTTGGATCTTTTGATCGATCCCAGCGGGACCAAAGAGCGCCGGCAGACCGTCATCCAGGTTATAAACTCGGAGATAGGGAAAAAGTGGGAAACACCAGCTATCACCGAAGAAAAAGTTCAGATCAATAAGGATCTTCTGGGATTTATAAAAAGGGCTGAGACCGAATACGGGAGGTATAGAAAAGAAAGACGCATGCGTCTTTCGCTCACCCTGGCCTTGCTTATGAGTATTTCTGGATTGATAGGTGCTGTTTCAAAAAGATATGTCGAACGCAGAGAGGAAAAAGCGGTAGCCGCAGAACGTGAGAAAGAGTTTGAGCGCCTTAATAGGATCAATCAAAAGATTCAATTACAGATTTCTAATATCGAGTTGAAATTACAAATAGGTCGACAGCTAGAAAAAAAATCAGAGATTGACGGGATCGATCATTATCCGGAGATTGATCAAATCGAAAATACGGTTGAAGAAGGAGTTGGTGAAATTATGAAACTGATGGAACTTGAAAAGGGGAAGGAGCGAGACAATCGCTGAAGCTCATCCGCCTGCACGTAACAACCAAAAAGCGGTACAATGGATGCATGGCCTCGCGGCGGACGAAGCAGGCGATTTACGGCATCGCATATCTCGTTGTTTTCATCGGCATCATCGCCGGCGTTTATTTTGCGTTTATACGGCAGGCACCTTCCTGCTTCGACGGCATTCAAAATGAAGGAGAGACCGGCGTTGATTGTGGCGGCCCGTGCGCGAAGGTATGCACTCCTGCGAGCACCGAAGGCCTTGTTGCAGACAATGTTTCCATATTCATCCCGGGCCCAGAGCGCTATACATTTCTTGCGCAGATAGAAAATCACAACACTGGCTTCGCGGCGGACTACTTTGACTACTCATTTGATCTTTACGATGCGTCGGGAACCCTTCTTCAATCGTTTCCGGACCATTCCTTCATCTATGCGGGCGAGGTGAAATATCTGCTGCTCGCCAATGTTGCGGAGACGACGACCGCGGACCACGCAGTACTTACGACGGCGAATCCGGACTGGGTGACCGCCTCGGCGATGGGTCTTGCGCCGCGGTTCGGGAATCCACTGCCGGTCACGGGGAGCATAATATCCTCAAGCACCATTACGGTCACGGGACGCATAACGAACGGAGAAGTGGCGTCGTTTACGCACGTGCTCGTCATCGCCGTTTTTTACGACGCCGCGGGGAAACCGGCGGGGGCTTCGCAGACCGTGATTGATACTATTGCTCCAAACCAGACGGTCGATTTCTCCGTCATGTATCCCGCGGCGCCCGCCGCCACGATTGATCCATCCCTCACAAAAATGTTTGCCTACGCGCTTCGGTCATAGTCCGCGGCACCCTTCTTGGTATGCTTGCACTTTTCATTCCTCTCGGCATTTTGATCGTGGCGGGCCTCACGCTTCTTTCCGCCGTTTCGCCCCACCTTTTTTATACTCAAATCGCGTGGGTCGCGGTAGGCGCAGGACTTGTTGCGCTTTTTCTGTACGTGGATTGGCGGGCCGTGTTCAATGCGCGATGGGTCATGTGGGCGATTTATCTCTTCGCGCTTCTCCTCATCATCATTGCGTACGGATACGGCCCTTCCATCAGAAACACAAAGAGTTGGATCGTCATAGGGCCGTTCAGCTTCCAACCGGTGGAGTTGATGAAGGTGGCGCTTATTTTCCTCTATGCACGGTACTTCAGCAGGAGGCACCTTGCGGTCGCGCGGTGGAGGTATATTATCACCTCTTTTGTGTTCTTTCTGATCCCCGCGGCCGTAGCGGTATACCTGCCGGACGTGGGTTCGGCGGTCATCTTTTTTGCAATCTGGTTCGGATTTCTCCTTCTCTCCGGCCTTCCGCTCCGGCGCCTCGCGGTCGCGGTGCTCGTGTTTGCGCTCGCCGCCGTCGCGGTGTGGTTCTACGTTCTCAAAGATTACCATCGAGCGCGGATCGTCGGATTCTTCTATCCCGCGCAGGACCTCTTGGGGATCAATTACAGTTCCACGCAAGCGAAGATTGCCATTGGTTCGTCGGGACTTTTCGGCAAGGGCTACGGGCAGGGGACGCAGACAGAGCTTGGGTTCCTGCCGGAGCCCTCGCAGGATTTCATCTTTGCGGGAATTGTGGAGGAATGGGGGGTTGCGGGAGGGCTCGTCGTCATCGGTGCCATGTTCTTTTTGGTGTTCCAGATTTTGAAGGTCGGCTCGCTCGCGGACGAGAACTTTGAGAAATTCATTTGCCTTGGCACCGCGATGGTGCTCGGGGTGCAGTTTCTCCTGAATGCGGGGTCGGCGACGGGGCTTACGCCGGTTGTGGGCGTCACGTTTCCTTTCGTAAGCTACGGCGGTTCCAGCATGCTCGCAAATTTTTTCCTTTTGGCGGTGGTGAATTCCATCCGCAAGCGGTCATAAACAATGCCGCCGTTTCTCACCAAAAAATTTCTTGTTGGTTCACTTGCGCTTTTCTTCCTTGTCGCCGCGCTGGGATTCTTTTTGTACGAACTGCGGCCGGCGAGCACTGCTCACGATACAGTCGTTTTTGAAATAGAGCCCGGAGAAGGATTTCGCGTGATCATCGGGCGTCTTCACGAGGCAGGCGTCGTGCGGTCGGCGTTTGCGACTGAAGCATTCTCTCTCCTCAATGGTTCGGCGCTTTCCATGCAGCCGGGCTCGTATAAACTGGACGCGGAGATGTCGGCGCCGGAAATTCTTAATGAGATCGCGACTGGGTCGGGAAGGGAAACAACCGTTACCATTCCCGAAGGATCAAATCTTTATCAAATTGATGCGCTCCTTAGCAACGCGCTTGTGATCCATCGTGGCGATCTCATTGCGTTCGCACGCGGGAAGGATTTGGAAGGAACATTGTTCCCCGACACCTACCGCTTTTATACCAATGGCGAGGTGAGCGATGTGGTGCAGAAAATGACTGATGATTTTAATGTGAAAGCCGCGCCGCTCCTCCAAGGGGGCAAAGCGAATGCAACGAGCGATCTTATTGTAGCGTCAATCGTAGAAAAAGAAGTGGCGGAACCCAATGATCAAAAGATTGTAGCGGGAATTCTTTGGAAGCGCCTTGAGGCCCACATGCCGCTCCAGGCCGACGCGGCGGTTTGCTATGCGATGCAGGTCGCAGAACCGCTTACTGCTCCGGACTGCACTACCCTTGACTTGAAAATTGATTCCCCCTATAATACCTACTTATACAAGGGACTCCCCCCGAGCCCTATTGGAAATCCTGGCATTTCGGCGATCCAAGCAGCTCTCACGCCCACAAGCTCTCCTTATTGGTTTTATATAAGCGATCCCAAGACAGGGAAAACCATCTTTGCGAGAACCATTGACGAACAACACCAAAATACAGTTAAATACTTAGTACAGTGATCCAACGGTACCTCTTGAAATAAAGAGTAGCGCCGTTTTTGTGCGCAATGCAAAAATTCTCTTCAACAAAAGATTTTTCAAAATCAAAACCTCTCATCGCACCGTTCAATCTGAACGAAGTGCAGTTGAAGTCGTACCAGTGGTTTTTGGAAAAAGGGTTGTACGAGCTTCTCCACGAAATCTCTCCGATTCGCGACCACACGGGAAAAGAATTTGAATTGTATTTCTCCCATTATCGTTTTGACGAACCGAAGTATGATGAGGCAACAGCGCGGTACAAAGAAACAACCTTTGAGGCGCCCCTCCGGTGCATATTGAAGCTCGTGAATAAACGGACGGGAAAGGTGCACGAGCAGGAGGTGTACTTCGGCGATTTCCCCATTATGACGACGAGGGGGACGTTCATCGTGAACGGCGTGGAGCGGGTCGTCGTTTCGCAACTTGTCCGTTCGGCGGGTGTGTACTTTACGGCAACGCCGTATCGCGGACGGAAGCTTTTCGGTGCGAAGATCATCCCTTCGCGCGGCGCGTGGCTTGAATTTGAAAGCGATGCGAGCGGCGAAATCGGCGTGAAGATTGACCGCCGGCGGAAGGTTCCGGTGACCGACATCCTCCGCATTTTCGGCATGGGCAACGAGGAAGTGGAAAAGGCGTTTACAAACGTGGATTGCGGGACGGTGCGCTACCTCGTGGCGACACTCAAGAAAGACATTGCGAAGAACGCGGCGGAATCATATGTGGAGATTTACCGTCGCCTCCGACCGGGCGATCCGGCAAGCGCCGAGACCGCAAAAGGCCTTATTGACGCGATGTTCCAACGTGTCGATCGCTACGACCTTTCCGAGGTCGGCCGCTACAAGATGAATCAGCGTCTTGGATTGGATCGTAAGAAAGAAAGCAAACTTTTGGACAAGGAAGACCTTGTCGGCATCGTGAAGGAAATCATTGCGCTCAATAATGATCCGGACGCGGAAGAAGATGATATTGACCACTTGGGTAACCGTCGCCTGAAGGCGGTCGGCGAACTCTTGCAGGGGCGGTTGCGCATCGGCCTAGCGCGGCTCCGAAGAATTATCCAGGACCGGATGTCCACCGAAGACAAAGAAAATTTGATGCCGGCGCAGCTCGTGAATTTCCGCCCGATCGCCGCGGTCATCAAGGAATTTTTCGCGTCATCACAGCTTTCGCAGTTTATGGATCAGGTGAATCCGCTTGCCGAGTTGGAGCACAAGCGGAGGATATCGGCCTTGGGTCCTGGTGGCCTCACGCGCGAGCGCGCGAGTTTTGAAGTGCGCGACGTACACCGCTCGCACTACGGCCGCATCTGTCCGATCCAGACGCCGGAGGGCTCCAACATTGGCTTGATCAACTATCTCGCAAGCTACACGCGCATCAACGATTTTGGGTTTCTGGAGGCGCCGTACGCAAAGGTGGTGGGCGGCCTCGTGACGAAAGAAATTGTGTGGCTAGATGCTTCGGAAGAGGAAAAATACAAGATCACGCACGCTGGCACGCCAAGGGACGAAAACGGGCGGCTCCAAGGCGCGACCGTGGAGGCGCGCATCAAAGGGGAGCCGGGGACGTGCGCGCCAGAGGAGATTGATTTGATTGATGTGGCACCCCATGAATTTGTGTCCGTCGCGACCGCGCTCATTCCGTTTCTTCAGCACGACGACGCGAATCGGGCGCTCATGGGTTCCAACATGCAGCGGCAGGCCGTCGTTTCCGTAAGGCCCGATGCGCCCTACGTTGCCACGGGCGAGGAAGAAAAGGTGGCGCTTGATTCGGGATATGTGGTGGTTGCGGAAGAGAACGGGACAGTACTTGAAGCCGATGGCACGCACATCAAAATGAAATATGGGAGGACAACCAAGAACTATCTTCTTGAAAAGTTTAAACGATCAAACCAGTTCACCTGCATTTCGCAACGGCCGCTCGTCGTCGCGGGTGCGAAGGCGAAGAAAGGAGAAATCCTTGCCGACGGCCCATCTATTGCGAACGGCGTCCTTGCACTCGGCCAGAATCTGCTCGTTGCCTTCGTGTCGTGGGAAGGCGCGAATTTTGAAGATGCCATTATCCTTTCCGAGCGGGTGGTCCGCGACGACCTTTTCACCTCCATCCACATTGACAGCTATGAGCACGACGTCCGCGATACGAAGCTTGGCCCCGAGGTTACAACCTACGATATTCCGAACGTTTCGGAAGATAAGTTAAGGAATCTTGACGAAGAGGGGATCATCCGCATCGGCGCCGAGGTCAAAGCAGGCGACATTTTGGTCGGCAAAATTTCTCCGAAGGGAGAATCGGAGCTCACGTCCGAGGAGCGGCTGTTGCGCGCGATTTTCGGCGAGAAGGCGCGCGACGTGAAGGACACGTCGCTTACGCTCCCGCACGGGAAGATCGGCCGCGTGGTGAATGTGAAGATTTTTGACCGCGAGCGCGGCGACAAATTGGAACCGGGCATCATCCGCCGGATCCAGGTGGAAATTGCGGAACTGCGCAAAGTGCAGGCAGGCGACAAGCTTGCCGGTCGCCACGGCAATAAAGGCGTCATCTCACAGGTGCGCGCCGTGGAAGACATGCCGTATTTGGAAGATGGCACACCGGTGGATATCGTCTTGAATCCTCTGGGCGTCGTCTCGCGCATGAACTTGGGACAAATTTTGGAGACCCATCTCGGCTGGGCGGCGTCAAAATTGGGCTATCGCGCAATCACGCCGGGGTTGGATTCCGCGACCGAAGAACAGATCCGCGCGGAACTGCGTGCAGCGGGACTCCCCGAAGACGGCAAAGCGAGGCTTTATGACGGCCGCACCGGCTTGCCGTTTGAGAACCGCGTGACGGTCGGGCAGATTTACATGATGAAACTGAACCATCTCGTGGAGGACAAGGCGCACATGAGGTCCATCGGCCCGTATTCGCTCATCACGCAGCAGCCGTTGGGCGGAAAGGCGCAGTTCGGCGGCCAGCGCTTCGGCGAAATGGAGGTGTGGGCGTTGGAAGGCTACGGCGCGCGGCACACGCTCCAGGAAATGCTTACCATAAAATCGGATGACGTCTTGGGCCGCGCGGCGGCATACGAATCCATTATCCGCGGTGAGACTATCAAAGAGCCGAACGTACCGGCATCGTTCAACGTGCTCGTGAACGAACTGAAATCGCTTGGGTTCAACATCCAGCCGCTCTATGAAACGGAATCCGAACGGAAGGATAATTTCTCGGCATTGAAAATAAGCGTGGCGTCGCCCGAGGATATTTTAAAGTGGTCGCACGGCGAGGTGACGAAGCCCGAAACGATCAACTACCGTACCCAGCGGCCGGAGAAGGATGGCTTATTCTCCGAACGCATTTTCGGACCTACGAAAGACTATGAATGTTATTGCGGCCGGTACCGCCGCATCCGCTACAAGGGCGTTGTGTGCGACAAGTGCGGTGTGGAAGTGACGCGCGCGGCGGTACGGCGCGAGCGCATCGGCCACATTGTGCTTGCCGCGCCTGTAGGCCACATCTGGTTCTTGAAGAGCATTCCCTCACGTCTCGCGCTGGCCTTGGACGTTTCTTCGCAGAAGCTGGAGCGCGTCATATACTACTCGGCATACATCATCACGGAGATAAAAGAAGAGAACCGGAAGGCAGCGCTCGCGGAGCTCGGTCGCGAGCTAAAGGGTAAGCTGAAAACCGTGGGCAATAAAGACAAAACCGTGAAGGGAGAGATTCTTGAGGCGGCGGACACGACGAAGGAATATTTGGAGCGCCTGCGTGTCGGCCAGATTCTTTCCGAGAACGAATATTTCACGCTCTCGCGCAAATTCGGGAATATCTTTCGGGCAGGAAGCGGGGCGGAGGCGGTGAAACAGATTTTGGAAACAATGGATCTTCGGAAGGAAGTGCAAGCGATTGAGGCGGAACTTGAGGGAGCGAAGGACCCCTTGGCGCAAAGCAAGCTCTTGCGGCGCCTCAAGATGTTCAAGTCAATGATCCGGAACAGCTCGCGGCCGGAGTGGATGGTGATGACGGTACTTCCGGTCCTGCCGCCCGACCTGCGTCCGATGGTTGCTCTGGATGGCGGCCGCTACGCGACATCCGATTTGAATGACCTCTACCGCCGCGTCATCAACCGGAACAACCGTTTGAAGAAACTCTTGGAGATCAAAGCGCCGGATGTGATCATCCGTAACGAAAAACGGATGCTCCAGGAAGCGGTGGACGCGTTGATAGACAATTCGGCCCGTTTCGGCACGCAACAGCTCTCAGCGCAGCGGCGTCCCTTGCGCTCCTTGGCCGATATGTTGAAGGGAAAGCAGGGCCGGTTCCGGCAAAATCTCTTGGGCAAACGCGTGGACTACTCCGGCCGCTCTGTGATTGTGGTCGGTCCGAACCTGAAGCTTGACGAATGCGGATTACCGAAGCGGATGGCGTTGGAACTTTTCCGGCCGTTTGTGATCAGCGAGATCATCAAGCGCGGCTTGGCGCACAATATCCGCAGCGCCTCGCGCTACATTGAAGAGCACACCTCGGAGGTGCTCGGGATTTTGGAAGAGATTATCAAAGACAAACGCGTGCTTTTGAACCGTGCGCCGACGCTCCACCGGCTTTCCGTGCAGGCTTTCCGTCCGCTCCTCGTGGAAGGGCTCGCGATAAAGATCCCGCCGCTTGTCTGCACCGCATTCAATGCCGACTTTGACGGCGACCAGATGGCGGTCCATCTGCCGCTCTCTGATCTCGCGCAGAAGGAAGCCGTGGAGATCATGTCCGCGGGCAAGGGGCTTTTGAAACCCGCGACCGGCGAGCTCATCGCTGCACCCACGAAGGATGTGGTCCTCGGCGTTTACTATCTCACCCGCCCTTCGTCGCAACAGGCGGCACCGAAGCCGATGACGAGCATTCAGGAGGCGCTCCTTGCATACGAGTTCGGCGCAATCACACTCCACACGGCGATCCGCGTGGACGGGGTGGCGACGACGCTCGGACGCCTCGTCTTTAACGAGGCGCTTCGCGGGAAGCTGGAATTTGCGAATGAAACCGTGACGAGCAGGAAACTGAAGAAAATGATAGAGAAGATCCTTGACGTGCACGGTCTGGATACCGCGCGCGCGGTCCTTGATGAGGTGAAACTCCTTGGATTCGAAATCGCGACGATTTCGGGCATCACGTGGGCGATGGCGGATCTGATCATTCCTGCGGAAAAGCAGGAGATTATGGGGAAAGCGGACAAGGAAGTAAACCTAATTCAGGAACAGCACCGTGAAGGATTGCTCACCTCCGCAGAGCGCAAAGCGCGCGTGATCAGCGTGTGGGATGAAGCAAAGAACAGCCTCGCTAAATTGGTTTCGGGCGTCCTGCCCGCGGATAACTCTATCTATCAAATGGTGGATTCTGGGTCCCGGGGCTCATGGTCACAGCCGATCCAAATGATGGGCATGAAAGGACTCGTGCAGAACCCCAAAGGGGAAACGATTGAACTTCCTGTGAGGTCCTCGTTGAAAGAAGGACTCTCGGTTTTGGAATATTTCATTTCTACGCACGGCGCGCGGAAAGGCACAACGGACACCGCACTCAAAACTGCGCAGGCGGGGTATCTTACGCGGCGCCTTGTGGACGTGGCGCAGGATCTTACCGTCTGCGAAGAGGATTGCAGGACAAAGGAAGGGATTCTAATCTTGCGGGCGGACGGAAAGGAGTTCAATCAAAGTTTCTCTTCAAAGCTGTTTTCGCGCACGGCGCTCTACGATGTGCGGATCGGGCACAAGATCGTCGTACGGGGAGGGGAAATCGTTGACAAAGCGGCGGCTGAAGCCATTGAACAATCCAAGCTTGACGCGGTCGCCGTGCGTTCGCCCATTACCTGTAAGGCGCTGTACGGCATTTGCGCGACGTGCTACGGGTACGATCTCGGTGTGAATGCGAGAGTGTCGCTTGGTGCCGCGGCGGGGGTGCTCGCGGCGCAATCCATCGGCGAGCCGGGAACACAGCTCACGATGCGCACGTTCCACGCGGGAGGCGTGGCGGGTGCCGATATAACGCATGGTCTGCCGCGCGTGGAAGAAATCTTTGAAGCGCGCTCGCCCAAGGGCCGCGCGGTGCTTGCGCCGTTTGATGGGACGGTGCAAAACGTAGAGGACAAAGGTCCGCAGAAGATCATCCGCTTCATTTCGGAGGCCAAGAAGGCGAAAGCACAGGAGATCGCTGTGCCGCGGGGCACCGTCCTCTATGTCAAGGCGGGCGATAAAATCAAGAAGGGCGACCAGCTTTCCGAGGGGAATCTGGACCTCCACGAGCTCTACGAGCACAGGGGCGTGCTTGAGGTCGCGCGCTATATCGTGAATGAGGTGCAAAAGATCTATCTTTCCGAGGGTGCCACCATTAACAACAAGCACATTGAGATGATCGTGCGTCAGATGTTCTCGCGCGTGAAGATCCGCGACGCCGGGGACGCGCCGGACTTCGTGATGGGCGAGATTGCCGAGAAGTCAAAGTTCTTGGAAGTGAACCGCGAGATCAGGAAGCAGGGCGGCAGTCCCGCGAAGGCGGACGAGGTGCTTTTGGGCATCACGCGCATCGCGCTCTCGTCAGAGAGTTTCCTTTCGGCAGCGTCGTTCCAGGACACGGCGCGCGTGCTTGTGAAGGCCGCCATTGAGGCAAAAGTGGATCGGCTCCGCGGCCTAAAGGAGAACGTCATCATCGGGCGCCTTATTCCCGCGGGTGCCAAGGAGTCGGTGCGCACGGTACTCCACGAAACCGAAGCGGAGGAGGAACCAGCAATCGGAGTCCAATCATAACTGGACAGGCCGCAGCGCTTCCCTTATACTGACCACACTATGAACGACGTAGAAACGGAAAAGGATACAAAGACCTACGAACTTACGCTTCTCCTCAAAAGCGAGGACGACGCGGCGCGCATGATGGAGCTTGTCCGTCAACATAGCGGCGAGGTAGTCGCGGAGCCACGCGCAAAAAAAATCGCGCTTGCATACAAGATTAAAGGAAACACAGAGGCCGTCTTTGTTTCCTGCGTATTTGCGGCGCGGGGAGAAGATGCAAAAAATCTTGAACGCGACCTCCGCACGCAGCCGGATGTGATTCGTTCAATGATTATCGTGGCATCTCCCGTCGCCGTACAACGGGAACCCACGGCTATGCCGTCGTTCCCGTTCCACGCGCCGAAACGCGGGAGGATATCTCCCGAATCCAGACCTTCGGCACCCCGTCCGCTTTCTAACGAAGCGCTGGAGAAGAAGATAGAAGAAATCTTGGGGTGACCCAGGGATGCACTGCTCGTGTTTGGGCTCCTGCGAAGACGAAGTCGCCCAAGCCGCTGTCAAGTTTTCTTTAAGATGTTTTTAATGACTGATGTGCTAGAATAGAAGCATGGATTTAAATAAAGTGATCATCGTGGGGAGGGTGACGGCTGATCCGCAATTGCGGACGACGCCCGGCGGGCAGTCCGTGACGACGCTTGGCGTGGCAACGAACCGCGTGTGGACCGATAAGAACGGTCAAAAACAAGAGGAGACCGAATTCCACAATGCGGTGCTTTGGGGACGGCAGGCGGAGATTGCGAGCCAGTTTCTTGTGAAGGGCGCCACGGTTCTTATAGAGGGTCGCCTTCGGACGCGGAGTTGGACTGACAAGCAGGGTGGGCAGCGGCGGACGACGGAAATCATGGCGGAGCGCATGCAACTCGGTCCGCGACCGTACGGAGCCAGCCAGGGTGGTGGCGCGCGTGGTGCTGGTGTGATCGGCAAAGGTGACGTGGCCCAAGGCGGCGTGCCAGGGGACGCGAAAGAGGCGCCAATGCCTCCGCAGGAAGAAATTCCCACTATCAACCTTGAAGAGGGGGAAGTTAAGCCGGAAGACATTCCATTCTAGGTGTGCTGCGGCACTTTGCCGTCATGGGTAAGACAAATGCCGTCAAAGTGCCGCAGCACACCTGGGCGTTTTTTTATTACCCCATCTTGATTTTTGTTCGACGTTTTGGTAGCCTTACCCTCACATGGCAAAGAAAGTAAAAACAACTTTGAAGTTGCAGCTTCCGGCGGGGGCGGCAAACCCAGCGCCTCCAGTGGGCACGGTTCTGGGCCCGCAGGGCATCAACTTGCAGGAGTTCTGCAAGCAGTTCAACGACGCCACAAAGGATATGAAGGGGGATGTGGTACCGGCGCTTATTACTATTTACGAAGATCGAAGTTTCAAATTTATTTTAAAGACCCCACCCGCCGCGGCGCTCTTGAAAAAAGCTGCTGGCATTGAAAAGGGCTCCGGGAATCCGCTCACAACGAAGGTGGGAAAGGTAACAAAGGCAGATGTGCGGCATATCGCGGAAAAGAAGCTGCCTGACTTAAACACCGACAATCTGGACGCGGCGGAAAAAATCATCCGCGGCACCGCGCGGAACATGGGGATAGAGGTGATGGATTAAAGGCGGGTCAAGCCACCTTTCGAACTTTTTTCTCCAGCGCGCTCACGCGGACCTGAAGGTCCAGCACATCGGCACGGGTACAATTTCTTTGATCTCCTCGCGTATCTCGCGAAGCTCAATGAAGAGCGCATCAAAGCGTTGGAAAACCCCACGCATGTCCTTTTCAAGATTTTCCACGCGTTCCGTGAGGGCGTGGAGATCTTCTTTAAGCGAACCAAGTTCGTCTTTAGTGGCCATCCGCTTTTCTATATCCACAAATCCCTTGTTCACTAAACAGGCAAGGTGATCCATGCCTTCCAGGAACATACTTTTTGTAACCATTTCGTTGCCGTTTTCCATGCTTCCAGTTTGAGGCAAGCTACCGAAATGTCAAAGGTTCTTTAATAAAATTTTAATAAGCCGGTCCTCCGCAAAAAGGTATATAATGAGATAAATCGCCATGGCGGCCAGGGGCAAGTTCATCGTGATAGAGGGAACGGACGGTTCGGGGAAGACCGTGCAGTTTGAGCGGCTGGTGCTCGCATTACCCGAAGGCACAAAAATGGGGACGCTGGACTTCCCGCAGTACGGCGAACCGTCTTCGTATTTCGTGGAGAAATATCTCACCGGGAAATATGGCGGCGACCTCGGGCCGCATGCGGCATCTATCCTTTTCGCCGTGGATCGCTTTGACGTCAAATTGAAAATCCTTCAGTGGTTGGGCGAGGAAAGGGTCGTTCTCGCGAACCGCTACGTCGCGTCCAGCATGGCGTATCAAGGGGCGAAGATCCCTCACGAAGACGAGCGCGAAGAATTTTATCGCTGGCTCCACGCGCTTGAATACGAAACTTTCGGCATACCGAAGCCGGATGTGAACATTGTGCTTCATGTGCCCGCGGAAATTTCTTACCAACATGCCGGGAAGAGCCACGCGCGGGGCCACTTAGGAAGTGGGAGCCAAACTGAAGCGCGTGACCTCCACGAGGCGGACTTTGCGTACCAGAAGCGCGCGGAGGAGGTATACCTGGAAATCGCCGCGCTTTTTCCGAGAGAATTTGAAGTGATTGAATGCGCGCCGAGAGGCGTCCTTCTTTCGCCGGACGAGATCCACGGCCTTGTGTGGCAAGTTGTCCAAAAAGTTTTAGGCTGACACGCATTAGCCGCGCAAACTTTACTTCGCTCTGCAAATCGTGGATAATCAAGCCAATGGCAGGGCATCAACCGACCATCGGCTTGGAGATTCACGCGGAACTGAAAACGCGGACGAAGATGTTCTGTGATTCGTGCAATGTCTCGGAGGAAACGCGTCCCAACGTGAATGTTTGCCCGGTGTGTCTCGGGCATCCGGGAACGTTGCCCGTGCCGAACAAACAGGCAATCACGTATGCGATGAAGACCGGGCTCGCGCTCGGCGGACACGCGAACGCGGTCACCAAGTTTGACCGCAAAAATTATTTCTATCCCGACCTCCCGAAGGGCTATCAGATTTCGCAGTACGACAAGCCGCTCATCCACGGCGGCGAATTAATGGGCGTTCGTATCCGGCGGGTCCACTTGGAAGAAGACACGGGAACGCTCGTGCACGCGGACGATGCTTCGCTCGTGGATTACAATCGTTCCGGTGTGCCTCTGATGGAACTTGTGACAGAACCGGACTTGCATAGTGCGGATGATACGGCTGCTTTCGCGCGCGAGCTTCAGCTCATATTGCGTTACCTCGGCGTTTCGGACGCCAACATGGAAAAAGGGGAGATGCGCATTGAGGCGAACGTGAGCCTGGACATGGGTACCAAGACGGAGCTCAAGAACATCAATTCGTTCAAGGCGGTGCACGATGCGGTGGGGTACGAACTCAAGCGGCAGGAAGAGGCTTTGGAGCGCGGCGAAAAGTTGGTGCAAGAAACGCGCGGCTGGGACGCAGCGAAGCAAAAAACCGTTTCACAGCGGTCAAAAGAAGAGGCGCATGATTACCGCTATTTCCCCGAGCCGGACATTCCGCCGTTTGAGGCCGCCGCATTCGAGCCCGAAAAGCTGCGCGAGACGTTGCCGGAACTTCCCGCGCAAAAGAGAGAACGGTTTGCGCGGGAATACGGCCTCGCCGCGCCCCAGGTGGAAATTTTGGTCTCCGACCTTCTTGTCGCGGATTATTTTGAAGAAGCGGCGTCGGAGCTCCGCGAGCAATTGCCGGGCGAGCGTTTGCCCGCGAGCGCCGCTGCGACGCTTTATAACTATCTTACGAGCGACCTGCGCGGCCTGATGAACGAGGATGGTGTGACGTTCTCAGGGTTGAAAGTGAAGCCGGAACATCTCGCGCATCTTACGGCGCTCATTGAAGAAAAGAAAATAACGAGTCGCCAAGCGAAGGATATGCTTGCGAGGATGTTTGCGACCGGCGACGATCCGGAGGAGATTGTGAAGAGCGAAAGCATCAATGTTTTTGATGACGAAAAGGAAATCGGCGAAGTGGTTCGGGTTGTGATTGTAGAAAATCCTGCCGCCGCCGCTGATTACAAAAAAGGCAAGACCGCGAGCCTGCAATTCTTGATCGGCAAGGCAATGGGAAAATTGAAGGGCCGCGCGCAACCCGCGACGCTCAAAGAACTTTTTGAACGACACTTGGTGAAATAGGCAATGTTTGTGTGGGGTTTACAAAAAATCTCAAAAGGGGATAATGGGATTAGGGTAGCCAGAGTTGCCTTATCCACTGTGGAAGGGAGAAGGCTAGTATGGAGGAATGTTCAGAAAACTGTTCAAACTGTTCCTCAAGGGGACCCAAAGCCTGCTATAATTGCGCGACGCAGCTGCTCGCGCGAGAAGGCTGCGGGCGAGATGGTCGGGCGGCGACATCGTCGCCGCAGGACCGTACAGAAGCGGAGGGGCAAAAGAGGTTCAACGCCACACTCCTGAGCTTCTCCAGCTTACCGCCTGAAACACGTGTATTCTCTTTCTTCGATAGCGTAAGCTAGTCAAAGGGAAGAGCCAGCGAGGGGGCGGGGATGTACGAGTACGTGTCCCCGCCTTTTCAATACCGCGGAAAATTTCTTGTCCAGTGGGTCTCGCGATCTTTCCTGAACCACGTCATCTGGCGCTTGGCATAGCGCCACGTGTTGGTTTTGATCCGCGCCACCGCATCTTCGAGCGAGATCGTTCCGTGAAGGCAATCAATGATCTCACGATAACCAATGGCGTTGAGTGCCTCGCAATTCACGCCATATTTTTTCACTAGCCGTTTGACTTCCTTGAGGAGTCCGGTGCGCATCATTCGGTCCACGCGGGCGTTAATGCGTTTGCGGAGCTCGTCCGGCGGGGGGTTGAGGCCGATTTTGAGCGCGTCAAAAAGTGGCGGGCGCGCTTTGCGCTGGGCGGTGAATGGTTTCCCGGTCGCGAGCGCAACCTCAAGCGCCCGCACGACGCGCCGCGGATTTTTCATGTCTACAATATTCGCCGCTTCAGGATCGAGCGCCACGAGCTTTTTTGCAACCGCGGCGAGACCTTTTTTCTTAATTTCGCTTTCAATTGCGGCGCGGAGCTTTGGATTCGCGCTTACTTTCGGAATGTCAAGATTGTCCAGTACTGCTTTTACATACAATCCCGTGCCACCGACAAGAATAGGCAGTTTTTTTCTCCGCAAAATGTTTTTGATTGCGGCAATGGCATCCGCCTTATATTCCGCAACCGTGTAGTGCTCGTCCGGATTTTTTATATCAATAAGATGGTGGGGGATGGCGCGCCGCTCCGAACTCGTCGGTTTTGCCGTACCGATGTTCATCCCGCGATAGATCTGCCGCGAGTCGGCGGAAACAATTTCGCCATTGAACTTTTTGGCGACGGCGACCGCGAGCGCAGTTTTGCCGCTTGCGGTAGGGCCGAGGATGGCGATAACGGTTCCACGGGCCTTGCTCGACATTAACTTCGTATGTACGGTAAAATTGATTTTAGAAGAAAGGGCGGGCTTTCTGTGGAAAATTCTAATTCAGTTTTTTTCGTAATTCTAACCAGCTCGTCCTTACCCTCATGTGTTTTCCGTGGGCGAAAGCCCAAGCCCGGGATGGATCAGACAGTTGAGCATGACTGTCTGCCCCCGGGCCTTTCCTTTTATAGAACCTTTTTTTCTATTTCATTTCCGATTTTCCTTACGAAAAGTTCAAGTTTTTGTGCGCCCTCGTCTCCTTTTCTCGTCCGTACGGCCACCGTGCCGTTTTTTTGTTCTTTTTCGCCGACCACAAGGACATAGGGGATTTTCATGAGTTCCGCTTCGCGGATGCGCTTGCCGAGCGATTCGTTCGCTTCGGAAAGTTCGGCGCGAATCCCTGCGGTCACGAGCGCTTTGCAAACCTTCCTCGCATACTCGGAAAATTTTTCGCTGACCGGGAGCACCGTCGCCTGCACGGGCGCAAGCCACACAGGGAAGACGCCTGCAAAGTGTTCAATGAGCACGCCGAGGAACCGTTCAATAGAACCCATGATGGCGGCGTGGATCATCACGATTCGCTCATGCTCGCCCTTTTCGTTTACGCAGAAAAGATCAAAACGCTCCGGCATGTTCATGTCCAACTGGATGGTCGCCACCTGGTGTTCGCGGCCAAGGGCATCCTTTGCCATGAAGTCCAACTTAGGGCCGTAGAACGCCGCTTCGCCCACGCCGTCAAATGCATCCGCTTTTTTCTCCGCGGCGATCTCACGGAGCATGGTTTCCGCCTGCTTCCATCGTTTCGCGTCGCCCAGATATTTTTCGGGATGCGCCGGGTCGTGGAGTGAGAGCCGCACGCGAAGCGAAAAACCGAAGGCGCCATAGAATTCGTGCACGATATCCCAGATTTTCCCAAATTCCTCTTTGGCCTGCGACTCGCGGCAGAAGACATGCGCATCGTCCTGCGTGATCGCGAGGACGCGCGTGAGCCCCGCGAGTTCACCCGATTGCTCGTCGCGATATACTTTGGTCGTCGTGGCATATCGCTGCGGGAGCTCTCGGTAGCTCCATTGCCGGCGCGCGTAGATCTGCACGTGGTGCGGGCAGTTCATCGGCTTCATAACGAAGAGGCGCCCCTCGCGCGTCGTTATTTTGAAAAGATCATCTTTGAATTTTTCCCAATGGCCGCTTGTTTCATAAAGCTCTTTTTTGGCGAGATGAGGAATGTCCACTTGCACGTAGCCGCGCTTTTCGCGGAGTTCCCAAACGAAATCGTCCAAAAGATTGCGGAGGAGCGTGCCGCGCGGCGTCCAAAGGGGGAGCCCCGGCCCCACAAGGTCCGAAAACGTAAAAAGATCCAGTTGCTGGCCAAGCTTTTTGTGATCACGCTTCTCGGCTTCCTCGCGGAGGTTCAAGAAGTCCTCCAGCTCTTTTTTACTCCCGAACGCGAGGCCGTAGATGCGCTGGAGCATTGGGTTTTTCTCGCTCCCGCGCCAATAGGCGCCCGCAATCTTATCCAGCTTGAACCCGTCCAGCGGAATTTCTTTCGTGTTCGGGACGTGACCTCCGCGGCACAAATCCAAAAAAATCTCGCCCGTGCGATAGACGGAAACCTTCCCGCGGGCATCCGCATGGGCATCTGCGAGTTCTTTGATAAGCTCCAGTTTGAACGGTTGTTTTGCAAATAGCTTTTTTGCATCGGCGGCAGAAATCTCCTCGCCCGTGAACAGCAGGTTCTTTTTCGCGAATTCGCGCATCGTTTTCTCAAGCGTCTTCAAATCCTCCGGCGCGAGCGTGTGTGGGAGGAGGAAGTCGTAATAAAAGCCGTTCTCGATCGTGGGGCCGATGCCGAGTTTCGCGTCCGGAAATTCTTTCAAAACCGCCGCCGCGAGCAAGTGTGCAAGCGAGTGGCGGATGGCATCCAAGGATGGTGCGGTTTCAGATTTCGGCATGTATAGCCATTGTAAGCCAGAAACCCAGCATCTTCAAGCTTCACCTTTCGCATTCAATGGTATAGAATGAAAATCAATATGTTGGATATCAAATTTATCCGCGAGAACGCAGAGCTCCTGAAGGACGTTGCGGCAAAAAAGAATTTGGATCCGAAGGTGATTGACGAGCTTCTCCGCGTGGACAAGGCGCGGCGGGAGCGCATCCAGGCCGCCGAGGGATTGCGCGCGAAGCAGAAAACAACAAAAGACCGCGAGGAGGCAAGGAAGTTGAAGGCGCAGTTCAAGAGCGAAGAGGAGGAACTAAAGACGCGAGAGCGGGAGTTTAATGAACTGATGGCGCTCGTGCCGAATATTATTTCGCCCGACACGCCGATCGGGAAGAGCGGCGAGGACAATCCCGAGATCTATCGCTGGGGGAAGCAAAGGGAATTTGATTTCACGCCAAAAGACCACATAGAGCTCGGCACGTCGTTGGATATTCTGGATTTTGAGCGGGGGACAAAAGTCGCGGGCTTTCGCGGCTATTACGTGAAGAACGACGGGGCGCTTTTGACCATGGGCATCATGATGTACGCCCTGCATAAGATGGTGGAAAAGGGATACAAGCCGATGATCCCGCCGACGCTCGTGAAGGGCTTCGCGCTCTTCGGCAGCGGCTATTTCAAAGGATTTGAGTACGATCCGGCGGTTGATGAGATTTATCAGATAGCAACCTCGGACAGGGAAGCGAGCGGGGAATTGAGCCGCGAGAAGAAATTCCTCGTGGGGACTGCGGAGCCGTCGCTCCTCGCATACTTTGCCGACGAGACGCTCAAGGCGGAAGATCTGCCGATCAAAGTGTGCGGGTATAGCCAGTGCTATCGGAGCGAGATAGGCAGCTACGGAAAGGACGTGAAGGGGATGTACCGGGTCCATGAATTTATGAAAGTGGAACAGGTGGTGGTCGCCGAAGCCGACATTCCAAAAGCGAACAAGCTTCAGGACGAGATGACGACGATTTCCGGCGAGATGCACGAAGAGCTCGGACTGCCCTATCGGCGCATACAGCTCTGCTCGGGCGACATGAGCCCGGGGAAATATCGCGCATTTGATCTGGAAGCATGGCTTCCCGCGAGCAAGCGCTGGGCGGAAACCGGTTCGGCGAGCGATTTTCTGGACTGGCAGGCGCGCCGGTTAAATGTGAAGTACGTCGACGCCGCGGGAAACAAAAAGTACGCGTACTTGCTCAACAACACGGCGCTTCCTAGTCCGCGGATTTTCATGGCAATCTTGGAAAATTATCAGACGAAAGACAGCAAGGTTGAGGTGCCGAAGGTGTTGCAGAAATACGTTGGAAAGAGCGTGATTGGATGAAGATCGGCGTATTTGATTCGGGCCTCGGCGGATTGTTCATCATGCGGGCTTTGGCGCGCGAACTTCCGCAATATGATTACGTTTATCTCGGCGACACGCAGCGGGTGCCGTACGGCAATCGCTCTCCCGAAACTGTACACCGTTTTTTGGAAGAGGCGGTGGGATATCTTTTCCGCGTGAAAAATTGCGGGCTTATTATCGTCGCATGCAACACGGCTTCCGCGGAGGCGCTTCGCAAAATCCAGCGGCAATATCTCCCCCGGCATTATCCCACGCGCAGGGTGCTCGGCGTGATCATCCCCACCGTGGAAGAGGCGCTCGCCCAGCACCATTTTTTGAAAGAAAATGGTGCTGGGCGAGCGGATCCACACGTAAAGCGGCTCGGCGTGCTCGCCACCGCGGGCACTGTCCGGTCGGGGACATATGTGCGCGAGGCGCGCAAGCTGAATCCGCGTGTGAAGGTTTTCCAAAACGCGGCGCCGTTGCTCGTTCCTTTGGTTGAAAACGACGGGCTGCGTTGGGCGGGACCGATTGTACACGCGTATCTCGCGCCGCTCACGCGGAAAAAAGTAGAAAAGATCGTTTTAGGATGCACGCATTATCCGGCTCTCAAAAAAATGATCCAAAAGATAGCCGGCGTTCCTGTGATTTCCCAGGACGAACTCATTCCGCGCAAGCTAAAAGATTATTTAAGACGCCATCCCGAGATAGATTCGCAGCTCGGCAAAAAGCGCAAAAGGGAACTCCTCGTTACCGATATCACGCCGGCGTATGTGCGGTTGTCCCGCAAGTGGTTTGGGAAAGCCGCAAAACTGAAGCGTGTTGCGTTGTGAGATAAAACTCACCCGTCTGGATCAATGGTTATGCGCGCGGGTATCGGGGGACGATAGGAAATGAGCTATAATCTACGTATCTGGAGATATGCCCGGCATGTACAAGTATGGTAGGGTGGTCGCATTCTGCGCCACGGTATGCTGGCTGTTATTCATGTTCTCCGCCTTCCGGGGATTCCACTTTTGGTACGCGGGGTTTGTTTTCTTCTTCTGGTTGGCGCTCGCCTCGCTCAATTATCGGCATGATACGAGCTTATGGCTTTTCAGAAATAAATTCCGCTCATTTTTCTTTTTCTATCTTCAGATTGTCGTTCTTACCTTTTTCGTTGATTTTATCATTGGACAGCGGCTCACGGGTTTCTGGAGTTATCCATATTACAATTCAGTGTGGGATTGGCTAAGGTTGCTCCTCGTTATTTATCCTTTCGGCGGTCTCGCGGTTTTAGAGCTGGTTTATTTCCTCGCCGCGCTTTTTGGTGAGCGATTTCATTTCATCAGCAGACAGAAGACAACTGTGCACCGCGTGGTAGATGCGGTTGATATCCTTTGGGTTTATCTTCTTTACTTTCTTATCTTTACCTCGCCACTCCTTCTCCTTGTCAATGTTGGCCTTGGCTACAGAGTTTTCATGTTCGTAGTAGCCCTTGGTTGGCCGGTCGTTGCCACCATTAAGTTCTGGTACCATATTGCCCATTGGCTGCATTGGGTTCTGATTCTCGTTGCTACCGCACTTCTTTCGGTTATGCTTCACGAATTTCCCAATGTCGGCGTTTTTGAGTGGAAATATCAGAACCTGCCGGTGCTTAACCAAAGCATCTTAGGGATTCCCCTCGGCGTCATCTTTGGCTGGTATGTGCTTGTGATCGGTGTATTTCGGATCTGGCTCTACTTTGCGGTTGGGAAGAGACAGGATTGACCGTCTGGATACCGCACCTTTGAGCAGCCAGTTGAATTCAGACTGGAATCCGCTACGGGTAGACGATTCTCCGTATCTGCGCGGGAAGACGGATGAATATTTCGTACGGGATCGTCCCGCAGAGCTTTGCCATGTTTTCTACGGAGTTCGGCGCGCCGCGCTCGGCGCTCACGACGAGCACTTCGTCGTCTATCTGTGGATAGGGAACTCGCGAGACGTTAATGGAAGTCATGTTCATATTGATGCGGCCGACATAGGGGCAGGGGACGCCGGCTACGGTGGCCGTGCCGCGATTTGAAAGCCGGCGGTCAATGCCTTCCGCGTAGCCGACGGGGATCGTGGCAACAGTCATCGCGCGTTTGGCTTTGAAGGCCGCGTTGTAGCCGACGCTCTCGCTGGCCGCGATCTTTCGCACCGATGTGATGCATGTTTTCATTTCAAGTGCGGGCAGGAGGTCCATGGTACGGTCCAAGCTCGTGTTTATGCCATAGAGGCCGATGCCGAGGCGCATCATATTCGCGTCAATCTCGCGGGCGTAGCGGCTTCCGGCGGTGTTCGCCAGATGGAAAAAGCGCACACTCGCTGCCTCGCGGACCTCGCGTACGGCGGCATTCCATCGCTTGATCTGTATCTTTGTGAGCGCGGATTTCGGAGTGTCGGCGTCGGCAAGGTGGGAATACACTCCCTCAAACGTGATGTGTTTGCTACGGCCCACGATGCAGAGCGCTTCTCCCAGTTCTTCAGGGAGGACGCCCTGTCGGTGCATGCCGGTGTCAATTTTAAGGTGAATGGTGATGGGATGCCGCTGCACGAGGGAGAGCCGCTGCAGTTCGGGGAGGCTTGTGACGCTGAATAACACGTTCTTCAACGTGCTCCGCAGAATGTTCGGGAGCGGCGTGTAGCCGAGGATGAGCAGCGGCGTGCGCACGCCCTCGTTTCTCAAAATGAGCGCTTCCACGTACGAATCCACACACAGAAAGGGGAGCGATTGGTCGTCAAGAATCTTTGCAACCTGGACAAGGCCGTGGCCATACGCATTGCTTTTGAGCACAGGAGCGATTGCGACGCCCGGATTTGCCACCTGAAATTGCCGGAGGTTGTGGAGAATCCGGTCGCGATAGATGACGATAATGATGAGCGGCTCATAGCGGAACCGCAGGCCTCTTAATTTGCGGAACAAAGCTCTCATAGAGTGTTATTATCATTATATAGGCATATGGAACTTGGCGCATACCTCTCCGACAAACAGAAAAAGCGCAAAAGGCGACGGCGGTACGCATACGCCATTCTTGCGTGCGCATTCGTTTTTTTTCTTGCGCTCGGCACAGCATGGGTTGCGTTCCGTTCGCCGTGGCTTCGTATAAAAAACATCACAATCACGGGAAATAACGCGGTATCTTCCGACAGCGTGACGACGTTGCTCCAGTCAAGCGTGCTCCGCGACCATAATTTTTTGAAGTCACTCCTCGGCATCAACAATATGCTCATCTGGCCGAGCACGCTCGCAACGAGCGACCTTGTATTCATCCCGCAGCTTGCGTCGGTCGCGCTCGCAAAGGATTATTTTTCGCGTACGGTTACTATAGAGGTGGCAGAGCGCGCGCCGTTCGGGATATGGTGCTTCGTCTCCGGCATTTCCGGATCGCTCGCGCCCGCGGCGGTCGCATCTGGCACCGCGGCATTGGGAAACGAGAACTGTTATTGGTTTGATAGCCAGGGAGTTCTTTTTGCGAGGACGTTTGATACGCAGGGGAGCTTGATGTTCGCCATCCACGATTATTCCCAAAGCGGCCGCGGTCTCAATAACAAGGTCCTGCCGGACGAGTTCGTGCCGAATTTTGTCTCCATCATGAACGTGATTCGGGCGAGCGGCGTGCAGGTGGACGACGTGGCGCTCAAAGACATCGGCCTCCAGGAAATTGACGTCGCGACCTACGACGGCCCCACGCTCCATTTCAGTTTGCGCTTTCCGGCGGACGAAGACCTCGCGGTGCTCCAAAGCTTGATGGCAAAACCCGGCTTTGATAATTTAGCGTACATTGACTTCACGGTGGAGAACCGCGCGTATTATAAATGAGCTCATAATCCTCCTGTCTTCGGTGAGAACCAAGCACGTTTTTAAAAGTTGTTCGAATCCAGTTATGGAAAGATTTGCATGAGACGAAACCAAAGGTGAATTTTCTTTGGGAAAATCGGAAAAACTAAATCAACTTCTTATTGAAGATGGTAAATGAAGATTGAGGTACCGGCACGGAAGTCCGGGGCGGGGACGCTGCCCATACCGGACGCAGGAGGCCGTAGTGCCATGAGCCACGAATAGGTGTCGGAGGCGTTACGGGTTTGGTTAGGAGCGAGCGGCTGAATCGCGCCTTCAAGCGTATTTACGGAAATGGCGAGCCAGTGGATGCCCTGATCCGCGGGATTGCCCTTAGAGGAGGACCAATCCACTTCCTTGTTCCCCAAGTAATAGTGCGGGTTTCCGCCGCCGAAGTAGTCCACGGCAATCTTGTCCACTTCGGGATGCGCGGTAACCCATGTCTGCAATCGCAAAAGATCTTGCCCCCAATCGTAGTTTGAGTCGGTCACGTAGTGATAGCCGTTCCAAATGCCGCCACCGAGTTCGTTGAAATAGGAAAGGAAATATGGCGCAGCGAAAAGGGTTTCAAGGAAAAGCCAAACAACCAAAACGATAAGGATCAAATATTTGATGCTTGCTCGCGCAAAGGATTTTGCCGCGGCACCGATGGATGCGCCGATTGAGGTGAGCGTCGCGTTGCCCGAGGGCGGGAAGCGGAAAGTGATATTCGTGATCCACTTTTTCCAGACGCCGGCGGCAAGGATATAGATGAAAGGAAGCGTGGGCATCAAATGGCGGAAGCCGATATTCAACGGGCTTTGCATGCTGTAGCCCCAATAGAGTACGATGAACGACACCATGGCGAATTCCGGAAGGTTCACGCCGATGTAATCCAAAATGCGTTGCCCCCGGCGTCGGCCAAGGTACGAATCGCGCTTGATCATCCACCAGACGGCGAGCACGAGTGCCACGAGCACAATAATGAGCGTGGGGATGGGCTCTTTAAGGAGGAAGAGGAGAGGGAAATATTCTGGGCCGCCGGCACCGCGCACTTCGCCCCGGAAGTAGATAGTATTGCCGCCGGCGGATCGTTGGAACACCATAAGGATCCCAAGCATATATTGCGCGAGCGGCCGCAGTACGGGACTTTTGGCCATCCAGATATCAAGGTCGGCAAGACAGCGCAAGCCTGCGCAGTGCGCGCCCGCGGGCGTGGGACCGTTTGCGAAAGAACCAAGAATGAACTGCGTATCGGAGACTTGTTTTGCGATGGGATAATTGACAGTGAAAAGGAAATAGATCGGGTAGACGATGAACACGTAGCCGATCGCGAAGATGAGAATAAGGTGCCACAGCCACCGGAGATCACGCATAAGAAATGTTTTGAAACGCCGTGACTGCTCCATTGTGCCGTGTTCGGTGATGACGTTGCGGAGCCAGAGCACGAAGGCAAGAAAAATGAATAGCGGCACGAGGAACGGCGTGGAGAATTTCGTGATCTGCGCGACGCCGAAAGAAAGGCCGGCGTACCAAAGATGTTTCGTGGATGGTGATTCCACGAACTTCAAAAAGTAGTACGTGGCGAAGATAACGCCAAAGGCGGCGCCGACGTCCGTCGTCACGTAGTGTCCGTGCGCAAGGACAGTGGGATCAAGTCCGAAGAGTGCTGCGGGCAGAAGCGCCCACCAGTTGCCCATGAGTCCGCGCGCGAGAAGATAGATAAAGAGTATGACGAGAAGCGTGATCAAAATCGGGATAATGCGCGCGGTTTGGATGATCGTGTTCGCATCATTGCCCATTTGATAGAGGAATTGCGCGCCGACATCCCATTGCGCGTTCACCTGATTCTGCCATGCGTCGCTTTGGACCGGGAAGGTGGGGTTTAAGAAAAGCGTGGGCAACATCGCGAGCGCCTTTATGAGCGGCGGATGCTCGGGATTCAGGCGGTAGTCAAGATTGTGCACGTAGCCGTAGCCTGCCGGAATGTGCGCGAGCTCGTCCATAATAGCCGAGTCGGTGCGCGAGGCCCACAACATGAGCGAGAAAGAAGCGAGGCAAACGAGGGCGAGCGTCCACCACGCAAGACAAGAAGAAGTTTTCTTGAACATTGCTTATATTATAGCGTAGAACCCATCTCACATGTAGGATATTTGTCTCTTCCGGCCAGTTTCGGCTACGAAAAGCGAATTCCTCCTTGAAATACCAATAGGTATTCCTTCGTCGGAATTCGCTATTCTCGCACGAAACTGGCTCGGAACATACAAACACCTACATGTGAGATGGGTTCCAAAGAGATGATGGTACAATACAATTATGCCAGATATCGTTCCGCCGCCGCGCAAAGACGAGGAAATTCGTCCCAGCGACCTTGTGAAAGTTATCAAACAGGAACCTAAAGACGAGGCGTTGGAGAAAGAAAGTCTGCTGCCCCGCAGGCCTCGCCTCCCCAAAGGTATCGTATGGGGGATTGCGGGGCTTGTCGTGCTTTTTGTTGGCGGCTCAATTGTTTCTTTTTACCTCATCCGCGCCAAGGTGGCCTCTTCGTTTTCCACAAGCCTTGGGACGCTTCGCTTGGGAGTGGAAGATCTTCAAAATTTTGATCCCCAGTCTGCCGCACAGAAATTTTCTTCTTTGCGGGATCTTCCCTCGGGCAATCTTGGCGCCGCAGTGAAAACATTCGGGTCTCTTTTGGGGGGAGGAGGCGGCGCCATCACGTCGCTCGTCAATCTTTCCAATCAGCTCACGCTTTTTGCGCAAGAGGTGAGCGACGTGGCGTCAAGCTCGTACGGGTTTTTTACGACCGGTGAGGGAGGGCCTTTCGTTGCTGACCTTGGCCGTATACGCGATACGTTAGGTACGATTGATGCCGCAAGCGATCAACTAACGGGCACGGCATCGTTGTTCGGAGGGCTTTCCTCGTTCGGGGGCAACGATTTTTATCTTTCGCTCAAGACGCAGGTTGAGAGTGCAAAGAACGCGCTGGACGTTCTTTTGCCTTGGCTCTCCGATCCGCGTCCCCATCATTTCCTTGTGCTTTTGGAAAATCCTTCGGAGATGCGTCCCGCGGGAGGATTTCTTGGAAGCTATGCGGATGTTACGATTGCGAGCGGCACCATAACCGACATCGCCGTTCATGATATTGCGGACGTTGACGCGGCATTCAATCGCAACATTATTCCTCCGAAGCCGCTGCAGCTTGAGGTGACAAGATGGCGGCCGGCAGATGCGAACTGGTTTTTTGATTTCCCCACCTCTGCCTCAAAAACCATCGCTTTTTTTGAGGGATCGGCCCTTTACGCAAATACTTCCACGACGTTTGATGGCGCCGTTGCGATCTCGCCGAAGGTGATCGGGGATCTCTTGGCCGTCACGGGTCCGATTGTGACCGGGAAACCGACGACGACCTTCACGGCGGATAATTTCCTCATTCAGGTTCAAAAGATCGTTCAAAGCGGTCAGTCGTCGTCCGCCACCTATCCCAAGCAGGTCATCGGCGATCTTTCAAAAGCGATTTTCGCAGCGCTTGCTTCTTCAACTGCGGATGGGCACGATGCCTTGTTCGCTGCGGCGCTTGATTGGATAACAAAGAAAGACGTGATGGTGTATTTCAAAGATCCGGCGATGGAAGCCGTTGCGGACGCGAACGGCGCTTCGGGTGCGGTGTATGCACTGCCACAGAAATTCAACGGCGATTACCTTGCGGTCGTGGATGCAAACATAAACGGTGGGAAATCGGACTTATATGTTTCAAGCACGGTCACCTATACTGCGCAAATCAATCCGGACGGCACGATGACAGGACACCTTGTCGTAACGCGGAAGCACAACGGTGTGAAAAGCCCGTATTCATGGTACCGGGCGACGAACCAGGATTACGTGCAGATTTTCGTTCCTGAGGGCACGACGCTCGCGAATGTTTCCGGCACCGTTTTGAAGAAAATTACGCCGCCGATCAACTACGCAAAAAAGGGGTACGAAGCCGATCCCACCGTTTCTACGATTGAATCAACGGAGCAGACTCTCTTTGCGTATCCGGGCGTCGCGTGGCACGAGGAGTCCGGGAAGAAAGTGTTTACGACGTGGTCCGTCGTGAAGGCAGGGGCTTCCACGCAGTTCTCACTTGACTACGCGCACTCTTTGCCCCTTCCTCCCGCGGAGGGCGTGGCATACCAGTTTGTTTTTGAAAAACAGGCGGGCACGCATAGATCGTATGAGTATGATGTTGACGCGCCGCTTGGCTATGTCTTTGTTGAAAACGGCGGCCTTGCGACGTATTCGTATCAGTCCGGCGATCCGCCCGGGCGGCTCATCTTCAATTTGACGTTGCAGAAACTTCAATAGGGAAACCGCGATGGCATAAATCTGTGAATAATATTCGAAACTTTGTTATCATCGCCCATATTGATGCCGGGAAGTCCACGCTTGCTGACCGTTTTTTGGAGATCACGGGGACGGTGCCCCTGCGCTCCATGCGCGCACAGTATCTGGATCGCTTGCCTTTGGAGCGCGAGCGGGGAATTACGATCAAGATGGCGCCGGTGCGGATGCGGTACCAGCCCAGCACCACTTTTGCTGACGAAAGTGGTGCTGGGCGGATGGGCGGCGAGGAATATATTTTGAATCTGATTGACACGCCGGGACACTCGGATTTTTCGTATGAGGTTTCTCGCGCGCTCGCGGCGGTGGAAGGGGCGATACTTTTGATTGACGGTACCAGGGGAATCCAGGCGCAGACGCTGTCCAATTTGCGCGCGGCGCAGAACGCGGGACTCGCGATTATCCCCGCCGTGAACAAGATTGACCTCGCGTTGCCGCAGATTGAAAGGATAGTGGAATCGGTCGCCGAACTTTTGCATATGCCGAAGGAGGGCGTGCGCCGGGTTTCCGCAAAGACCGGCGAAGGCGTGAGGGAATTATTGGACACGGTAGTGCGGGAAGTGCCGCCCCCTCGCGACGTTCCCGCGGATGCAAAACCCTCTCTGAACGCGAACCGCGGTGCCCATGGCGTCGGAAAAGCTCTTATCTTTGATTCGCTCTATGATGATCACAAGGGCATCATCGCTTTCATACGCGTGTTCGGTGGCGAGTTCAAAACCGAGCATATGCGGTTTATGGCAACAGGCGTTGCATTCAAACCGAAGGAGGTGGGTTATTTTACGCCGGACCCCGTGGCATCGCCTGCGGTCATAAACGGCGAGATCGGCTATCTTGCGACGGGGCTCAAGGAGCCGTCGCGCGTGAAAATCGGGGACACGGTGCTTGCAACCCATCACGGAAAAGGGGAGGCCGTCGCTGATGCGTTGCCCGGCTATCGTGAACCGGCGCCTGTCGTTTTCATTTCGTTTTATCCCGACCATGACACGAAGTTTGACGATCTCAAACGCGCGTTTGAAAAGTTGCGACTGAACGATGCAGCGCTTTCTTTTGAGCCGGATGCCAACGAGGCGCTTGGCCGCGGCCTCAAGGTTGGTTTCCTTGGACAACTTCATTTTGAGATCATTGCGAGCCGCTTGGAACGGGAATATAACCTGCAATTTTTAACGAGTTTTCCTACGATTGCGTACCGCGTACAGGATCACGGCGTGGTGCGCGTGATCAAGCAACCGCAGGATTTTCCGGACAAGCCGGAGAAAGTGTGGGAGCCCTTCGTTCACTTGGAAATCCTCACGCCGCAGAAATATTTGAGTGCGGTTGTGAATTTACAAACTGTGTTTGATGTTGAAATTTCCCAGGTCAAAAATATCGGTGAGAATCTTTTGATTGAGGGGAAAATTCCGCTTCGCGAGCTGATTCGCGACTTTGATGACCGCCTGAAATCAGCCTCGCAGGGATATGCATCGTTCACCTACGAGCTTGCCGGGGAACAGGAAGCAGAGGTGGAGAAATTGGAAATTTTAGTTGTGGACGAAGTGGTGCCTGCACTCACGCGCCTCGTTCCCAAGAAAGATCTTGAGCGCGAAGGAAGACAGACCGTGGAGCGGCTGAAGGAACTTTTGCCGAAGGAGCAGTTCGCGCAGGCGATCCAGGCAAAGGCGCTCGGCCGCATCATCGCGCGCGAAACGATTCCGGCGATGAAGAAATTATTGGGCAATTTCGGGAAGACTGGCGGCGACCGCACGCGGAAGATGAAGCTGTGGCGGAAACAGCGGCGCGGGAAGGAAAAACTGCAGAGCATGGCCCGGGTGGAGCTCGCGCCGGAGGTGTTTCGGGAGATACTAAAAAAGTAACACAAGACGGCAGCTGTCTTGTATGTTTCTTTTTGAGAATCTAAACTGAAGCTATGAAGATTGCAGGCGCCGTCGTGCTCCTCGTTGTTCTTGTGCTTGTGGGCGTACGGGTGTACTCGTTTTTTGCGCAAGAGAAGCAGTTGGGCCAGGAGCTCGCCGACATAGAAACGCGGCTTACAAAGGCGCAATACGACGAGGCAAGCTTACAGTCGGAGGTGCAGTACCTTGCAAATCCACTCAATTTGGAAAAGGAATTGCGCGCGCGGTTCAACTATAAAAAACCGGGCGAGACGATGATCATCATCGTGCCCGCGCAAACTTCCACTGCGGCCACAACCACAGATTAAAAAAAGAGTATGAAGGTTGATGCCGAAGAACTTATACGCGATCTGATTGTGGAAGGATATTTGAAAACGCCGGCGCTCATCAAGGCGTTCCGGGCGATTGACCGCAAGGATTTCGTGTTGCCGGAATATGCCGGGGAGGCGTACGGAAATTATCCGTTGCCGATTGGATTCGGACAGACAATTTCCCAACCGCTCACAGTCGCGTTCATGCTGGAACTCCTCGCATCGCGCGCGGGAGAAAGTATTTTGGACATCGGCTCGGGCTCGGGGTGGCAGACCGCGCTTTTGGCGTACGTGGTGAGCGGGGGAGGAAATGCGCGTGGCCGCGTGGTGGCAATAGAGCGGATCCCCGAGCTCCAAGCGATGACCGAGCGCAACGTGGAGAAATACGGTTTCGTAACGCACGGCATTGTGCGTGCGGTACTCGGCGACGGTTCAAAGGGATATGCCGCGGACGCGCCGTATGATAAGATCATTGCCGCGGCGGCGGGGGAGGAAATTCCTGCCGCGTGGAGAGAGCAACTCCGGCCGGGCGGGAGGATTGTGGCGCCCGTAAGGGATAGCGTCGTCGCGGTGGATAAGGCCGCCAAGGGAGATTTCAAAATACGGGAATATCACGGATTCAGCTTCGTGCCGCTCGTTGAAGATTGAGCGTTCGCGATGGTACAATGCTTACGTCGCGGGTGTAGTACAGTGGCAGTACGGTAGCTTCCCAAGCTATAGACGAGGGTTCGATTCCCTTCACCCGCTCCGGCGACTGAGCGATGTTAGAATCTGTCTGGTGTGGGATTAGACTACCTCTGCCTGATAGCACTGCTCGCAGTAGACGATTTCGGGTCTCTCCGGCGCAAAGTTTGTTTTGACATCTTTTCCGCACCGACTGCACCGACGACCATAGAGGGTAAACGGTCCCCGTTTCTTGATTCTCGCCATATGACGGCAGTTGAAACATTTTCGTGGTATTGGGATAAAAAGCCGCTTATAGAGGAGTAGCTCCTGCGGAATGATGCGGTAGTTTCTACCACACTCCGCACACGCAAAAACTTCTTTGGTGATAGATTCGGAAACATCACGGATATGGTCCGGGATTTTTTCGAGTAGCATAGTCTCCTTTCCCTTTGTCGTTTGCACATCGTCCTGCCACCCAAGTCCCTGTGCGAGCGTTTCTTCTTTAGTCATAGGTAAATTGTCTTGCCCGATCGTTTCGTTATAGGCGAAGAGACCAACCTGCGGAGGCAACGGGAGGCCATAGCCATTCTTTTCTTTTAACTCTTTAATAATGTGTTCTCTGATGCGCTTATATTCCGTCTCTGGATATTTCTTGTTTAGTACGCAAAATTCTGCATTTTTGAGCCCGTCGCAACCGATGCAGTTATTGCATGTATTTAGTCCGAGTGAGTAGTCAATATCGTGACTAGCAGAGATGAGGGCAGATCCAATAACGCGATTGGAATATCCTACCGCCGCATCGGCGAGCAACAATTCGCTGTTGAATCCATATCCGGTGGTATCGTAGGAACCCTTCGTATTTTTGTTGAAAAAGGCATATTTGCAATCTTCGCAGTTCGCATCCTCAAATGAATACTTCACGTTTTTTGATTCGGTAAGATAATCGCCGATGCAGTTGACCGATTTCAAATTCTGATTCTCGCGCTGCGGAAATTGTAGCGCGAATTGCTCAAAGCGCCGCTCAGCTTCTTTCATCTTGGAGTAACTTCCCAAGATCCCATGTACCCTCCTTTCGTATTCTTCCTTGGAAAGTTGTTCGTTGAAGAAGCGGTATTTTTGATTGCGTAAATTCATACACCCGAAGCAATAGGTGCACCCGCTACAGTTCGCAATATAGGCGCAGTCAATGTTTCCGCTTATGTTTTGCCCGTGATACACGCGCGAGGAATGATGGCCGTTGATGCATTCGTAGCAATCCTCCAAAAACGTTGCGTAGTAGAGGTCCGAAACATATTTGCAATGCCGCATACCGCGAGAGTAGAGCACCTCTTCTCCTTCGCCGGAGTTAAAGACGAGGTAGCAGTTTTTTTCATATGGCCCGGCGTAATTGATGTACTCGCTGTTTACGTTAGTGGGGCTGTGGGTGATGTAGAGGGCTTGCTTCGGAGTTTTTCTGAAAAGTTCTCCGAGCTGCTCAAAGAATGGCTTTTTGAGATCGAAATCGACGTTGAATGAGAATCGGTCCCAGTTGTCTGAATCAAAGCACTTCGTGCAGTAAGCCGTATATGGTGATCGGGGGTTATACGCGGAAACGATGGTTTTCCCGCATAGGCCGCATTTGGAGTTGTATAAAGTACGTTCGTTGCGATAGAGCGCTCGCCATTTGAAGCGACAGTTCGGACAGATGCTTGGAGGTTGAGCCCCCATCTTCTTGTAAAAATCAAAATCTTCCGGTTCAATCGTGAACTGGTTTTTGCAATTCCGGCATGCCCGCGTTTCTTGCTCCATTACTCTCATTCTATCAGAACGAGAAAGGCTACACGTCTCTCGGTCTGTCCGATACTAAAAACGGTTGTTCCGCGCCCCGCTCCAGCAGTCGTTGCTACTCCTTCTTCTTGAACAAGCTCACTACGAAAAGCGCGGCAGCCGTGACGACGATCGTGGGTCCTTGGTCAAGGCCGTACTGGGCGGAGATGTAAAATCCGATGAGCATTGCGGTGATGGAAAGCGCCATGGAGGTCAGAAGGAACATGCCGAGCGAATGGGTAAACTGGCGTGCGGCGGAGGCGGGAATGATGATGAGGGAGCCCACAAGCAGTGCGCCGAGGAAGCGCAGCGAAACGAGGATGGCAAGGCCGAAGATGAGCAAGAACCAAAGATTCACGGTATTCACGTTGATGCCGGCGGAGGCGGCGAGCTCCGGGGAAAAGAGGGCGATGATCAGTTTATTGCGCAGCACCCAGAGCGTCCCGATGACGATTATGCTCACTGCCATCCCGAAGATAAATCCGCCAGTCGTGAGATTTCCGAATCCACCAAAGAGCGCGTCCACAAGGTCTTCGGTGGAATGGATAAGAAGCGCGCCGAGCGCAACGGAGGAAGCGAAAATGACGCCGATCGCGGCCTCAGCGGAAAGTTCGGTGGATTTTTGAAGATGCCAGATAAGGAGGATGCCTATGAGGAGCGTGAGGCCGCCGCCCGCGAGCGGATTGATTTTCCAGACGATGGCAAGGCCGAGACCGGGAATTGCGATGTGCGACATCACGTCGCCCGCGAGGATTGTCCGCTTCATCAGTGCGAAGGCGCCGACGAGGCCTGCGGCTGCTGCAGCAAAAATGGCGAGCGTGACGGAGTAGATATCAGTGAGGGTCATGGAGGTGATGGAAGTGGTGGAAATATTTGTGCGGCCCATAAAGTTTTTCCAAAACATCTTTAGTAAGCGCTTCGTCGGGCGGGCCGAAACAGAGGGCGGAGGTGTGGAGGCAAAGCACTTTCGTGGCGTATTGATACACGAAGTTGAGGTCATGCGAAACGAGAATGGTCGTCATGTCATATTGGTCCTGAAGGCGGTGGACGAGTTCGTAAACTTGCTCTTCGCCGGCTTCGTCAATACTCGCGGTCGGTTCGTCCAAGAGCAGCACGCTCGGCTTTCCCAAAAGCGCGAAGGCGATAAGCGCGCGCTGGAACTGTCCGCCCGAAAGGTGCCCCACGGGCGTTTCAAGTATTTTTTTTGTGATGCCGACGGCATCCGCAACGGCGCCCGCTTCGGTTTTTGCGAGCCGAAGCGTTGCCGATTTTGCTGCAAGGAGATTGTGAAAGTTGATTGGGAGGTGGCGATCAGCATCTATTTTTTGCGGCACATAGCCCACATGCGTCTCATTGGTCCAAGAGATTTCACCGCGATAAGGAATCATGCCAAGAAGCGCGCGTAGAAGCACGCTTTTGCCCGCCCCGTTAAGGCCGATGACCGCGAGCGCATCCCCCTTTTCAAGTTTAAAACTGACATCCCGCAGCGCGGTTTTCCCGCCAAACGTTACGCTCAAGTCGGAAACGGTAAGCATATCTGCCATTGTGAGTATTGTAGCGTAGCGGCGGCGGACGGGGAAGAGACCAGACCGGAATGATAGAATGAAGGTATGCGGCGGCCGTCTAAAGGAAAACTTCAGAACCGGATTTTCCTCGTGATCTTGATCGGGCTTGTTCCTATCGCGGTCGCGGTGGGGCTGGGTATCTATGCCGTGCAGAGTTCGCACCGAGAGGATGTGGCGCGGCTTGAATCGGCAGTGCTTACGGAAAAAGCACAGGAAGTAGAGAATTATGTAAACGAGGACATCTTGAGCCATCCGCGGATCATATCGCCCCAAGGGACGAACATTGAACAATCAACGGCGACGCAGGAATTCGCCCTCAGCCAAACCATGAATGTGCTCACCTTTTTGAACGCGGAATCTTTTGTCAATTTGAACGGAGAGGAATCGGTGCGCCTTGATCGTACGCATCCCGACGGCTATCCCGCGGATGCGTTGCGCGATATGAGCGCCACGCCGGAGTTCCATGCCGCCCGCGCTGGCAACTACTATATTGGTCCCGTTTCGTACGCTTCGTCCACGCCCGTGGTCACTTTTTCGTCTCCTGTGGAAGATGACGCAAAGAATGTAACGGGGGTGATAGTGGGAGAAGCGAACCTTATGGAGCTGCAGACGATCGTGGCGGGAGCAAAGATTGGGACCACCGGATACCTATATCTTGTAGATGGACAAGGGAACATAATCGGCGGGGGAGGGCCGATGAGCGGAACAATAGGGCAAGAGCCGGCCGCGAACGGAATCATTTTCCCGACGGTTCAAGCGGCGCTCGCCAAGGAAGATCTCCTTACCGCCGCTACACAAGCGACCTATAAAAACATTACAGGAGAAACAGTGGTCGCCGCGGAGAAATATATTCCGGAATTCGGCTGGGGGCTCGTCGTGGAGTGGCCGACAAGCGAGGCGAACGCCGTGATCAACACGCTTTTCTTCCGCAACGCCATCACGTTTGCCATCGTACTGCTCATCGCATTCGCCGCGTCGCTCTTCCTCGCCGCATACGTGGTGCGTCCGGTGCGGAAGTTGCAGGAGGGCGCGGCGCGGGTGGCGCAGGGAAAATTTGATGAGGGGGTTTACATCGCAACTGGCGACGAATTGGAAGCTCTCGGCGACTCGTTCAATAACATGGTGCAAGGACTGAAGCAGTTGGAACAGTTGAAAGATGAGTTCGTTTTCGTTGCGGCGCACGAGCTGCGGACCCCGGTGGCCGCTATGAAGGGATATCTGTCCCTTATTCTTGATGGGACGACGGGCGCCATCACCGACGGGACCAAAGCATATGTGGAGAAAGTGATCGCATCAGACAACCGCCTCGTCCAGTTGGTGAACGACCTTCTTGAAGTTGCCCGTTCAGAGGCGGGCCGGCTCACGATCAAGGTGTCGCCAATTGACGTGGCACCGCTCGTCCGCGCCGTGCTTGATGAGCTGAAGTCCCTCGCCGACGAGAAGTCGGTGAAGATGGTCTACGAACCGCCCGCAGACCTGCCGAAGGCGATGGGCGACGCGGACCACGTGAAGGAGGTGATGGTCAATCTCGTAGGCAATGCGATCAAATACATGGGCGGTGCGGGGACGGTGACCGTCTCGCATGAGGCGAAGGATGGCAGGCTTATAACGCACGTCGCGGACACCGGGGTCGGCATCGCGAAGGAAGCACAGGAAAAGTTGTTTCAAAAATTCTACCGCGTGCAGACGGAGAAAACACGCGACATTACGGGCACCGGGCTCGACCTTTTCATCGTACGGGAGATCGTTGAGAAAATGGGAGGAAAGATCTGGGTTGAGTCCGAGGAAGGAAAGGGATCCACGTTCAGCTTTAGTCTGCCGCTCGTTCCATAGTCAGGGCTATCGGCCTTAGGACGGCAGGTGGGAGAATTCAAAACCTGTTCCTTCCCCACTATTAGTCTTTGCCTTTTCGTTTCTTTGTTCTATAATACGGGCAGTTTTTAATCTTTGAAAAACAGGAGTTTTTCGGCTCTTTTTCAATTTAATAACTTTAAAGAGTCGAAAAAAACTAATATACAGGCAGAAATGAATAGATTGAACAGGCTGAAAAAGATTACGGTAATAGGATTGGAGATCATGCTGATCGGAAGCACGCTGCTCTCCGCAGGGTTTGGGTCTGCGCGGTTTTCCGTCGCGCGCGCCGAGGATGGGACCTCTATAGAGGTTGCCATCACTACGGCAAGTTCGGCGAGTGATGCTGCGGCGAGCAGCACCGCGACAAGCTCAAGCGCGACTGCGGGCGCGGGAGGCACTGCAAGTGCGACCGCGAGCGCGGGGGGCGCAAGTACGGACACGACGGCGAATGCAAGCACGAGCGCGAACGGGAATGCCAATGCAAGCGCGAGTGCGAGCGCAAGCGCCGAAGCAACCGCGGGAGGGAACACGAACGGCGGATCCTGTAAAGAAAAGACCGGCTCGATCACCATTTGCAAAGTGATCGAGAACGCGAGCGGTACGATCGTGAACGGTGCGGCATTTCCTGGGCAGACCTTTCTGGTCCCTGGGATAGCGACGGTGCCCTCAACGACCGCGAGTGCGGCAGGACTTCTGCCGACCTCTGTCTTTACGACGCCGATTCCTTGGAATGAAAAACTCTTCGGTTCTCACTCGGACAACGCGGAATGCCTTACGTACGATCATCTCGCCCTCGGCCATTACTACTATGGTGAAGAGCAGATTGCGACTTCTACGTATCAGTGGGCGGCTCCGCGCTACAACGACCAGGATACGGCCGTCGCAGCGACGCCGGCGAATATCTTCTCGTATAGCGGCGAGTTGTTTGATGGCAATCCAGCGAATGACAGTGAGCGGAACGTGAACGCTGACGGGGATATCTTCCTCACGAGCGCGCGCCCGAGTCGCGAGCTCATCGTTCTCAACCAATTCTTGGGGAACGTGACGCCGACGCCTCTGAACGCGGGCCTTGCGATCGCAAAGACCGCCGACGTGACCTCTACGGTCCCTGGCGGCACCGTGAACTATACGCTTACGGTGGATGCCTTGGGTCCTTCGACGTCAACAGGAGTGGTTGCGACGGATACGCTTCCTGCGGAGCTTACGTTTGAGAATGCCACCGCATCGGTGGGTTCCTACGCCAGTTCCACGGGCACGTGGACCATCGGCGATCTCAGTCCGAGTTCCACGGCGACGCTTGCAATCCAAGCGACCGTGAAGCCGAGCACGTCAGTGGGCACGACGATCCTCAATACGGCGAACGTAGGGGAGAGCGCCAGTACGACGAATCCGAATCCGAACACGTCCTCAACCGTGCCGGTTATGATTGTGGCTCCTGCGGCAACGACGACACCTCTCACGATCTCTCCGGCTACCTTGCCGAACGGGACCGTGGGCACGGCATACAGCCAAATGTTAACGGTATCGGGCGGTCCGGGTCCTTTTACCTGGACGCTCGCATCCGGCGCCTTGCCGAATGGTTTGGCCCTTAGCACCACGACGACGGCCGCAACGACAACGATTTCCGGAACGCCTTCGGTTGCCGGGACCTTTAACTTCGTGGTCGACGTTGCGAACAGCGCGACCTCCACGCAGCAGGCGTACTCGGTGACGGTGACGAGCGGCGGTGGTGGTGGCGGGGGTGGCACGAGCACGAGCACCTGCACCATAGTGAGCGATGCGAACAACTTGGTATACGGCAGCGGTCCGGTTACGATCAATAGTCCTTACACGGCTTCATGGCTTGATACCACGGGCCTCGCGAATGGCGCGAACGCTGCGCTTGTTGCGACTCCGTACAACACTCGTTGGACGGCGTCAATTCCGGGCGCGAGCTGGATCTGGGCGACGCCGACAGTTGATAACTCGCTCGTGAACGAGGCATACACGTTCACAAAAACCTTCACGGTTGCGGGAACTCCGGCTTCGGCGATGTTGGACATCAACGCTGACAACTCCTACGGCGTCGTGCTGAATGGCGCCACGGTTGCTTCAAACCCGAACGAGTTCAATTACCTCGTTCAGAACGAAGGACAGTTCGATGTTGCTTCCGCGTTGCACAACGGTACGAACACCATTGCGGTGACGGTTGCGAATTTCGGCGCGCCAAGCAGCACGCCGCAATCCAACCCGGCTGGCCTGCTGTATAAGCTCGCCATCCAGGGTGCGACCTGCACGATTCCCACGTCTACCCCAACTTCCACGCCGTCCGCCGGCCTCACCATTACGAAGACCGCCGACGTGACTTCTACAGTTCCCGGCGGCACCGTGCACTATATGCTCACGGTGGATGCGGAGGGGCCTGCGACCTCTTCTCTCGTCGTAGCAACCGATACCTTGCCTTCCACGCTCACCCTTGTGAACGCGACGGCATCGCTCGGCACCTACACGAATTCCTCGGGAACGCTCACATGGGCCATCGGTGATATGAGCCCGAGTTCCACGGCGACGCTTGCAATCCAAGCGACCGTGAACCCGAGCACCCCCGTGGGCACCACGATTCTCAATACGGCGATTGTAGGGGAGAGCGCGAGCACAACGAACCCGAATCCGAACACGTCCTCAACCGTGCCGGTGACCGTAACAAGTACCAGCACGTGCACCTCCGGCTGCGGCGGGGGAGGGAACGAGGCCGATATTGCCATCCAGAAAATCGTGGATAATGCCAATCCGCAAGGAGGCGATACGGTGCGCTACACGCTTACTGTGACCGACTTCGGCCCCGCAACCTCAACGATTGTGTACGCGATCGACCGACTGCCCTACGGCACGAGCTTTGTTTCTGCGACCTCTTCAGTGGGGCCGGGGACATACAATATGACGTCGGGTAAGTGGGAGATCGGCACTGTTGCACCGAACGCGACAGCAACCTTGGAAATTGCAGCCATGGTTGATCCGCGTGAAGCGGGTCAAAGCATCACGAACACTGCGACCGTTTTCGAATTAAGTTCGCTCGACGATCCGAATCCGGCGAACAATTCTTCTTCGGCTACGATCACCGTGCAGTCAACGAGTACCGCCGGCCTCACCATTACGAAGACCGCCGACGTGACTTCTACGGTCCCCGGCGGCACCGTGAACTATACGCTTACGGTGGATGCCCTGGGTCCTTCGACGTCAACGGGAGTGGTCGCGACGGATACTTTGTCGAGTGACCTCACCTTCGTGAATGCCACAGCCTCCGTGGGTTCTTACGCCAACTCCACAGGGATATGGACCATTGGCGATATGAGCCCGAGTTCCACGGCGACGCTTGCGATCCAAGCGACCGTGAAGCCGAGCACGTCAGTGGGCACGACGATCCTCAATACGGCGAACGTAGGGGAGAGCGCCAGTACGACGAATCCGAATCCGAACACGTCCTCAACCGTGCCGGTTATGATTGTGGCTCCTGCGGCAACGACGACACCTCTCACGATCTCTCCGGCTACCTTGCCGAACGGGACCGTGGGCACGGCATACAGCCAAATGTTAACGGTATCGGGCGGTCCGGGTCCTTTTACCTGGACGCTTGCCTCCGGCACATTGCCGACCGGCTTCACGCTTGCGACCACGACGACGGCCGCAACGACAACGATTTCCGGAACGCCATCAGTGGCCGGGACCTTTAACTTCGTGGTCGACGTTGCGAACAGCGCGACCTCCACGCAGCAGGCATACTCGGTGACGGTGACGAGTGGCGGCGGAGGAGGCGGCGGCGGCGGCGGAGGCGGAGTCACGGTTTCCGTGGGTGGTGGTGGCGCGGCGTATCTTATAACCATCAATAACGGCGCGCCGTCCACACCGACCACGAGCGTGACACTTTCGCTCTACGGAACGGGAGCTCACACGATGGCGATCGCGAACGAGCCCTTCTCGAGCTCCACCGCAACGTCAACTGCGGGCGATACCGGATGGATTCCGTACGTGACTTCCATGCCATGGACGCTCACGCCGGGCGCAGGATCAAAAACCGTTTATGCGCGGTACCGCGATGTGAACGGCAACATTCTTGCGACCGTGAACGCTTCCATTGAACTCCTGGGCGGGCAGGTGCTTGGCACTTCCACAAGCTGCGGCACCTACCTGAATGATTACATCCGCCTCGGATGGAACAACAATCCCAGTGAGGTGACAAAGCTCCAGACATTCCTGAATAAAAATCTGGGACTGAATTTGCCGATCACGGGTGTCTACAACCAAGAGGATTTCAACGCCGTGGAGCAATTCCAGCTCAAGTACCACGATCAGGTACTTGCGCCATGGGTGCCCCTCGGTTTGCTGAACAACACGACGCCGACCGGTTTCGTCTATCAAACGACGAAATGGGAGATTAACGCGCTACAGTGCGCAGCGCTCAATCTTCCGCAGCCGGTCTTGCACGTCTACGGGACACCGTAATTGCGCGAATGCCCAAAAACAATCCAGCACCATCTTAAAAAATGGTGCTGGATTGTTTTTTGGGGAGCTTTGTGATATAATATAGAGGAAGTCGCTTGCCTGTTGGCTTCTGGTCTCCTTTGAAGCCAGAGTCGGCCAGAAGCCAACAGGCAGGCAGCCACACCGATGCTCAAGAAGCTGAAAAAATATTTTATACCGCACGACAGGAATGACCACCGACCGCACATCCTGCGGCCGCAGGTGGTCGCTTTTGTGTGCCTTATCGCGATTGTCGTGGAGGGCGTTTTTCTCCTCGGTTCGTCATTGGTGATCCCGCGTGTGAAGCTTTTCGGACTGATCATCGCGAATGCGCTCGTTGACGGCACGAACCAGGCGCGCGCTGCCGCCGATCTCCCTACGCTTCGCGAAAGCGGGCTTTTGGACGCGGCGGCGCAGGAAAAGGCGAACGACATGGTGACGAACAATTACTTTGCGCACACGAGCCCGTCGGGTATCACGCCATGGTATTGGTTCCAGAATGTAGGCTATCAGTTTGCCGTTGCAGGAGAGAATCTTGCAGTGGACTTTGCCGATTCGGCGGATGTGACGAATGCGTGGCTCAATTCCCCCGAGCACCGCGCGAACATCATGAACGCCGGCTATACCGAGATCGGCATGGCGACGGCGCAAGGTGAGTTCCAAGGGCGCTCCGCTGTTTACGTGGTGGAGCTTTTCGGCACACCGGCGGCTCCGGCCGTGCCTTTTGTGACGACTGCGGCAGCCGCATCACCTACGGGAGGCGCCGCGACCGCGAAGACAACTGCGCGCGTCCCGGTGACAAATCCCGTTGCGGCCGCGCCGCTCGTCGCCGCGACAAGCTCGGCAAATTCCGCTTCAGAGCAGAATGTCGCGGTGGTGAAGGGTGCGCAAACAGAAACGGCTTCTGCGACAACGGCCGGCGTGACGACGACCGCGGGAGGAGCGCTCGCGTCGGCACAGACAGCCGCCCAGTCCCCGTCGCCGCAAACCAATTTCGTCCAAGGCGCCTTCGCCGATCCGCGGCGCACGGTTGACTATTTTTACTTCGGCGTCGCGCTCCTTTTTGTCATCGCCCTCTCCCTGAATATTTTTATCAAAATCCACATTCAGCACCCGCAGCTCATTCTTGGAGGGATGTTGGTTATCCTCCTCGCCGGGCTTTTCATCGTCCTCAACCAGCACTTCGGCGCCTCGGGAGTCGTTATTTTATAGTTTGTCAGGTCCGCCCCATTGCGGCCGTATTTTTTTTGGCATAAGCTCATAGCATAGCGATGCCGTCGCCCACGACCGAACTCATCAAGAGCAAGCTGGACATCGTGGATTTTCTCCGCGGCTATTTGACGCTCATGCCCGCGGGGAAAAATTTCAAGGCGCTGTGCCCGTTCCACAAAGAGAAGACGCCGTCCTTCATGGTGTCTCCCGAGCGGCAGTCGTGGTATTGCTTCGGCTGCGGGATCGGGGGTGACATCTTCGGCTTCGTGATGCGCTACGAGAACATGGAGTTCGGCGAGGCGCTCCGCCTGCTCGCCGAAAAAGCGGGTGTGGAACTGCGCCGCGAGAATCCCGCCGAGTACCGCTATGCCGGCCTGCTTTATGATTTGAACGAAGCGGCAAAAAATTATTTCAGGAAGGCGCTCGCGGCGGCACCCATCGCAAAAAAATACCTGGCTGAGCGCGGCCTCACGCCGGAAACGATTGAAGAGTTTGAACTCGGTTGGGCGCCGAACGAGCCGGAGGCGCTTTCCATGTTCCTTTTGAACTCTGGCAGCGCGCCGCAAGATCTCATCCAGGCCGGGCTTTCCATAAAGACCGAGCGCGGCCTGATGTTGGACCGCTTCCGCGGGCGCATCATGTTCCCGATCCATAATCACCAGGGCAAGGTGGTTGGTTTTACCGGCCGCATCCTGCCGCAGATAGAAAAAACACTCACTGCAAACAGAGGCCAAGAGGTCGCGAAATATGTGAACAGTCCCGAGACGCCGATTTTCCAGAAGTCGCGCCTTCTTTACGGATTTTGGAAAAGCAAGGATGCCATCCGCGAGGCGAAGTCGGCCTTCCTCGTAGAAGGTCAGATGGACTTTTTGATGAGCTGGCAGTCGGGGGTGAAGCACGTGGTCGCAAGTTCGGGCACGGCGCTCACCGCTGACCACCTGCGCTCCCTCCGTCGCCTCGCCGACGAATTAATAGTAAGCTTTGACAATGACATCGCCGGTTCCGACGCTGCGGAGCGGGCGATCGATCTTGCCGAGGCGAACGACTTCTCGGTGAAGGTGGCGATCATCAAGGATTTCAAGGATGCAGCCGATGCCGCGCAGGCGGATCCCGCAAACGTGCAAAAGGCGGTCGCCGGCGCCGTGGCTGCCCCCCTCTTTTATTTTGAAAAATACTTGCCGGAGGATCCAACAGGGCTCAAGACCCGCGAGGGCCTGCGGCAGCTGCGTGCAGTGCTCGGGAAATTGAAGAACATTGCGAGCCCCGTGGAGCGCAGCTTTTGGCTGAAGGATCTTTCTGCGCGCACGGGCATCGCGGAAAAGACATTGGAGGAGGAGGCTGCGAGGGCGAACACCGTGGGTATTCCGGTTGCCGCGCCGAAAGAAGAAGCGGCGTCAAGGCGCGAGGTAGGGCGCGCCGAGCTCATCGGTGAAGCATTGCTCGCCGCCGCGCTCGCAAAAAATGATTTCACAATATTTGATGATTGCATGACATTTTTGAATCCTGTCCAAAGAGAAATTCTCCGCATATTAAAGAGTGGAAAGACAAAGAGCGAAGACCTCTCGCTCGACGAGGCAATCGGGCTTATCGTGCTCCGCGCCTCGGGCGACGTCCCACACGAGGAAATTGAGGCGCTAAGGGCCGAACTTGCAAAGGAATATTATAAAGAGCGCCGCAAGATTCTCGCGCAGGCGATAAAGAATGCCGAGGCGAACGGGAACGATGTGGAGCTTAAAGCGGCGCTTGAGGAACTCGTGAGCTTGCCAAACGGCGAAAAATAGTCAATAATAAAACATTCTCTGATGCCCACCCATCGCAAGAAGCCCAGGAAGAGGCCGCAAAAAAAAGGCGGCGCGAGGAAGCGCACCCTCAAAAGAAAGGCTGCGAAAACGAAGACTGCGAAACGCCCAAAAGGCAAGAAAAAGCCGCTTTCAAAGCTTGAGAAGGCCATCAAGGCCAACGCGGCGGAGATTGAAGAACTTATTGAGCGCGGCCGGCCGCGCGGATTCGTCACGGACAACGAGATCCTTTATTATTTCCCGAAGATAGAGGATAGCGTGGAATTGCTTGACGAGATCTACGATCGGCTGGAAAAAGCTGGGATCAAAGTGATTGAAACAAGCGCGCTTATAGATTTCTCAAAAGACGAAGGAGAAAAGAATATTGACGAGTCGCTCGCGTTTGAAGGCGACGTGCCGGACGCCGTGCAGATGTATTTGAAGGAGATCGGGAAGACGCCGCTCCTTTCAAAAGACGAGGAACGCGAGCTCGCGAAGCGCTCGGAGAAAGGAGACGAGGATGCACGCCAGAAACTGATGAAGGCGAATTTGCGGCTCGTGGTTTCCATCGCAAAGCGTTATGTGAACCGCACGCCGCATTTGAGCATCCTTGATCTTATCCAAGAGGGGAATATCGGCCTCTCGCGCGCGGTGGAAAAATTTGACTATCGGCGGGGATTCAAGTTCAGCACGTACGCCACGTGGTGGATCCGTCAGGCGATCACGCGGGCGCTTGCCGACCAGTCGCGCACCGTCCGCATTCCGGTGCACATGGTAGAAACCATTTCCAAATATACGCAGGTGCGTCGGCAGCTTATCCAGGAACTGGGCCGCGATCCTTTGGCGGAAGAGATCGCCGCGGAGATGGGCATAGACGTGGACAGGGTGCGGCACATCCAGAAGATTTCGCAGGAGGTGCTTTCCATTGAAACGCCGATCGGCGACGAGGAGGATTCCACGCTTTCCGACTTCATCCCTGACGAACGAAATGCAACGCCATCCCAGCTCACCGCGCGCGCGATGCTCCGCGACCTCATCCGCGAGATTATGATTGACCTCACGGAACGTGAGCAGCAGATTTTGAAGATGCGATTCGGCCTTGATGATGGCATCAGCCACACGCTTGAGGAAGTGGGGAGGGCCTTCGGCGTCACGCGCGAACGCATCCGGCAGATTGAAGCGAAGGCGTTGGAGAAGATTCGCGAGCACGGCAAGGCGCCGGCGCTGGAGGGCTTCGAGAGCCTCACGTAGCCTGCACCGCATAGTTTTTGAGAGTGAGAATCCATCGCTCCTGCGGTGATGGTTTCTTGCCGCTCGCCCCGATTGCCGAAAACACCCCAATGTGTTTTCGGGCCAAGCCAATCGGGGCTGCGCGATCCTCTCAAAAACTATGCGGTGCAGGCTACTAGCGTTCGAGTCCAGCCGCCAGACGGACAATAATAGCCCCTGGAAAGATTTTTTGATATAGTCAAACCATGACAGAAGGGAATGAAACGACGCGAATAGAAACGGAAGACCAGAATGTTTCCACATTGTCGACCCTGATAGCCCACTTCGACGATATGAGAATGCTACCCGATAGAAAACCTGCCGTGGGGGATTTTGGACCCGTTTTAGATAGCGAATCTTTCCGCGAACATTCCTTCAAACAAAGCAAGGATGGATTCCTTTCTGTTATCGACAAGGAAAAGGTAAAACGGTATTTGTCAGCCGAGGAGTCAACACAGGAAGCCTTCGCGTATTTGAAAAAAATAAGACGATTCGGCCAGATGTTGCGAGGCAATTATAGATTTTCAGATTCTTCACATGCAGTTCCGGAGAAGTTGCATCACTTTCTGCGCCTGCTGGGAGATTATAACGACCGCTATTGGTTGCCGGAGAAACAGGATGTGTCTCAATTACGCGCGGCGCTGGAATATATTGACGGGAAAGAATTAGTTCTTAATGGGGTCAGTAACCAAAATTTTGAGGAATACGTGAGAAAAACCTTGGACGTTATAAAAACTCTTTTAAAGGAACCCGAGTTGCCAGCAAAAGAATTTCACGAGCTGAGAAAGCAGGTTCATCTATTTGCCGATTTTCTGGCGGTTGCGGCATCGGAAAATTACAGAGGAGATATACATTGGCTATTTTCTTCGGTGTCGTCGCTGTCCCGCGAGCTGGGCGAACAACACGACGATCTTGTTCGGCGGGATCTGCGTAAGGAGATAGACTATCAAAACGCCGTCGTGCAAGTAAACCCCAATATTCGTCAAGAATTTGAAAAATTAGAGCCTTATATAGAAAAAGTGACGGGGATTCAATAGGAATTCTTTTAATAATTTTTTAATGTCCGGCGAGTATAATGTTCGTGATGGACATCATAGGGATTTTGAATTATCTCGGCATAACGCATGACAGGGCGCTTCCCTTTGCCATACTCATAGTGGCGATGGTTTATATTAGCTATGCTTTTACCGCGCCGATAAAACGATCTGTCTCAAAAATATCCAACGCGATATTGGAAATACAGACGATATTCCATCAGGATGGCGTGGATTTGAAATGCCATCTTGCGGAAGGAACAGGCAGCCCATTGCGACCCACTCATTATGGGAAACAACTCATCGTGGAGAGCGGCCTGGAAACCATCTTGAATGACAAGAAGGATTTTTTGAGGACGGTGTTGACCAAGAAACTTCCGGAGAACTATACGGAATACGACGTGCAAGAGAAAGCCCGCGAGCTTTTGATTGCGTTGAAAAGAGATCCATTGATGAATCCCGTCAAAACATATGCGTACGAAAATGGAAAAGACATAGATATTATTTTGCGGATCGGAGGCCTGTGGCTGAGGGATGATTTTATCGGACAGGAAAGGAAGATAGTGCCCGAAAAAGGATAGGGCGGTTTTAACAATTTTTTAATGTGCCGTGAGTATAATGCTTTGCAAAGGTCGCAAAGCAGGCGTTGTTATTTTTATGGATACGCATACAATGGAATGTGTGAAGACAAAATATAAATTCCCTTACATAATTGAACCGGACGAAGGCGGGTTTTATGCTACCTGCCCGGCCCTCAAAGGGTGTTCCACGCAGGGCGATACGTATGAAGAGGCACTCGCAAATATCAAAGAAGCAATCGAGGGCTATTTAGAGTGTCTTAAAAATAACGGAGAAGAAATTCCAACATCGTCACATCATGGCTTGCCTACGGTAGAGATCGCCGTCTGATCTATGCCAAAACTTCCCCGCCTCACCGCACGACAAATAGCGGCTCGGTTAGAAGCGTGCAGGTTTTCGCTTTCGCATCAGCGCGGGAGCCATAGATTTTATCGTGATGCCGCCGGAAGATTAGTGACCGTCCCATTCCATGGCTCGCGCATCATCTGTCCCAAAACGCTGAAAGACATCATGCGCCAGGCTGGCATCGCCGAATGGTGAAGCTTTGCAATTCCGCCGGTTTTATCTTAACTTTGAGATACATGGAATCAGCCGAAATCCGCAGGAAATTTCTAAAGTTTTTTGAGGAACGCGGGCATGTTGTGATGCCGTCGTCGTCCTTGATCCCAGACGACCCGTCAGTTCTCTTCACGACCGCCGGCATGCAGCAGTTCAAGAAATACTATACGGGCGAGTTGGATGCCCGGAAGGATTTTCGTCTGTCCGACGGCACGCCGGCAAAAGGCATCGTTTCCATCCAAAAATGTTTTCGCACCTCCGATATTGACGAAGTGGGCGATGCATCACACCTCACCTTCTTTGAGATGCTCGGCAACTTCAGCTTCGGCGGCTACGGAAAAAAAGAGGCGATTCGATATGCGCATGAATTTATCACTAAAGAAATGGAGCTTGCGATTGATTATGTGTCGGTCTTTGAAGGCGACCGCGACGTGCCAGCGGACGAAGAATCGGAGAAGATGTGGAAATTGCTTGATCCAAAGATCAAGATTGAACGGCATGGTCGTGAAGACAATTTCTGGGGTCCGACCGGCCCCGAGGGCCCCTGCGGCCCTACGGTGGAGATTTATGTGAAAAATGGCACGGGGAAGAGCATAGAGGTTTGGAACCTCGTTTTCAATCAATGCTACCGGCACGCGGACGGACGGCTCGCGCCGCTCAAGACGCTGGGCATTGACACCGGCATGGGCCTTGAGCGCCTTGCGATGGTCGTACAAAAAGCGCCCACAATTTTTGAGACGGATTTGTTTGCGCGGGTGATGCAAACGTTGCCGGCGGGAATTTCACCGATGGAAAAGAGAATCATTGGCGACCATAGTAGAGGGATTGTATTTTTAGTCGCGGATTGCGTTCGGCCGTCTAATAAGGGAGTTGGTTATGTGCTAAGAAGGTTGCTGAGGCGCTTGCTGAGGTATGAGGGGGAAAAGGTTATTTCTAAAGAGCTGTTTGAGAATCTTGCGACATCAATGAGCGATTACTATGGGAGATTTTACGGAGGACTCGATGGCAGGGAGGTTCTTGAGGTTATTAAGGCCGAGAGAGAAAAGTTCTCAACAAATCTTAAAAGTGCTACAAAGAACTTTATTAAAATTGCAGGCGAATACGATTTATACAGCGGCAGTCCAACAGAGATGGTATGGAGAAAAAAGTATCAAAACGCCACTATTGCCAGTTTTATTTTCAAGATGTACGAGAGTTGCGGAAGTCCGTTTGAAATGACGGTGGATATGTTGAGGCCACACATGGAGGATTTCAATGAAGATAATTTGAAGGCAGTCCGCACCCTTTTTGATGAGAGGTTCAAAAAGCACCAGGAAATCTCCCGCGCGGGGGCGGAGAAAAAGTTCGGCGGACACGGGTTGGTTTTGGACACGGGCGAACTCAAAGCGGGAAGCGAAGAGGAGATGAAAAAAGTGCTGCGCCTGCACACGGCGACGCACTTGCTCCAGCAGGCGCTCCGCGAGGTGCTCGGCCCCGAGGTGCATCAGATGGGATCGGACATCACCCCCCTGCGCACGCGCTTTGACTTTTCCTTCCCGCGCAAAATGACGCCCGAGGAGGTTAAAAAAACAGAGGAGATCGTGAATCAAAAGATAAAGGAGGACTTGCCGGTGGGATTCAAGGAAATGCCGAAAAACGAGGCGGAAAAACTGGGCGCACTGCACTTCTTCAAAGAGAAATATCCCGAGAGGGTGAAAGTGTATTACGTGGGCCGCGACTTCACACACGCATGGAGCAAGGAGTTCTGCGGCGGACCGCACGTCGCGCATACGGGAGAGATTGGCCATTTCAGAATTGTGAAGGAAGAAGCGGTTGGCGCCGGCATCCGGCGCATCCGCGGGACGTTGGATAATTGAGATTACAGGAAGCGTTGCTTAACAAGTTCCGGCTTGGGCGCTAGAATGAAACCGTGAACCTGGATTTCTTCCGGCCGCGGGAAAAGTTTTTGATATTGGAGATCACGCCCACAGGCACGAACGGATTGTTTTTAAGCGTGGACGAGGGCCGGAATGTCGCGGTGGAAAAATTTGTAAGGCAGGACAATCTCAAAAAATTTCTGAGGACGCCCGCGCGGCGCATTTCCGAAACAACATGGGAAGGGGAACACCTCTTCCGTTCGCGGCGGCGCGTGGTTGCGGTGGCGGATGCAGCACTCGCGACTACGATCCCCATCCCTCTTGCGCTTCCCCGCGAGCGCGCAAACGCGAAGACGAAACTCACGATCGCGGAACTTGAAAATCTGATTGCGCAGGCGATGGCAAAGATTTTCAACGGTTGCCGGAGTGAGGCGGCGAAGCGGTTCGGGGTGGACGAGTTAGATGCGATTCTCGTCGGCGCGCATGCGAAGCATTTCACAGTGGACAGAAAGACGCATGCGAGCCCCGTGGGCGCAACAGGAAAGAAAATCTCGCTGCTTTTGGAACTTACCTTTACGACGCGCGCGATTTTTGAAGATCTTAGGCCACTCTTCAATGCCCCGGAAGGATTCTTCTTTGGAGAAGCTCCACAGGCGCACCTCCGGGCGCTCGCGCGCATGCGCCCGCTGCCGCTCAACATAATCGCGGCGGACGGCGAAGGCGCTTCGCTCTACGTGTTTGAACGACCAAACGGGAATTACGCGGTGCTCTATCGCGAGAAGTTGGATTGGTCCTTTTCGTCGCTCATCAAAAAAGTGGTGGAAGCCCTTGCGGTGACGGAAGCAGCCGCGCAAGAGCTCTATTGCCGTTATCATAAAAAAGAAATGTCGGCGCATGCGGCGCGCGCGTTCAAGCGCATCGTGGAACCGCCGCTGCGCAATTTTCTGGAAACGATAAAAAAGAAAAGAATCAAAGGAACAACGTATGTGGACATGCCGCATGCATTGCCGTTCACATTGCCCCACAAACACGGTAAGGCGACACTAGAGGAGTATCCCGTGGAAGAGTTGATTGGAAAATTCGGGTTCAATCTTTCCGGGGAAGCGCGGGGGAGGGTGCGGGAAGAGGGCGAAGGCGGACGCGCCATCCTGCGGTCGCTTTTCTACTTCATAGAAGCTTATAGTGACGAGGACCGATCTATCATCAACCAAAAGCTCCGACGCCGGCTTCATTGGCTTGTGGAGTGACGCTATACAGGCTGCCATGCCTCTTTTTCTCCTCCGAAGACGAAGTCGCAAAAAGAGGCATGGCGACCTGCCGGAAATGTGATATACTTTTTATAACTTGTGTCCCAATGAAAAAATTAGCCGTTCTTAAAGAGGAGGGCGTTGCAGAGGTCATTGACCGCGTCCTTGATGAACCAGACGAGGAGATTGTGCTTGTTGTCCCGACTGGGTCCGCGCTCGGGCATTCGGTACGCAATTTCCACCTTTTGAAGCGCGAGGCCTCCGCGGAGGGAAAAACGGTGGTCATAGAATCCGTGGATGAGACGATTCTCGCCTTTGCGAAAGAAAGTGGTCTTGAAGGAAGCCATCCGCTCTGGCGCGGCGTGCGTGGCGCAGGCGGCGTTTCGGATATTGTTCCGGTAAGCGAGGAAATAGAAGAAACGGAAGAAACGGAAGAAACGCAACCGCCGAAAAGGCGCGGCAGGAAAAAAACGGAAGGGACAAGGCTCGTTGTGCACGAGGAGCCGTCCGTGGGCGAGGATGAGTCCGCTGAGGGCGAGATCGCAGAGGAAGCGGTCGCCATTGAGGAAGCGGAGCACAGGTTTTTCAAAAAAAGGAGCCCTACGGAACTTGCGGAACTGTCCGGATCAGAAGAGGAGAGAGAAGTGGAAAAAAGGGCTCGCCGATGGCTGCCTCGCAGATTCGTTTTTTGGGGGCCGGGCGTGGTTGTCCTTATCCTCATTATCCTTGGTGTGATGACGTGGTATTTCGGGCGCGTGAGCATTGCCATTGATTTCCAAAAAACGCCATGGATCTATAGCGGCGCTTTCGTGGCAGATAAGTCCGTTACGACAACAACGCAAAAAGCGGGCGTAATCACGATTCCGGCGCAGATATTCTCCGCGCAAAAGAATACTACCCAACTTTTCCCGGCGTCCGGCAACGCGAATGTTTCCATAAAAGCGCAGGGAACCGTCACGATCTACAATGCCTATAGTTCTTCAAAGCAGGATCTTGTGGCTGCCACGCGTTTTGTGACGCCGGACGGGAAATTGTTCCGGCTTGTGAACGGCGTCACCGTGCCGGGCGCACAGGTGACGAATGGTGCGATTGTACCATCATCCATTGATGCGCAGGTCGTTGCCGATCAGCCTGGGGCTGACTATAACGTGGGCCCTGTGGACAAATTGACCATACCGGGTTTCCAAGGTTCTCCGAAGTATGACGCGTTCTACGGTCAGTTGAAGAATGGAACGAGCGGCGGCTTTGTGGGGGCGAAAGCGGTGCCGACCGCGGCGGACATCGCGAGCGCAAAAACGAAGGTGACGAGTCTTCTGCAGGCGAGCCTCGCAAACAACCCTACGACAAACTACCCCAGTATTAAAATTCCGGACGGGGCAACAAATATCATCGTAACAAAGCTCACGGCGAACACTTCAACGGACAGCAACGGCAATTTCAGCGTCTTCGGCGAGGCTTCGCTCCAGGCGGTCGGTTTTAACGAATCGGTGCTCAAGGCGTATCTCCTTGCACAAGCGCAGGCGCAAGAAGCAAGCTCAACTCTCAGTTCGTCCACACTAGAGTACAGTGGAGTAAAGGCGGACTTTACGAAAGGTACGGTCAGTTTTTCGGTCACGGGGCAGGGAGCGCTTGAACCCACGTTTGATGAGGATGCATTCAAGGCAAGTATTGCGGGAAAGAGCATTAATGATGCCCGCCAAGCGATTGCGGCGCTCCCTGGGCTTGCAGACGGCAAGATTTCCGCATGGCCCATGTGGCTCTGGAACATCCCCTCGGATCCCAATAAGATAAAATTGACCGTGGACTGAAGGTTTGACACAAAATGAAGGAAAGCGCTATAATCGTTCCGTTGCGTCTACTATGAGCCTGAGCTCGGTTTTTATTTGGGAATGACGGAAGGCGCGAAGGAAGGAAGAGTCCTGGAAGCCTTGCCGAGCTTGATGTTCCGGGTACAGCTCGCGGGAAGTGAAGCGCCCGTTCTCGCGCACCTCGCGGGAAAGATGAAGATGCACAACATCCGGGTTCTTCCCGGCGATCGGGTGCTCGTCACGCTTTCTCCCGATGGCACGCGAGGGCGTATCGTACGCCGGCTCTAGGCGTGGCATGGTACCAATGTGCACGCTATCTATGAAAGTGCGAAGTTCGGTAAAAAAAATATGTGCGAGTTGCCAGGTCGTCAAACGCCGCGGCAAGGTTTATATTGTGTGCAAAAATCCGAAACATAAACAGCGGCAGGGCTAATCCTGTTTTTCTCATGCGTATTCTTGGCGTTAACATTCCAGACAATAAGAGAACGGAAATCGCGCTTACCTACCTCTACGGCATCGGGCGGTCTTTGAGCGCGAAAACGCTTGCGGCGGCAAAGGTAGACGGAGGGAAGCGTGCGAAGGATCTCACCGCCGACGAGGTTGCGCGCATCCAGGGCTTCATAGAAAAGAATTTTCTGGTGGAGGGAATGCTTCGCCAGCGTATCAAGACCAACATCAGCCGGCTGAAAGATCTGCAGACCTATCGCGGGTTGCGGCATCTTCGCCGGCTGCCCGTCCGCGGCCAGCGCACGCGCACAAATTCCCGCACCGTGCGCGGGAACGTACGAAAGACCGCCGGCAGCGGTAAGAGAAAGGTTGAGCTCAAGTAACGCCCATGGGAAAGAAGAAAATCACAACGCCGGCGACGGAAGAAGCCCAGAAGACGCAAGCAGGGGCGGATTCGGCTGCGGCAAAGGCGGCGGCTCCCGCGAAGCGCGCGAAGAAGGTCGCGCAAGGGCGGGTATATATCAATGCTTCCTACAATAACACGACGATTACGGTAACCGACGAACAGGGCGACGTGCTTGCCTGGGCATCGGCGGGTTCGCTTGGTTTCTCCGGACCGAAGAAGGCGACGCCGTTCGCTTCGTCAAAAGTGATCGCCGCGATCGCCGAAAAGATCCAGGCAACAGGCCCTGCGGATATCCATGTAATCGTAAAGGGCATTGGCTCCGGCCGCGATTCGGCCATCCGATCGCTCATCAACCAGGGATTTAACATTCTTTCCATTAAAGATGCCACGCCGATCCCACATAACGGGCCTCGTCCGCCCAAAGTCCGCCGCGTCTAGAAATTTCCATGATCGGTCCCAAAGAAAAAAAAGAACGGGCGTTGGGCACTCACCTTGGGCTCAAGGGCGATCGCGGCATGTCGCCGAAGTCCGCGGTCCTGCGGAAACCTTACCGTCCCGGCGTGCATGGCCCGCGCTCGCGGCCCCGGGCGCTTTCGGAGTTCGGCCTCCAGATCCGCGAGAAGCGGAAATTCAAGCTGAGCTACGGCGTTGATGAACGCGGGTTGAAGCGGCTTTTCAAGATGGCACTCGCGGCCAAGGGCGCTTCCGGCGGAAAGATGCTAGAGTTCCTTGAGAGCCGCCTGGACAACGTGGTCTACCGCCTTGGTTTCGCTCCTACGAGGCTCGCCGCGCGGCAGCTTGTCGTCCACAGCCATATCGCGGTCAACAAAAAAAAGGTGCGGTCGCCGGGCTTCATGGTCAAAAAAGGGGACATTGTCGCCGTGCGCGAAGGTTCGGAGATGAACGTAGCGATCGCAAAGCGGAGGGAATTGCTCAAAAAGTACGATCCGCCTTCCTGGCTTTCACTCCATCCGGAAAAGATGGAAGGCACGGTGCTTTCCCCGCCGGTAGATTTGGACATTCCTTTTGAAATAAACCTTTTGGTCGAATCATTCTCAAAATAAAAATTATGGAATACGCGTACTTAAGCTCAACCGTTTCTATAAAAACCGTCTCCGAGGATGCGAAGAACGGCGTATTTGAGGTGGAAGGCCTTTTCGCCGGTTACGGGCTTACCATGGGGAACGCCTTGCGCAGGGTGCTCCTTTCATCCCTTCCGGGCGCAGCGGTTACGGAGATCAAAATCAAGGGCGTGCCGCACGAATTTTCCACCTTGCCTGGCGTTAAGGAAGACGTGGTAGAGCTCATGCTCAACTTTAAGAAGCTCCGTTTTCGCCTGCACGTGGATGAGCCGCAGACGCTTGCCTTGAAGGTAAAGGGCGGGCGGATGGTCACCGGAAACGACATTGCGCTGAATTCCAGCGTGGAATTGATGAATCCTGATGAGGCGCTTGCGACGCTCACGGCGGATGATGCGGAGCTTGATATGGAAGTAAAAGTGGAACGCGGTCTCGGCTATGTGCCCGTGGAGGCCAGAAAAACCGAAGGGCGCCTTGCCATCGGCACGATCGCGATAGATGCGATCTTCACGCCCGTCACGCGCGTGAACTACACCGTGGAAGACATGCGCGTGGGCGATCGGACGGACTACAACCGCCTGCGCCTTGAGATTGAAACCGACGGCACCGTAAGTCCTTCTTCGGCGCTCCACAAAGCGGCGAACGTTTTGAGAGACCACTCTGAAAAAGTGGCGGCGGTCGCCGTCGCGGAATTTGAGACGCCGAAGGCCGCATCCGCATCGCATGCCGAACCGAAAAAGAAAAGTCGTTCAAAGAAAGCGAGCGAAAAATAGCCGAGGAATTCCATGCGTCACTTGAAGAAAGGGAAAAAATTTGGTCGTTTGCGCGGCGCGCGGATCACTTTCATACGCAATTTGGCAAACGACCTCATCCGCGCGGGGCGCGTCACAACGACGGAAGCCCGCGCGAAGGCGATCCGCCCGCAGGTGGAGCGTTTGGTCACGTTCGCAAAGAAGCAGACGCTTGCCGCCCGCCGCGAACTTTTAAGTCGCGTGCATAACGAAAAGATCGTGAACAAGCTTTATCACGATCTTGGGCCGCGCTACGCCGAGCGCCATGGCGGATATCTTCGTATCACAAAACTTGCAAAGAGCCGCAAACGGGACGGTTCGCGCTTGGCGCGGATTGAATTTGTATAATAAGCATTCCTATGGATTATCACATTGACGCAAAAAACAAGGCATTGGGGCGCGTGGCATCGGAGATCGCACTCATGCTCCAGGGCAAGAAAAGCGCTTCCTACGTGCGGAACCGCGTTTCGGGCGACAAGGTATACGTGAAGAATTATAAGGACATCATGGTGACCGGCGCGAAGCGCACGCAGAAGATCTATTACCGCCACACGGGCTACGTGGGGCACCTGAAGGAGCTTACGTTTGAACAGAAGTTTGCGAAGGATCCGAAGTCGGTCCTCCGCCATGCGGTCCGCAAAATGCTTCCCCGGAACTTCTTGACGCAGAAAAGGTTGAACAATTTGATTTTCGTGGATTCCGAATAATATGGCCGCAGAAAAAGAAACCAAGCATACTGCATCGCACGCCGCGCCGCGCGCGCATCGGGCACCCGCAGCGGCAACGCGTACGGCCGCTCTGCGCTCGGCGCACGCCGTTGCTGCCGCCGTGCATGGTTCCCGCCCAACACACGCTGCTCCCCAGGGACGTTACAGCGAGGCCATCGGCCGCAGGAAGACCGCTGTTGCGCGCGTGCGGATCATAGCTGGCAAAGGAAATGTGACCGTGAACGGCCGAGAGCCAACACAATATTTCGTGCTGCCGCGGCTTCTTGCAATCGCACTCGCCCCGCTTCGCGAACTGAAGCTTGATGATGTTGATGTGAGCGTGAAGATCGGGGGTGGTGGCATAAGCGCCCAGGCCGAAGCCGTGCGCCACGGCATCTCCCGCGCGATCGTTGTCCGGACGTCCGAATGGAAACCGCGCCTCCGCGCATTGGGTTACCTCACCCGCGACTCCCGTATGGTGGAGCGCAAGAAATACGGTTTGAAAAAAGCGCGCAGAGCTCCGCAGTGGGCGAAGCGCTAAGCTCGCGTTTAGAACCACGAACTTTACGAACTATAGCTCAACAAAAGCTTCGGCGACAACCATGTGTTCAAAATATGACTATCGGTGTATAATAGCTCTATGGAGTGGCTCGTATACCTAGCGGTCATCATCGTCATCATTCTTCTCGCGGGGATCAAGGTGATAAAAGAATATCAGCGGGCGGTCGTCTTCCGCTTGGGTCGCCTTGTGGGCGCGCGCGGCCCTGGCCTGATTTACATCCTCCCGATTTTTGAAAAGATGGTGCGGGTCGGCCTTCGCACCGTCACCATGAACATCCCGTCGCAGAAGATCATCACGAAGGACAACGTTTCCATAGACATCGCGGCGGTGGCGTACTACCACGTGGTGGACGCTAAAAAATCCGTGGTCGCGATTGAAAACGTCCACGACGCGGTGAACCAGATCAGCCAAACGACGGTGAGGAACGTCGTCGGCCAGTTCATGCTTGACCAATTTTTATCGCAGACGGTTGATATCAATGAAAAGATAAAAAATGTGATTGACGTCCATACGGAGCCGTGGGGCATCCAGGTGACCGCAGTTGAGATCAAGGACGTTATCCTGCCCGAGAACATGCAGCGGGCGATGGCGAAGGAGGCCGAGGCCGAACGCGAGCGGCGGGCGAAGATCGTCGCCGCGCAGGGCGAATTCCAAGCGGCTGAAAAATTGGGGCAAGCGGCCGAAATCATTGCCGCGCACCCCGTCGCCCTCCAGCTCCGCACGCTCCAAACGATGGCGGAGATCGCCACCGAAAAAAACTCCACGATCATTTTCCCGGCACAGTTCATGACGACGGTCAAAGAAGCCCTCGAGACGCTTCAACAGGATAAGAAGAATAAGTGAAAGATGCTCCATAAAGTAAAGGCCGGGGATTCAATGCAACCCATAAAAAACGCAAATAAAATCACTTTGGATTTAGCAGGATCGCACGCATGCGCGGCTTAGTCGACTGGCGCGGCGCGGACAATAAATCTTGTTTCTGCTAAAAACAAACAAAACAAATGAAAAAAATTATTTCGGTCGGTTCTGTTTTAGTCCTTAGTGTGGGGCTTTTAGTTAGTGTTGCGCACGCGGCGACAATTTGTACTCCAATAACTGGAGGTGGAACGAAAACTGACACGATAGGAACGGGTGCGGCAAGTGTAGCTGGCAATAATTTAGATGCAGTTTATGGTCTGATTACTGCTTCCGCTTCTGGAGCGTTGCAGTCAATAGGAATTGATATGGTGGCTGGGAGGCAGTGGAGATGTAGCGGTTGCCCTTTATTCCGACGTTAGTGGAGCTCCTGGAGCTATACTTGCTCAAAGTGCGAGTGTTCCTACCACTTCTGGCTGGCAGGAGATTCCCATCACTGGTGCGAGCATTGTTGCAGGAACAAGCTATTACTTGGCAGAGGAGTTCAGTAGTTCCGCTGATACGTGGTATTACATAGCTACACCTAACGCTTGGTATTATCCTTATACTACTTTTGGGACTTTCCCGACGAGTGTCACTTGGGTTTCCAACACCAACATCATTGAGACGAGCATGACCTACACGACCGGAGCGACGCCGGTCGATTGGGGTGCTGTCCCTGTAACAAATGCTGCGGTCGTTGCAACGACGGGGCAAACGATAACCGGTCCGATTGACGCGACCGGATGCGACGTCGGAGTTTACGTAGGCCCTGCCGTTTCGGGAGTAACCGTCACCGCAAAGGTAAGTAATGCACATTATGTGGGGATATACGTAGACGGTGGCAATGCAAATGTAACCGGTTCAACGGTCTCCAACGTCGGTGATAACCCCTTTGACGGAATGCAGTATGGCTGGGGCATAGCGTACGTAAACAATGGTAGTAATGGAGCGACAGGGAAGGTGACCAACACCCGCGTCAGTTCTTATCAAAAGGCAGGAATAGTAGTCTTGGGCCAAGACACCAACGTGACCCTTTCTGGCGATACGGTAACCGGCAATGGACCAGTACCGTATATAGCGCAGAACGGCGTAGAGTTCGATTCTGGGGCCAACGGCTCTATAACGAACAGCCAGGTAAGCGGGGACAGCTGTACCCTCCCAGGAACTTGTGGAGAAGATTACTTTGCCACCACCCAGTCAGTTGGCATATTGTTAGATGATGCGGCGTCTGGCGTGGTAGTCTCAAACAATAAAGTGTCGTCGAGCGACATAGGAGTATGGGCGGGATACGACAGCCAGTATGGCTCGTCAGAACCGGAAAGTGTAAGTAACAATACCCTTCAGAACAACTATGGCTATGGGCTTCTCTTTGACAGTGTCAACGGGACAAGCACGAACAACTACTTCCAGAACAATCCGGTGGGACTGCTCGTGACAGACTATTCGGCTAATTCCTATGTGACGAGCATCAATGATCAGTTCATGAATAATAAGGTGAACAACGAGGCACTTCAGATGCCGGGATCCTCATTTAATGAGAATCTTGTCGTTGAGACCAGTGCTTGGCCGATGCATTTCCCGTTTCCCGGACCGCACGGACCGCACGGACCGCACTTCCCTAAGTGGTAACGACCCGGATTCCCGTGACTTCATAAAAGGGCAGCTGCGTCAATGACCCGGCGGGACGACCGCGGATGCTCAGTTTGCGCGCCGGTGTTACAATAAGTGCAATGAAAAGGGCCATCATTGTGCATTGTTGGGAAGGATATCCGGAGTATTGTTGGTATCCGTGGGTGCAGCATCAACTTGAAGCAAAGGAATTTTTGGTGCAGGTCCCTGCTTTTCCGGAGACAGAAACTCCCCAGCAGGCAAAATGGGTTCCCTTCCTCGCGGAAAAAGTGGACAAGCCCGACGACGATCTGTTCCTTGTGGGTCATAGCGTGGGATGCATCACCATTCTCCGATATCTTGAAACACTCAAGGAGGGTGAACGGGTAGGGGGCGTGGTCTTGGTCGCGGGATATACGGACGACCTCGGCTACAAGGAACTCAGTAATTTTTTCCAAGCCCCGCTTGACTTCCGGAAGATCAAATCCAGATCAAAGTGCGGTTTCGTTGCCATCCATTCCGATGATGATCTGTATGTTGATCTCAAATTCGCCGCTGTTTTTAAAAAAGAACTCGGCGCCGAAGTGATTGTCAAGCATGCGATGGGACATTTCTCCGGTCCGATTGGAAAAGAAGGGTCGTGCACGGAACTTCCGGACGTCGTTCGGTCTATAGAAAGATTATCCGACGCGCGCTTCAAGCACGCGATGGCCAGCCCTTAGTGTTAGAATTTAAACAACCCATGTTTAAAAACCCTCTGAGGGGCGTTTACATAATGAACGCAATCTATGGTCTCGCAGGGTCTTTCGTGGGAATTTTTATACCGATATATCTGCTTCGAAAAAACCTGAATCCCGCCAACGTTTTCGGTTTCTATCTGGTCTACACCGTCGGCATTCTTATCTTCTTCTTTCTTGCCAATCATATCGTCCGCGCGCTTGGTCTCCGGAAGACCGTGCTCCTCGGCTATCCATTCCTCTTTTTATATTTCTTTCTGCTGTATACGCTCGACCAATATGGCACTCCGCTTTATGTCCTCGCTATCATAAATGCCTTTCAGACGTCACTCTATTGGTTTCCTCTTCACATGTGGCTTACGAATACCTCGCGCGAAGGAAGCATTGGAAATGATCTAGGAAAATTCTTCGCGGCTTCACAAATAGTTGGACTGTTTGCGCCGGCCATCGCAGCATTTATCGTTCTTTTCTTGGGGTTCAAGGCGCTCTTTATCTTTGCCGGCGTAATTTATCTCATATCGGCAATCCCTATGTTCTATTTGCCGGAATTCCCGTTCAAGGAAAAAATCCGAATGGACAGATTCATAATGTTATTGAAAGAATATCCGCATTATATTGTTGCAGAGATCTTTGAGAATATACGGGAAGATGCAGAAGCCATAATCTGGCCTGTCTTTATTTATTTAAGCTTCCGAAATATTCTTTCAATCGGTTACATCGGGACCATAAGCGGTGTGGGCAGCATTTTATTCATATGGCTCGTCGGAAAATATACCGATAAAATAGATAAGCGAAAACTGCTTGGTGTCGGTGCGATTATCATGGTTATTACCTGGATTCTTCGGTTATTCGCATATACTCCGCTTTCAGCCTATGTGCTCACTCTTGTCGCGGCGTTCTTTGCGGCACTTATCCTTATCCCTATCAACACTATCGTATACGGCGTAGCAAAGCGTGAAGGCGCTCCCACCTTTATCCTCTTTCGAGAATTCGGCGTCACGCTTGGGCGACTTCTTCTTTATCTCTTTGCCTTTTTAGTGCTCTCCTCCATAAACTACATATTCGTATTCACCGCAATAGCGTGCTTCGGTTTGTTTTACCTTTCACGAAAAAATCTGGAAAGGCCGGAACTGACTGTTATCACACCATGAAGATAAAAGACCGCTTCCGGCCGTTCGCAGCCGTATATGTATTGTTCGTGAGGAACGACAAAATTTTAATGGCGCGCCGCGCCCATACTGGTTATCAGGATGGAATGTACAGCCTGCCGGCAGGCCATATTGACGGCAATGAAACATTAAGAGCCGCGGCAGTACGTGAAGCCCGCGAGGAAACGGGAGCCACGATTGCCCAAAGAGACCTTGAACTAAAGCTCACCATGCACCGGATTCATGACCGGGAATATCTTGACGTTTTCTTTCTTGTGAAAAAATGGCGCGGCACGATGCGGAACCGCGAACCGCACAAGTGCGACGATTTGAGTTGGTTTCCACTCAACGCTATTCCTAAAAATACCATTCCCTACGTCCGCGAGGCGATCAGGTGCTATCGGAAGGGGATCCGGTATTCGGAATTCGGATGGGCAGGGCGGTAGGGGCGGGTACCGCGCGCTAAGCCGTTATGGCCGTTTCGGCGGGAGCGTCCTCAATTTCGCACACGCCGCCCACGCACGCGAGTTCTTTTTTCACATCGGTCATGTCTTCCCGTTCATAGAGGATGATCTGTGAGAAATCGAGCGCGGGCATTTTGGCGAGCATCTCCTCGTAGCGTTCCTTTGTGATTTCCTCGTAGGGCGCGAGGAGATATGCGTGGTCCTCGCGCGGAAGGAAGGAGACGCCGCCAATGATATCCCAGTTCTCGTAAACCCAATCCGCGACGCCAATCCATTCGTTTTCGCCCACGGAAATCGTGACCGAAGGATTATGTTCGGTGTAGTTCGTTTTCACCTTCTTCCAGTACTCAAGCTGATCGAGCGCCGTGAGATCGTTTTTTGTCAGCGCGCCCTCGGGGGCCTTCACGGGGAATTCCACCACATAGAGATTCGCCGAGGAAAGCGACTGGCCCACCTCGGGGAAGTAGTGCACCTTTTGGTCCTTCATCATCTGGAAAAGCGCGTCGGACGCCGCGATGCGCACGCGGCGGATGTAGTACTTTGCATGGCGCGCGTGAAGTCCCGAAGAGGAATCCACCGTTTGTGAGAGATTGCCGGACGGCTTCACGCAGGTGGTTGCCATGGAAGGATTGATGCCGAAGCGCTTGGCGTACTCGGCGTTCACCTGAATCGCGCAGTCGCGGAGTTTCCGGAACACATTTTCGTCGCGTACCGCGGCACAATCCCATTGGCCGGTCACGGAAACGCCCAAAAGCCGTTCGCGCTCGCAATTTTGCTTCCATTCTTTGGAAAGATAGGGGAAATTGGTGAGCGTGGATTGGTAGGTACCCAGAATGGTCGCGAGCCGCATCTTTTTAAGCAAGGTTTCTTCGGTATCCTCGGCGCGGGCCACGACCTCGGAGAGGTTGCAGAATTCCTTCGGCTGGAGGATGATTTCGCCGCACGGATTCGTGCCCAACCGGTTGATCTCTTCTTTCAGGAATTTCTTGCGGCGTTCGGGAAGCTGGAAGACCATACCGCCGCGATTGAAGATGCCCCGCTCGCCCGTGCCGCTCTTTGCAAGCGAGAGCCATTCCTCAAGGAATTGCGTGGAATTCGGCCTCTCGGTATAGACCGCGGAGTTGTTCGCCATGGAGCGCTGAGGTTCCGTGATCCAGAACTGTCCCGTCTTCGCTTGCCGCATTTCCGGATCGTCAAGGTCAGAGAGGGAGATCGTGGCGCTCCGGCGCACGCCGCCCGCGACGACGATCTCGCCGATCTTGCAGCAGATATCGTGCACGTCAATATTGGAAAGCCGCCGTCCCTGCTTCGCAAGAATCTTTCTTCGTGCGAAAGAGAGCAATGCGCGCAAGGGTTCGGGACCCGAGCTTTTGCCGCCCATCGTTTTCAAGCGTGCACCCGCAGGACGCAATTGCGAAAAATCAAACTCAATGTCCTTGCCGTCAAACCAGGTTTTGAGCCCTAAGGTGAGTGCGTTGCACCATCCTTCTTTGCTGTCGTCGATCACATGCGCCGGCAATTTCTTCCCGGTTTGCTTTTTGATCTGCGGAAGTTTTTGTACGTTCTGGCTCTCCACGTTGAAGCCCACGCCCGTGCCGCACATGGAGATGTACATCATCTCGGCGAAGTCCTCCGATTTCTGCGGCGCGAGATACGAGCAATTGAATGCGGCGACGTTCGTGGAACGGGCTGCGACGCCTGCGAACTGCAAAAGCCGCATGGATGGCATCGCCTCCTGTTTCAAAATTCCTTCGCGGACTTCCGCGTACTCGGCATCGGTGAGTTTCCCGCCGAGATTTTCTTTCATAAAACTCACATAACGGTCCACCGTCTCTATCCACGTTTCGCGGCGGCCCTCTTCAGGGATCCACTTGGAATACGTCCGATAGTACACGAACTCGGCGAGCTGGTTCCTGAAATATTGCTTGCTCTCTTCGGCAAGTTTTCGCACGCGCTCCGGGATCTCGCGTTTCATCTCGCGGATCTGCGCGCGGTCGGCGCGGTACAAAATATACGCCTTCGCGGTCTTTGAGTAGTCCATGAGGATGAGCTGCGTCTCCACAGTGTCCTGGACCTCCTCAATCGTGGGAATATGCTCTTTCGGAAACTTTTTTTCAAGCGTAGCAACCACTTGTTCCGAAACTTTCTCCGCGTCTTCCTTTGATTTTGCCTCCCCGGTCACGTTCATCGCTTTCGCGATGGCGTTCGTGATTTTATCTTGGTCAAATGGCACGATGCGCCCGTCCCTTTTTCTTACTTCCCCGAAGTGGTGTTTTCCGAAGATCATTGATAAAAAATTAATGAATATTTAATTTCGACGTAAACCCATTGTACCACCACCCCCTGTCAAAGGGGAGGTGTGGATAGTAATTCTTTCATCAACTTTATGATGGAAAGTCAAATTGTGTGAGTTTGCTCGCAGAATCTATGAGATAGAAAATATTTTCCTGCGATTTGTAAAGGGGAGAGGTCCCTTTTGCGACGGCGACAAAGTTGCGGAGGCCAAGGTCGTCAAGGTCTAGGAAAGAAACGGAATCGGGATACACGACGAAAAGATGATTCATATCCTTATACCAGATCGTGCGGGTGGCGTCCTTTACGTCGGGGAGGTTGAACCGATGGTAGGTTTGCGCATCTGTGAGCGGGAGCACTTCCAAGCTCCTCTCTTCCAAAGCCGCGATCGCCGAACCGTCGTCTGCGACCGAAAATGTTTTCACGGAGTCCGCTAATTTTTGGAACGTCGCGGCGTTACTGTCGTAAAGGTAGAGTGCACCGTCATTTTGAAGGACGGCGAGAAGGCTTGGGGTTGCCCACGCGAGTGCGAGGGTCTTTCCGGGAACGGTCAATGCACTTTTCGTCATCGTTTTTGTGAATTTGTCGTAGAGAACGACGCTCGTCACGTCGGAAGCGTTTCTGAATCTTGTCCAGGCGATGAAGGAGGGGGAAGGCGCCGGCGATGCGGTTCCCAAGACGGCACCGGAGGGCACCTGCTCGATCATGGATGATGACGCGAGCGCCGCGTCAAAGATCCATATCCGGCGGTCGCCTGCGGCAATTACCTTGGTTGCGTCGGACGGATCAATCGCGATGCTTGTGATCGCGCCCGTGAAGAATGCCGAAAGATTGGTGGAGGTACCATTGTCAAAATCATAGAGGAGGTACGCGCCAGTCCTTGTGCTTTTGAAAATAATATTTTTGAAATTTTCGCTTTCGCTCGCGAGTTCTCCATGGCCGATCGTATTGCCGCGCCAGACGATGGTGTCGCTCGCCGTCTCTGAAATAAGTTCCCCCGTCGCGACAAAAAAATTTTTGAGGGAGGTCACCGAAGTGGTTGCGGGCGCATCAGGAACGAGGACCGCATACTTGAGTGCGGCGACGAGCGAAGGAAGCACTTCGGCATCCTCGTGCCAGTCAAGATAGCCGCCCTCTTTGAGTGTTAAGGAATAGTTGCGCGGGAAGAGTTCGGGAATGAACGTGCCGCGGGAAAGAAATCCCGACTGGTTCGGGACCGGCTCGCCGTTCAAAAAAATGCTGGCATCTCGCGGAAAGGATTGCACGTAGATCGCACCGACTTTTTCCGCGCGCCACAGCGCGAAATCAAATCGCCATCCTTGGGCGTAGAGCACGACGCCCACACCGAGGATAATAAAGAGCGCCACCAGGGCGTAAAATATGATTCTTCGCGTCTTTTTCGTCATTAGGGAGGGTTGTCAATAGATTGTAGAGGAGAGCAACCTGCGCCGTCCAGGTGCGTTTGTGCACCAAACTGTAGTCGGATGGGGTATAATGATAGTGTCCCGCCCCAGATCTCGGATCAAATAATTATAAAAAGGGAGGGCGAATCACTGCGGTCCGTGGACCACAGTTGAGCCCACCCACTTGGCGTGAAGCCAGAGATCAGGCGGGATAAGCAAGAAGCCGGCACAATGCCGGCCTTTTGCTATCCCGCTGGTAATTTTGTTGTTCAAACCCGCTTCGACTCGGGCACTGCGTTCACTCGCTTACGAAAATTTGACACCCTCCGCAGCAAGCACGGGGGTCCTGTCAAATTTTCTGCTCACTCGCGCAGTGCTGTTTCCTCGCCTCCGCTAGGTTCTCACAACAAAATTACCAGCACGACAGCAAACGCCGTTATTGCGCGGCAAGCTGATTGATCTTGGCGGCGAGGATGAAGTCGTTTTCGGAGAGGCCGCCGATGGCGTGCGTCGTGAGTTCAAAGCGGACAAGGTTATAGAAGATGTAGATATCGGGGTGGTGCCCTTCGGATTCCGCGAGGGCTGCCACCTTGTTGATGAACGCCATCGCTTCTTTGAAATCTTTAAATTTGAATTCCCTCGTTATCTTTTTGCCGTCGGGCGAGGTCCAGCCGGGCGCGTACTTCAAATAGTTCGGCACGCGCTCGGGGTCAAGGGGCGGCATGCCGCCTTCGCACGGGATGCAATGTTTTTTAGTGAGATCCATGGTTATATTAATACAATATTTAAGTTGTAAATCAAATTTCTTGGTTTAGGGGAGTTGAACCCCTCGGATTCTGAATGTCGAATCAGTCCCGGAGTCCGCGTTCGGATTCGCAAAAGACCCGAGTGATCGGGCCTTTTGTTTTTGTGGAGTGCGGGAAGGACGCCACAGAAGGTGGGTACTTATCTTATTTAAAAACTCTGCGAGCCGACGTGGAACGCGGCGCCGACGGCTTTGCCCAAAAGATAGGTCGCGAGCGCGGTGCCGAGCATGAGCGAAGCCGATTCGGCGAATTCGCGTGAGAACTTTCGGTCAAAAATGACCGCGCCATAGAAAGTAAACGCGGCGAGGAGGATGATGCCGATCGCGGCGGAGGTGATGAACGCGGTGAGCATCGTTCGGATGAGAAAGTAGGGGAGCGCGAGGCAGATCACGGAGACCATGTACGAGATGCCGGTAATGAATGCGGAGAGGATCGGCGATTTGTCCGGGTCCTGCTTCGCTTGGAGGTATGCCGCCGAGCCCATGGAGATCGCTGCGGCGAAGCCCACGATGACGCCCGAGATACCGGCGATGAGCGTGGAGCCCGTGACGCCGAGGAAGCCCGCGTGCACGCCCGTGATCTCTACGATCGCGTCGGCGAGTCCCAGGGCCACAAACCCAACGTACGCGACGCGCTTTTCTCTCAACTGTCCGATGAACGACTGTTCGTGCGATTGTTCGTCTTCAATAATTTTCTGCAAACGCTCTTTGTGCGGAGCGGGGAGGGCCGGGAGCATCGCTCGGTACGTCGCGGTTGAATTTTTTTCGTGCGATTCCATCCACTTTGCCGTAAAGGTGACGCCGAAGACGCTTGCAAGAAGCGGCGTGGCCCAGCGGCCGAACCAATGTGGCTTCGGATCAATGCCCGGCAGAAGCGTTTTCCAGAATTCGTAATGTGTTTTTTCGTGCGCGGAAAGTTTTTGGAGCAGCGCTTTGTTTTCCGGCTTTTTCTCGCGTCGCGCAAGCGCATGATACACGTAATGTTCCGTGATCTCATTCCGCGCGTGGGAGAGGTATCGTTCTTCGTTGTTGTTCATTGTCGGGCCGCCGGGAATCGAACCCGGACATCGAGACCCCCAGCCTCGCGTACTACCACTATACGACGGCCCGTTTAATACTTTTTTAACCTCTCTATGATACGATTTTGCCATGAAGAAAACAAGGTTTCGGAATGGTATCCGACATTCTGCAGTAGTCCGAGAGCGCGCAAGGCAACTACGGCACGATGGGGCAGCGCACCGAGAGATTGCAAAAGAATTAGGAACAAGCGTAAGTACGGCACATTTGTGGACCAAAGATATTACATTATCGGCGGAACAAAGAGTGGCGATTCTTGCCCGTGCAGCGCGTCATGCATTCTCGATTGAGCGCCGGAAAAAATTGAGCGAGGCCGCTAAAATTCGTTTGGCGAAATATCGTGAACGATATACCAAAGCAGACCTCTTAAATAAAATCACAGACTTCTATCGGCGTTATGGCCGGATTCCGTTAAAACGCGAGTTTAATATGTACGATACCTACCGTCGACATTTCGGGAGTTGGAATAGCGCTATCCGTGCGGCGGGATTCAATACGAATCCACAAATTTTTTCATATAAATTCTTCGCTCGCGACGGCCACCGTTGTGATTCATTCACGGAAAGAATAATTGACGATTGGCTTTCGGAACGGAATATTTCTCATGAGAGAAATTGGAAATATCTTGGCACCAAAATGACGGCAGATTTCTTTGTACAGCCGGGGATCGTCATTGAATTTTTTGGGCTCGCCGGAGTTCAGAAAAGATATAACGAGCTTATTGAGGCGAAACGGGGATTTTGCGCTGGCCGCGGATTAGTGCTCATTGGATTATATCCATATGATGTATTTCCTGAAGACCATTTAAATATAAAATTGGGTTTTCTCCAAGTGATAGTTGCAACAAAAACCGTTTTCTTGGTATAATGCCTATATGAACCGCGAGATGCCGCAGCCAAGAAAAAATGGATCCGAACTCCCACCAGGGATAAGGCCTCCGTCGGAAGTGAGCTCTGGCCCATTAAGGAGCCCCCTAAATAAGGTGTTACAGAAGGAAACAAAAATTCCGGAAGGAAAAGAATGGGTGAAGGGCTTGATTGATGAAATCCCGGTCGCTTATCTTCCAATAGTCACCGACTTCTTGAGGAGGGTTCCTCCTAATAAAGCTGAAGAAGCGGCACGAAAACTTTTTGACGTCATTACGGAGATGACCAACGGCGTGCTTCGGTCGCCCAATCCCAAAGAAACACTTCAAGAGTGCATCAGAGAAGCGGAGAAACGCATAGGAAACTAAGCACCCTTTGCGGCTGCTTCATTCGTTGCCTTGCCCTTGCTCTGCGTCTTCAGGCAGTTTGTGCAGATGAGCTCCCGCACGCCATTCACTTTAGCGTATTGCAGGTTGGGATACTTGCGGCTCCAGTTCACAGGGTTATAGTGGCCGCGCAACAGGCGGTGCGCGCCGCCCATTTGCGATCCCTTATGGCAGATGGCACATTGTCTCATGGCAATTATGATATGCGAAAATGGAACTTTTTGCAACGCCGTATTGTCACTTGTTGGACACCGCACGGGCGCGGCGCAGGGAACCGGTCGGCGGCATCGCGCGCTACTCCGCTTTCACATTCAGCTTCTTTGATTTCCTTTTGTTCGCTTTCGGCAGATGCACCGTGAGGATGCCGTTCTTGAAATTTACGCTCGCGCCCTCCGGGTCAACTTCCTGGGGAAGGATGATGGAGCGTGCAAACCGGCCCCAGTAGCATTCCTGATACAAATAATCCTCGCTCTCGGCGCTCCGCGTGCGCTCCCGCGAGCCGCGGATCACGAGAGAATCGGGCGTCGCGTTCACGTCGATGTCCTCCGGCTTTACGCCCGCGATCGCGGACTCCACGACAATCTCCGAAGGCGTCTGGTACACGTCCACGGTGAGTTGCCCCTCCGGTTCGTTCGCGGGCTCCAGCTTCGGCCGCGCCGCCTTCGGCCGCGCGGCAAGCGCGCTTGCGTCGGCTTTTGCGAGCTCAACCTCGTAGTGCGTGTCGGCGTTTGACTTCGCTCCTGCCAATGATTCAAAAAATTTTTCGTCTTGTGTGTCCATGGTTATGCGGGCGATACCTTCAGTTTCTCAAAGTCGTTCAACACGAAGAAGCCGACGATGAGAAGAAATACAACTACATACGTGATATCCCCATAATCCAGTATAAGATGGTTGAAAAATGTGTGCAAGGCGGTGGCGATCACAAGGCCAAACGCAAGGTTCCACCCCACCTTCTTCCGTGCAACGCCGAGCGCCCAGTGGTATCCTACGATGCCCGAGGTGAGCGAGTGGAGCAGGGTGGCGCCCACGAACCGGAGTGAGGCGGTTGCGAAGAACGCGCCGACCATCGCCGTTTGGGAGGCCACGAGAGAGATGTTGGAAACCGCGCCGATATTCTCCAACGTCGCGAACCCCATCGCAGCGACGATCATATAGAGCATCCGCTCCACCGGTTCATCTAAGAGCGGGCTTTTGCCGACAGCAAAGTATGCGGCGCCGAATTTCAGCACTTCCTCAATGAGCGCGAGTCCTGCGAGTGAGATAAGGGAAAGTTCTTGAATGTCCCATTGGCTCTCCGCATGGCTGAACATCTGTTCCACGACAATCGTAAAGAATCCGAATGCAACGCCCACGAAAAATGTGAGCACGATCAGGCGCTTCGGCTCGGGGTGCGGTTCTTCGGTGAAATAGAAAATGAGCCACGCGAATCCGGGCAGGAGTCCGAACACGAGCGTGGCAACAAGGAAGGGCATCGTTTTTATTTTACCACCTCGCTACCATGAGCATTTTCCCCGGCCGGAAAATATCGTATATCTCTTCCGTGAGGAATGGCATGAACGGATGGAGCATGGTAAGCGACCCCAAAAGCAGGCGCTCAAGGAGGGCGTAGCTTTCCGCTTTTTCTGCCGCGGCACCGCCGTGAAGTTTGTTCTTCTCCGCTTCCACAATCTTGTCCGCAAGCGTGTGCCAGACGTAGTGATAAAGCTTTTCGGCGGCGAGATGGAAATCAAAATCTTCAAGGTGCGCCGTCACTTCTTTTTTGAGCGCGGCGAACTCCTTTATTTCTTTGCGTTTCGCGAGCGCGGGCGCATCCGCACGCGCGGCAGCGGTCGTGGTGTCAGCGGCGTCCGTTTCCACGGGCTTGTTCATATAAATGAACCGCGCGATGTTCCACAGCTTTGTGGAAAAATTGCGATAGCCCTTCACTTTTTGCTCGTCAAACGTAACATCGTTGCCCGACGACGCGCCCGCGATGAGCGCCATGCGCAGGGCGTCCGCGCCGTACTTGTCGGCGAGCTCCAGGGGATCCGCGCCGTTGCCGAGCGATTTGCTGAACTTGCGGCGTTCTTTGTCGCGCACGATGCCGTGGAGATAGACCGTCCGGAAGGGGATTTGTCCAAGGAGTGATCCACTCATCAAAATCATCCGCGCGACCCACAGGAAGAGAATCTCGTAGCCGGGCCCCATAAAAGAGGTGGGGTGGAATGTTTTCAAATCGTCTGTCTCCTCCGGCCAGCCGAGCGTGCTGAAGGTCCACATCGCGGAAGAGAACCACGTGTCAAAGGTGTCCTCATCCTGCACGAGTTTGGTGCCACCGCACACCGGACATTTTTTGGGTGGGTTGTCGCTCACGAAAATATTTCCGCATCCCTCTTCTGCGTCTTTTTTTGAGAATGGATGGAACTCGTATGCGTAAAGATACGCCGCCGATTTGGGTGTGACCGTTTTTCCGGGATTCCTCAGCTTGAGGGCCGCCATCAACTCATTGAGGTTCTCATACGTTTTGTAATGGGCCTCGTCGCGATAATTAATTTTTTCCACCGTTGTTTTCTCCACTTCGGTTATGATACCGTAGCCGAATAACGTCTTCGTTTGCGAATTTTCAAAAAGAACTTTGTCCCCTGTCTTAAAGCCGTAATCCTTCAACCTATACGTCTTTGTCTTTCCACCCGGTACTTGCGATACCACCTTTTGGTGCCATCCCATTTTCGGCTGGTCCGCCCTCGCCGCGCCGCCGCAGTACCATGCGGGAATGCGGTGCCCGAACCACAATTGCCGTGAAACGCACCAGTCACGGAGATTGTCTATCCAATGGAAATAGATTTTTTTGAAACGATCGGGGAGAATTGCGATCTCGCCGCTCGCGACGACGTGCCGCATGATCTCTTTAAGCGTCGTTGTGGCGCCGCTTTTTATTCCCGTGAGTTCCGAGTGGGGGAGCTTGAACGGTTTATTCGCCGCCACAAACCATTGCTTTAGGATCTGGGGTTCAATGATGCCGCCGCCGCGGCTGTTCGTCGCCACGCGGTGAACGTAGTGCTCATCCACTTTCGTGAAAAGCCCCTTCTGCTTCAATTTTTCCACGATGAGTGGCCGTGCTTTCTTGATGTGCATGCCGGCGAACTCGCCCGCGATGGGGAGCAGTTTCCCATGGAGATCAATGATCTGCTCCCTGTCCAGTCCGTGCCGCTCGGCAATATCGAAGTCCACCGCGTCGTGCCACGGCGTGATCGTCATCACGCCCGTGCCGAACGCCGTGTCTATAGAGGGGTCCTTCACGACCGTCGCCGTGACTGGACCGTTAATCCATTCCAGTTCTAGCTTCGCTCCGTGCTGGTACTTCGCGTAGCGCTTGTCGTCCGGATGCATCACTACATACTTGTCGCCGAACTTTGTTTCCGGCCGGGCCGTCGCGATCGTGAAGGGGCCGTATTTGAGGTAGTAGAAGGGCTCGGTCTTTTCCACCCATTCCACCTCGTCGTCGGAAACGGTCGTCTGGAGTTCCGGGTCCCAGTTCACGATGCGCCCGCCGCGGTATACGAGCCCGCAATCATACAATCTCTTGAATGCGGTGCGCACGGCAAGGTTCCTTGTTTCGTCCAGGGTGTAGGCCTCGCGGCTCCAGTCAAGCGATGCTCCCAGCCGCTTCACCTGGCGAACGATCGTATCGTGAGAGGACTTGGCGAACGCATCAACCCGCTTCAGGAATTCCTCGCGCCCGAGGTCATGCCGCGTCTTCCCCTCTTTCTTATAGATTTCCTTTTCCACCTTCGCCTGCGTCGCGATCGCGGCATGGTCGGTCCCCGGGATCCAGAGCGTCCGCTTCCCCTTCATCCGTTCGTAACGGATGACGATGTCCTGGATCGCGTCCTCAAATGCGTGGCCGATGTGCAACGTCCCCGTCACGTTCGGTGGCGGCAGGACCACGCAAAACGGCTCCGCGTCCGGCTTTGTCACTCCCTTCGCAACGCAAACATCCGGATTGAAATATCCGGATTTTTCCCAACGCGCGTAAATTTTTGACTCAACCTCTTTTATGTCGTAGCGCGATTCCATGGGGCTCAATAATCCCATCATACGCGATTTTCGCCCGCTTTTAAAGATATAAAAGTGAAGCCGCCCGGTCCTTTCTACGAAGAATCCGGGCGGAAGATGAATCTGACGGCGGTTACACAAACCGACACTAGTGCCACCGCCACGATGGCCTCGGTGCCAGCGCCCACACCGAGGGTATAGACCCACAGGCAAAGAACGCCGAGGCAGGAATTGCTTATGGAGCGTTCCATTCCTGCCTCGACGCGAATTCCTAAAACGAGTGCAGCGATTGCTGTCGCCGCCACCGCCCACAGGACGGGATGCTGGTTCAATCAACAAAAGCAGCGCGATAATCGCAGCTATGCCCAGCATTCCTAATACCAAACCGAAGACTGAGCATAGGATGACTCTCGGCCATGTCATACGCCACCATCGCTTTAGCAGGTAGCGCAAGGCCCGCATGCGGCGCTGGACAGTCCGTTCCTTTTTAGGTAGTACTTGTTGGTGCATACCCACCCCCCTTCCACTTATATGTGTATGACTTGATGCCCGCGCTGTCAACCTATTCGCCCGGTTTTTTCTACCGCATCGATTGCTTGTGGATAACGCAGATGTGCTATACTCAAACCTACAACCGAATAGCTTATCGTGAGCGTGGCGAGGGAACTGGCCCAACGACCCACCGACAACCCCCGGCGATGCGCAATTGCGCGGCAATAGGAAGGTGTCACATCCAGCCCGCAAGGGAAAGATAAAGGTCGCAATGCTTTTCTTTCGGGAAAGGCGTTTTTTATTCTGTTCGGTTGGAACTTTCAAGAATAAAATTAAAAACAATGAGTACGATCATAAAAACCGCGGAATTCGTTTCGCCGAAACATCCGGACAAGGCCTGTGACCAGATCGCGGACGCGCTTCTGGACGCCTATCTTGCGGGCGACAAAGCGGGCGGACCGCGAAGCCGCGTGGCGGTGGAGGTGATGGGCGGGCACGGCCACATCACGATCTCGGGAGAAGTGACGAGCGCGACCGAGGTAGACATTCCAAATGTGGTGAAGGGCATCGTTGGCCAGGAATATGCCGTGCACCCCTACCTTACGAAGCAGAGCCCGGAGATCGCGCGGGGCGTGGACACGGGCGGCGCGGGGGACCAGGGAATCATGATGGGCTATGCCACGCGCGAAACGGAAAACTTCATGCCGGTTGAATACGAGCTCGCGCGGAAACTCTGCCGTGCGATTTACGAAAAATATCCGTACGACGGAAAGACGCAGGTGACCGTGGAATGGCCGGACGGCGCGGGGAACGGGAAGCCAAAAGTGCGCACGGTCGTCACGAGCTTCCAGAACACGAAGAGCGCGGAACTCCTTGCGCTTGTGAAGGAGGTCATCGCCGCGGATGAATATTTGATAAACCCCACAGGCGAGTGGACACTTGGGAGTTTTGATGCGGACTCGGGACTTTCCGGCCGGAAGATCGTAATAGACAACTACGGGCCGGAGGTCGGCGTGGGCGGCGGTTCGTTCTCAGGAAAGGATTATACGAAGGTGGACCGGTCGGGTGCATACATGGCGCGGCGGATCGCGGTGGATTATTTGAAGAACCATCCGGAGGCAAAAACCGCGCGCGCGAAGCTCGCCTACGCGATCGGAAAAGCGGAACCCGTGATGGCGGTCGTAGAGGTGAATGGCGATGAGTTCCCAATAGAAGGATACGACCTTACGCCGAAAGGAATCTTCGCGTTCCTGAAATTGAGCGAAGTGAAGTGGGCAGAGACCGCCGCGTGGGGCCACTTCGGGAGGGAATTCAGCTGGGGATAGGGAAGCGCTGGGCGTTGCCCGCTAGTTCAGCATCCAGACGGCGTAGTTCAGATACGCAGCGAAGCTGACCCAGAGGATGTAGGGCAGAAGAAGATATGCAGCCGCGGGAGAGATTTTATAGAACGTAATAATAGTGGCGAGGACCGCGAGCCAGAGAAGAACGATATCCGCGAACGCGCCCGCGGGGTTGTGTGCGCCAAAGAATATCGCCGACCACGCCACGTTCAAAAGCAGCTGGACACCAAAGATGACGAGCGCGGTCCGTACCTCAGTGCGTCCAAATCCTTTTTGCCACACAAGAAACGCCGCGATGCCCATCAAAAGGTAAAGCGTCGTCCAGACAGGGCCGAAGATCCAGTTCGGCGGATTGAGCGCGGGCTTCGCAAGTCCGGCGTACCAGCCGGAAATGGCGGGGACGGTGAATAGGGAACCCACGGCGCCCGCGAGCTCGCATATCACAACGGAGGCGATGAGCTGGAGCATAAGAAAATTATAACAGGTTCTAAAATGAAGAGCGCCGTTCCCTAGCGGAACGGCGCCGTCTTGTCACGTGGACAAGACGAAATATCAGAAAACGTAATTCAGACCGAATCAGGGTGTGAGGACGCCACCGGAGATATTTGTATTCAGACCAAGTCTTAGGTGTTTCCATGACTTGCGCCTCAACCAAACTTCCGGTTCGGCAGCATCGGGCCGATGACCGCTGCGTGCACGGTAGTAACCGGCTCCGGACAGCAGCATCCCGTGGCCGAGCGGCAACTCCTTGGTTCCCCAAACAATGAGTGTCTCTTGTGGAACGCGCACGCCGGCAACCCGGGAAAACTGGCCGACGGTGAGATTCTTGAATATCTTACTCAACGGCTTCCCGACTAGGGGAGCCTCGGTCAGCCGAACTTTTCCTCCCAATTGCATGAAGGGGTGTTTTGAAGTCCCCCCTTGTTCTGAGGTGAAAGAGAGGAATTGTAGGCGTTTCAGGGGAGGCGAGTAGTTAACCGCGTTGTTTGTGAGAAACGGTAACTCGCCGATTTCCGCGAATCCGGAGCCCGAGATTTTCCCGTACGGCGTCCGGACCGCCCAAGTGTAATTTGGTTCCACCATATCACCGGCGAAGCCATTAGGCGTGAACGGCAGAACTTCTACATTCAGGCTGCCAGTGGTCTTGGCTATCTGCGCAGAACTGTCTGTGTTGCGCCTTTTCCCGCCCGCGCCGGTTTGCGCTTTTGCGATCCCACCCATGCTTCCAAAAAAAAGCACAGTGGTGATGACGAATGACGCGAACCGCAGAGCAGCTTTAAGCTGTTTCCGAGGATCGATCTTGGTCGGGTACAGAAAAATTGATATCGGCCAAACAATAGCTGCCAGAAAAATGCGCCAGGTTTCGATGGGAATCTTCAACCCCTTACCCCGGAGCCGCAGGAGAAAGAAAACAAGCGCCAGCGGCAACGATTGAAGATACGCAATACGGAGGATCGGTAAAAGTTCTGCATAATTCGGAGCGTTGCGTTCCCCATGTCCGCGATCCGTGCCGTAATACGCAAGGCTCGCCTTCTGCATCGCTTCCTCGGGGTAACGCTTGTCGTACTTCTGCTTGAGCTCCTCGAGGTGGCTGCTTCGGAGAGCGTTTGTTCGAATTCTCAAGATCACTAGCGTTTGCGGGTCTTTCTCTTGCCACCTACGAGTTTCGTACTTTTGGAGTAAAAGCTCCGCACGTCTCGCGCGTCCCTGGAGTTTGAAATATTCCTGGGGATCATCACTCGCAGGTTTTTGGAATTCCCGCTTTAGCGAATCGAGTTCGCCCATAATTTCATCGGCTTTCAGAGACGGTACATCCTTCATAGTCAGCCATTCCGACTCACTGTCGAGCCGGTTGATTTCCAAAACCACCGGAAGGACGACCAAAGCGAACAGAACAACAACAGCGAAGTAGAACCACCCCCACTTAATCTCCAATCGCATGCTATCCCCCTTATCCTTCTTTTTTTGTGATTCAACAAGCCTAGTAAAGCAAGTTAAAGGCCGATCATATTTTAGTATATTTATAAATTAATGTCAAGCGATTCGTCATAATGCCTTCGTTGAGCGGGTGTATACTGAACCTAATGCCTCATCCCAAAAAGCTCGCCATCTTTGACATTGACGGGACGGTCTTCCGGTCCAGCTTGCTCATTGAGCTTGTGGACGCGCTGATCCACGAGGGCGTTTTCAAACCAAGCGCGATGCGGATCTACGAGCGGGATAAACGCGCATGGCTTGACCGGAAGGGGGACTACGACGCCTATATTGAAAGCGTCATCCGCGCGTTCCTCAAAAATATCAAAGGCGTGCCGTACGCCCGTTTCGCGCGCGTGGCGAAAAAAGTGGTCGCGCTTCACAAAAACCGCGTGTACCGCTATACGCGCGATCTCGTCCGCGCCTTAAGGCGCAAGGGATACTGGCTCGTCGCGATCTCGCACTCGCCGCGCGGCGTTGTGGGACCGTTCGCCGCGCAGATTGGGTTCAACAAAGTGTACGGGCTGCTGTACGAGCTCGGCCCCACGAGACGGTTCAACGGGAAGGTGATGTTTGAAGATCTCATTTTTGACAAGGCAAAGATCGTGGCGCGCGTGCTCGCGAAGGAAGGCGTCACGCTCCGCGGGTCCGTGGGCGTGGGGGATACGGAAAGCGACATTCCTTTTTTGAAGCTTGTCACCCGGGCGATTTGCTTCAATCCGAACGAGAAGCTCTACCGCGCGGCGCGCCGCCATAGCTGGGAGATCGTCGTGGAGCGGAAGGATGTGGTGTACCGGATAGGAGAGGCAAGGTAGCTCTTGCTCGGCGTGGTATTATTAAGGGGATGAATGCCCTCTCCGTTGAAAGACTCACGAAAATATTCGGTACGAGGGACGGCAATGTGGCGGTCAATGACATTTCGCTAACGCTCACCGCGGGCGAGGTCTATGCGCTCATTGGGCCGAACGGATCGGGAAAGACGACGTTCATAAAGATAATCGTTGGCCTTTTGCACCCGTCGCGGGGGAAGGTGTTCGTGAACGGCATTGACGTAACAAAAGATCCTGCGCGCGCGAAGGCTGTGATCGGATATATTCCGGACGAACCGGATGCGTGGGCGGGGATGACGGGGGAGGAATTTCTGCACTTTGTCGGCGCGCTTTTCGGCGTTCCCGCAGCCCTCCGGCGCGACCGCATCCGGGAGCTCTTGGGGAAGTTTCATCTCGGAGGTGTGGAGAAAGGGTACTTTGAGGATTACTCGCGCGGCAACAAACAGAAATTTTCCATCATGGCGGCGCTGCTCCACCATCCTCAGTTCCTGCTCATTGATGAGCCGATCGTGGGGCTGGATCCGGAGAGCGCGGAGATCGCGAAGCACGAATTCCGCGAATTCGCGAACCGCGGAGGGACGGTCCTCATTGCGACGCACACGCTCCCCGTGGCAGAGGAGATCGCCGACGTGATCGGCGTCTTGAAGAACGGCAAGCTCGTCGCTTCGGCGCCGCTTGCAGCGTTGCGCAAGAAGGCGGAGCTGGGTCCCACGGCCGATCTCGCGGACATCTACCGCGCGCTCACGAAATAAACGCGCTCACCATGTTCTCGTTGAGAAAATATCTGAGGACGCAACGGGCGGCGAAGATCATCACGATCATTCTCTTTCTTGCGGTACTCTTCGCCGTCGCCTCCGGCGTCTACTATTTCTTCCGCTGGGAATTCTCGGCTATCGCGCATGATGCGTATCTCCGCGTCGCACTCCCGCTCTACTTCTACGAAAATCTTTTCCTTGTCGTGTTCATGCTTGTTTTTGTGAGCAGTTTCATAAGCGGGATGTTCGCGCTCTTCCGTGGTGCGCATGACGCGTTCGTCATGGCATCGCCGCGCTTCACGATGGTCTTCTGGCGCGCCTACCGGCGCACCTTCCTCTCGTCGCTTTGGCCGGTCGTCGTCATCCTGATCCCGGCGTTCCTCGGTTCAAGCGCCGTTTTTCCGGTATCGCTCGCGGGCGGCGCGCTCTTTCTTCTCTCCATCGCATGTTTGGCGGGCATAGCGGTCGCGCTCGCACTCGCCCTTCTTATTGTGTGCGCGTGCGCATTGTATTTGTTGCAGCGCTTTTTCTTGAAATATTTTGACGTGGACGGACTTTTCGGTTTCGGCAAGTCGGCGGTTCTCGGTGTCCTTGTGATCGCCGCTGGGTTCGTCGCTGTCTGGCGCCGCGCATGGACGGGGGACGTTGTGTCCCTCTTCGCGCCGACGAACGCGACGTGGGCGGCGTCGCGTCTGGACGTCGTTCTCACGCGCTTCAGCGCCTTTCCGACCCACCTTGCGACCCTCTCGCTTTGGAACGCCCAAATGGGCTCGCCGGGCAGCGCCTTCATCGCAAGCATCGGGCTTGCCGCAATATGCGCCCTGTGCCTGCTCATCATGCGCGTCACGCAGCCGGCGTTCCTGACGCTCTGGCAGCTTTTTCAAGAAGGGAGCTTCCAAGCCAAGACCTCCGTTGCGGAGCGGGCGGGAGGCGCGGGGCAGGGAGGAGGGCGCGGCCCCGTCGCCTTCCCGCGTTTTTTCAAAAGCCCGCGCGGGGCGATCTTTGAAAAAGAAGGACTCATGTTGTTCCGCGAGATGCGCAGCGCCCTTTGGTTCTTCTTCTTGTTCCTCCTGTGGATGGTGCAGCTCGTGCTTGAATTCTTCGTCCGCGAGAACCTCGTGCGGCACAGTACGGACCTCGGGGCGGTCGTCGCGAGCGTGGAAGCGCTCCAGCTTGCGACCGCCGTCTACTTCGTGAGCGCATTTATCCTGCGGTTCGTGTTCCCGGCATTCAGCAGCGAGCGCCGCACGGCGTGGATCCTGGGCACGGCGCCGCTCCGCATGCGGAGCGTCTTCTGGGGAAAGTTCTTTTTCTACGCGCTCGTATTCCTCTGTCTCGGCGCGGTGTTTTGCGGCGTGAATTTCTTCGTCCTTCAGATGGCGCTCGCGCAAGCCGCGGCATTTTTCATTTTCGTGTTCCTGATGATCGTATTTTTGGTCGCGTTCGGCCTTGGCCTCGGGGCAATGTTCCCGAATTTTGACAGCGACGATCCAGAAGTGTTGAGCACAACGCTCCCGGGCCTCGGGTTCACGTTCGGGTCGCTTCTCTACGGCGGCGTGGGGACGTATGTCTTTTACCAATTCTTGTCCCACGGCGCGGCCGCATTCCTCGTGGGCTTCAATGTCCTCACCATTGCGCTCACGGTGCTTCTTTTGTTCCTCGCGCTCCGCGCACTGGATAGCTTTGAGTTCACGAAGGAATATTCTTAGGACACCATGGAAAGGCTTGAGGCAAAGGACCGGGTCTTCACGGTCGCGGAATATATAGAGCTCCTGAACGAGTTCTTCAAGGCGCAGGCGGCGAGGATCACGGGGGAGGTTTCGGAACTCACGCGCGCGGCGTCGGGCCACGTGTATTTCACGGTGAAGGACAAGGCTGACGGCGCGGTTCTGGACTGCATCATGTGGCGCCACAACTACGAACTCTGCGGCGTCACGCTTGAAGTGGGAATGGAGGTGATCCTCTCCGGGCACCCGAACATTTACGCGCCATCCGGGCGGCTGTCGTTTATCGCGGACACCGTGGAGCTTGTGGGCGAAGGGGCTTTGAAGAAGGCGTACGAAGCGCTTAAGCGCAAACTGGAAGCGGAGGGCATGTTCGCGCCAGAACGGAAGCGGCCGCTTCCGGAATATCCGACGAAGATCGGCGTCATCACCTCTTTGAAGGGCGCCGTGATCCACGATTTTGAAAATAATCTGGGAAAATTCGGGTTCAAAGTGAACGTGCTGGACTCGCGCGTGGAGGGCCAGCAGGCGGTGGCGCCGCTTTCGGAAGCGCTCGCCGTCATGCGGCGCCTGGCGGAAGCTGGCCGCATAGAGGTGCTCGTCGTGATCCGCGGCGGCGGATCGCTTGAGTCACTCCAGGCATTCAATAACGAAAAGCTTGTGCACGCGGTTGCGGATTTTCCGGTACCCGTCATCGCGGGGATCGGGCACGAAAAAGATGTGCCGCTCGTTGCGCTCGCGGCGGACTTCATGACCTCCACCCCCACGGCCGCAGCGCATCTTTTGAGCCGTCCTTGGGAAGAGGCGTATGCGAAGTTGCGCGAGGTGGCGTATCTTTTTTCGCGTGTGGAAGCGCAGTTCGAACGAGTTCGCGCGGAGTTGGATACGGTGTGGAGCTCTATCGTGGACCATACGGCGCAGGGGATCCTGCACGTCAAAGAAACGCTCGTGAACGCAGAGCGGCTTTTGCGCGTGCACGATCCGCGGCGGCCATTGCGGCTCGGGTATGCCATCGTGCGGCGGGAGGGGAAATTGGTGCGGAGCGTCCGGGATGTGGATGTCGGAGACGTGCTCCACACGGAACTTGCGGACGGGGTGGTGAGGTCAAAGGTGGAAGATCCTTAACGCTGGAAGCAACCAGGAGGACTGGGTTAAGGCCTTACCTGGAACTTAGCGCGGTGTGGTACTGCCCCTTTGTTCGATTTTTAAGTCGTGTAGGAGTTGCGCCTCGCACTCTCCCTCCTCCTGCCTCAGGCACTTGCCCGTCGGCTTAGACGATGGCATTTCAGCCACCGGCGTCAGGCGTTCGGTATCACCCTACTTGCCACGGGGGAGATGCTTTATCCCATACCACGAGGATTATTCAGCCACTACTTCCAGCGTTAAGAATCTCATGTGAGATAACGGTGGCCAATAGCGAGCATTACGACTTTTTTAATAATTTTTTAATCTTGGGGTGAAGCTTTTCCCGAACGCGGTATAATAGAGGCCATGGATGACTGTCTCTTCTGCAAGATCATAAAAGGTGAGATAGAGTCCGTAAAGATCTGGGAGGACGGGAAATTTCTCGCTATCCTTGACGTGAGTCCAAATACGAAGGGGATGACACTTCTTCTTACGAAAGCCCACTACGATTCATATGCGTTCGATATGCCGGGCGAGGTCTACGCGGAATTCATGCTCGCCGCAAAGCGGGTGGCGAAGGTCCTTGAGGTGGGGCTTCACGTCATGCGGGTCGCGATGGTGATGGAGGGGATGGGGATCAACCATGCACACATCAAGCTTTATCCGCTCCAGGGGGTTACGGAGAAATTCAAGGAGATGTGGGCGAAAGAGAGAATCTATTTCGAAAGATACCCGGGTTATCTTTCAACCCAACTCGGCCCAGCGGCCACCATGGAGGCATTGCGCAAGGTCGCGGAGGAAATAAAAGAAAATTGTGGCGAAAAAGGAAAACTTTAAGGATCAGTTGAAGGAGATAAGCGATATCCTTGCGTGGTTTGACGCGCAGGAGGAGCTTGACGTGGAAGCGGCGCTCGTGAAGATCAAGAAAGCGGCCGAGCTTATTAAGGCAAGCCGGAAGCGGCTCGGGGAGATAGAGAACGAGTTCAAGGAGGTGAAGGGGGAGGCGGAGTAAGATTGATGGACGTAAATCAAAAAACGCCATGGGTATGGCATTCTTTGACGGCGCTTGGCTACGGTTTAACAAGTAGTGACCGTGACAGGGCCGAAACCCTCCAAGCGTCATGTTTAGGTTAGCAGAATAATTGCATTCGTCAAATTTCTTTTAAGAACTTTTTAATGCCTTGTTTGATATGGTTCTTTGGTGACGAAGGATGAAATAACGCAATTTCTTGATTCGTTCCAGGCGAAGCGTGAGCGGACGATGGTGATCGTTGATTTCGGCAATGTTGCCAAGTGGACGCAGAGTCTGCGTTGGCGGATAGGCATTAAAGAACTTGGTCATTTCGCCCGCAAACTTTCGATCGGCAAAACTTTTTTGCGAAGGTTTTATTATGGCGCCGATTACGGCCCGCGCGAATCAAACATGATGGTAAATGAGCGGTCGCGGTTGGTTTATGAAAAAGCGCGGATGAGCGGGTTTGAGCCGGTTGTTAAGCGAGTGAAATATATTCACGACCGAGACAATGTCCACGGCTGGATTTGATTATTCGCCAAGAGATTGATACGTAGCAATAATGAGGCGGCCATTATAAGTGTGATTGTCAGGACAACACCAGGCACGAAATATGCAATGAAGTGGCTAAAGTTCTTGAACGGCTCCATGTCTTTATTTTATCACGATCCGACCTTTGGCAATCCCAAAGTCCGTGTTGGCGAGGAGACTTGAAAAAGCGGCCATCCGCCAAGTGAAACCGCCGTACAATAAAGCGCTGAAGAGGACAAGAAGATATTCCTAATAGCAGGTATAGAAACCCATCCGTGGAAGTGAGTTTCGCGGCGGTTTTTCTTGCGCTAGCTTTTCTGTTCTCATGCGGCCATGATAATCCTTTGCACTCGTTCTTGCAATCGCGATTTTCTTCTGGATAGTTCTTGGACATGGATTCGTCGCGGGCCGGTAAGACCGGCCCGCTCCTGCGGAACCTCTCGGTTCCGCACTGCCCAGCCGTAAAACTTACGGCTGGGCCCTCCTACACGGGGAAACTACCGTTTCCCCGACCCCCTCCCCACATCTAGATCTAGTGCGGTGTAGTATGGTTATGAAATGAGAATTATTGCGCACATAGACCTAGACGCCTTCTTCGCGGCGATAGAAGAGAGGGATCGGCCGCGGTTGCGGGGCTTGCCTATTGTTATTGGCGCGGATCCGGAGGATGGGAGAGGCAGAGGGGTTGTGTCTACGGCGAATTATAAGGCGCGGGAATATGGGATTCGGTCTGCCTTGCCGATCGCGACGGCGTGGCGGTATTCGGAGGCGGCGCGGAGGAAGGGGCTCCCGCCTGCGGTCTTTCTCGGAGTCAATATGGAAAAATATGCGGAGGAATCGCGGCGCGTGATGGGGATTGTGCGCGAGGTCTTGAGGGCGGGGGCGCTTGTGGAGGAGGCCTCGGTGGACGAGGCGTTCGTTGATCTATCATTCGCGGGTTCGTACGAGCATGCGGAAAAGGTGGCGCGGGCGGTCGCGCGTGCGATCAAAGAAAAAACGGGACTTACGGCATCCGTGGGCGTGGGGCCGAACAAACTTATCGCAAAGATCGCGTCGGACCGCGAGAAGCCGGACGGGTTCACGCTTGTGCGCGAGCGTGATGCGGAAAAATTTCTTGAGCCCTTGCCGATTCGCACGATCCCGGGCGTGGGGCCAAAAACAGAGGCGCGGTTCAAGGAGCTTCGCGTGCGCACGGTGGGGGACGCGAGGCGGTTCTCGCGTGAGGAACTTACGGAGATGATGGGAAAATGGGGTGCGGAGCTTTATGAGAAACTGCGCGGGCGGGACGAGTCGCCGCTTGTTACAGAGTGGATCGCGAAGTCCGTGGGGGAGCAGGAGACCTTTCCGCGCGACACGCACGATCCGAAGTTCCTGCGCGAGCGCTTGGCGGCGCTTGCGGCGGGCGTTTTTGCGCGGTTCGCGGCGGAGGCCCGGGCGGGTCACTTCAAAAGCTTCCGCGGTGTCACGATCACCGTCCGTTTCGCGGACTTTACGACCGTGACGCGCGCGGCCACGCTTGATGAGCCCGTTATGGCCAGCGACCCCGCGGCGCTCCGCACGCTCCAATTCCAGGCCTTACGCCTTTTTATGCCATTCCTTGACCGCCGCGAGAATCCCAACCGCAAGGCCTTCCGGCTCCTTGGGGTGCGCGTGGAGAAGCTGGTTTAGGTCAGCGGATTTTAGAATTTTTTAATGACCTTTATGGTACCTTTGCCCAAAGGTCGTCTAAATCATTGTGGAAGGGAATATATTTTGCTACCATGGAGTTTATGAAGAAAGTTTCTTTTCGCGCGAGTTTGCCGGTCATCTTTTTGAAAGAAAGAAGGCAATTCGTGGCGTATACCCCCGCGCTTGACCTGTCCACTTCCGGGAAAAGCCTTAAGGAAGCGCAAAAGAATTTTACGGAAGCGGCTCAGATTTTTCTTGAGGAATGTTACAAAATGGGAACCTTAAGCAGGGTGCTCACGGAACTTGGTTGGAAAAGAAAAAAGAACGCCTGGACACCGCCTGCGATCGTTGCGCAAGATTCCCGCGAAGTGAATATTCCCGTCCTGGCATAGAGCACTCTTGTCGGGCATTGTTCCTGTCCATTGGAAGGAATTTGAGAGATTCCTGGCTTCCCTCGGCTGTATTTTGGTGCGCGAAAAAGGGGATCATCGCGTTTGGAGAAAGGAAGGCCTTACACGACCGGTAGTGGTTCCCAAGAAAAGCGCCATTCCGGTGTTCGTCATTAAAAATAACTTACGTGTGCTCGGCGTTTCCGTTGTCGAGTATTTGGAAATGGTGAGGCACTGAATTAGAATGGGAACATAGCGATGAGAGTCTTTGTGAAAGCCAAGCCGGGCGCGAAAAAAGAGAGCATTACGAAAATTGATGTGTCAACCGAAGGATTGTTTGAAAAACGGGGTAGAGATGACGATCACGGGGAAAGCGGTCGCGCCGGAATGCATTTTATTGTCGCGGTCAAAGAACCAGCCATAGACGGCCGCGCGAACCGCGCGATAGAGAGAGCGCTCGCGGAGTATTTTAAGGTGCCGTTGTCCCGCGTGCGGATGGTACGGGGCCATTCCGCCAAACAGAAAGTAGTGGAGATTTTGGACCGCCCCGCCGAATCAGCGCCGCATTAGCCGTTTCGTTTTATATGGAAAGAGTCCCATCCGCCTTGAGCGGGTAGCGCTTTTTGCGGAGATAGGCCATGTAGCCTGCGGCGCCGATCATGGCGGCGTTGTCCAGGTTGTATCTGAAGTCGGGGACGAAGAAGTTGCAGCCGATGAGGCCCGCGGTGCGTGCGAGGGCACGCCTTAGGTGCTTGTTCGCCGCGACGCCGCCGCAGAGCAATATTGATTCCGCCGCGCATTCTTGCGCGGCGCGGCGCGTTTTCGCAACGAGGACGTCCACGGCGGCTTGTTCAAATCCGGCGGCGACGTCGGCTTTGTTCACGCGCCGTTTTGCCTCCTTCGCGTCGCGCAGATAATAGAGCACAGCGGTTTTGAGGCCGGAAAAGCTGAAATCGTAGTTGCGTTGGTCCAGCATCGGGCGCGGGAAGGTGATGGCGAACGAGTTGCCGCGCGCGGAGAGCTTTTCTATCTCCGGCCCGCCGGGGTAGGGGAGGTCAAGCAAGCGCGCCACCTTATCAAACGCCTCGCCCGCGGCGTCGTCGCGCGTCTCGCCGAGCCGCCGCCACTTCGCGAACGATTCCATGCGGAGGAGGATTGTGTGCCCGCCGGAGACGATGAGCGCCGCGGCGGGGAAAATCTTTCGCGCCTGCGGGAGCAGCGCCGACGTATAGGCCTTGGAAGACCGCGAAGGCAAAAGAAAACTGTAGAGATGCCCTTCTAAGTGATTTGCGCCCGTGAGCGGCACGTTATATTGTTTCGCGAGTTCCTTCGCGAAGCCGATGCCGGTCCAGAGCGCAGGCTCCAAGCCGGGACCGACTGTGACCGTAACGAGGTCGGGATCCAATTTCTTTTTTTGCGCCCGCAGTTTTTTCACGAGCTGTGCGAGAAGGATCGGCAGATTTTTCAAATGCTCGCGTTTTGCGAGGTTCGGCACCACGCCGCCAAACGGCCGGTGGATCGGGATCTGCGACGCGACCAGGCTCTCGCACACCTCAAAGCGCGGCGCACGGAGGCCGCCTGTCGCCCGCAGCAATGCAATACCCGTTTCATCGCACGAGGTTTCAATGGCAAGGATTTTCATGGCGTATTTTGATGTCGGTTATATCATGTGGCAAAAAGGGGTCCGACCGCAACACGGTCGCAACACGGTCGCAGCACGGCCGCGCCCTGCGCCACCTTGCACCAAGAGGGACTTGACAGCCGTACTATACTATAAGGGAAGATCTTCAAAGGTCGTTATTTTCTTTTAATTTCATGGAAAACATGGACAATAAAGCCAACCAAACCGGTCACCCGGAGGGGTGCAGGTGTATGGTGTGCACGTGCAGGGGGTGCGGTTGCAGGCATTGGGGAGGCAGGTTTTCTTTGCTCCGGGTCCTCATTGGGATCATCATTCTCATCTTTGTGTTCTGCGCAGGCTTCGCGCTAGGCGATCTCAAGGGGTCGCTTCAAGGATATGGCCGGCACTCCGGCTATCGTATGATGGGAACGCCGTACTACATGAACTACCCGGGCCAGGGCATGATGAGGGGGTATTACGGTAACAGTGCGGGCGGTGTTGGCAACGTAGCGCCGCAGGCGACGGGCACGGCGCCAGCCGCGAAGTAGGGGATTCGCAACCGTTGGGCGTTCGAACCGACGTTTGTAAGCAAACAAGTAAACAAGAGGATAAAGAAGAGCGCCTACAAAGGCGTTCTTCTCGTCCATATGAGAAATATAAGGTATAGTATTGCCATGAACAGCATAAAGATTGTAGGTATCATAGGAAGCTTGCGGAAGGGATCGCTGAACCGCATGCTTGTAAATGCCATCAAAGAACTTGCGCCCCAAGGGATGACGGTTGAAATCGCGGAGATCGGGAATCTGCCGCTCTTCAATCAGGACCTTGAGGCGAATTTTCCGAAGGAGGCGCAGGAGCTGAAGGATAAGATCAGCGCGGCGGACAGCGTGATCATCGCGACGCCGGAATACGACCGTTCCGTTCCGGGTGTCTTGAAGAACGCGCTTGATTGGACCTCGCGGCCGTATGGGCAAAGCGCTTGGCCGGGAAAAGTGGTTGCCGTGGTCGGCGCTTCCGGCGGCGCCATCGGCACCGCGGTCGCGCAGTCGCATTTGAAGCAGATCCTACTCTACCTTGACGCGCGCGTGCTCGGTCAGCCGGAGTTCTACCTCGGCGGTGCCGTGGGGAAGTTTGATAAAGACGGAAAGCTCACCGACGAAACGACAAAGGAGCGCATTGCGAAGCTCCTCGACGTGCTTGGGGAAAAGATTCGTCAAAAGTAGCACGCGGCCGTTTTTCCCTTGCGGCGCCTTCCTTGCGGAGGCGGTCGGGTTCTGTTAGTATGACCCCTATGGATTTGTTGGTGCAAAAGAGGGAAAAATTCGGGAAACAGGTGAAGGCGCTCCGGAGGGAGGGCCTCATTCCTGCCGAACTTTACGGGCATGGCCTTCTGAATGTCCACCTTGCAGTGCCGGCGCGGGATTTTGGAAAAGCGTTCAAGGAGGCGGGCACGAATACGGTGGTCACGCTCATTATTGATAAGGAGAAAAAACCGGCGCTTATTTATGATGTCGCACACGATGCGCTCTCGGGCGAGGTGGCGCACGTTGATTTTTATCAGGTGAGGATGGATGAGAAAATTAAGGCGAAGGTGCCGCTCATGTTTGTGGGCGAGTCGGCGGCGGTGAAGGAGAAAGGAGCGATTCTCAATAAATCAATGTCCGAAGTTGAGGTGGAGGCGCTGCCACAGGATCTGCCGCACAGCTTCGCCGTCAGCCTTTCGCTCCTTGACGATATCGGGAAGAGCGCGTACGTGCGCGACCTTGCGGTGCCGGAAACGGTGAAGCTTCTTATTGACGGGAATACGGCGATCGTGACGGCGACGCCGCCCGCGCCGAAGGAGGAGGAAAAGCCAGTGGAGGAGGTGGTGCCGGACGTGTCTGAGGTGAAAGTGGAGACAGAGGAGAAAAAGGCGGAACGGGTTACGGAGAAGGTGGAGAAACCGGAGAAAGCCGAGAAGGCGGAAAAGGAAGGAAAAACCGAAGTGAAAGCGGGGAAGCCCGATACCAAATAAGCATTGAAAAAGTCATTCCTTGGTTAATAACCTCACCACTCCCTCATCCGCATCTACTTCAACAAGGTCGCCGTCTTTCAAGACTTGAGTAGCGATCTTCGTACCGATGATACATGGAATCCCCATTTCGCGGGAGATGATTGCGGCATGTGAGGTAACTCCGCCTTCATCAGTTATGATCGCAGCAGCAAGTTTCATAGCGGGCACCATTTCCGGCCTCGTCATCGAAGAAACCAGAACGTCACCTTCTTCCATGTTTGCCATGTCATGGATTTTCAATATCTTTTTTACGTGACCGCGAACTTTACCGGTTGAAGCTATCATTCCCTTGATCTCCTTCGCTTCGCCCAATTGGCGCTGGAAAAAGTCGAGCGCCTCTTGGGCCAACGTGCCACTTACAACCTTAAAACCGTCAGCGGTATGAATACAGACGCATCCTTTGTGCCGCTCATCAAAAACTTTCTTATCAAGATTTCCAGCAAGTGCGTCGCGGAACTCGGGGTAGATTGAATACTGAAGCTTCTCAAATGGGATGCCGCCGCGCCGTTCGGCTTCTTTCAGAAACTGGAACTGATAATAGTTAGAAATAAGAACATATTTTTTGCGCGTATCTTGAAGTTCAAAGAATTCGTCCATCACATACAGCAACGTTCGGCGCCATGGTGATAGCTTGTATTTCTTTATCAGATTCGCTTTTTCGGTGAGGAGTTTTTTGCGGTGGTCTTTGGTTGGTTCCACCTCTTTTTTCGCATCCTCGCGGAGCACAGACGCAAAATCGTCGGCGGTGAGGCGAATAGCTTTAGCGTAATTGTTGTGAATGTAGAAAAACCTGTTTGCATGCTGTTCAAGCACCCTGCGATCAAGCTTGCCGGTTTTCCGGAAAGTCTGGACAAGTTTCTCCCGCGCAATACCCTCTTCTTCAATAAAAGAAAGGTGGCGTGGAGAGAGCAGTTTCGGAAAATCGACCGTAAAATTCTTGCCAAGAACTTTCTGAAATTCCGGCGTAAGATAACGATCCGCATGCATCGAAATGGCATCGCCAAGCACCATGAAGTATTTAAACTCGTCGACGTACTTCCGGTAGAAATCATCGTAGAGTTCCGCAATCTTCTCGTTCGAGAGTTTTTTGAGGTCGGTTTCGTTGATGCGCTTCAGGACGGCATCAAACGCTTTGACCTTCGCGTCACACTCTTTTCGTAGCTTTTCTAAGTAGTGCTTGTCTTTTTTGAGACGTCCTAAGAACTCCTCGCGGATGCGCGTGAGATCATTGTCGTTCCAATACCAGTGAACATAATCGCTCTGGACGAAAAACAGTGTAATTGAGACGGCATCGCCAAAGAAATCGCGCATCGCTATGCCGGTTTCCCCCACCGGAAAGAACGGATGGAGAACTCCATGGAAACCCTTATACGTCCACGTGGAGTCATTGAGATGATATTTCTCCCTGAGAGAGATCGTTCGCCGTCCCTCGCCTTCGATGCTTGTTTTCAATGTCGTAATCGGCCTACTTTGAGCGACGTAGAATTTCCCCTTTTCTTGTGCCCATTCGATGTCGCACGGAAAGCCGTAGTGATTTTCTATGCGAAGGATAAGTTCGCTGAGTTCAAGAATCTCTTTATCTGAAAGAACCTGCCGTCCGCCGACGGCGTTTGAGAGATTGCGCCATCCGGTACCGCCCGTCTTGCCGCGATAGAGCGCCCGAGTTTGTTCTGAAACATTTTTTTCTATGATGCGGCGAGGCGCTTTCTCAACCACGTAGCTATTGGGCGTTACGGAACCGGAGACAATTGCCTCGCCAAGCCCGAACCCTGCCTCAATGATAATTTGGTTCCTGTCCTGGGTCACTGGATGCACCGAGAAGGCAATACCCGACGTTTCGCTTTCTACCATTTTTTGCACTACGACGGCCACGGAAATCTTCTGGCCATGTAGTCCTTTTTCAAAGCGGTAGAAAATCGCGCGAGGTGTGAAGAGCGACGCCCAACACTTCTGTACGTTGAGAAGGAGTGTCTTCTCTGTTGTATTCAGATAGCTCTCAAGTTGCCCTGCCCAGGCAGCGCTTGAGGAATCTTCTGCCGTTGCGCTTGAACGCACCGCCACATACTTTGCGCCAAGTTTTTTGAACGATATCTCAATCTCTTTCGCTATATTTTTCGGCATTATGGCGTTCTCTACGAGCGCTCGGATCTTTTCGGAGGCGTGTTCAACAATATGGATTTCTTTATGATTCACCGCATCGAGCGCGGCATCAATTTCAGCATCGAGATCGGTTTCCTCGAGGAAGCGCTCAAAAGCGGCGGCAAGAACGACAAAACCGGGCGGAACCGGGATGCCTGCCCGTGTCATCTCGCCCAAAGAAGCACCTTTGCCACCAGCGGTCGCGGCATCGTTTTTGCTGATTCCACTAAAAAACTCGATTAAGCCTGCTTTGTTTCTCGGCATATAAAAATTAGTAGGGTACTTAGGTTCAAAATAACTCTTTATTGGCTGAAAATAAAGGCACATATGTCGAAGAGATTAAGCTTTCACTTTTGGCCCGCGGCAAAGTATAATGTGAGTGATGCAAAGACCTTTGCGGCCAAGAGTTTTGGGTGATGTTACGCCGCGGCAGGGAACGCGTGGGAGCCAATGGAACGCATTCGGCGGGGTATCCGCACGAATCAATTTGTCTTACAAAAAGACGCTGCAGCTTCCCGTCGTGAAGGTGTTCAAAACAGCGGTCGTTTTCTGCGGGGCGATTTTTCTGGTCGTGGGATCGGTCGTGGCGCCTGCCATTTTCACCCGCGCCTCGGGCGATGCGGCGACGACTACTGACACGACGGCGGAGCGTGCCCAACTGCAAGATCAGCTCCAGCAGCTTGAGACGCAAATCAATCAGTACGAGGGTCAGATTGAGAGCTATGAGAAGCAGGGGAATACGCTGAACGGCGAGATTTCCACATTGAATGCCAAAATCGCGAAATTAAATTTACAGATCCAGGCGACCAACCTGACTGTTTCCCAGTTGAACGGCCAGATTGCGGACACCCAAACGCAGATTGCGACCACGCAGGCGGACATCGTGGGCAAGAAAGCGGCAATCGGAGGGCTCATGCAGAGCTTGTACGAGAACGACCAGGTAAATCTGCTCCAAATGTTTTTAAAGAACCCGCACCTTTCGGATTTTTGGAACGATACCGAGAATATCACGCTTGCGCAGGATAGTCTGCGCGTGACCGTGCAGCAGATTACGGATCTTCAAAGCCAGCTGCAGGACCAAGAGCAGCAATTCCAAGCGTCCAAGGCGGACGCGGCGAGCGCGGCAGCGTACCAGCAGGCGCAGGCGAGTGAAGTGGCGGGAACGAAGAGTCAGAAATCGGAGCTTCTCGCGGAAACCAAAGGACAGGAATCAAAATATCAGGCGCTCCTCGTGCAAACGAAGGCCACGGCGGCGGATATCAGGAGTCGCATCTTCCAATTGTTGGGCGGGGGACAGCTTACCTTTGAGCAGGCGTATCAATACGCAAAACTTGCCTCAAGCGCGACGGGAATAGACCCCGCTTTTATCCTCGCGATTTTGGACCGCGAGTCGGCGTTGGGCGAGAACGTGGGGAAGTGCAACTACAAGACGGCGATGCGGCCCTCAGACATCCCCATTTTTCTTCAAATCACCCAGTCGCTCAATCTTGACCCGAATACGATGACGGTATCCTGCCCGAATGCGGACGGTGCGTACGGCGGCGCCATGGGACCGGCGCAATTCGTCCCTTCCACATGGATGTTGTATACGAACGAAGTGCAAACTATCACGAGCGACAATCCTCCGTCGCCATGGAACAATGCGGATGCGTTCGTGGCGACCGCGCTCTACTTGCAGGATGCGATGACCGGCTGCAAATCCGTCTACAGCTCCACCGTGAGCCAGGAGCGATGCACGGCGGCGAAGTATTACGCGGGGAGCCGCTGGAAGAACTATTTGTGGACCTACGGCGAGGCCGTCGTGGAACGGGCACAGAGCTTCACGGGCGACATTCAGACGATCACGTCATGAGGCCTGTAAAAAAGATCGTTCTCAAAAACGGTTTGCGCCTGATCCTTGTGCCGCAGCCCTCGGGGCTCGCGGCAAGCGTTTTGATACTGGTCACCACCGGGTCGGAATACGAGACGAAAAACAGGAACGGAATCTCGCATTTTTTGGAGCATATGACCTTTAAGGGTACGGCACGCCGACCGCGGCCTGGGATGATCGCCGAGGAGATTGCGGCGTTGGGCGCCCAGTCCAATGCGTTCACCGCGCAGGAATTCACGGGCTATTGGGCGAAGGCGGAAGCGCGGAAGCTCCCCCAAATTTTTGATATCGTATCCGATCTTTACTTGAACCCGCTCTTCGCACCAGAGGAGATAGAGAAAGAACGGGGAGTGATCATTGAGGAAATGAACATGTATGAGGATATGCCGATGCGGCGCGTGCAAGATGTGCTGCTCCGCCTCCTCTACGGAGACCAGCCGGCCGGCTGGAAGGTGGACGGTGAAAAGGAGATCGTAAAAAAGATTTCGCGGGAAGATTTTGTCGCGTACCGCAACGAACGATACGTGATGCCGGGGACGGTGGTAGTCGTTGCCGGGAAGTTCAATAAGAAAAGGGTAGTGGGCGAGGTGCGCCGCGCGTTCGGCGAAGCGAAGCGCTACCCCGTGCGTAAGAAAACGAAGACCCGCGAGCGCCAATCGGGGCCGCGGCTTGCGGTGAAATTCAAAGAGTCCGACCAGGGACACCTCGCCCTTGGCTTTCGGGCATTCAGTATCTTTGACCCACGGCGCTATGCGCTCCAGGTGCTCGCGGATGTTCTTGGAGGAGGGATGAGCTCGCGGCTTTGGAAGCGCGTGCGCGAGGAGCTCGGCGCGGCGTACTATGTGCAGGCGGAGGCCGATCTTTCCCTTGATCATGGCGTTCTGGGGATATCCGCCGGCGCGGATCGCGCGAGAATTGGGACCGTATTGGAAACCATTCTTGCGGAATGCCGGAAACTGAGCCGGGAATCGGTCCCCGAAAAGGAACTTCAGAAATCAAAGGACCATCTTATAGGAAGTCTCATCCTTGGCCTTGAGACCTCGGATGAGCTCGGCAGCTTTTATGGAGGGCAGGAGATCCTCACGAAGGCCCTTTTGCCGCCGGAACGAATTATAGATAGAATAAAGACGACGACGGCAGAGGAAGTGCGGGCGGTCGCCCGGACCATTTTCAAAAATAAAGGGCTCAATCTTGCCGTCATCGGGCCCTACCGCACCCGAGCCATGTTCAAAAAAATTCTCACGTTACCACGATGATGGAGAAACGGCTCTATGAAATTTCCTGGGCAAGCTTGTGGCGAATGCTTCTCTTCGTCGTTTTAGTCGCGATTTTGTACGAAGGGAGGCAGATCATCCTCGGGCTTTTCCTTGCCATTATCATTTCTTCTGGCCTTGAGTGGTTCGTGGATATTCTTGAGCGCGCAGGGCTCCCACGCAGCGTGGGCGTAATTCTCATATTCCTCGCCGCGGTCGTCCTGCTTGTCTTTATCATTTATTCCCTTGCCCCTGTTATCATCGTGGAGTTGAACACGATTTTCTCCGGCAGCGGGCAGGGAGTGACGAGCAGCTGGGGGGCGCTCTTGAGCTTGAAGGCATCGCAGTCCGTGAGTGGCTTCGTGAGTAAGTTTTCTTCATCACTTTTTGCGGGCAATACTTCGCCCTTGGATCTCTTTTCCAATGCCGTAGGAAGCGTGGGGCTCGTTGTAGCCGTCATTCTCTGCTCGTTTTATCTGAGTTTGAGCAAAGACGGGGTGGAGCGGTTCCTCCGGGTGGTCGTTCCGCCGGCGTATGAAGCGACGGCTCTCACCATCTACGAACGCTCGCGAAAGCTCATCAGCTCGTGGTTCCGCATGCAGATTCTCTTGAGTTTCATCTTCGGATTTACGGTGTGGGCCGGCCTTGCACTCCTCGGCGTGAAGTATAGTTTCCTTATCGCATTTCTCGCGGGCATTTTTGAACTCGTGCCGTTCGTGGGGCCGTTTCTTTCCGGCGCGCTTGCCGTAATCTCGGCGCTCTCCACGTCTACAACGCTCGCAATCTACACGTTGATATTCTTCGTCATCGCCGAACAGTTTGAGGCAAACGTTCTTGTGCCGCTCCTGAACCAGCAGATCGTGGGTATCCATCCGGTCATCGTGATCGTCGCATTGCTCATCGGCGCCGAGGTGGGCGGCGTTTTGGGCATCATCATTTCGGTTCCTGCCGCAGGTATCTTCCAGGAGGTTATTCAGGAGTGGTCAACCAAACGACGCAGCACGACAACGGCAACGTAAGCATGGACCGGTTTTACGTTACGACCCCCATTTATTACGTGAACGATAAGCCGCATATCGGCCATGCGTACACGACGATCGTGGCGGACATGCTCGCGCGCTCACGGCGCGCGTACGGCGAGGACGTGTGCTTCCTTACCGGCACCGACGAGTTTGCGCAGAAGACTGTGGACGCGGCGAAGAAGGCGGGAGAGGAAACGCAGGCCTATGCCGACCGGATGGCCGCAATATGGCGCTCCACATGGGAAAAACTCGGCATCTCCAATACGGATTTTATCCGCACGACCGAGCCGAGGCACATGGAGGTCGTGCAGGAGGTTTGGCGGCGCGTGCAGGCTGCCGGGGATATCTACAAGGGGCAATACCAGGGGCTCTATTGCAAAGGCTGTGAGGCCTTCAAAAACGAGGACGAACTCACGGACGGTCTCTGTCCGGAGCATAAGACGAAGCCCGAACTCGTATCCGAGGAAAATTATTTCTTCCGACTTTCCAAATATCAAAAGAGGCTTCTGGATTTCTACGACACACAAAGTGACTTCGTCACGCCCGCGTATCGCCTCAATGAGGTAAGGAGTTTCGTCGCGGCGGGCCTTGAGGATATCAGTATTTCCCGCGAGAAGCGTTCGTGGGGGATCCCGGTGCCGGACGATCCGGGACAGGTAATCTACGTATGGTTTGACGCGCTCGTCAATTACATTTCGGCGGTCGGCATTGAGGGATGGGAAGCGCATCCGGCGGACGCCCACGTGATGGCGAAAGACATCATCCGTTTCCATGCAGTGATCTGGCCCGCGATGCTCATGTCTGCGGGACTGCCGCTCCCGGGGCAGGTCGTCGTCCACGGTTTCTTCACCGTGAATGGCGTGAAAATATCAAAGTCACTGGGGAACGTGATTGATCCACTGGACATTGCGAAAAAATACGGCACCGACGCCCTTCGCTACTTCCTGCTCCGCGAGATACCGTTCGGGGAGGACGGGGATTTTTCGGAAGCGAAGGCGGGGGAGCGATACCGAAGCGACCTTGCGAACGGATTGGGGAATTTTGCCGCGCGCGTGCTCACGCTCGCGGAAAAAGAGGAATTGGCATGCGCGTTGCCGAGCCACGAATTTGAGGAGCGAATCGCGGAAATGAAGCGTATCGTGCACGCAAAGATGGGCGAGTACAGGTTTTCGGAGGCGCTTGCGGCCGTTTGGGCGGCGATCGCGTTCGGCGATCGTTATATGGAGGAGAAAAAGGCCTGGGGGATAAAGGACGAGGCGAAACGGAGGCTCGTGCTCTGCAATCTCACGCTCCTCTTGGAGAGTGTTGCCGAGGCACTCGTGCCGTTCCTGCCGGACGCGGCCGCAAAGATACGCGGGGCGATCGTGCGGAACGAAGAGGTCCTGACCGCAAAGAAAACGGAGAGCCTTTTCCCACGGCTCAAAGAATAGCATGGAGTTTTTTGACGCGCATGCACATATGCAGTTTTCCGCATACGACGTCGACCGCGCATCGGTGATCCGGCGCGCAGAGGACGCGGGCGTCCGCGTCGTGAACATAGGCACCCAGCGCGACACCTCCGCGCGCGCCGTCGCGCTTGCGGAACAGCATGCCGGATTCTACGCTGCGGTGGGGCTCCATCCCATCCATACAAGCGAGTCGTACCATGATGCGGACGAGCTTGGCGGGGGCGAGGCGGCGAAGGCGTTCACCTCGCGTGGCGAAATATTCGACGCCGATCATTACAGGACGCTTGCCCTTCATCCGAAAACGGTTGCGATCGGGGAATGCGGTCTTGATTATTTCCGTTTCAACGAGGACGAGAGCCGCGAGGAGCAAATAGAAAGACAGAAAGCGGCGTTCCTCGCGCAGATAGCATTCGCGCGCGAAGTGAAAAAGCCGCTCATGATCCATTGCCGCGACGCGTTCGCGGACCTCGTTCATTTATTGAAGGACAACGCATCCGGGTTTCCCGCCAGCGGTCCCGGTATCATTCACTTTTTCACTGGCAGCACCGCAGACGCAAAACAGCTGCTTGATCTTAGATTTTATTTCACATTCGGCGGCGCGATCACGTTTCCACCGCGGAAAGGGAAAGCCGAAGGTGACTACGATGCGATCGTGAAAATGATTCCGGTGGACAAAATCTTATCCGAGACCGACGCGCCCTATGTCGCGCCCGCGCCCTATCGCGGCAAGCGCAATGAACCCGCCTACGTAGTTGAGGTGGTTAAAAAACTCGCCGAGCTCAAAGGTATTTCTTTTGAAAAAATGGCGGAGCAGGTATTTCGGAATGCCCAGCGGATTTTCATAACATCTTGACCGGCGGAAGTTCTCGTATTATCCTAAAAGATGTTCCTTTTGGGCGTTTTTCTTAACCCGGCCGCGCCGCCTCGGCGCGGCCCCAACCAAGTCCCCGTTGGTGATTTTGACCAACGGGGCAAATTCTTTTCAATGCCCGCAAATCGGTTTACAATATGAAATATCTATGTCCAAATACGAACCGAAGGATTTTGAGGCGAAATGGCAGAAAAAATGGCTGGAGGAAGGTGTCTATGAACCGGACTTAGATAAAGCAAAGAAACCGTTCTACAACCTAATGATGTTTCCGTACCCCTCGGCGGAGGGGTTACATGTGGGAAACATGTACGCGTTCACGGGCGCGGACATCTACGGGCGGATGAAGCGCATGCAGGGCAATGACGTGTTTGAACCGATCGGCCTGGACGGTTTCGGCATCCATTCGGAAAATTATGCGCTGAAGATCGGTGCGCATCCGATGGACCGGGCAAAGGTTTCGGAGGAGCGTTTTTATAAACAGCTCGCCGCCATCGGCAACGGTTTTGCGTGGAACGAGCGATTGGAGACCTATGACCCCGAATACTACCGCTGGACGCAGTGGATCTTCGTCCAAATGTGGAAGCACGGCCTTGCGTACCGAAAAAAGCAGTCGGTCAATTGGTGCCCGAAGGACCAGACGGTGCTTGCCGATGAACAGGTGATCGCGGGCGCCTGTGAGCGCTGTGGGACGCCGGTCATCCAAAGGGAGCTTGAGCAATGGTTTTTCAAAATCACCGAGTACGCCGGCCGTCTGCTCAAGAATCTGGAAACGTTGGATTGGTCGGAAAAAGTGAAAATCGCGCAGAAGAAATGGATAGGGAAGTCGGAAGGAGCGGTAATAGAATTTCCGATAAAAACTGATGTAAAAAAAGTTGTACTGATGCATGGTAAAGATACGAATCCCAGTCAAAAATGGTACCCCTGGATGATTAAAGAAATTAAAAAAAGGAAAATTGAATGTGTCGCTCCTTATTTGCCCAATCCAAACAATCCAGAGATTGATGCTTGGATTAAAGAAGTTGAAAAGACACATCCGGACAAAAATACTGTTTTAGTAGGTCACTCCCGCGGCGGGGTCGCGATTTTGCGATGGTTGGAAAGTATGCCGAGGGGCGATAAGGTTAAGCAGGTGATCTTGGTAGCGGCCAACAGAGGAGACAATAAAGAATCGGATGGTAAGTTTTTAGGGAAACCGTATAATTTCGAAAAAATAAAATCGCATTGCGATGATTTTGTGGTTTTACATTCCCGCGATGACGAATGGGTGCCCTTTGAAGTGGGAGAATATCTTGCGAAGGGGTTAAACGCCGATTTCCTGATTTTTGATGGGAAGGGGCATTTTGGAAAATATTTAAAATCGCCCGAAATTCCAGAAATCATCGCTAAACTTTTCCCTTCGATTAGGGTTTTCACGACGAGGCCGGATACGCTTTTCGGCGCGACCTACATGGTGCTCGCGCCCGAGCATCCGTTGGTTGCGCAGCTTGAATCTCGTATCGCCAATTTGAGCGAGGTGAAGAAATATATAAAGAATGCGAAGGATAAAACCGACGCCGAGCGCATCGCGGAAGGAAAAGAGAAAAGCGGCGTGGAGCTGAAAGGCATCAGGGCCATCAATCCGGCCACCAAAGAAGAAATACCGATTTGGGTCGCCGACTATGTTTTGGCGATCTATGGAACGGGCGCCATTATGGCCGTTCCCGCGCACGACGGGCGCGACTTTGCGTTTGCAAAGAAGTTCAGGCTGCCTATCAGGAAAGTGGTAATTCCCGTTTTGCGCTCGCAATCGGCCATAGCGGGGGCTACCGGGATTGCGGAGAGCGGGATTTCGATTGAAAGCGAAATGTGGGAAGGGGACGGCGAGCTTGTGGATTCCGGGGAGTTTGATGGCATGGATTCTGAAAAAGCGAAGTGGGAAATCGCGAAATTTGTGGGCGGCGAGCGGAAAACGACCTACCGCCTGCGCGACTGGCTTATCTCGCGCCAGCGCTACTGGGGGCCGCCGATCCCGATGGTGCACTGCGAAGCGTGCGCGCGTGCGAAAAAAGGCGAGCATGCGGACATGCCCGGTTGGTATGCGGTGCCCGAGGAAGACCTGCCCGTGAAGCTTCCCTATGTGAAGGATTTCCGTCCGACGGGGAGCGGTGTTTCACCTCTCGCTGCAGTGAAGGAATTTTATGAGACCAAGTGCCCCGCGTGCGGCGGCCCCGCGCGGCGGGAAACGGACGTATCGGACACATTCCTGGATTCGGCGTGGTACTATCTCCGCTATCTTGATCCGCAGAATACGAAGGGAGCGTTCAATTACAAGCGGACTGAGAAATGGCTGCCGATAGAAAAAGGAACCGCCACGCGGCTCTACACGGGCGGCGCGGAGCACTCGGTACTTCACCTGCTCTATGTGCGATTCGTGGCGATGGCGCTTGCCGATTGGGGATTCGTCGTCTCGCCGGAACCGTTCAAAAAATTCCGCGCGCACGGGTTGCTCATCAAAGAAGGCGCCAAAATGTCCAAATCCAAAGGCAACGTCATCAATCCTGACGAATACATTCAGAAATTCGGCGCGGACACGCTGCGGATGTACCTTATGTTCTTGGCGCCATTTGAGGACGGCGGCGATTTCCGCGACCAGGCGATCCTCGGTATTCTCCGTTTTTTGGAGCGTGTGTGGAAATTGGGCGAGGCGGTCGCCTCCGAAAAACGGATGGACAGCGCCCCCACGAGCGCAAAAAGAAAAGGAAGCAGAGTGATCGCGATTGCAGTGAAAAAGGTATCCGAGGACATCGAGCGGCTGCACTACAACACCGCGGTGAGCGCGCTCATGATATGCCTCCGCGCGCTGGAAGAGGAACGTGAAGAGGGATATGTCGCCCGCGGGGACTTTGAAACATTTCTGAAACTGCTCGCGCCCTTCGCGCCGCACATCGCAGAGGAACTTTGGCGCAGCGCCCTCGGCGAGGTTGCCTCCGTCCATCGCGCCGCATGGCCAGTATACGATCCGGCGCTTATCGCGCAGGAGTCGATCGCGCTCGTCGTCCAGGTGAACGGCAAGGTGCGCGACGTAATTGCGGCGGATGCCTCCACCATCACCGAGGCGGCCGCGAAGGAACTCGCGCTCCGGAGCAAAAAGGTGCAAAATGCTCTGGGGGGCCGGACGCCCGCAAAGGTCATTTATGTAGATAAAAAACTAGTGAATATCGTACTTCCATAATGACGCGCGTTATCTTTGTGATAGTGATTATTTTCGTCCTTGGCGCGCTGCTTTATTTTTTCAGCACGGGCCACACCAGTTTCAAGCTTTTCCCTCTCATTCCTCCGGCGCCCTCGTCTTCGTACCAAGCCGCTTCTTCGGCGCAGTCGTACGCGGTTTCCAATCCCGCCTCCACCACTATAACGGCGGCGCCCACTCCCACTTCCACCGCCACCACCACCACCTCCTCTCCGGTGAACGTTCCCGAAGGGTTTACGGCAGACGAACTCTCACCGTACTACGGGCAAGTTCGCTTCGGCGGCGTATCCCCCTCGTATTCTTATTACTACGGTTCCTACGGCCAGATTACGCTCTACGCGTATCCTGTGAACCAGTCATCAAGCATTGACGTAACAGGATGGGAGATCAAAGGGAACCAGGGTGGTGAATATATTCCCCAAGCCGTCAATATTTACGATCCGCTGGGGTTGAATCCTTCCACAGACATCTTCCTCAAGAGCAGCGACTATCTGAATCTTTACTCGGACTCCGCGCCAGTGAATCTCCGGCTCAACGAATGCGTCGGCTATCTTCCGAATCAGAGCCAGTTCAATCCTTCGTTGCCGCAGAACTGTCCCTACGTTGACTGGTCGGAGATCCAAACGTTCAGCGGCGCGTGCCAGAATTACATTCTTTCGCTCGGCAGCTGCCAACGTCCCAACTTCAACAGTTTTTCCATTCCGCAAAACGATTATGCCTGCTTGAATTATTTAAATACCCACTTTAACTATCTCTCGTGCTTCAATGCGCACTACGGCGATTCCGGTTTTCTTTCTCACGAGGTACGCGTGTGGATGGGGGCGAGCCCCATTGACCAGTTCCACGATCGTGTGGAGCTACTTGATAGGAACGGCCTCCTCGTGGACCTTTATACCTACTAAGCGTATTGTTATTTTCTTTCCGCAAGCGGGACCTTCGTCACGAGTTCCTTTCCTTCGCGGAGTATGACGAGCGTCACCTCGTCGCCCACGTTCAAATTTTCCAGAAGGTCTTGGATGGGATGGTCGCGGTCAAGCTTCGCGCCGTTCAGGGTGAGCACGATGTCTTTTTCTTTAAGGCCTGCCTTTTCCGCCGGGCTTTCGGGGACCACGGCGCTGTCATGTTCGCTCTCGCGCACGACGAGTGCGCCGTAGTTCACAGGCAGGTTCATTTTCGCTTTCGTATCGTCGTCAATCATCATGTAGCGGACGCCCAAAAGCGGCCGGCGGATGCGGCCGTATTTTCTGATGTCGTCTAGGTCCCGCTTCGCGGCGTTTACGGGGATCGCAAAGCCGATGCTTTGCGCGCCGGAGACGATTGCGGCGTTCACGGCGACGACGTTCCCATCCGCATCTACGAGCGGTCCGCCGGAATTGCCCGGATTGATCGCGGCGTCCGTTTGGATAAGGCCGCGCATTTCCTGCGGCGGCGCGTCCGGCTCCGCCTGCGCGGTGATCGCGCGCGAGAGGCCGGAGACGATGCCCACCGACACCGTGTTCTTGAAAACCCCGAGCGCGTTCCCGATCGCGATTAGGCTCTGGCCGAGCTGTAATTTCGTTGCATCGCCAAGTTTCAGACAGGGGAGCCCCTCCGCTTTTATTTTCAAAATCGCTACGTCATTGATCGGATCGCGGCTCAGGATCTCTGCGGGGAATCGCCGCTCGTCGTTCAGGATCACCGTGTATTCCGCTTTCGGGTCGCTTATTACATGCTTGTTCGTAAGGATAAGCCCGTCCGCGTCCACGATAAACCCCGAGCCGCCGCCCACCTGCACCATCCCGCGCTTATCAATTATTTCCTGTGGGATTTGCAGTTTCTCGCCGCTGGGTCCGCCCGGAATGAAGGGATAGAGCTCTTTCGGCAGCTCTTTTTCCAGATCCTCCAAGTGCTTTGCAATGGCGATGGAAACCACCGCCGGCATCACTTTCTTCACCGTTGCGATCACATGCTTGTCGTCCATATCGTTATTGTACCACGCTTGCGGAAGCGGGAGGATTCGAACCTCCGATGCCCTTTCGGGCATACCGCATTTCGAGTGCGGCCCATTCGGCCTCTCTGGCACGCTTCCAATTGAAGTAATTCTAAGAGTAAATTATCATAAAAACAAGAAGTGCCCCCGCGGTTACAGATTGGGCCGGGGAGCACTCTTCATTCGCCTCGCGCGCGAGGCGAGAGATAGGGGTTAGGAGGAAATTGAAAAAGTGGCGAGTCGAGCCGACGGTTAGGCCGAGCCGACAGCGAGTAGACGAATGCCCACATGCTGAGAGTGGTGCTGTGAGCCATCGACACCTACCGTGCGATAGGCGCCGTGTAATACCCCCCTACAAGTGTCGCAACTCCTGGCGCGCAGATGCCAGGGGACGTTCATTCCGTATCGCGGCAGTGTTATTCCGTGCCGCTCACAGTATTCGCGCAATCTGCCCGCGAGAATAACTGGTGCAGCTACGGCGGGATCTTGTCGCCGTGTCGGCCCCGTGTGTGAGGGGGGTAGTGATACGATGTTTATCAAAGAGTTTTCCTCCCGTGGCAGCGTGAGGGCGCTACCACGCACTGCTAGATTTGACTACCTTACCATCTGTTATTATATCACAACTTGCTCCAAAAGCAACTTTGTGCCCTCGAGAGGAATTGGACCTCTATCGACGCGTTAGGAGTGCGTTGCTCTATCCGTTGAGCTACGAGGGCGTGGCGATCGGCCAGTGGCCAGTCAGTAATCGGCCACGAGCGGCCTTTTGTGGTACAGTATAGTGAATTAGACCAAAGGTCGCAATGGCCGGATTACTATAAAGTATGTATCCTCAAGGTTACGGTTCCTGGGCACCGTTGAGCTTCGGCTGGTTTGCGGGCGCGGGCGGATTGATTCTTCTTCTCCTCATCATTTGGTCGCTCATCTGGAAGGGTCTCGCGCTCTGGAAGTCCGCGCGGGAGGGGAGCAAGGTGTGGTTCGTCGTGTTCCTTATCGTGAACACGATCGGCATTCTGGAGATTCTCTACCTCTATATATTCAGCAAGAAACACCCGCCCGCGATGGACACGAAAGAACCGCAGGCGAAGTAGCGAACGCGGCCCCAAGGAAACTCGGGGCCGTTCCGTCGCTTGATATATTGCCCCAGTTGATTTTAGAATCAGTGGCGGAGGGCCTATAGTAAAACGGCTATTACGGATGCATGGCATGCATCAGGTCGGGGTTCGACTCCCCGTAGGTCCACCAAATGTTTTTATCAGTCGCGCACTTCGTGCGTTTTAAAGACGAACGAACTTTCGCCCGGCGCCCTTCCGTAGCCGCACCGTTTGCAGGAAACGTAGCGTTGCGAACTATTGTTTTTTAGGGTATCCAACCATGCGAGGTGCTCATGTTTGTCATCGTCTGTGACGGCATACATTGTTTGGTCGCATCTTGGACACCTCATTTCTAACACCCTCGGAATGTTATGCGTCTTTGCGAAGTCTAGGGCTTTCTCAAGGGAAGTGGCGATCATATCATCAGTTACACAATTGATTATACAATGGCCGGCTATTTGAGCGGCGGACGGCCTTTGTGCTAAGCTTGGTACGTATTTGCGGGCGATGCCGGGCCCGCATGGTGGGGTGGCCGAGAGGTTTAAGGCAGCGCTCTTGAAAAGCGCCATATGGGAAACCGTATCGTGAGTTCGAATCTCACCCCCACCGCTTTTGTTATTCCTTCCGCTTGGCGGCCACAGTGAACTTGGTATAAATCTTGAGCAAGGAAAGAAGGAGCGCGATGGCAAGCGGTCCCACGAGGAATCCGATCGGACCGAAAAGACCGATGCCTCCCAAGACGCCCAAGAGTATGAGATAGGGATGCAGGTGCACGCCGCGGTGCATGAGCTGGGGCGAAAGCACATTATAGATGAGATTCACGAGGATAACGCTCCATATGGCGAGGCCGATGCCCAAGGCGGTTTGTCCGGTAAAGAAAAGATACGCGATGGCGGGTACGACGACGAGCCATGTTCCCACGATGGGAATGAGCGAAGCAGGCACGACAAGCGCTCCCCAGAAGGCCGGGTTAGGAATGCCGAAGAGGAAAAATCCGATCCCTGCAACGATTCCTTGTATGACCGCGACGACAAGCGTCCCTTTCACGACCGAACTCCCCACGGCTTCCATCTCGCGGACGATGTCTTCGCTGTATTCCGGCGCGAGCGGTACGATCTCCGTCACCCATTTCTTGAGCCGCTCGCCGTCTTTAAGGAAGTAGAATAATCCGAGGAGGCTCAAGAACGCCGTGAGAAAGATTTGGGTGACGCCCGAAAAGAACGAGCCGAGGTTCTGGATAAGCCAGGTGAGTCCCTGCCGGACATAATCGCCCGCGTTGAACGTGATGTCGGGTATGGGAAGGCCCTTGAAGTAAGTATGGAGAAAGTTGGTAAGCGCGGCACCAAGGTCAAAACCCCCATGCGCCGTGAGGGAGGCGTAGAGCGCGGTCGCTTCCCCGAAGATTTGTACGCCGAAAAATCCGAGCGGCACAAATACGATAAGCGCAACAATAATAATCACGGCGAAAGCGCTCAGTGATTCGTAGCGAAAGACGCGCAAAAGTTTCTGATAAAGGGGTTGGAAAAGATATGCAAGCGTACCCGCAAAGACAAGCATGCCCAGATACGGCGCAAGGATCGCCCAGGCGAGGACCAGGGCGATGGCGAGCAAGGCCACAAAAAACCAAGTTTCCGAGCGGCGGACATCCATGCTCTTAGTGTAGCAAATTATTGTATATAGAAGATGTCGCTCGCGGGCGTGCCTGCGGGGATTTGATTTGTTTGGTCGGGCAAAAGATAGTGCACGTTTTTTGCCTGTTGCTGTGCCGGGAGGAATGTGTCCGTGATGAAGATCGTGGTTTCGGCAGGCATGGGGAGACCGCGGGTCATGATGCCACCGGCTTTTACCACAACATACTTCGGCGTGCTTGCGGGGAGGGCGTTGATCTCGCGGCCGATCGGCACGTAGTCGGCGTTGAATGCGCCGGGGACGTTCGGATTCTGCGCCCAGATAATGAAGTAATCAACGTACGCGAATATCGCTACGGCAACGAGGAAAATGGCGGCGACAGTAATGGCAAATTTCCGTCCCGAATATTTTCTTAAGGCCTTGTAGCACCACACTCCTCCGAGCGCGGCGAAGATGATCGCGGGCGGAAGCATGAGGATAGAGCGGAGCGCGTGGGGGATACCCTCGTCGGAGATTACGGCGGGGAGCGCGGCGAGGATCATCCATCCAAAAACGATCAGCAGGGAAAAAAGCGGCAGCGATAGTGCGGCGTCATCCGGCGGCGCTCGGCGGCGCCACCTTTTCCAAAGTGCGTAAATGCCGAGGATAACACCGAGTACGAAGAGAAGTCCGACTGGCCAGAAAAGTTCCGGCGCGCCGCTCACGTTGTGCCGCCAGTTGTCGTCGCCATGGACGTTGAACATAAGAAGCGTCTTTACAGTGTTCACCGCAAAATCTTTGAGCGGGCTTGATGAGTTTGTGACCGATATTTCAGAAGTTCTTCCGAAGAAATCTGCGGGATGTTTCAGGAAATACCAGCCGATCGGCGCGGCGACGATGAAGGCCGCGATAATGAAAATAACGGCGCGTTTCCAGAAGCCCGGATGTTTTTTGAAGAAGGGGATGAAGAGCAGGAAGAGGAGCGGGGTGATGCGGTAGGCGATGTAGGTGTAGAAGCCGAGCGCGTAGACGACGCCGGCAAGGATGGCGTACCAAACAGCTGCGCGGTCGCGCACCGCACGGAACGCTTTAATCAAAAAATAAAGCGCCCACGTGAGGAGGAGCGGCGCGAGGATTGCGCGGAAGCCGATGCGGGAAAAATTAATATGCCAGAAGCAGGTGGCTAAAAGAAAGGCGGCGAGAAACCCGGCACCGTCGCCAAAAAGTTCGGCGACAAGAAGATAAAGCCCGAGCACCGTGAGCACGCCCGCGACCGCGGCGGGGAGGCGCACCACCCACGGCTCGTGCGGCGCGTGGAAGTATTGCAAAAGAATCGCGATGAGATTCACGTACAGTCCTTCACGGCCGTTGTCTTCGGCATAGAAAACCTGATAGTGGCCGGTCGTCGCGGCCTCGGCAGCGTTGTTGCCGTCAATGGCTTCGTCCGGATAGAGCCCCGGCGGGGTCGTCGTGAAATGGTAGAAGCGGAGAAAGGCTGCTATAATGAGAATGCCGACAAGAAGCCAGATCCTTTTGGATTTCGTCACAATCTCATTATAACAATTAATGGCGGACCAACCTTCCACATTTGAGCACGCCTTGGAGGCGGACATGCAGAAGCTCGCGGAGGAGATTAGAAAGCAGCGCGAGCGCCCGGAGATGGCCGGCGTGGGAGAAAAAGAGCTTCTGAAAGAAGCTATCCGCGCGTTTCCCGATCTTGAGAAATCGCCGGAGGGAGTCCCGCGACCGCCCGCGCCACCTCCACCGCCCCCAGCGGCGGCATCGCCGCAGAGCCCGTTGCCGGCATACGCGCAGAATGCCCCCGCGGAAGTGAAGCTTGAAATTGAATATCTTTTGGACGTTGCATTTCGGCAGGGACTTAGCAAGGCGTTCGCTGAAGCGCAGAAATCTCCTTATTTTGTTTTGGATGCATTCCACGACGCACTCGCGGGAAGGTTGTACCCAGAGCTCCAGAAGCGCGGGATGATGAAGTAGCGCGCCATGACGGCGGCCGAGGATAAAGAGTGTCAAAATTGCAAAGGGAAATTTTCAATTTTTCCCGACGATTTTGCTTTCTATGAAAAAATAAAAGTGCCGCCGCCGACGTGGTGTCCGGAGTGCCGGATGCAGAGAAGATTGGCGTGGCGGAATGATTTTACTTTTTACAATCGTACGTGTGATCTCTGCGGCAGGGACATAATTTCGGTGTATGCCCCCAATAATCCTCAGACTATTTATTGCAATACGTGTTGGTGGGGCGACAAATGGGATGCAAAGCAGTATGGAATGGAATTTGACTTTACCAAGCCGTTTTTTGAGCAATACCGAGTTTTGCGAGAGAAGGTTCCAGCGCTAGCATTGGTGAACGACAACGGAATCGGGAGCGTAAACAGCGAATATATGCAGAATGTTGAGTTTAGCAAGAACTGCTACATGGCGATGGTGGCGTGGAAACTAGAAAATTGTCTGTATTCCAGTTATGGCGTGGAAGCAAAGGATGCTGTGGATTGTATGGGAATGTTGGGCAATAACGAGAGAACGTACGAATTGATGTACTCCGAAAAATGTTATGGGTGTCGTAATGTTTATAATTGCGCGTCATTAATCGATTGCGCGTTCTGTTATGATTGCCACAACTGTGAGCATTGCTTTATGTCAGCCGGATTGCGGAATAAGAAATTCTGCTTTCGGAACCGGCAGTATGCCGAGGACGAGTACAAAAAGATTGTTGACTCCTATGCGCTCCATTCCTGGTTTGGCAGCGAGCGTGCCAGGGAAGAGTTTGAAAAATTCATTCTCAAATATCCACGGAAGTTCGCGTACCTCAAAAACTGTGTGAACTGTACGGGCGACAACCAATTCAATGCGAAAAATGCCCACTGGGTTTTTCACGCCCGTCGTACCGAAAACAGCAAGTATCTTGAAAACGGCGATACCCAAATTGACAGCTACGATTTAAGCGTTGGGGGTGAGTTGGAGCAGTGTTACGAAGGGATCACCCCCGATCACTCACATCGTGCGTTCTTCACTATTTATACTTGGAAAAGCACCGATGCGATCTACTGCGAATTTTGTCAGTCTTCTCATAACCTTTTCGGCTGTGTTGGATTGAAGAGCGCTGAGTATTGCATTTTGAACAAAACATACTCGAAGGAGGAGTATTTCGATCTGCGTTCTAGAATAATTGAGCATATGAGAAAAACAGGAGAGTGGGGTGAGTTTTTTCCAATGAATCTCTCTCCGTTCGGCTATAACGAAACAATGGCGCAGATGTCTTTTCCCTTGAGCAAAAAAGAGGCCATACGAAGAGGATTGAGGTGGCAAGACAATATTCAGCAAACCACAGGAAAGGAGACCATGAGGTGGAACGATGTGCCTGATTCAATCCGCGATATCCAGGATTCTATTTTGAACGAGATTCTGCTGTGTCAGAAATGTCATAGGAATTTCCGGGTTGTTCAATCGGAGTTGGAGTTTTATAGAAAAAACGATATTCCAATTCCGAGGATTTGTTTTTATTGCCGGTTAGCCGCGCGTTTTGCGTTGCGAACCCCGTCAAAACTTTGGAAGCGGCAATGTATGTGTGATAAAAACCACCCGCATCATGCCGGGCAGTGCTTGAATAAATTTGAAACACCTTATGCTCCTAGCCGCCCCGAGGTCGTGTACTGCGAGCAGTGCTACCAGGCAGAGGTGGCATAGGGCGACGCATTAAAAAGCTTGATTTGCTAGAATTAAGGCAATGCTCGGCTTTTACATATTTTTGTCCGTTGTCGTTGCCGCCGTCGCGGGCACAGCGATCTATTTTATTTTTCGCTCGCTCGCGCGGCGAAGGATAGCGCTGTCCTTGAGCACTTCGGTTTTTCTCATCAAAATTCCGAAGCCAGCCGGGGGATCGGAGGCCACTCCCGGAGGCTCGGAGAATAAGGATTTCAAGGCGGAACTCGCGCACTTTGAGCAGCTTTTAGGAAGCTTGGCGGCGATCAAGAAACCGTTCACGTTTGAAGTTGCTGTCCCGCATGTAGGAGAAGAGATCCACTTTTACCTTACCGTGCCGAAACTGTCTTCAGAAGTGGCTGCGAAACAGGTCTTGGGTCTGTGGAGCGGCGCCTCGGTGGAACGGGTGACAGACGATTTCAATATTTTCAATCCGCACGGCGAGGCTGTCGCGGCGTTCGTAAAGCAGAAGGAGCACTATGGGCTTCCCATGCGTACCTATAACGAACTCGGCATTGATTCGTTTGAGCCCATCGTGGGCGCGCTCGCGAAGATAAACGAGATCGGCGAGGGGGCAGCGGTGCAGGTCATCATGCAGCCCGCGCCTGCGGGAACAAAGAAAGAGGTGCAACGCGCAATAGAGCGTTTGAAAAGGGGCGAGCCGTTCAAAAAAGTGTTTCGGAGCGATTTCATGCGCTCACTCTCCGAGCCGGGGGAGATTTTGAATCCGAAGACCAAAGAGAAAAAAACGGAGGAGAAGCAGGAGCGCGTGGTAGACGAAGAGGCGGCGAAGGCGCTCCAGGCGAAGATCATGAAGCCGCTTTTCTTTGTAAACGTGCGGCTCGTCGCCTCGGCGGGGTCGCAATTCCAGGCGAATGATATTTTGGACGGGCTTGCCGCCGGATTCAGCCAGTTTGGGAGTCCTACGCGGAACGATCTCCGAGTGATAAAACCGCGGAACTCCGACAAGCTCATCCGCAAATTCATCTTCCGTGAATTTGACGCGTCGCAATCCATGACGCTTTCCAGCGAAGAGATCGCGAGCTTTTATCATTTGCCGATCTCGTCTACCGAAACGCCGCACGTGAAGTGGCTCAAGTCAAAAGAAGCGCCGCCGCCGGAAAACCTCGCCAAACAAGGAGCGCTCCTCGGCTACAGCAATTTCCGCGGGGAATCAAGACCTATTTACATCACGGACGAGGACCGACGCCGCCACATCTACGTGATCGGGCAGACCGGCACCGGGAAGACCACGGAGATTTCAAGCATGCTCATTGAGGATATCCAGGCGGGCAAAGGCGTCGCGATCATTGATCCGCACGGGGAGTTCGCGGAGAAAGCGCTCGCCAAGGTGCCGAAGGAACGCGTTGAGGACGTGATCTATTTTGACCCAAGCGACCTTGCGCGGCCCATGGGCATCAACATGCTTGATTACAATTTCAGCCGACCGGAGGAGAAAACGTTCATCGTGAACGAGCTTTTGGGAATTTTTGACAAATTGTATGACCTGAAGACCACGGGCGGTCCGATGTTTGAGCTCTATATGCGCAATGCTCTTCTTCTTCTTATGGAAGACATGCCGAACGAGGAGGCGACCCTGATTGAGGTGCCCCGCATTTTCACGGACACTGCGTATCGCGTGCGGAAGCTTGAACGTATCCAGAATCCTACCGTCATTGATTTCTGGGAAAAGGAGGCGATCAAGACAAGCGGCGAGCAGTCGCTCGCCAACATGGCGGTGTACGTGAGCTCAAAGTTCACCGCCTTCATCTCTAACGACTACATGCGGCCGATCATCGGCCAACCGAAGTCGGCGTTCAATTTCCGCGATGCGATGGACAACGGGAAGATTTTACTCATCAACCTTTCAAAAGGGAAGATAGGCGACCTCAACGCCAACCTGCTCGGCATGATCTTCATCGGGAAGATTTTGATGGCGGCCCTCTCGCGCGTGGAGATCGCGGATGAGTCAAAGCGCCGTGACTTTTACCTCTATATTGACGAGTTCCAAAATTTCGCCACCGAGGCGGTTGCGACTATCCTTTCCGAGGCGCGCAAATATCATTTGAGCATGACGATGGCGCACCAATTTATCGCGCAGCTTAAAGAGAATATCCGCGATGCCGTCTTCGGCAACGTGGGAACCCAGCTCATATGCCGCGTGGGACCGCAGGACGCGGAATTCCTCGTGAAGCAATTTGAGCCGGTATTCAACAAGAACGACCTTATCAGTATTGATAATCTGAACGCGTTTGTGCGGCTTCTCGTGAACGGCCAGACCTCGCGCCCGTTCAATATGAAGATGAACACGTCGTCGTGGGCGCCTGGCAATGCCGAACTCGCCGCGAAGCTCAAAGAGTATTCACGCATAAAGTTCGGACAGGACAGGCAGGTGATAGAAGACGAGATCTATCGGCGCCTGCGGGAGTAGCACGCATTTTTTGAACCCGCTCGTGGCTTCGGAAAATCTAACTCGCTCACGACGAAAATCTGCCACCCTCTCGCCTTCGGCGGGGGTCCCGGCAGATTTTCGGTTCGCTCGTTGATTTTCCTCGCCACTCCGCTAGGTTCTGCGAAATGCGTGCTACTCCCGCAGGACGCCTGCGCGTTGGGTCGGTGTATAATATAACCATGGCTATTACATTAACACCTAGCGAGAAAAAGCTCGTTGAATATTCAAAAAGGGCTGTAGTGAGGTACAACAAGGTGCGCCACAGGAAGGGCGGTATCGATACGCTGTATTCATTTTTGATGTCGGATAGTGGGAAAATTTATGATGGCGCTTGTTTTGAGGCGAACATCAGCCATGCCGCCGTCTGCGGTGAGCGGCATGCCATTGCGAATATGATTATGAATGAATCCTATAGTGCTAGGATAAAAACCATTGTGGTAGCGGACCCAGTTCCAAGGGTGCAGAAAAAAAGCACACCTCCGTGTGGCACCTGCAGGCACCTCATTTGGGCGTATGGGACGCCGGCCACGGCCGTCATTCTCATGCAGTACGTGCAGGGCAAAAAGGGATGGACATTTCCCAAAATGGAAAAATATACCATCAGAGATTTATATCCGCATCCATGCGAACCGGCCAATCAGAGCATTTGGGATAATTTTGTGCCGCAGTAAAGAAAAACCTCTCGCAAGAGAGATTTTTCGTATGCCTGCTGTCAACCTTATTACGTCGACTGGGACTACCGCCCCGCAGGCATGTTTTTATGGTAGCGCGCGGCGTTGGGATGTCAACTGCTGTTTAATGATTTTTTAATGTTAGAATGAATCTATATGGCGGTGAAGTTTTTGAGTAAAACGAAGGGGAGCGCGCTCGCGGGGACGGCGCTTTTGCGACTGGATTTTAACACGGAGGACGATTGGCGGATGCGGGCGGTACTACCCACGATCAAATTTTTATTGAAGCGTTCCTCAAAGATTGTGATCGTGAGCCACCGCGGGCGACCGAAAGGGTTTGAGAAAAAATTCAGCTTGCGGCGGGACGCGGCAATCCTCTCGCGGCTTTTAGGAAGGAAGGTTTCGTTTATTGGCCATTTTCGGTTTAGGGAAATAAAGCGTGTGGTCGCCGCTGCGCCGCGCGGTTCGGTATTCCTCCTGGAAAATTTGCGGTTCATGAAGGGGGAGGAGACGAACGATCCGCGGTTTGCGCGGCAGCTTGCATCACTCGCGGACTTTTATGTGAACGATGCGTTCGCGGTCTCGCATCGGGCGAATGCTTCCATTGCCGCGATCACACGGTTCCTGCCAAGCTACGCGGGATTGGAGTTGGAGAACGAAATCGTGTCGCTCTCGCGCGTAATGCGAAGGCCGAAGCATCCTCTGGTTCTCATTCTCGGCGGCGCGAAAGCGGCGGACAAGCTGGGTGTCATCAAATATTTCAGAACAAAGACAGATTGGTTTCTCTTGGGCGGTGGTCCGGCGAACACCGTTCTTTTTCTCAAGGGAATTGATGTTCAAGAATCCGTTCGCGATCGCGATCCGAAGGATTTGAAAGAGCTCAAAACGGTCGCGAGTTACAAAAACATCGTTTTGCCGGACGATTTTGTCTGGCACGACGGCAGGGTCTGGGATATCGGTCCGAAAGCGGTCCAAATTTTCAGCAAAAAGATCGGCGAGGCACGCACGATTCTTTGGAGTGGACCGCTCGGCCTTATAGAACAGAGAAAATATGCACGCGGAAGCGTGGCCGTGGCACGCGCCGTCACGCGGAACCGGCGCGCGTTTTCCGTCGCGGGCGGCGGCGAGACCGTGATGTTCCTCAAAAAATACAAGCTGGATAAGAAATTTAGTTTTATCTCTACCGGCGGCGGCGCGATGATTGATTTCCTGGCCGGAAAAAAGTTGCCGGGAATAGAGGCGTTGCGGTAAAATATTCTGTTCACCACGTAACGCGCAGCGTGCCGGCGAATGAATGAGTGAGCAAAAAGACGGATGAAATACGATATCTATTTTCACAATGATTTTGACGGCAGGGCGAGTGCCGCCGTGATGCTTGCTTTTTTGCGGAGCCGTGGCGACGACAATGAACGTTATGTTGCCATGACCTACGGGAGCGAGAAGGGATGGCTCCGGCAAGACCTCACGAAGAAACGGAATCCGGCGATTGTCGTGGATTTCGTCTATCATCCGGGTACGACGTGGTGGTTTGATCATCATCCAACCACGTTCAGGAATAAAAAGTGGAAGCAGGCATTCAAACCGGACAAATTTCATTGCCATGACGCTTCGTATAAATCGGCGTGCCATCTTATCTACGACTCGCTCAAGAAAAATTTCGGATGGAAGCCGCCGGCGCACTTCACGGAACTTGTGCGATGGCTTGATGTGATTGATGGCGCGATGTACCGTTCGCCGCGGGAAACGATTGAAATGAAGTCCCCGGCGCTTCGGATCAACGCCCTCATAGAAGCGGCGTCGCACACGGAGGCGGAGGATCGCTTTCTCATCGGGCTTCTCGCGGAGCGGCCGCTTGTGTGCGTGGTCGCAGTTCCCCGCATCGCACGTGCCATAAGCGCACTGCGGAAAAAAGTGCGGGAGAGCATGCGGTTCTACAAAACGAACCTCCGCGCTTTCGGGAAGGCGACGCTTATTGATGTGACGGACGATCCCTTGCGCGGACTTTTGCGCTTTGCGCCGTACTATTTTTATCCAAAGACCATTTACAGTTTCCGTTTGAGGAAAAAGGGACCCCGGGTGTGGTATCTCGGCGTGGGAGTCGCTCCGTGGCGGCGCGCGGCAAATCGGTTTGACCTGGGACTCCTCCTGCGGCGGCGCTACCGGGGGGGCGGGCACAAAGACGTGGCGGCGACGTCATTTAAAACGAAGGGAGATGCTGTGCGAGCGTTCAAGAAACTTAATGCATTGCTGAACCGATAACATGGCGGCAAAGAGAAAGTGTTATGCCTACTTCGTGCCGAGCGAGAATCGGCAGGGGATAACCGACGATTGGGGCGAGTGTGAGGCAATCGTTTCGGGGAAAGTCGGCGCGCGGTATAAAGCGTTTGAAACACGCGAGGACGCGGAGCAGTGGCTTGCGCGCGGCGCGGTGTACGAGATTAAGAAGCCGCCGCCGAAGCTCGCGCGCGGCATCTATTTTGATGCAGGGACGGGCAGGGGCGAAGGAGTGGAGGTGAGCGTGACTGACGAGAAAGGAAAGAATCTGCTCCACAAGGCGCTTTCAAAAAAAGAACTCAATGACTTTGGGAAGCATTTGGTTGGTGATTCCTCGGCCACGAACAATTACGGCGAATTGTTGGCTTTAAAATACGCGCTCAAGATTGCGCGGAAGGAGAAAGTGAAAAAAATATTCGGTGACAGCAGATTGGTGATTGACTATTGGTCGCGATGGCATATCAAGCGCAAAGAACTTCCGGAGGAAACCGTGGCGCTCGCGCACGAGGTGGCGAAACTGCGCGAGAAATTTGAAAAAAATGGAGGGGTTGTGGCACGTATTTCTGGTGCGCACAACCCCGCAGATTTAGGGTTCCATTAGGGGAACGAGGGGTGTGGTGTTTTGGGAAACGTCATCCCCGCTACAAATTTTCCCCCAAGAACTTCAGCAATACGAATGAGAAGGCCAGTGCGAGGATCGGCGATTCCATTCTCAATGTCAGCAAGGTAACTTTCACTTATCTGGCAACGCTTCGCGCAATCTTTGAGCGTAAGTGAGATTGCCTCGCGCCTAATTCGTATTTGTTCCCCAACTATCTCTTGGGGGCTTGGCCGATTCATCCCTGACCGTACCGACCCTTCTTCGGGTTCGATTTCCTCATCCGCCATATCTTTTCTCCTACTTGGATTTGTTTACCTCTGAGTTTAGGATAAGGAATTGCGCACGGTGTTTCAAGAGGCAAATTTGCCAAAATCTTGACTTGTGGTACAATGCCCTTGCTGGCAATCCAGACGGTCGCTCGGTTGCGCCGCGCAAGCGGCGCCGGCCGGGAGGAAAGTCCGGACACCCACGCTTCGCCGCAAGGCGAAGGTTAAAACGGTAGCGGCTAACAGCCGCACGGCGAAAGCCGAGAGGTGCGATCAGTGACGCCCCGTTCCGAAAGGTTCGGGGGAGCCCGATCCCAAGCTAGACGGCTCAACTCCGCGATAGGGACAAGAAAGCGGAGGTGAAACGGCAAAACCCTTACCGGGTGCAAGGCCGCGCTCCGGCGAAAGTCGGAGAGTGCCGCACGAGCCCAGCACCATTTTTCACAAAATGGTGCTGGCCGAGCCCGCGAGCAATCAAGGGCCCAGAGAAATGACCGTCCCTCAGCTGCAGATTTTGCGGCTGGGCGACAGAATCCGGCTTACCGGATTGCCAAAAGCAAAAATGCCCCGCAAGGGGCATTTTTGTTGAGGCAATACAAGGCGCACCGGCGCAACAATAAAAGACTTATGTGCTGCCCGACAAGGCGAGAAGAGGTTTTCTGTGCGCGCTCTGAACGTACTGAACCTACCACAGTGAGGCTTCACAAGCATCCTTTGGGGTCATTTTGAAAAATGAAAACAGCTCTCAGTAGCGTCCGTTATAAGGGGTTTTCAAGGAGCTTTGAGGGGTACAAACTGGACAAAGCGGACTCTATAGGGGCATTCCGGACGCGTCCGGTTTGACTGATTAAAAAAATTGTCGTCTTGTATTGGATGATGATATTGAGGACAGAAGAGACTGCCGCGAAGGGTACGACTTGCCTTTATATGCATAAGCCGTTCCGGCAATCTACATCTTACGGCTTGGTATGCGGCTTTATGATAGAAAAAAGAATATACTTGAAACAAGACGATATTGATAAAAAGGATTTTACGGATAAGGCCGACGCATCGAACGGAAGCGAATATGCGATCGGAGAAAAGGAAGACCAATTCGACGGGACGGATTTGCCACTGCCACGACCATTGAAATCGCCATAAAATGGACATTGTACATCTCAATCTGCAGGAAAATATATCATGAATCTATGGGTTTAATCGGCTTAGAGATTGGCAACTACAGAAATCTCAATAGCAATGAAAAGAAAAAATAAGAGAAAATTAAAAGAAAGTTGGAAAGCTATAGCAGGAATTGCGGTTATAGTAGGAATTCTTGAGGCCGTAGATGTATTTGCGGGAATTAATTTCAATAACTTCCCTCAGTGGGTCGTAGCCGAATGTGTCAAAAAGAATTACCCACTATGTGGTAACACTATAACTGTTCAAGCTATATGTCTTCTTGCTTCCATACTCTTAATACTCGGCATAATAGAACTTATTTCGGCTTCTTTAAAACAAAACAGAAAATATTTTGAATTAGTCGATTTCGAAAAACCAACTGGTGAAGTCAGAAGAGAGGCGCTTGAGGGAATCCTGAATTCAGAAAAAGCCAAGCCCTCGTTTGTGCATGTCGCCCCAATCAGTGAAGAAGTTGAGAGCTCTTTTAAGAAACTGGACAAAGAGGGCTTTCTTTGGATAAGCGGCAGGCCGGGTGAGGGGAAAACCATGCTGGCTTATCATGTTCTTTATAAATTCTTTAAGCAAGGATACAAAATCTATGAGCTTAAGACCGATCTCATCAATAAAGACCTTGTCAGTGACGAAAAGAAACTTGAACAGATAGTCGGTGAATTAGATATTTTAAAGGGAGGCAAGAGAAAAATAATATTGATTGACGACGCGCATAAGCTTGAGCCGAAGTTTGAAGATGGCCTAATGTCTGAAATTAGAGATGAAGCAGAAGAAAAAATAAATGGAAAATTTTTTGGGATAGACACGAATTATTTGGGAACAAAGGAATTAGACCAATCCAGTTCAATCGCTCTTAACTTCGACGAATTTTACAAGACGACGTTTTTTAAAAAATTATACCAATCCGAAGACCCATTAATAAAAGAGGTTGTCGAAAATAGATGCATCAATCTAGAGGGGGCGATTAAGCAAAAGGAAGTGGATCACGAAATAAAAGACCCGTGGCATTTTAACTTTATCGCTACCAAGGGAGAAGAAAGAATAACCGAGGCGTTAAACGACCTTGGCGGCGGGAATGAAGCAAAACGCAGAATATTAAGAATAGCAATATTTTTATTCTCGGTTCGGAATATAATTACGGGAGAAAAAGAAATTACCGAAATCGATTTTATTGATAAGGTGTTGCCAACTATCAATAATGAGTACGTTTATAATCCTTATCAGTCCGATCCCCTTAAGATAATCATTGATTTAGTTCAGGAGAATCGCAGATTATTGATTATTAACGACGAAAGTTCCTTTCAGAGGAATCTCTTGAAAGCACCGCACTACAGATCGTCCATCGCAATTGTTAAACGGCTTACTGAACTATGTGACGAAAATGAAGTAGAGCGGATGATTGATGCCTCCAAGATATTTCTTAAAAACGATTATAAGGACAGCGCGTATCTCGGCGTTTATTTTTCCTCAATCGGAAAGTATCAAACGTATTTTCTTAACGAAAATAAGAACTGGGTTAAGGGCTTTTTGACCAACGTAATTGTTGAGCAACTTCAAGTTTATCCCTTTTTCTTGAACATTCTGAGAGAGTATCATGAAGAATTTTTTAGAAAATTGATCACCGACGAATATTTTGATACTATTGCCCCTGAAATATCATCGTCTAGTGCCAATAAATTTAGCGCAATTGCGGCTTTCCTTACGGCTTTGAAAGACAAGAGGGGCGAACTTATCGGCAGATTGAACTTTGAAAAACTGGCTGAAGTGGCCAATAAGGCCGGGGCGGATCAACTCTCACAAGTAGCGGAATTCCTTGGAGCTTTGAAAGACAAGAGGGGCGAACTTATCGGCAGATTGAGCTTTGAAAAACTGGCTGGAGCGGCCAATAAGGCAACGGTGTATCAACTCAAGCAAGTAGCGGCTTTCCTTACGGCTTTGAAAGACAAGAGGGGCGAACTTATCGGCAGATTGAACTTTGAAAAACTGGCTGAAGTGGCCAATAAGGCCGGGGCGGATCAACTCTCACAAGTAGCGGAATTCCTTGGAGCTTTGAAAGACAAGAGGGGCGAACTTATCGGCAGATTGAGCTTTGAAAAACTGGCTGGAGCGGCCAATAAGGCCGGAGTGGACCAACTCGAACAAGTAGCGAACTTTCTTCAAACATTGGGAAACGAGAGAAATAAACTCGTTGAGAAATTTGACTTTGAAAAACTGGCTGGAGCGGCCAATAAGGCAACGGTGTATCAACTCAAGCAAGTAGCGGCTTTCCTTACGGCCTTGGAAGACAAAAAGGGCGAACTTATCGGCAGATTGGACTTTGAAAAACTGGCCGAAGCGGCCAATAAGGCCGGAGTGGAGCAATTCGCGCAACTCGAAGCGATTTTAAATGTATTGGGAAACGAGAGAAACAAACTCATTGAGAAATTTGACTTTGAAAAACTGGCTGGAGCGGCCAATAAGGCAACGGTGTATCAACTCAAGCAAGTAGCGGACCTTCTAGGAGCTTTAAAAGACAAGAGGAAGAAACTTTCGCAATATTTCGTCACTGAAGTCATTTTACGTTATTCTAAATTATTAGGTAGAGATCAAATCCCTTCTTTTTGTATAATAGTGGCAAATTTGGATAAGCAGAAAAAAAATCAAGTAATCCAAAACATCGACTGGGCTTCCTTATTAGACTTGACGCCTATCAATCATCCCGATATCATTAAGCATCTTTCTTATATCCTAGACTACCACAATACAAAGTGCAATTTGCTTAATCAAGATGCAAATGATAAAAGAATACGAGATTATTTAAGTATCAATAGGAATAAGATTATTTATTTTTCTACTTGTTTGTTCTCGCCACCGGACGGTTATCAAAGCGCTGCATATGTTTTGGATGCATTATACCCGCACGCGATTGACATTTCTAAAACAATTGTTGGAAACCTGGAATATAAAATAATAAGCCAATTTAAGATTTCGCCTCTTTATTACCATAGTTTTTCACATTTGCTTGATGCTATCCATCGAATTCACCCTCCAGCAAGCAACGCTATTCTTTCGGATCGCTTGGTTTGGGAAAAACTTTACAGCTCACTTCAAGAGGATGATTTTAAAGACCACCAATATGGATTACAAAACTTAATCAACTCCATAAAGACCATAAATCCTATTGGATACAATGAAATTATTGCCAATAAGATTATAAATCAAAAACTTTTGATATGTCATATTTTGACACATTAGAAAGTATTTTAAACGAGCACTAAAATGAGACACGCCATCGGAACGGACGTTATTAACTTATTGGAAAATGAGAATTTTTATTACATAATTCTCATATGAATGGATTAGAGCAATGGTTGATTTTGCTTATTGCAATCATCCTGATAGTACTTGCCCTCTCGGTTAAATTTCTCAGAAAGACCATGGGTTTGTTACTCGTTATCTTGGGTGGCCTTGCATGTTTGACGATAGTTGGTTTGATCATAGGTATCCCAATGATAATTATTGGTGGGATTTTCCTGTTTATTTGATTACGGATTGTGCCATAATTTTAACGATGCAATACACTGTCCAAGCTACGACCACTATCTCCGTCGCAAGTAGTAATGGCGCAACGAGTTTATTAAATAGTCCGTTATCCGTTTCGCTTTTGGATGGTGCTATCGGATTAATACTGGCCGCATCAATTGCGGCATATGTCTCACTAAAGCAGATTGGATTTCAAAAAGTGAGAGATAATATTGAAAAGAGATATCTTGAAAACGGACTTGAAAAACTGATTAGCCACCTCAATTTTATTAGATTGGAATCAGAAGATACCTACGCTAGGGCCGTAAGTGTCGTACAGCATCTCAGAGATTTAAATAAAGAAGACTTTAAAAAATGGTTTCTCGCAATAAAACCGAAAGATTATAGGCATTCTTCTCCGGGGATGCCCGATTCGCTTATTACAACCGGAGCTTTCATAAAAGATAAATTGTTTCAGTATCTTGCTATTAAGATATCTTTAATCATCAATTCTTCCAGTGATTTCTTTACAACAGAATTTTTTAGATTGATCGAAAATGAATTTGAAAACGAACACGGGCTGTTCGAATTGAAAGCAAGGACAGAACCAAAGAAATGGAAAGAAATAATGGATAAAGTGAAGAATGAACTCACCCGACACCACAACCAAAATGCCCCCGTTTATGAACTAGTACCGGTACTCGAATTGATTTTAATCAGGTTAAGAGAACTCAATCTCCACTCATATAAAAAATTTATTGAAAAAGCTCGAAGTGATGAAAAAATTTTAGGCTACTATAACGATATAAAAAATATTCTTCTGAAAGATATTACCAACTCCTATGCGACGATCCTTGAGTATATTTCATTATTGGAACAAAAAAGAGGTGATCAGTTGCGGCCGTTTAAAGAACAGGATTTGGCAGGGCTCACTTCTGATGTAGAAAAAATATCCTCTAATACTCCACTAACGGATAATGAGATTATAGCAATAGAGCAAAAGATAGACGAAGCAATAATTCAGCTACGATGGATAATGGGCGGGGTCATCGTGGTATAGAAAAACTAGAATATAGAATTAATCGCATTATCCCTAAGATAGGTTTTGACGTTGTCTGTTACCCCGGGGAGAGAAACAAATATTCGGATCAATTATCTCTAAACGAAGGTTTTTCAGGGCTTACTGTCCGCCCTACATGACAGAATGAACATACTATTGCGCTGGCCATCTGGTACGAAGTTGGAACCGCCTTAATGAAAGCAGAAGGCGCATTTACACGCGCTTGAGTAAGAAAAAAGAAAACCGCACATATTACTGCGTCGTGCGGTTTCTGCGCTCCATAATGAACGCATCAACAATGAATCCGAGCGAAATTGCTTGTTGGAGAGCTAGCCATGGATAGTGTTCTCTCCACATGAGCCATCCACATGAAAGGTTCATGATCATGAACCAAAGATACCCGACTGGATGTTTCTTTTCGTCTTTGACGGCGAGTAGATAGGTTCCAATGAGGTACCCGGCGGTCAGCCCCAGTTCGAGGAACTGGTTCAATGTTGTTAACCCTCCAAAATCGTACAGGCTGTAGGCAGTGCCTATGGCCACGCACGCGAGCGCGAGATAATTGAGCCATTTCGGCGACTTGCGGACGCTACTTTTGAGCGCAATCGTGAGCCCCAAGACCATCGAGGGCAATCCTCCGAGTTCGAGCGAGGCCGCTATCCAGTTGTGCTCGAAAATGAAGATAAATGCCCACGCCGGAAGCCCAAGGATATATACAATCCACGACCAGATGCGCCACAACCTTTTTGCCTCGCTGTTTTTCCCTCTTTCTGTGAAAGAGAAAAAAACCTTATTGAGGAGATAGAATATACCTCCCCACAATTGCAGAAATGCACGCACGGCTGCTCACCCCCTCCATCTTCGTATTGTCGATAACTGTCTGAAAACATAATAGCACATTTCTGTGCTATTAGTCAAGGTGCTGGCGGACCTGGATTCGAACCAGTCTTAAATCTAATGGGCTTACTATCCTCCCCACATGACAGAAGGGGTCTTATAGATTGCTACCCTGCGCTATAATAGTAAGAATATCAATGATTAAAAAAATCAAAGGGAAATACATGGTACTTTCGGAGAAAACGGGCCGTTCATTCGGAAGCTATGCCACGAAAGCCGAGGCAGCGCACCGCCTCCGCCAGATTGAATTTTTTAAACACATGAAAAGTGGTAGCGGACCTTCTGATGGAAGAAAGCGAAAGCGCCCTTGATCAGATCATGTTGAAATTAGAACAGGACGAATTTGAGAAACTTATACAGGAGGGGATATGCGCGATTCCGGAAAAGTTCCTGCGGAAACTGGCCAACGTGTCGATTGTGATCGGCGACGAGCCGACGCCGGCCCAGCGAAAGAAACTGGATCTCCCTCCGGGATCGACGCTCCTTGGCCTGTACGAAGGAGTGCCGCAGGTATCGCGGGGAGCGAACTATTCCGCTGTGCCTCCCGACAAGATCACCATCTTTCAGAGGCCGATCGAAGCCGGGGCCGCCGATCGGGAAGATATGAAGAAGATTGTGAGAGATGTGGTGTGGCATGAAATTGCTCACCATTTTGGCATGGACGAATCCCGCGTGCGCCGAGCGGAAGCCAACAGGCGGAAGCTTCGTCGGTCTAGAATCAATTCTTAGAAAGCCATTACCACATTCAAAGATTAACCAGTTTCTCTTGGCCGATAAAGATCATCTTAGGCGGTAATGTTTGAATTTTTTTATCAATTCGAGCAGCTCTTGTTCACCTTTTCTTAAAGTCAAATGAACAAGAGTTGGCTGGTTCGGCAAAACATATTCCATAAACCCTTGTTCCTTTTTTCCATTGACCCAAACTGTGAGCGGCCCTTCCCAATAATTGACTACGCCGAAATTCACCTCGCATTCTTTAATGATCGGCCGGGTTTTAATTATGTAATTTTTCAATTTAATTTCCCATTCCAGCTCGTAGGCGAGGCCGCTCACCGGACTTTTCCAGATCTTTCCCGCCGGTGTGAAGCTTACCTCACAATTTTCTTGTTTGTTGTCCGGGTGGAGCAGGTAGGCTTTTCTTTTCCCTTGGTAATTGATACAGACCAGTTCGGTATTATCCGACATCTGGATAGAAAACCAAACCCAAGCGTCGTCGTCGGCCGCGGTCAGATTGAACCATTGCCTATCGTGCCAAACTTTCCCCTTGACCCGATCTTTGCCGACATACCCCGTAGTTTCTAGATTGGTATAAGAATAATAGTAGGTTTTTTTTCTTGCCGTAATCCACAAAACCAGCCCTGCCTTCAAGTAGGGGCTTTTTTGTCTGTCTGCAGAATAGGTCTACAAATCGGTTTTTTATTCGCAAAATTTTTCCCCACCTGGCGATTTCGTAATCCGCAAAATTTTTCCGAAAAGGAGAGTGATAGTTTATGAAAAGGTCCTTTTTCTGAAAACTGTCCCGGGAAGGAACAACTATCGGGAGTATTTCCGCATGGACTTTCTTATTTTTTAGGTCAAAGAGGATAGCGTGCGAAAAAAACAATTCTTTGATCGGCAGTTTTAAAAACGGGATCTTGACTTTTTTGCCCTTCACTCTGAAAAGGCAGTTCATGAACGCGTACCGGCGTTCGCCTTTTAAAAATCCGTTGAAGTACCACCACTCGCCGTCGTAGCTTCTGTGAATCGATTCGTCTTTTGGAAGCGTAATTCTCGGTTTCATGATCGGGAACGCTTTATAAAAAGTTGTGGGTCGCACTGAAAAAATATTCTTGTGGAGGCGGAAGGAACCTCACTGCTCGGCCGATAAGATCGGCCTGCGCTTTGGCACCCTCGGTGCCGAACTGTCGCGTCAGAACGCGACCCTCCTACACGGCTCTTATGTTGAGCACGTTCCGTTTTTATTCCACTTTCTCTCCAAACGCCTCGTCCTCGGCGTCCATCTCCGCGTCGTGCTTCGTCTTATGGATCCTGCCGTCTATGTGGTTCGGAGGGGAGTAGATGGTGAAGATTTTAAGCGATTCGCTCCCGGTGTTCACAAAATTATGCTTGACGCCCGGAGTTACAACAACCACGTCTCCCGTCCGGTATGGTTGCTCTTTTCCGTCAAGCACCGCCTTTCCCTCGCCGTGCAGGAGAAAAAGAGTTTGCTCAACGTGCGCATGGGTTTCCTCGCCGATGTCCTCTCCCGGCTTGATGTCCATCACGACAAGTTGGCACTTTTGTCCCGTGAAAAGCACCTTCCGGAAATACGCGTTCTTCTGCGTTTCCTCAATGTAATTGTCCGAATATGGCATGGTATTGGTTATAGTTCATCAACCGACCTTTCTCCGCTTCATCTGTCTTTAATAGTTTAGCGCATCGGGCCTGATTTTTCATTTGTTACAATAGAGTCAATGATCACCGAAGCGCCGGATCCGGAAGCGCTCGCGAAAAAGACACCGGAGGAGCTGTACCGCGCCCTTGGAACTTCTGCGAAAGGGCTTACGCAAATAGAGGCGGCGCGGCGGCTTGCGCAGTACGGACCCAACGAATTTGCGGGGAGGAAAAAGCTCCGGCCGCTTTTCATTTTTTTCTCAAAGTTCAGGAGTCCGCTTCTCCTTTTGCTTATCGCCGCAGCGCTCGTCTCCGGCGCGCTCGGCTCGCGGTTTGAGGCAGGCGTGATCCTCGTAATCGTGCTTGTGAGCGCACTCATTGATTTCATAAATACCTACAAGTCGGCGAAGGCGGCCGAAGAACTGCAGCAGCGGGTAAGCATCACCGCCGCAATTCTCCGCGGGGGCGAGCTCAAGGAGCGGAATATCCGCGACATCGTGCCTGGCGACGTGTTTGCGCTTGAGGCGGGCGACCTCGTGCCGGCGGACGGAATCCTTCTTGAAGCGAAAGACCTCTTTTTGAACGAGAGTGTGCTGACGGGGGAGTCGCTTCCTGTGGAAAAAGAACCTGCCGCGGCGCCCGAAGCGCGGATACTATTCTTAGGCACGAGCGTGGTTTCGGGCAAGGGCCTCGCGGTCGCCGCAGTCACGGGGACGAGAACGAGAATGGGCGGCATTGCGGACAAGCTCAAGCGTCCCGAGACGCCTACGGAATTTGAAAAGAACCTGAAGGATTTCAGTTTATTCATTTTCCGCATGACGCTTTTCCTCGTGCTCGCCGTGATCCTTTTGAACATTTTTATCATTAAGCACGATCCGCTGCAGATATTTTTGTTCGCCGTCGCGATCGCGGTGGGCCTTACGCCGGAGCTTCTGCCTCTCATCGTCACGAGCAATCTCGCGAAAGGCGCGCTCCGGATGGAGAAAGGCGGCGTGATCGTAAAGAAGCTCGCTGCGCTCCACAACTTCGGGAGCATTGACGTGCTTTGCACGGACAAGACCGGCACGCTCACTGAGGACCGCATCACGCTTATCAAGTGCATTGACGCTGCGGGGAACGAAAGCGAGGAGGTGTTGTTCTTCGGGTATTTAAGCAGCAGGAATCTTACCGGCGTCCGCGGCGTGCTGGACCACGCGATTGAGGCGTACCGGAAAGTAGATATCGCGGGTTGGGAAAAGGTGGATGAGGTGCCGTTTGACGCCGAGCGGCGGTTGGAATCGGTCGTGGTTGCAAAAGGGAATGAAACGGTCCTCGTTGCGAAGGGCGCGCCGGAAAACATTTTGAAAAATACTGAGGGGCTCACCGAAACGGACCGTGAAAAGATCATCCATGAGTATGAGGCACTCTCAAGCGACGGTTTCCGCGTGCTCGGCGTGGGAGTAAAGAACGTTCCGCGGCGGGGGACTTCCTATACCAAAGACGACGAGCGGGGGCTCGCGTTCAAAGGATTCCTTGCTTTCCTTGATCCGCCAAAACACACCGTGAAGGACGTTCTCAAAAAGATGGCCGACCATAACGTGGCGATAAAGATCATTACGGGGGATAACTTCTTGGTGACGAAGAAAATTGCCGAGGAGATCGGGCTTCCCATTACGGGGGCGCTCGCAGGGGATGAGCTTGCGCAGCTGGACGAGCATCAGCTGAAGGCGAGGGTGGAGTCGGCAAACGTATTCACGCGCGTGACGCCGGAACAGAAGGAGACGATCATCACCGCGCTCCGCGGGAACGGCCATGTGGTTGCCTACATGGGCGACGGCGTGAATGACGTGCTTTCCCTGCGGGCTGCGGACGTGGGCATTTCCGTCCAGAACGCGGTGGACATCGCGAAAGAAACCGCGGACATCATCCTTATGAGAAAGGGCCTCCGTGAAATTATTGAGGGCGTGGTGGAAGGGCGCCGGACCTTCGCGAATACTTTTAAATACTTAATGATGGCGCTCTCTTCCAACTTCGGCAACATGTTCAGCATGCCTATCGCGTCGGTGTTCCTGCCGTTTCTGCCTATGACCGCGCCGCAGATATTGTTGAACAACCTGCTCTACGATTCTTCCCAGCTCGCGATCCCTTTTGACAATGTGGAAAAGGAATTCCTTGCGCGCCCGAAGAAGTTTGATATCGGTTTTATGAAAAAATTCATGATTATCTTCGGGCCGTTGAGTTCCTGTTTTGACTTCGTAACATTCGGCGTGCTTTTCTTTGTACTCCGTGCGGCGGGCGGCGCGTTCCAGACGGGATGGTTTCTGGAGTCCATTGCCACACAGACGTTCGTCGTCGGCATCATACGGAACCGCGGCCGTTTTTGGAAAACGCCGCCGAGTTGGGAATTGGCCGCAAGCACCGTTGCCGCGGTCGTCGTCGCCTGGATCATCCCGTATTCGCTCCTTGGCCCCGCGTTCGGATTCGTACGGTTCGGCTGGCTGCCGCTTGCGCTCATCGCGTGCATCGTCGCGGCGTATCTTGCGGCTGTTGAGATCGCAAAAAAATATTTCTACCGGAAGTACGGGAATTTAATAGAGAAATAAGCAGGAAACGACCGAGCTAGCTGATATCTTTCTCGTGCTGCCGTTCCAGCCGCTCGGAGATGTCCATCTTGCGGAGGAAGTAGAGGACGAGGGTGATGAGAATGGTGGCGACAATGGCGAAATAGAATATGCCGAGGCCCGCGAGGATGCCGATGGCTGCGGTCATCCAGACAAGTGCGGCGGTCGTGAGGCCCCGAGGATGATCCCCCATTTTTATGATGAGCCCAGCGCCCAGAAATCCGATGCCGACGCCGATGTTCGCGATGATGCCGAAGCTGTTCGTTTGTGCCAGGAGATCGGGCACACCGCCGGACATCTCGCCTGCGATGTAGGGGAGCAAAAGTCCGATCATCGCGAACATGGAAGCGCCGCCTGCGACGATCATCTCTGTCCGCACGCCAGCCTCTTTACCGACGAGTTCGCGTTCCACGCCCAAGATCGTGCCGAGGACGAGCGCGACCACTAACCGCACGAGCATTTGTTCAAACGTCAACATTATATTAATATTAGCATATTGGCGGCGTGCGTTCCTGGGCTTTTGTCCGTGAGTACCGAGAAGGGCTGCTGTCCAAAATCTCAGGAACGCACGCCGCCGAGATGCCACATTATTATGAGAATCGCGGTTTCTGACATAGTGCAACACGAGGGGAAGGAAGTAGAGCTTTATGGGTGGGTGCATGCGCGGCGCGACCATGGGAAGCTCGTGTTTATTGACCTCCGCGACCGGAGCGGTTTGGCGCAGGTGGTCTTAGGGCCGGCGATTAAAAACGCTTCCGATCTTCGCCTGGAATACGTGGTTCGCGTAAAAGGCGAGGTCAAAAAGCGCCCGCCCGCGATGGTAAACGAGAAACTACCGACGGGCCATTATGAAGTAAGCGCGAGCGAATTGGCCGTTTTGAGTCCTGCGGAACCGCTGCCGTTCCCGATAGATGATGCGGGATATGAGATCAACGAAGAAATTCGTTTGAAGTACCGCTATCTGGACCTGCGGCGCGAGCGGATGCAGCGCAACCTGAAGCTGCAACACGAGATGTTCCAGTTCATCCGCCGGTATCTCACGGAAAAGGGTTTTTGGGAGATTGAAACGCCGATTCTGACCAAGTCCACGCCGGAGGGAGCACGGGATTTTTTGGTCCCGTCGCGCCTCCAACATGGGAAGTTTTACGCTCTGCCGCAGTCGCCCCAGCAGTACAAGCAGTTTTTGATGGTGGCGGGCGTGGAAAAGTATTTCCAGATAGCCCGCTGTTTCCGCGACGAGGATCCGAGAGCGGATCGCGCATACGGAGAATTCACGCAGCTGGATTTGGAAATGTCATTTGTCGCTCAAGAAGATATCTTGCACTTGGCCGAAGATCTTTTTACGCGGCTCGTGCAGGCGACATTCCCGGAGAAGAAGATCGCGCAGTCCCCGTGGCCGCGCCTTTCCCATAGGGAAGCCAGGGCACGATACGGCACCGACAAACCGGATCTGAGGAAGGATAAAACCAATCCCGACGAACTGGCGTTCGCGTGGGTGATCGACTTCCCGCTTTTCACGGAACAGACCAAAGAGGATTTTTTCCATGGTTCCGGCAGTGCGAAATTCGCGCCGTCCCACCACATGTTCACCGCGCCGCACCCGGACGATATTTCCCTTTTGGATACCGATCCGACGAAAGTCCGCGGCTTGCAGCATGATATGGTATTGAACGGTTTTGAAGTAGGCGGCGGCAGCGTTCGTATTCACCAAAGAGATATCCAGGAAAAAGTATTTGACCTGATTGGGTTCAGCCGCGAGCAGAAGGAACAGTTTGATTATTTTTTGAACGCGTTCACGTACGGCGTGCCTCCGCACGGCGGCATCGCGCCGGGACTGGACCGCTTCCTCTACGCCGCGCTTGGGGAAAGGAGCGTCCGCGAGGTAATCGCCTTCCCGGCGAGCTCCGGCGGGCAGGCCGCCGTCGTGACCGCGCCCTCCGCGGTAGACACGAAGCAGCTTGATGAATTAGGATTGGAAATTAAGAAAAAGAAATGAAAGATCTGACATTCCCCATTTTCAAGACCAAAGTGCAGGGCGTCGCAAAAAAATTCAACTTGAATGATCTGGATGAGCGCCGAGAATATTTTTCGCTGAAAGCGGGAAAGGAAATCGCGGCGATAAGAAAATATCTTGAAAGCGGGAAAGCGTTCGTGGCATATCTTTTGGGGAAAAAGAATTCCGGAAAAGGAACCTATTCCAAGCTTTTCATGGAGGCGGTCGGCAACGCCCACGTCGGGCACGTGGCAGTAGGGGATATTGTCCGCGACGTGCACGCGGGACTTTCGGATCCGGCAAAGAAAAAAGACCTTTCCAAGTTCTTGGAAAAGCATTACCGCGGCTTTCACTCGTTGAAGGAAATAGACGGGCTGATTGAAGGGCGGAGCCAGTCCACGCTCGTATCCACCGAGCTCATCATCGCCCTTTTGAAATACGAAGTGAGCAAGCGGCCGCGCCAGGCGATCTTCATTGACGGATTCCCGCGCGGGCTGGACCAGGTCAATTACTCAATCTTTTTAAGAGAGCTTTTGGGGTATCATGGCGAGCCGGACTTCTTTGTGTTCATTGACGTTCCGAACACCGTCATTGACGAGCGCATCAAAACGCGCGTGGTGTGCCCCATCTGCAAGGTTCCCCGCAATACGAAGCTCGCTCCCACGAAAGAGATCGGCTACGACGAAACAAAAAAGATGTTTTATCTGATGTGCGATACTCCGTCGTGCCACGGAGCGCGGATGTCGCCGAAGGAGGGCGACGAGCTCGGGATTGAGCCGCTCCGCGCCCGCCTCACGGCCGACGAGAAGATATTTCGGCAGCTTTTCACGCTCACCGGCGTTCCCAAGGTGTTGTTAAGGAACTCAGTGCCGGTGGACAAGGCGGCCGATTTTGTGGACGACTATGAGGTTACTCCCGTGTACGGATACGAGAGAGATGAGAAAACGAAGAAGATAAAAATTATTGAGACCCCTTGGATCGTTGACGACGACGGGGTGCCTTCCTACAGTTTGTTACCCGCGCCCGTGGCGCTGTCTCTCATCAAACAGACCGCGAAGATCCTTGCGTGAACGTGGACGAAAAAGTTTTTGATGCGCGATAGCATGTGCGACACAACCCTTTGCTTGCCCATCACGAAAGATTCCATACTTCTCGGGATGAAAAAGCGCGGGTTCGGCGCCGGCCGTTGGAATGGCATTGGCGGAAAACCGGAGAAAGGGGAATCGATTGAAATTGCCGCGGTACGGGAATTGGAAGAAGAGATCGGCCTGCGAGTTGCTCCGGGCGACCTCAAAAAGTGCGCGGTTTTGGATTTCTTTTTTGAGAACAACCCCGACTGGGACAACCGGATGTATGTCTTTTTCGCGGAACACTGGGTGGGCGAACCGATTGAATCGGAGGAGATGCGGCCGCAGTGGTTCAAGTTCAACGAAATTCCGTTTGACCTCATGTGGCCGGACGACCGGCTTTGGCTGCCCGAGGTATTGCGGGGGAAATTAATTACGGGCAGATTTTATTTTGACAGCGAAGGGAATGCAATTACGAAATACGAAATCACAGAAGTGAGAAAAATATAAAGGCGAAGCAGCAAAGAGGCGTCGTAATGTTTTCATGAGGGCATCTCGGAGCCACGGCGGCTTGAGGCAACCTTTAGGTTGCCCGCCGGGGCGAGCGACGCCGTCCCTCATGAAAACATTACGACGCCTCTTTGCGAAACGCCTTCACGATCGGATCCATGTCGCCGTCCAAAATCTTTGGGATGTTGTGCCATTTTTTCCCGATGCGATGGTCGGTGATGCGATCATCGGGAAAATTATAGGTGCGGATCTTTTCCGAGCGGTCTGCGCTGCCGATCTGTTCGCGGCGGAGATCGGTTACGGATCCTACCGTTCTGTGTTGTTCCATTTCGTATAGTTTCGCGCGGAGAATATCCATCGCCTTTTCGCGGTTCGCGTGCTGGGAGCGCTCCTCGCGCGAGGAAACAACAATGCCGGTCGGTTTATGGAGAATGCGCACGGCCGTTTCCACCTTATTCACATTCTGCCCGCCCGGACCGCCGGCACGAGAGAACGTCGCTTCAATGTCGCCCGGTGCGATGTTCACCTCGCGCGCTTCCACAACTGGTAATACGGCTACTGAAGCGGTGGAGGTGTGCACGCGCCCCGATTTTTCCGTTGCCGGGATTCGTTGCACGCGGTGCACGCCGGATTCGTTCCGAAGCGCCCCGTAGCATCCCGCGCCTTGCACTTCGGCCACGAGTGATTTAAATCCTTGGAGCGAGGTTGCGTTTGAGTCAAGCACGGAAAACACCCAGCCGCGCTTCGCCGCATAGCGCTGATACATGCGCGCGAGATCGCCCGCGAAAATGGCGGCTTCGTCGCCGCCCGCGCCAGCCCGTATTTCAAGGATGATCTTATCCGTTGTCATTGTTTTGTATGATATAATAATAGTACATCAATGGCAGAGCAACAATTCGTGCTGATCGTTGACGACGAGCCGGATTTCTGCGAGATTTTCAAAACCAAGCTTTCCGCGATGGGCTATCGCGTGGATACTGCGGAGAACGGACAAGCGGCGCTTCTTAAGATGGGAAAAGAAAAACCGGACCTCGTTCTTATGGATGTCAAAATGCCGGTGATGGACGGCGCGACGGCGGTGCTCAAGATGAAAGAAAATCCGGCGTTGAAAGACGTCAAAGTGGCGTTTCTTACGAGCTTGGGCGACCCGCGCTTGGACATGCAGGACATCAATAAGAAGTTCTCCGAAGAATTCGGCGCGCAGGGGTATTTTAAAAAAACCGATGACCTTGACGTACTTGCGGAAAAGATAAAAGCGCTTCTTCCATGAGGGAAAGACCGCTTGTCCTCATCGTTGATGACGAGCACGATCTTCTTGAAATCATGTCCGTGAAGCTCGGGGCATCCGGCTTTGATCCCGTGGTGGCCTACAATGCCAAAGAGGGAGTTGATGCCGCAACGAAATTGCACCCCGATCTAATCCTTATGGACATCCGCATGCCCGGCGGGGAGACCGGCACCGATGCGGCGCTTGCAATCAAACAAAACCCGGAAACAAAAGACATAAAAATCGCCTTTCTGAGCAACTTAAAGGATCCGTGGCCCACGACCCTAGGCGACCGCGACAAGCTCGCGAAGGCATTGGGAATGGAAGATTACATTGATAAGACCGCCGATTTGAACACGGTTGTGGCAAGGGTGCGGGAGGTGCTCGCGAAAAAGTAACCCCCACTGCAGAGCGAGGGGCTAAGCGTGCATTGCATTTCAATTTTTGAAAAGTCGGCGCCGCCTGGTATCATATAAGCATGAGCGCCGATACTGACGAGCTTCGCAAGAAGCTTGAGGAGGACAATAAGAAGCTGAAGGACCTGAACCACTTCAAGACGCACCTTCTCGCGCTCACATCGCATCAGATGAAGGCACCCCTCGGCATTATCCGCGGCTACACGGCGCTCCTGCGTGACGGCTATTATGGCGAGATGGACGAGCGCGCGCGGGAGGTCGTCGCAAAAATTGAGTTTGCGGCCGAAGACCTTGTGAACCTTGTGGATAATGTGATTGATCTGCGGAAGATTGAGGAGGGGAGAGTAGAATACCAGATGCAGAACATTGATTTTGTAAAGCTTGCGCGACAGGCGGCGGAGGAACTGGGCCATCTTGCGTCAAGCAAAGGCCTGAATTTGGAATTCCATGCACCGCAAAAGGAGATCGTGATATATGGCGACGAACAGAAGCTGCAGCATGTGATAAAAAATTTGGTTGACAACGCGGTGAAATACACCGAAAAAGGTTTTGTAAAAGTGAACGTGGGAGAGAAGGATGGCAATATCGTGCTTTCAGTCGCGGATTCCGGGATCGGCGTCCCGAAAGGCGTCCAGCCGTTTTTATTTGAAGAGTTCGTCCGCGACGAGCGCGTGAAGCGCGAGATCCGCGGCAGCGGCTTAGGCCTCCATGTGGCAAAAATGTTCGTGGAGGCGCACGACGGGAAAATTTCGGTGTCATCCGAGGGTGAGGGCAAGGGCTCGGTATTCTCGTTCAGTATTCCGAAGGTAAGAAAATAGGAAATTTTGAAAAAGCGAAAGGGGCAAGCGCGAGCCTGCCCCCTTTGATTCCTGGCAGCCGACGGGAGTGCGGGGATCCCCGTCGGGAAAAAGAACAATTGTCACGGGCACGAGGGGGCGCCCGTGACGTCAAAGGTAACCGTTCCCCACTTTTCATCCAGTGAGGTTAGCGATCCACCCGTAACTTTTACATGGGTTGCGAACAGCCCGTGCTCAAGGTGTACCGAGATCGGGGGTGGGATGCATGCCTTGTGCTGTGCCCTCCTCGAGGTATTCTGCCGCGGTTTCGGTTCGGGTGGCGCGGGTGGCGCGAGTAGTTGCACTTGGCCGCTAACCCTAACGTTGAGGGTAGCCTCGCCCTCGAGCACGTGGTGGATCACCCTTTCCGACGGCACTTGCGTCGAAGGTGGCGGCTGAACCTCGGCTTGCGGCGCTGGCTGAGGCGGAGGTGTTTGCGGAAGTGTTTCGGGAACTTTCTTCTCTGGTTCCGCCGTCGCCTGTTGTGGAGGAGCCGAGAAGGGTCCGTCGTCTAGTTCGATGATTAAGAACTTGGGAAACTTCTCGGTCCAGGTTTTGTTTGTCCCGAAGCCCGTGCCGGCGGCACCAGCTACGCCGGCGTCTCCGGGAACACCGGCCCCGCTCCCACCAAGGCCTGCTGATCGGAGTTTCGTGATTGCCACCCTCTTCTGTGCTCCATAGAGGGCGACATGGCGGCTGTGCGTACTTCCTTTTGCCGCCGACAGTCCCGTTGCCAGCCAAACGAGGTCAGGCCAGCCCGCCGCGTCGGCATTCACTTGTATGGCGCCGACAACGTTCTGGGCCGACCACTGGTCACAGTTTACCCGTACGGGGTCATCGTTGTACGGGACGACGCTGCTGTCAGCGACGATTGCCCGCACAACTCCTTTTTTCACTTTTCCGAGTGCCATGTTCCTGACTCTGTTCATCGAGAACACCTGGCATCCGCCGAGTGACTGCCAATCCTGGTCCGCGGGAGCGAAACCAGGGAAGATATTTGTTAACGACCCGGGCATCGCCGACGTGAACTGCCGGGGCGCGTTGGTGATGAAGGTGGGACTTGAGGTCACTTCCGCCTGCGCCCCCGCCGTCGCACTGGTGGTAGGGGGAGAGGATGGGTCTTGGGCCAGGCCAACCTTACTTGTGAGCACCAGCATGGCGATTAAGACCGCCAGCCGTATCTTCTTGAAGTTCATGGCGTACCTCCTCATTGTGGATTAGAGGGAGACGACGGTTGTGGAGCCGTCGTCTCCTCTCCTCGTGCTCAGTTGAGTTCTTAGTGCTCTGGGTGTGTGCCGCCGCCTCCGCCACCACCACATCCACCGCCACCGCCGCATGGCGGCGGAGCCGTTGGGTTTACAGTCGAGCTGGCGCAGGCTTGGGACGTTACCGTTGCGCTGGCGCTCGCGGACCCGTTGGGGTTCACGTTCGCCTGCGATGTCCCGGTGGTGACCATGGTCGCTTGCGCGGCCACGGTGCCCCCGTTCGTCGTTGCGGTGTATCCGTTAAGGTTCGCGGAGCCGCCGGATGCAGCTCCGGCACAGTTGCCGGTGGTGCAATCGCCGACATTGGCGACGCTCGCCCCGCCGACATTGCCTCCGAGAACGATGTTGCCTTGGCCGTTAGGGCCGACGTTAAGCGTAGCAGCGGCGTTCCCGGTGCTTTTATAGCCCGCAGTGCTGCTTGTCGAATTGCCGTTCGAGAACGCCGTGGTCTTTCCGGCAACGCTCCCGCTGCCGAGAAGACCCGCGTTCGGATCGCTGGACGATCCGCTGAACGACAGACTGCTCATAGTCACACCGGCCGCGCCGTTCGTGTTGTTGCCAGTGGCCGTGCCAGCCGACTGGGTTGCACTGCCCGTGATGCTCACGGGTGCGGGCGTGGGGGTTGGGTTGGACTGGGCGATGGTCATGACCGTTCCGAGTAGGAACGCGACCAATGCAAAAAGCACTACCAATTTTTTCGTCATGTTCACAGTCCTCCGAAATTCAACGAATATGCGGTTGTCAAAGATCGACTATTACCCGCACGCGGTAAAGCTTCCCATGAAAGGGTGCTTATCCGCGCCGCAAATATAACACACCCGCCACAATTATGCAAGGGCCTGGTGCAAGGGGATGTTTTGTTTGCCAACCGCCGGTTTCTATCGTGTTTTCTTGGTCCGCACCTTCTTCAATTTCGGTTCGTGAACCGCCTTTGCGCGGCGCGTCTTGAACTTCTCCACGCGGCCAGCGGTGTCTATCAATTTCTCTTCGCCCGTGTAGAACGGATGGCAATGGGAACAGATCTCAACTTTGATTTCTGCCTTCGTGGCGCCCACGGTGAACTTGTTGCCGCATGCGCAGACGACGCGAGCTTTGGGGAAATAAACTGGGTGGATATCCTTTTTCATACTTGCGTATGGTAGCACGGCCGCAGGGTTTTCGTCAATTGAAAAGATATAATAAAAATCGAGACATCTTTTCAAATTCCGTGAAATCTGCTAGGTTGTGAGTACGAAGCGCCGCCGGAGTAGCTCAATGGCAGAGCAATGCTTTCGTAAAGCAGAGGTTGGAGGTTCGACTCCTCTCTCCGGCTCAGGGAAACAAATCAAGAATCAAGATTATGCCGAAGAAATTTGTCGATGTCTATCACGATCCCGAGAAGCCGCCTCCGGAAGACCCGACCGATCCCGGGCTGCAGGAACCGGACCGGCCGATGCGGATAAAAAAGGGCGTACCCGCTGAACTCTGGAAGAAAATTAAAGCTGGGACGGAAAGCAAAGAGTTGGACTACCGTCTTTGCCCCCATCCAGATTGCGGGGAAAAAGCCGAGCACATACACGTAATAGACGATCCCAAGCTCGGATTCGGCTGGATGTATGAGCACGGAAACCACAGATGGTTCCAGCACTATATTAAAATGGGGACCGAGGTGGAATATCGCATAGAAGACCCCGATGCGAGCGGGAACCTGCCTTTTGAGGAACAACATGAGGGAAATACAAAATCTTAACGAGCTTGCGACCGATGCCCGCCGGTTAGGCGGGCGGCTTTGACCTGGCCGCAAAGGAAAAGAGAATAAAAGAATTGGAAGCCGAGATGGCCGACGAGGCGTTTTGGAAGAATCGCGCGGCGGCGGACGAAGCAATCAAGGAACTTGGGACTTTGAACAATCTCGTCACGCAGTATCGCGACATTGAGAGCGGCATTGCGGCGCTTACGGCCGCGGCGGGGACGAAAAATTTTGACGAAGGAAAATTTTACGAGCTCAAGCGGCAGTTCAAGGATTTTGAGCTGAAACAACTTTTCACCGGCCGCTATGATATGCAGGCGGCGGTGCTTTCGGTATATCCCGGCGCGGGCGGCGAGGACGCGGAGGACTGGGCGCGGATGCTCGGCGTCATGTACGAAAATTACGCGAAGCGGCGGGGATGGAAGCTGCGCGTGATTGACGACAACATCCGCTCGCGCACGGTGGAGATCCGCGGCGACTATGCGTACGGTTATTTAAAAAAGGAATCCGGCGTGCACCGGCTTGTGCGCATCTCGCCGTTCTCGCCGAAGAAATTGCGGCACACTTCGTTCGCGCTTGTGGAAGTAATTCCGGATTTGCCGCCGCTTGAAGAATCAAAACTCCAGATCCCGGAAAAAGACCTCAAATTTGAGTTTTACCGCTCGGGCGGTCCCGGCGGGCAGAACGTGAACAAGGTGGAAACGGCCGTGCGCGTGGTGCACTTGCCAACCGGCTTGGCGGTGAGTTCTCAGGCGCAGCGCTCTCAGGCGCAGAACCGTGAGTATGCGCTCAAGCTCCTCAAAGCGAAACTTTTCAGCCTGATGGAGAAGGAAAAGGTGAGCGAGATCAGCGCGTTGCGCGTGAAAGTAAAACCGGAGTGGGGGAATCAGATCCGCTCGTACGTCCTTAATCCTTATCAATTGGTAAAAGACCACCGGACGGAGGCGGAAACCGCGAAGGTGGACAGCGTTTTGGCGGGCGACTTGGACCCGTTCATTGAAGCGGAACTTGAAATGTTGTAGAATATGAATTAACGCAGATTTCATGATTGTTTTTCAAGGGGTTTCCAAGCATTACAACCACCACGCCACGGCGCTGGAGGAAGTGTCGTTCCAGATTGATCCGGGAGAATTCGTGTCGCTCGCGGGCAGATCGGGTGCGGGAAAGTCCACCGTCATCAAGCTTCTGATCGGCGAGGAAAAACCCACGAAGGGACGGATATTTTTCGGGCAGTACGAAGTGAGCAAATTGGTGGATAAGGAACTGCCTGCCTTCCGGCGGCACATCGGCGTCGTGTTCCAGGATTTCCGGCTCCTCCCGACCAAAAACGCGTATGAAAACGTGGCATTCGCGCTTGAGGTGGCAGGGCGACCGCAGCGGGAAATTGCGGAACTCGTTCCACAGGTTTTGGACATGGTAGGATTAGGGGACAAGATGCGGAATTTTCCGGGCGAGCTTTCGGGCGGCGAACGGCAGCGCGTGGCGATCGCGCGGGCGATGATCCATCGGCCGGAGGTCGTGATCGCCGACGAGCCGACGGGAAACCTTGATCCGTTTCACACATTTGAAATCGTGAAGCTTTTGGAGAAGATCAACCAGCTAGGTACGACGGTCGTGCTTGCGACCCACGACAAGGAAGTGATCAATAGCCTGGAGAAGAGAGTGATCACACTGGATCGCGGACGGCTCATCCGCGACGAGCAAAAAGGAAAATATATCCTGGTATGAAATTTCTAATTTCTAATTTCTAAAATGATAACGGTCATTTCGCGCATCTTCCAATTCGGGCTGAAGAACTTCCGGCGGAATGGGTGGCTTTCCATGGCGACGATGGCCATCATGACGATTGCGCTTTTCGTATTCGGCTCGCTCATCATTTTCGGCGTGATCACCGACCGCGCCGCCGCCTCTATCCAAGACAAGATTGACATCAGCGTGTATTTCAATACAAACACATCCGAGGATCAGATTTTGAACATCCGACAGTCGCTTGAGGGATTGTCGGAGGTGCAGAGCGTGAATTATATTTCGCGCGATCAGGCGCTCGCGATTTTCAAGCAAAACCATGCGAATGATGCGACGGTGAGCCAGGCGATCAACGAGCTTGATACGAATCCGCTTGAAGCGTCGCTCAATATCAAAGCGAAGGATCCGAGCCAGTATGCCGCAATCGCGCAATATTTGAGTTCGCCAGACATCACGCAGTATCTGGACGGCCAGCCGAGCTATTACAACAACCAGACCGTGATTGACAGGCTCGCGAAGATCGTAAAAACAGTGGAGACCGGCGGATTTGTCGTCGCGCTGCTCCTTGCGCTCATCGCGGGGCTCGTGGCCTTCAATACGATCCGCCTCGCTATCTATTCCAACCGCGAGGAAATCGGCGTCATGCGCGTGGTGGGCGCTTCCAACGCCCTCGTGCGCGGGCCGTACGTGGTAGAGGGCGTGCTCTGCGGTGCAATCTCAACCGTCGTCAGCTTGATTCTGATCGCGCCCATGCTCTATTTCGTTTCGCCGTATCTTGATGTGTTCATCCCCGGCTTGAACATTTTTCAGTATTTCTATGTCCATCTCCTGCAATTTTTCCTCTATGAACTTCTCTTCGGCGTTGTGATTGGCGGACTTTCCAGCTTCATTGCGGTCCGGCGGTATCTAAGAAATTGATTCAGCATTTCAATGGATAACGGAGATGATCACCTGTACTTTTGAGAACGGGGATGCAAATTCATTGCGTCATGCAGTGATTGACGCCCTTGTTCTCAAAGACGACAAGATTCTTCTTGTAAAACGCGCGCAAAAGTTCTTAGAAGGAGGCAAATGGGCGCTCGTTGGTGGATACGTGGAGCGCGGTGAAACCATTCAAGAAGCGGTTGTGCGCGAGGTGTTTGAAGAAACTGGATATAAGGTTGTAGGCCTCGTTCTTCTGCGCATCGTTGATAGTCCTAATCGTCCTGCGGAAGACAGACAGAACATCTCCTTCGTATATTACTGCACCGCGCTGGAGCAAGCTGGTGTCCCCGATGATGAAAACAGCGAGCTACGTTGGTTTTCCTTAAATGCACTGCCTCCCGAGGACAAAACGGCGTTTGATCATATGGAGAACATTCGCGCGTATCGCGAATATCTGAAGAGTCCTTTTGCGTTACCAAAGCTTGGTTGAGTTTGTAGGGTGGGACGGTTACATAAAGATTCTATGAAAAACTATGCGAAAGTTGGGAATCGGCCGGGGCGACCGGCATATCGGACGGCCGCGCGGTTCCGGTATCGGAAACAGGCAGCGGTGTTGAGAGCAAAAAGTGGTCGACGGGGCGCCAGATAATCCACTGGTAGGCGCGTCTTTTCTCTGTTATTATGTGGTTGTATGCCGCAAATTTCCCTTCGCGCGGAAGAGATTTTTCGCATAGGGAGCTTCCCGGTGACAAACGCGGTCCTCTTGGCCGTGCTTGTTCTTGTGCTTTTGACCGTGGTAGCGGTCGCGTTGCGGCGCAAACTTTCTTTTGTTCCCGGCAATGCACAGGGCGTCATAGAGATCCTCATTGAAGGCGCCCTCGGCCTCATGGGCTCTGTGCTCGGCAGCCGGAAAAAGGCGGAAAAATATCTGCCGCTTGTGTTTACGGTCTTCTTTTTCATTTTATGTTCAAACTGGCTCGGGCTTTTCCCTGGAGTGAGCTCCATCGTGGTCCGTCAGGGGAGCGAGTCGGTCCCGCTCCTGCGCTCGCCCGCGAGCGACCTTAACTTTACGCTTGCCTTGGCGCTTATCGCGGTCACATTCGCGAACGCGTTCGGCGTCGCCGCAGTGGGACTAAAAGCGCGCCTTTCGGTTTTCTTCAATTTCAAGGGGCCCATAGACTTTTTCGTGGGCATCCTTGAACTTGTCTCAGAATTTGCTAAGATTATTTCGTTCTCATTCCGGCTCTTCGGGAACATTTTTGCGGGGGAAGTGCTTCTGGCCATCATGGCCTTTTTGGTACCGTACCTGGCGCCCCTGCCATTCATGTTTCTAGAGATTTTCGTCGGGTTTATCCAGGCGTTCATCTTCGGGATGCTTACCCTCGTGTTCGTCGCCATAGCGGTCTCGCACGGCGAAGATTTTGACGAACACGCAATTGAAAAGGTCGCATAAACTTCATTCAAAAACAATTACCCATGGACGTTAACAGTATCCGGCTTATTGCCACGTTTGGCGCCATCGGCATGGGCACCATTGTGCCCGCGCTTGCGATCGGTTGGATTGGCGCGCGTGCAGTGGATGCGATCGGAAGGAATCCCGAAGCATCAACCAAGGTGCAAACGATGGCGATTTTGGCCATCGCGTTCGCGGAAGCCATCGCGATCTATTCGCTTGTCATCGCGCTCATCATCAAGTTCGTTTCCTAAGCAACTAGTTTTCCGCAACCAGTAACCGGGTCTTATGCAACAATTGTTTTCACAACTTGGCATTGACTGGCACCTCCTTTTAAGCCAGGTGGTCAATTTTTTCCTGCTCCTCGTGGTCTTGCGGATTTTCGTCTACAAGCCGCTGCTCACGCTTTTGCATGACCGGCGAGCGAGGATTGAGGAAGGACTTACGAAGGCCGACGAGGCCGACCGGCGCCTCGCGGAAGTGGAGGAGATCGGCAAAGAGAGAATAAAAGAAGCCGAAGTGCAGGCAGTGGGCATTTTGAAGAAAACCGAGGCCGACGCGAAGGTGGTGGAAGCGAGGATGCTCGCCGAGGCGAAGCGCAAGGAGGCAGAAGCGATGCGTGACATGGGTGAACGCGTTCGGGCCAAGGAAGAAGACGCGAGAAAAGTAATGGACAAGGAAGCCGCGGCGCTCGTGCGGCGCGCCATCGCCAAAACCGTGGAAATGTCGCCGGAAAAAATTGATGATGCTTTGATTGCGAAAGCAGTAGAAGAAGCAAAACGACCCGCATGAAGTACCCCGCCCACATTTATGCAAAGGCGCTTGCCGAAGTGATCGTGGCCGTGAAAGGAGGGAGTAACGCGGTGCAGGACGCGATTGTCAGGCGGTTCATCGCGCTTGTGCGGAAGAACGGCGACGAAGCGCATCTGCGGAAGCTTGTGGAAGAAGCGGCGCGGTTCGTGCGGGGAAAAAGCGGGGTGCGGAAAATGACGATAGAGACGGCGCGGTCGCTTCCCGCAGCGCAGAAACAAGCGCTCCAGGCGCTTACGAAGCCGGGTGACGTTATTGAGGAGAAGATAGATCCGGAGCTCGTGGCGGGAGTGAAGGTTTTGATCAACGATGAACTTCAGTTTGACGGGTCGCTCAAGGGGAAGCTGGATAAGCTGTTCGGATAGAAGTTAGAAATTTACCATGTCGTACGAAATTATAGAAAAATTAAAACGGGAGATCGAAGGATACAAGGAGAAACCCGAGTGGCAGGAAGTCGGTCGCGTGATTGAGGTCGGGGACGGCATCGTGAAAATCCTTGGACTGCGGAATGCGGTGAGCCAGGAAATTTTAACCATTGAAACCACGCAGGGCGCTCGCGCGGCGCTCGCGCTCAACCTTGAGGAGGAATCCATCGGCGCCTTGGTGCTTGATGACTTTTTGGCGATTGAGGTCGGGGACACCGTGAAGCGCACCGGCCAGGTGCTCTCCGTTGAGGTAGGCGAGGAGCTTATCGGTCGCGTGGTGAATCCGTTGGGCGTGCCGCTTGACGGACGTGGACCAATTTTTAAAAACAACGCAAAGGCGCAGCGGAATCCGTTGGAAGCCCGCGCACCCTCGGTCTTGGAGCGAGAGTCGGTGAACGTACCGCTCCATACCGGCCTCAAGGCCATTGATTCCATGATCCCGATCGGCCGCGGCCAGCGCGAGCTTATCATCGGCGACCGGCAGGTGGGGAAGACGGCGCTCGCACTGGATGCCATTTTAAATCAATTGAATGACAAAACGCGGCGCACGCCCACTTGTATCTATGTTGCCATCGGGCAGAAAGAATCCAAGATCGTGAGAGTTGCGGAAACGCTCAAGAAATTTGATGCATTGAAATACAGTATTATCGTTGCGGCGCCGGCATCGTCGCCTGCGGCGTTGTGGTACCTTGCGCCCTATGCCGGCTGCGCGATAGGGGAATATTTCCGCGACAAGGGCCAGGATGCGGTTGTGATTTACGACGATCTCTCAAAACACGCGTGGGCCTACCGGCAGATTTCGCTCCTGCTCCGGCGCCCGCCGGGCCGCGAGGCATATCCGGGCGATATTTTCTATCTGCATTCGCGCCTGCTTGAACGCGCCGCGAAACTTTCCAAAGAAAAAGGCGGGGGGTCGCTCACCGCGCTGCCAATCGTTGAAACGCAGCTTGGCGACGTGACGGCGTATATTCCTACCAATATTATTTCCATCACGGATGGTCAGATCTATCTGGAATCGGACCTCTTTTACCAGGGCTTGCGGCCGGCGCTCAATGTCGGTATTTCCGTATCGCGCGTTGGTTCTACCGCACAGACGAAGGCGATGAAAAAGGTGGCCGGCAAATTACGCTTGGCCCATGCGCAATTCCGCGAACTCCAGGCATTCGTCCAGTTCGCGACTGACGTGGACGAAGCGACGAAGAAGAAAATCGCGCAAGGGCAGAAGATCAACGAGGTTTTGAAGCAGGAAGACCTGGCGCCCGTGCCGTTTGAGAAGCAGGTGTGCGTCTTCTACGCGGTCCTCAATAATTATTTTGAGAGCGTTGCCGTGGAGGATATCAAAAAGACCGAAAGCGGTCTCTTGGACTATTTGGGAAAACTTCACGAGAGCGACATTCTGAACCCGATTCGCGATACGGGCGATTTCTCCGAGGCGACGGAAGCGAAATTAAAAGAAGCCATCATGCGTTTCCTCACCAAATAAATGGAATCGGCACAGAACCTCAAACGACGCATAAAGAGCGTCCAGAATATCGGGCAGATCACGAAGGCGATGGAACTTGTGGCGGCCACAAAGATGCGCCGCGCGCAGGAGCTCGCGCTCACGTCGCGGCCATACTCCTACACCGCGCTGGAACTTTTGGGTATCCTTTCCGAACTCAAGGATGTACCGATGCCGGAGCTTCTCGTTGCGCGGCCGGTCGCGCGCACCGTCTTTTTGATCGTCACTTCCGACAAAGGCCTCGCGGGCTCGTTCAACAGCGCCGTGATCAGAAGGTTCGAGCATTTTCTCCAATCGGAGCGTATTGACCCGCGCGATCCGAAGTATGCGTTCGTTGCGGTTGGCCAAAAAGCGAAGAGTTACCTTGAACGGCGGAAGCTCAACGTGGTTGCGACCTTCACGCGCGTGGGTGATTACACAAAGCGTGAAGAAGTGGAGCCCATTTCCAATTTTTTGATTGAGGGATTTTTGAAGCACGATTTTGACAGCGTGGTTGTGTTCTTTACTACCTTTGTGACCGCGCTGCGGCAGGATGCCGTCGCGCGCGAGTTCTTGCCCATCGGGTACGAGGTAATCAAGCAATCCATTGAAGAGACCATTCCGCGCGCCGGGCGATATTCCCAATATGCGAGGTCGGAGTCGTTCTTTGAGGAAAAAGAGCGGGAATATCTTATTGAACCCTCGCCGCGAGAGGTGCTCGCGGAACTTGCGCCGGAGCTGTTGAAAATTCGTATCTATCACGCGATTTTGGAGGCGAATGCCTCGGAGCATTCTGCGCGGCGTGTGGCAATGAAGAATGCTTCCGATAACGCCTCCGAACTTTCTGGAAACCTAAACATGGAATACAATAAATCGCGCCAGGCCGGCATCACGCGGGAGATCATTGAGGTCACGTCGGGCGCGCAGGCAGCATGAAAATTTCTAATTTCTAATTTCTCACATGAAAAAAATAGGGAAAATAGCGCAGATCATCGGGCCGGTCGTGGATGTTGATTTTGGCGAGCAGACGGTCTTGCCGCCGATCTATAACGCACTAAAAATAAAACTCGGCGATCATGAGATTGTCATTGAGGTGGTGAAGCATTTGGAACCGGGCAAAGTGCGCGCGATTTCCATGGCGCCCACGGACGGCCTCGCGCGCGGCGCGGAAGCTGTGGACACGGGGAAGATGATTGAAGTGCCGGTGGGCGAGGAAACGCTCGGCAATCTTTTTGACGTTTTGGGCCGCCCGCTTACGGTCCCCAAGAAGCCGTTCAAGAAATATTTACCGATTCATCGCGAGGCCCCAAAATTCACCGACCAATCCACAAAGACCGAAGTGTTTGAAACCGGCCTTAAGGTGATTGACCTGATTTGTCCGTTCATCAAGGGCGGCAAGGTGGGACTCTTCGGCGGTGCGGGCGTCGGGAAAACCGTATTGCTCCAGGAATTGATCCGCAACGTAGCCGAGGAGGGCGGCGGCGTGTCGGTTTTTGCGGGCGTCGGCGAGCGCACGCGCGAAGGGAACGATCTTTATTACGACATGATGAAATCAGGTGTCATCGCGAAAACCGCACTCGTCTTCGGCCAGATGAACGAGGTGCCGGGCGCCCGCGCCCGCGTAGCGCTCTCTGCACTCACGATGGCGGAATATTTCCGCGACGAAGAGGGAAAGAACATCCTGCTTTTTATAGACAACATCTTCCGCTTCTCGCAGGCCGGCTCTGAAGTTTCCACGTTGCTTGGCCGCATGCCTTCCGCGGTGGGCTACCAGCCAACCTTGGCATCCGAAATGGCGGAGCTTCAGGAAAGAATTACTTCAACCACAAGGGGCTCCATCACCTCGGTGCAGGCCATTTATGTTCCGGCGGACGACATCACGGACCCCGCGCCCGCGACGACGTTCAGCCACTTGGATTCCACGATTGTCTTGTCGCGCGCGCTGACCGAGATCGGCATTTACCCGGCAGTGGACCCGCTCGCATCCAATTCAAGTGCGTTGGACCCGAAGATTGTGGGCCGCGAGCACTACGAGGTGGCGCGCGAAGTCCAGCGTACGCTCCAGCGGTACAAAGAGCTGCAAGACATCATTTCCATTTTGGGCATTGAAGAGCTTTCCGAAACTGACCGCAGGACCGTGGACCGCGCACGTAAGATCCAGCGCTTCCTTTCACAGCCGTTCTTTGTCGCCGAGGTTTTCACCGGCCGCGCGGGCAAATACGTGTCGCTCAAAGAAACCATAAAGAGTTTCAAGGAGATACTGGAAGGCAAACACGATGACAAGCCGGAAGAGAATTTCTATCTCAAGGGCGGGATAGAAGACGTTGCTCATGCCTGATTTCTAATGACGAATGATTAACATGAAGATAGGCGTCTATTCATTGCAAAAAGTGTTGTTCCAGGGCGAGGCGTCTTTGGTGAATTGTCGCACGCGAATAGGGGAGATTACCATTCTGAACCACCACCGACCGCTCATCTCCGTGTTGAGCAAAGGAACGATGAAAATCATTGATAATAACCAAAAAGAGCACTATATCCCCGTAAGCTCCGGTTTCTTGGAGGTTTGCTCGGGGAACGAAGCGAGATTTCTCGTTGAGGAGGCATGAAGAAGATTTTTGATTTCCCATCACCGCAGGAGCACTATCGCAACACCGCGGCGTTTTTGTGGTGTTCGGACCAGCGGTTTGAGGAAGTGCGGCACGTGTTTGCAAAGGCGGGGAACCTTCATATGCCGGACCCCATTTTATTGCCGGGCGGAGTGAAGCCGCTCGTAACACCGAAAGAGCCGCGCGATCGGGAGTTTGTCTTTGAGCAGATCGAGGTGCTCATGGGGCACGGTTTTACAACGCTCTACGCCATGGCGCATATGAACTGCGCCGCATGTGACGGGAACACCAACCGCGCCTTCTACGAAGATATGCTCAAAAAGGCGGGGAAGATCATTCGCAATCGCATTCCCGTCCTCAACATCCGTCTCGTTTTTGCCGATTTCGACGGCTTGTACGAAGTGTAAGTTGCAGGTTTATACCACCTCCGCCTGATAGCACTGCTCGCAGTAGACGATTTCGGGGCGGTCGGGAGCGTAGGAAGTTTCAAACTCGTTGGGACAAGGCTTACTACCGTGAAAATGAGGGGCGGTATTTGTGTAGCTGCCTACCTTCGCTCCAACGCATGCACACGTACGTTTATAAAGCTGCGGAACATTGCGCCAGCTGATACGCTCTACGTGGCGACAATTGAAACACAGCTTCGGCAATGGCAAATTCATTTGCCTATAGAACTGCAATTCTTGCTGCGTGATGCGGAAAACCGTAGGACAATTGGCTCCGCATTGGCGTCCGGCATGATCTCCGGTTTCGTCGTGCTGGCACTGGATTATCTCTTGGGTGATAGCATCACCGGTTTCGGTGATAGTATCGGGCAGGGTGGAAGCGGCTTGGGTTGGTTCATATCTTCTTTTCTCGGGAACGCGCCACTTGAATCCCATGCGCTCAACCTGACTTCTCGGAAGTTGGAAATATTCATACGCTTGGGATTCGTTGAACCCGAAGGGGCTCATGTCGGGCGGGAAGAACTCGCCGTACTTGTATTTCCTGCCGAGCGCATCCACATAAGGCACCTCGTTCATATGCGCGATTATCTTTGGAATAAGTGATTCATATTCTTCTTTTGAGTACTGCTTATTGAGGACGCAGTACTGCGCGTTGCGCAGTCCCACGCAACCGAACACATTCCGCGAGTTGCGGCACGTGACGGAATAGCGTATGTCACTCACCGTTTCGCAATCAAACGAAAAATATACTCCGCGCAGGCCTTGTCCGCAGCAGCTTATTTCATAGTTGCGTTCAATATCGACGCCCGAGGAGGTAACGTCTATGCAGTCCCGAATTGGGTTGTAGATGACGCTCTGGCAATGCGCGCAGTTTTGGACCTCATTCGTGAAAAAACAATTGCGCACCTCCGAGGAGTTGTATATATAGTCGCCGATGCAACCCTCATCCTTTAGTCCGTGCCGAAAACGGAACGGAAACGAAAGCCAAACCCTCTCCGCCTCTCGTTGCATTCGTTCCAATCCCCGCCTTGAGTGCAGGTTAAATCCCGCCACTTTTTTTCGATAGTTTTCTTTCGAGTATGGTTGGTTAAAGATATAGTAGCTTTTGTTCCGCAAACCAGTGCACCCCACGCAGTCGCTGCACCCGACGCAATCCTGGCTGAACCATATTTCGCGGCAACCGGTGCAATTTCTGGAAAAGAAGATCCGGTAACAGTTCGTCGTGTTGATCACGTAATAGCAAAGTTCGCATAGTTTGCAATTGATGGTGTCAAAACATTGCCTGCTCTTTTGTAGGGAAACACCATATGCACTGTCTTCAGAAAACCCAGCGTCAAAGCAGAGATACGTATTTTTCATGTCCAGACCCATGCTGTAATCGCTGTTGACCTGGTTGCGGGACATGATGTAGGTGAAGGGCACGACGTTGAATAAATCCCGTATTTGATCAAAAAACGGCCGCGTAAAATCATATTCCCGCGCGTATGCCCTGGGATCCCACGCGTCGCTCCACCAGTAGTCTCGCTCAAACGGGGGCATGGGCGCATTAGGGGGCACCATGCTGAAAATTTTTTTACCAGTGCCAGCGCAAGTGCGTTCGTAGAGATAGCGGAAGTTACGAAAAGCCATCCGCCGCATGGCCCGGCATCTCCAGCACCAGGTCGGTGGCGGCACGTTGAGGCTTTTATAGAATGTAAAATCCTCCGGCTCTATCGTGAATTGGTTTTTGCAATTCTGGCAAATTCTTGTTTCAGTATTCATATCACGTTATGTCACCTCTGCCTGATAGCACTGCTCGCAGTACACGATCTCGGGGCGGTCGGGGGCATAGGAGGTTTGAAAACGATTTGGACACGCTTTTTCTGAATGGAAATGGCGTACAGTATTTTTGTAGACTGAGTTATTTGCATGCAATCCTGCGCATTGACACTGTCTTTCAAAAAAGCGAGGGATGTTTCTTTGCCGCAAGCGCCCATAATGACGGCAGTTGGGGCAAAGCCGCGGGAGCGGGAGATGGAAGCGTTGCAAAAACGCCAATTCCTGCGGGATAATCCGGAAAGCCCCGGTGCATTCTTCCTCGCATTTCCCTTTGTGCGCGCAACCTATCACTTCTTTCAGGACGCTATCATCCATATCCGAAATTCGATCCGCCAAATTCCCTGCCGCCTTCGTGGGCGCATAATCGCGTTTTTCCTCTTCACGCCAAGGCAGTTTTCTGGCCTCCGCCCACTCGCGGCTCCGCGGATACAATTCCTGCGCCTCGGAGATGTTGTACGGGAACGGAGAGAATTCCATCGGGAAAAATTCGCCGTAACGATGGATGCAACCCGCGGCATTTACATAGGGGACATCGTTCATATGTTTGACGATCTTGGGAACGAGAGTTGCATACTCTGCTTTGGAATATTGCTTGTTCAATATGCAATATTGTTTGTGGTGCAAATTCGCGCAGCCGAAAATATCCGTGGAACCCGGGCAATTTATCGAATATTCCACATTCTTGCAACCACCCCAGCAGTAGGCAGAGAATTTTACGTTATAGGTTTTGTTCCCGCATGTTATCGAGTCATAAATGAGTTCTGATGCGTCACCCCAGTTGGCGTAGTCGTAGCAATCCTTCGCTGGCCCCGCGAGCAGATTTACGCAGTACTTCACATCTTCCGCGCCGGTGACCCGATAACAGTAATGGGCGTTCTTAGAGTGATACACATAATCGCCGGATACGTTTAGGTTTTGAAGCCCCTGCATGAATTTCACCGGGAATCTTAGCCACACCTCATTCGTCCGCTGCCGACATTTCTCGAACGCGCCGTAAGAGCCAAGGTCCAGCTCCCGAACCCGCGTTGCGTACTCCTCTTTGCGATAAGGGATATTGAAAATGCAGTATGATTTGCTGCGCAACCCAACGCATCCAACGCAGTCCGAGCAACCGACGCAATCTTTCGAAAAAAGCACATCGCGGCAGTCCTCGCAATTCATCGAGAAGAAGGTTTGATAACAGCGCGCCATATTCACATTTCCATAACAAAATTCGCAATGATTTGTCATGTGGCTGTCTATGCAGTGCTTGGAGGATTCGTCCCAAATTACATATGCACAATCCTCCGTATGCGCCAACCCATGGGAAAAGTAGCAATTTTTGGAGAATGAGGCATTCGCGCAATATTCGCAATTGGTTATGCTTTGTACGTTTGCATGGGGAAACGGCGTTTCGAGAAAGAGCTCGTGAACCTGCGCGAGAAATGGCCGCGACCAGTCTATTTCTCTTCCATATACTAACGGATCCCAGCCGTCGGAATGCCAAAAATCCTTATCGTAAATTTTTAGCGGCGATTCTGGGGGGACGAATGAGAGTATTTCCTGCCCGGTTCTCGTTTCCTGTCTTTTATACAGGTGCCACACGTTCCTCCATGCGAAGCGCCGCGCAGAGCGACATTCTGGACACCAGATAGGCGACGGTACCTTTATCTTCTCGTAAAACGCAAAATCCTCCGGCTCGATTGTGAACTGGTTCTCACAGTTCTGGCACACCCGCGTTTCCCGTTCCATTACCTCAATTCTACCAGAATAGGAAAAACCTACGCCTCTCGGTCTGCCCGGCACTCATATTTGTATGGTATCCTAGGAAAGAAACGGATGAAATATAACAAGCTTGTGCGCGACAAGATTCCCACATACATCCGCAAAAAAGGTGGGAAGCCAGTTTATCACGTGGCGACTCGAGCGGAGTACTGGAAGAAGTTGAAGGAAAAGCTGCACGAAGAGATCAAGGAATTTGTGCGGGACGAGAGTCCTGAGGAATTCGCCGATCTCCTTGAGGTGCTGGGTGCAATCGCAAATTACAAGAAATTTGACCGAAAGCGAATAGCAAAGCTGAGAGCAAAAAAGGTAAAGGAACGAGGACGGTTCGAGAAGCGAATCGTTCTTGACGAAGCTTAGTTCTATGAAAATTTCCAAAAAATCTTTTTCCAAAAAAGTATATGCCGTCGTCGCGAAGATCCCACGCGGGAAGACGTTGACCTATCGGGAGGTCGCGCGGCGGGCGGGGAGTCCGCGGGCATACCGCGCGGTCGGGAATATTTTGAACAAAAACCGCGATCCGCGCGTGCCGTGCCATCGCGTCACGCGCTCGGACGGCGATCCGGGCGGATTTGCATGGGGCCGCAAAAAGAAGATAATGATGTTGCGGCGCGAAGGGGCGCTCCCGTAGGGAAATAACATGTCAACGCTCAAGAAATTGAAAATAATCGCGATCGCTTTCGCAGTTATCATCGTGATTCTTCTGGGTGCGCTTTTGTTTGTGAAGCCGGTCCAGGGACCTACGGTGCCCGTGGCCGGGAACTCCGCACCGGCCACTTCGCCCGACGGGCGCGTCATCGTGACGTCGCCGCTCCCGAATGTGCTTGTTTCTTCACCTCTCGCGGTCGCGGGAACCGTGACCGGCGGCGGATGGTTCTTTGAAGCGGTCTTTCCGGTGAAGGTTCTGGATGGCGATGGCACGGTGCTCGGACAAGGCCAAGCACAGGCGCAAAGCGACTGGATGACGACCGGCACTGTACCTTTCGCAGTGAGCATTCCATTTACCACACCCAAACATGCGACCGGCACGATCGTATTTGCAAAAGACAATCCGTCCGGCCTGCCGCAGAACGCGGAGGAATTCAGCGTTCCGGTACGGTTTCGGTAGAATTCCAATGATAGAAGACAATCTTCGGGCGAGTTTGGCGGAGAGTTTTTCCCGAACGGGACATCAGGTCTTCGAAAGCGTCGCGGGGGCAGATAGCGAGTTGTGGACTGCTGTCGAGGGGGAGTTGCAGCGCGGTTTAGGCTGGAGCGGAGAAGAAGCGCAGGAATTCGTGGATGCCGGGCACGAAGCGTTTATAAATGCGGTGCAGCATGGCAACAAGGACAATGCTACGGGGGAAGGGGGAAGAAGGGTAACGGTCACTTGGAATCTTGGCAGAGAAGAAACTGAAGTGACCGTTGAGGACGAAGGGAAAGGATTCAATATTAGTGAGGCCCCCGACCCTCTCGCTGGAGAGAACCTGCTTAAGGGAAGCGGTCGAGGCCTTTTTCTCATGAGGAAATATTGCAGCGAGGTGAAGGTTTCAGAGGGAGAAGGAGGGAAGGGGTGCAAGGTAACCTTGATAAAGAGGCGAAAATCTGCATAAATTAATTTCAATGAAACACTACATTTGCACCGGCGAGTGCGCCGGAGTTTCGGAGAAGCCGGGAGTGTGCCAGTCGCCCACGTGCTCAAAGCACGGCACACCACTCAGCGAGTGTGACTGCGAAGACGGGAAGCACGGGAAGAAGGACGAACAGAAAAAATAGGGAGGCGGCGGAGCGCGGAGTCCCGCAGCGCAAAATTATATTTTTTGTTTGCCCAAACGGCGCCGGCGTAGTCCACGCCGACGCGCTTTTGGGCGGCGATTGCTGTGCGAGGGATTCTTACGCCTCGGTCCTCAAACCAGAGGCCGTTTCTTTTTGAAGCGCGTTTTCCGTTCTGCGCACGGCCGACGTGCAGAAACTTTGTGAAACGTGCAGGACCTTGCACGCGGCGCAGTGCGCCCATCTCGCGATCTCTAGAAACACCGGCGCGGAGGAGGACGGCTGCGGGATAGCCGCGCGGTCCCGTCACGATATTTGCGAGCCAGTGCATCCCGTACGTGAAATACACATAGAAGCGGCCGGCCTCGCCGAACATGAGCTCATTACGCGGCGTGCGGCCGCGGCTCGCGTGCGAGGCCATATCGCGCGGTCCGTCATAGGCTTCCACCTCGGTCACCATGAGCGCGATCGTTTTCCCGCGGTAGTACCGCACAAGGTATTTTCCAAGGAGCCCTTTTGCAACCGCAAGCGTCGGCCTGTCGTAGAACGATTTGGCGAGTGCTTTTCGCATGGTTCGTATATAATATTAAAGCACGATACGTGCTTATAGTCTTATGATAGACGAGAGAAAACAAACCATTCCTACCATTCTCGTGGTCCTGGGCGCCACGGGCGACCTTATGGCAAAAAAGATCGTGCCGGCGCTTTTTAATTTGCATGTGAAAAAGCGGTTGCCGCCAAGGTTCAAGCTCGTAGGTGTTTCAAGGCGCGCGTGGGGCGACGACGATCTCCGTACGCACCTCCGCACCATTCTTGAAAAGAGGACATCGCATGCCTCCGCCGCAACCATACGATCGTTCCTTGACCTTGCCGTGTATCATCGGTTGGTATTTGACTCGCCGAAGGACTACCTGGCACTCAACGATCTTTTAAAGAAGATTGACGACACGTGGGGCATGTGTGCGAACAAACTTTTTTATCTTTCGGTCCCGCCGCAGTTTTACTCGCTCATCCTTGCCCATCTGCACCGCAGTCATCTGACCGACGGCTGCGGCCCGAACGAGGGATGGACGCGCGTGATCGTGGAAAAGCCGTTCGGCAACGATGAAAAGAGCGCGAAAGCGCTTAATGCCCAACTTACAAAGCTCTTTCGGGAGGAACAAGTGTATCGGATAGATCATTATCTTGCGAAGGAGATGTTGCAGAATATTCTGATGTTCCGGTTCGCGAACGATCTTTTCGAAAGCGAATGGACGAGCCGCACGCTAGAGAGCGTCCACATCCGCCTATTTGAGCAGATCGGCGTTGAGGGACGCGGTGCGTTCTACGATCATGTGGGCGCCTTGCAGGATGTGGGCCAGAACCATCTTTTGCAAATGCTCGCGCTCATTGCCATGGAGCGGCCCGTGCGGTACGATGCTCACGCGATCCGCCCGCTCCGTGTGGAGCTTTTGAGGCACCTCATCGTTCAGACGCCCCGTGAGGCCGCCAAGAACTCGTTTCGCGCGCAATACGACGGCTACCGCTCTATGGAAGGGGTTGCTCCCCATTCAAAAACCGAAACGTACTTTCGGATCAAGGGGTTTCTCTCTGGTGCGCGATGGGAAGGGATGCCGATTTTCATGGAAAGCGGGAAGCGACTCGGCGAGCCGCAGAAAGAGATTGAGATCGTGCTGCGCCACGAACAGCCCTGCCTTTGCGGAGGGAAAGAACACCATCACAACCGTATTTTCATCAACCTTGAGCCTACGGAGGGGATAACGATCAGATTTCATTCAAAGAAGCCGGGACACACGTTTGAGTTCGAAGAACGGACGTTGAACTTTGACTTCCGAGAATCGGTCCGTCGTGCACAGTATACCGAGGAGTACGAAAGGCTGATCTTGGACTGCATCGCGGGCGACCAGACACTCTTTGTTTCAAGTGAGGAGGTCGCCGCTATGTGGAAGTTCATAGACCCGTTCATCATTGCGTGGAAAAAGAACTTGGTTCCGCTGCGGTACTACGCGCCGGGCGGCCGTAAGATTGTCGCTGAAGCGGCGGTGTTTGATGATGCGGTGGAAAAAGACGGGACTCTAGCGCTTCCAAAGGAAATAGGCGTTTTTGGGCTTGGGAGGATGGGCGCGAACGTGGCGCGGCAGCTGCGCGATAAAGGATGGCGCGTCATCGCGGCCAATCGCTCGCCGGAGCCCTTGCAACAGCTGGAGAGCGAAGGTTTTGAAGCGGCGTATTCTCTCGCGGAACTCGCGGCGAAGCTCGCGGTGCCGCGAAGACATTCGCCGCGCGTGGTCTGGCTCATGATCACTGCCGGAAAAGGAGTGGACAAATTTCTCTTCGGGACTCGCGGCAAGGATGGCCTTGTGCCGCACCTTAAGAAAGGTGACATCGTGATAGACGCCGGCAACTCGTTTTTTGAGGACAGTGTGCGCCGCGCGAAACTCCTCGGCAAGCGCGGTATCCGGTTCGTGGATGTCGGCTTCTCGGGCGGCCCACGCGGTGCGCGCTACGGCGGCTCGCTCATGATCGGCGGCGACCGCAAAACATTTGAATATTTGGAGCCGCTCTTCGCCGACCTCTCCGTGCCCTTGGGCTACGCGTATTTCGGTGATGCGGGCGCAGGCCATTTCGTGAAGATGGTCCACAACGGCATTGAATACGGTATGATGCAGTCCTTGGCGGAAGGGTTCGCACTCATGAGGAAGTCGCCATTCAAGCTTGACCTTGAAAAGATTGCGCGCGTATATAACCGCGGCAGCGTCATTGAGTCGCGGCTCGTCGGATGGATGGAAGAAGTGTTCCGCATGTACGGCAAGGATCTGCGTACGGTATCCGGCATCGTTCACGCGACCGGCGAAGGCGAGTGGACCATAAAAACCGGCCGCAAGTGGCGCGTGAAACTGCCGGCGATAGAAGATGCATTCAAGTTCCGCACGCGTTCACAACGCGCGCCGAGCTATATGGGCCGAATTCTCTCCGCGCTCCGCAATCGCTTCGGCGGCCATGCGATAGGGGAAAAGAAAGAAACCAAAAACAAAAAAATATGAGCGACGATTATTACGAGAATTTACCACGGAAGCGGATGGGTGCCGGTGCATTGATCGTGAATGAAAAAGACGAAGTTCTTATCGTGAAGCCGAGCTATAAAGATCACTGGTCAATACCCGGCGGTGTCATTGATAACAACGAATCCCCGAAGGGAGCATGTATGCGGGAAGTAAAAGAAGAAACATGCATTGATCTAAAAGAATGCCGATTTTTATGTGTTGATTACAAATCAAGCCGCAGTGAGACCGGGGAGAGTTTGCAATTTGTTTTCTTTGGTGGAAAACTAAGCGAACGGGACACACGAAATATCAAGCCGGATGGGAAAGAAATTATTGAATATCGATTTGTAAAAATAGACGAGGCTTTACCGTTATTGAGCGAATCGCTGCAAAAAAGATTGCCAAGGTGTTTGCGGGCATATAAGGAAAACACTGCTATTTATCTTGAAAATGGAAAATAAACTGAAACCGGGCACCTACGAGCATTTTAAAGGGAATAAATATGAGGTAATTGGCGTTGCAATGCACAGCGAAACGGGCGAGAAAATGGTGGTGTATCAGGCGTTATATGGAAAGAGGAAGATGTGGGTGCGGCCACTCGAGATGTTTAAGGAGAAGGTCGGGGCCAAGGGACAAAAGACACCGAGATTCAGGTTTATAAAAACAAAAACATGAAAATCGTTGTATTGCACGGCTGGGGGCAGGATAGGAGAGTGTGGGAGGCATTCGCCGCCATTTTCCGAAAAGGGGATGTCGTTGTGTTTGATCTTCCTGGCTTCGGGAGCGAGCCGAGTACGGTTCCGAATTGGGGCATCCCGGAGTACGCCGGATGGGTGAAATCCCGCGTGCACGAACTCCTGCCGGGAGAAAATGACATTGTGCTCCTCGGGCATTCCTTTGGCGGGAGGATCGCGAGTTATATCGCGAGCCAAAATCCTCCCTGGCTTAGAGGATTAATCCTTTATAGCGCGCCGTCCCTGCGGCGGCCCAAGCTTTCCATCCGCCTCAAGATTGCGGGTGCGCGCGTTTTGAAAAAACTCGGCGTTCGCGGGCGGGGAGGGAATCTGGAGCTGCGAGAGGCCGACCAAAAAGGGATGGGAGAACTTTTTCGGAAAGCGGTTTCTTTTGACCAAGGCCGCCTCTTGCCGAAGATCAAAGTCCCCACGCTCCTTGTATGGGGAGAGAAGGACGCAGTGGTTCCCGTGAGCATCGCGCGGGAGATGCAGCGTCTGATTCCGGGAAGCAAGTTGGAAACAATAGAAAGGGCGGGGCACAATGCCCATCTCAAAAATCCCCATTTGTTCTATGGCATCGTCAAACGTTTTGTTGAGGGCCTTTAATACCCTTTTTCCCTTCGGGGATTTTCTCTATATCCTCCAGCAGGAGGACTATAGCAGCCGTCGCTATTTAAAATGGCTGCCGCGGTTTTTTCTGCGGCGTAACATCCAGATGCGGGATTGCCTGCGCTACACGGCACGCGCCGTCGCGATTCTTGCGATCGCCCTTGCGATTTGGCTTGCGTCGCTTGCGGGCGTATTTTTCAATATGCCTTTTTGGTCCGCACGGGCGCTCGCGGCAATCGTGTGGCTGTTTGCGGTACCGCTATTCGTACTCGCCGCGAATATTGTTTCTATCCCTTTCTATTTGCCTATGAGGCGCGCGCGCATACGCCGTGCCGCGGAAAAGGCGCGCGCGGTGAATGGCCTGCGCATTGTGACGATCGCGGGAAGTTTCGGTAAGACGACGACGAAGAATTTCCTGTACGAACTTGTGCGGCACCATGCGGTGGTCCAGATGGTAGCGGGGAACGTAAACACGCCCTTGGGCATTGCGGGATGGGTCGTGGAACATCTGCGTCCCGATACGGAGATTTTGATCGCGGAGGTGGATGCCTATCGGGCGGGCGAGATCAGGGAAAGTTGCCGCATCGTACCCGCCGATGTCGCCATCCTTACAAGCATCGGGCATCAACATATGGAACGTTTCGGGAGTGTTCCGCGCCTGGCCGCGGCACTTGGCGAGGTTTTCATCTACGCGAAGCCGGGAGCAAAGCTGCTCGCACCGCCCGACGTTGCGCGCATGTTGGATCCTTTGATCGGCGGGCGACAAACGATCGTGGTGAAGGAGGGGGACGTGCCGGATACGGGTGCGCACCTCTCCGCATCGGCCCGTTCCGACCTTGCGCTTGCTGCACGGGCTGCGGAACTCTTGGGCGCGCCGGAAAGATTCATTAAAGACGCAGCCCAAAAACTTACACTTCCCGACCGCCGCCAAAAGGCGACCGTGTGGCATGGTTACGACTGCATTGACGATTCCTATAATATCAGCTTCCCGACCGCGCAGGCGGGAATCGCAGCCGCGGAATCGTTGGCGCGCGAAAAGGGGAAAAAGCTTCTTGCGGTCACCGCAGGGATTCCGGAGCTCGGGCCGGCGGACAAGAACGGGAACGAACACTTGGGAATGTTGCTTGCGGAAAAAGCCGATCACATCGTGGTACTCAAAAGCATGTTCGCGCAGGATATTGTCCGCGGCATCACCGATCATTCAAAATACACAATTGTAAAAAACCTCAACGCGTTCATAGAAATGGCCCCGAAGCGCTTCCCGCCGGAGCGGTGGGCGCTCTTATTGGAACCGGAACTCACCGACCTCTATTACTGACTGACGAACCGTTCTACGATGTCGGTCTTGTAATCAAGATGCAGGCGACTTGCGTGCTCTGCGTCTTCCACTGCCTGCTCAATGAGATCGGAAATCTGTTGTTTGAAGGGGACCCCGCTCGCTTCCCAAAGGTGGAACGCCATGGAGCCCGGGATGGGGTTCAATTCCGTAAGGTAGAGTTTGCGGTCGCTCGTGTACATGAAGTCCGCCCGGATCATGCCTTTGCCGCGGCATGCGACGAACGCCTTCTTCGCCAGTTCCTGTATTTTTTGCTTCAGATTGTCGTCAATTTTTGCGGGAAGCTCGCGATTCTGCGACGCCATGCCTCCTTGCGTCTTTTTTCCTCCGCGCTCGTATTTGTCCGCGAAGCTCAAGATTTCCTCTTTTGAAAGGGGCCGTTCCACTTCGCTCGCCTCAATATTGCCGTGCAGGAGCCGCACCGCGCAGTTGTATTCCACGAAAGAAGACAAGCATTTTTCCACAAGGATCTCCTTGTCCGTCAGAGCCGCTTCAAGGAGGAATTTTTCCAGCTCCACCTCCGTGCGGGCAATTTTGATGCCGATGCTCGAACCGAGATGTGCGGGCTTCACGATAACGGGAAGGCCAAGGCGGTCAGTAATTTTTTTTGCGCACTGCTCGGAGCCCGCTTTGATCTCGGACGAAAAAAGATCCATCCCCGGCACGACGTCAATGCCGGCCCTACTCGCCGTCTCCTTCGTGAGTTCCTTGTTCATCATGATGACCGATGCTTCTTGGCCAGGGGAGGTGAAGGGGATGCCCACGGCTTCAAGCAGCCCTTGCACGGGGCCGGATTCCCCTTGTCCGCCGTGCAACGCGAGATATGCGGCGTAGGGATAGATCTTCCGCACCGCAAGCCCTTTTATTTTTATAAAACCGCCGTTTGCATCTCTGCCAAACGTAAAGGCCTTCCGCGCCGCAGTGAGAAACTTGCGGCGATCCCGAAGGCCGGGGATGCAGAGGAATTTCCCCGCCTTATCTATGTACACCGCAAGCGGTTCATACGCGCTCCTATCAACATTTTCCAGTGCTTGAAGGCCCGTCACGACCGAGACCTCGTGCTCCGCCGATATGCCGCCGAAGACCATGAGAATGCACCGTTTCATGCTTTCAGTGTAACGCAGAAAGATTTATACTGAAAGCATGATGCTGGATGACATAAAAAATTATGCGCAGCAGTTCGCATATGAACCGAAGGTGGAAAATGCGGCGAAATTGAAGCGGAAGTCCGCCAAGTTCTTGGTGGTAGGCATGGGCGGTTCACACCTTTCGGCAGATATTATAAAGGCGTGGCACCCGGGGTTGGATATCGTGGTTTGGTCAAATTACGGCCTCCCGCCGCTCCACGAGAAGGATCTCAAAGACCGGCTCGTCATTGCAAGTTCATATTCTGGCAATACCGAAGAAGTGATTGACGCCCTTAATGTGGCGCGGGCGAAGCGCCTCCGGGTGGCCGCGATCGCCTCGCGCGGGAAGTTGATCGCGCTTGCGCAGAAGTTCAAGCTGCCCTACGTGCAGGTCCCCGATTTTCACGCGCAGCCGCGGATGACCACGGGGCTCATGCTCATGGGGACGCTCGCACTTATAGGAGAGAAGACCTGGCTCTGGGAAGCGCGGGAACTTGCGACTATGTTGCATCCGGTACGAGAAGAGTATCGCGGCCGCGAGCTTGCGAAGCGGCTGCACGGAGCGGTGCCGGTGATCTACGCCTCGCTTCGCAACGCTACGATCGCGTATAACTGGAAGATAAGGTTCAATGAAACGGGGAAAATTCCCGCATTTTGCAATGTGGTTCCCGAAATGAACCATAACGAAATGACGGGTTTTGACGTGAAAGAGCGCACCGCGCCGCTTTCGCGCCATTTTCACTTTGTATTCCTGAAAGACGGCGGCGACGACTGGCGCATCACAAAGCGCATGAGCATCTTGGAGAAGCTCTACAAAGACCGCGGCCTCAAGGTGGAGGTCGTCCTCCTTCAAGGTAAGAACGAGCTCCATAAGATATTCACCGCGCTCAACCTCGCCGACTGGACGGCATACTACGAGGCAAAGCTCTACGGCAGTGAACCCAACGAGATACCGATGGTGGAGGAACTCAAAAAGCTCATCGGGCGGTAGGGAGATCGGGAATCCGGATGTCTCTGCATATTTTCCTTGTGAGAAATGCTCTGATTTCTGAATGCCTTGGCAACTGCGGTAATGCTTTTGTTTGCAGGATTGTAGTAAATAGAATGTTGTCCTCCTTCGCGGATTGAATGACAGCCATGCCGTTCAAGGTGGCGTACGAGATCTCGGCGCTTCATAGCGCGTTATTTTACCGTGATGAGGAATTTCTCGCGCCGCAGACCGCGCGTTTTTGAAGATGCCATCTTTTTGTTTTCCTCAAGGATCAGCGTGAGCGCTTCACGGAGGTTTTCCTTCGCCTCCTTCATGGTGCGTCCCTGAGTGTGCGCTCCCGGCACTTCCTCAATCCAGGCAATGATCCAACGCCCCTCTTTTTTATATACCGCCGTGTATTCCCGCTTTGGCATACTTTGAATATACGGCAGGCCGACCTTGTTTTCGATTGCCATCGTCATGGGAATATTATACTCACCGAACATTAAATAATTATTAACTGCAAATTTCTTTTAATAAAAATTTAATCTTTATTTTCAACTATTAACATCACAACGGGAAATCTATCCAAAAGCGGTTGGCCGTCTGGTACGAAGTTGGAACTGCCTTAGTAGCTTCTTTGATGGGTTGCTAAAATGGCACCTTTATTAGATAATGACAATAACCAATATGGAGGAAAGACATACCGAGATTAGTGATAAATCCAAAGGCGTTCATTATTCTTATACATTAACGGCCATATCAGCGTTCATATTTGGCGTTATCGCGATTTTACTTTTTAACAATTACGCGTCTGCAGAGAAAATCAGTTTTTCTACGGTGGGCATAATAAACTTAGTTTTTTCAATTGGGCTGTCCACTGCCTCGATAGTTCTGGCAATAACAGCAATAGTTTTGAGCAAGAAATCAGAACAGACGATCATGCAAAGAAATGATGATGGAATAAAATATCAAAGCGAAATATTCAACAAAACCATCGATGTTCTAAGTAAAATAGAGACCTCCACGGGTATCAGCGAAAAAAGAATCGAGGATATAACACGGGAAATCAAATCCATTGAAAGAAGCAAGCCTGGCCCCAAGTCGAAAGACGATCAAGTTAAAGAAGCTTTACGAAGAGCATTACATTCTCATCCTGAAAAGAGCGACATCCGTAGCAAAAAAGTTCCTGATAAGCAGGAAGAATTTACAAAGAGCGTAATGGAAACTCTTAGCCAAATTCGTGGCGTGAGTTTGGTTAGAGTCAGTAGTGGCGACTTCGACGAATCAGGAGAGGAAATGGTTGACGGGATTTTTTCTATGGCTGGCCAAAGATTTTCCGTTAGTACCTTCTATTTTTATGGGCCAGCGAAAATCGCCAATTTTGCAGATTCAGATACATACAAGCAATATTTTCTTAACCTTGCATCCGAGATATCAAAAAATACTTTTGAAAAATCTTTCTTAGTGTTCAATAAAGATGTGGATAATGACGAAGAGTTTAAAAATCTCTTTAATAGCACCTTGAATATTTTAGACAAAAAAATAGCCCCCAAAATTGTTTTAGCATCAGGTTCTTTGGAAAACATCAAAAAGGTAATCGCTCAAGTATTGGGCGTAAGAGTTTAATTTTTTAGGACTCAGCAGTTTGGAAGAGGGATCAGGCCATATCACATCACAAAATCGTTCGAACGTCGTCCAGGCTTACGCACTAAGGAAATTATGAAATTTAAGAATAACTTTTAGTAGTCATTGTTGGGCTCGGTGTTGCTGCGTATATCGCAGTCAAAACTAATCCAAAACTGGTGGAATACAACTGACGTGTTATATTTTGTTAACCATTGACGTGATAGGTTAACATAAGTTAATTTATTTGTTATGGAAAAAACTTTGTTCTCTGCGGGAGAGGCCGCAAAGATTTTGGGGATAAGTCGGATTGCGGTGTTCAAGAAGATAAAATCCGGCAAGATAAAAGCTGTCAAAGTGGGATGCAACTTTGTGATTCAAAAGAAAGCCCTTGCGGAAACATTGGGCGAGAGTATCGGGGAAGATAAAAAGCGCGAGATAGAGAAGGTGGTGAACAGGGCTGTGAGGGAATACAAAGAAGTTTTTAGGCAATTGGGCAAGGAATGAGGATACAATTTCTGATTTTTTTGCTATCATTTGGTATGTTCCTATGATTCAGTTTTCCCACCTCACGAAGACCTACAAGAAGCGGAACGTAGTGGACGATTTTTCGCTCGCGGTGGACGTGCCTATTTTTGGGTTTCTGGGCCAGAACGGGGCAGGGAAGACGACGGTCATGAAAATGATCGTGGGATTGCTCCGGCCGACTGCGGGGGCGATCATACTGGACGGGAAGGCCTCGTGCGATGTGGCCTCAAAGCGGCGGATGGGGTATATGCCGGAGACGCCATATTTCTACGAACGGATGACGGGGTTGGAATTCATGCGTTTTTGCGATGAGCTTGTGGGCGCGCACAAGGGAAATCGCACGGCGCACTACGAGACGCTCCTCAAGCGGACGGGCATCTACGAGGCGCGGAATGCGGAAGTGCGGACATATTCAAAGGGCATGCGCCAGCGGCTTGGCTTTGCGCAGGCATTGGTCGGCGATCCGGAATATCTTTTTTTGGACGAGCCGTTGGACGGGCTTGACCCTCTCGGCCGGCGCGAGATGAAAGAGGTCATGCGTGAGCTCAAAAAAGAGGGGAGAAAGATCTTTTTGAACACGCACATCCTCTACGACGTGGAGGAGGTGTGCGACGAGATGGGCGTGATCCACGAGGGGAGGCTGCTCTATGCGGGGCCCGTGAAAAAGTTCTGCGCGGGAAAACCGCTTGAGGAGCGCTTTGTGGAGGTTGTTGCCGCGCAAGAAAAAGCATGAGGAACATCTTCGTCGTCGCAAAAAATACGTTCAAGCTTGAGCTCCGCGACAAGATACTCTACGGCATCATCGTGTTTGCCCTGCTTTATATCTTCTTTGAACTTTTCCTCGCGGATCTTGTGCTTAAGGAGCTCCCGATGGTGAAAAGCTTCGGTCTTACCGGCATCTATTTCTTCAACGCGATCATTGCGCTTTTCTTGGGCACCACGTCGTTCTTTAAGGACGTGGACCGCAAGGTGGTCTATTTCATCCTTTCAAAGCCGGTCTCGCGGGCGCAGTTCCTGCTCGGCAAGTTCTTCGGGCTCTGCGCGGTGCTCCTGCTCACCACCGCCATCCTCGGCGTTGCGTACCTCGGCCTCATTGCCTATAATCACGGCGGGTTTGATGCGCTGGGCCTCGTCGCCATCCTCATGCAATACCTTGAAATGGCGCTCTTCATCGCCTTCGCGCTTTTCGTTTCCACGTTCTCCAGTTCGCTGCTCTCCATCGTGTACACGTCCGCCGTGTTCTTCCTTGGCCACGTCGTAAGCTCGCTCGTTGCCGATGCGCAACAAATCGGAATATCGGGTATACAATACCGTCTTGTCCAGGTGTTCTATTACGTATTCCCGAACCTTGAAAAGTTTGACGTCCGCGCGCTCGCCATCCACGACGTCGCGACACCCTTCTTTTCTTTCGCTCTTGCGGTGGCCTATGCGCTCGCCTACATCATTCTTCTCCTCGCGGCTTCCGTGTGGATTTTCAACCGAAAGGAAATTTGACCATGCGATCGCTCTCAACCGGCGCGGTTCCCAAAACGCTCTTTCTGCTTTTCATGCTCGGCTTGGTGGTGGTTGCCCAATATGCGTATGATGCGACGCGCTTCGCGCCTCCCGCCGCGATTTCCGGGACATCCTCGCCCGAGATGGTGCGGATGGTGGATATGGGGTTCCATGCGGCAGTGGGGTCATTCCTCTGGGCTGGGACGATGCCGGAGATTTTGGATTTTTTCCATGGGCACGCGGAGTATTTCCCGGACCTCGCTTATCTGAATGGCGTTGATCCCAAGCTGAGCTATCCCTATGCGTTCTCGGTGCTTACGCTTCCGGCGATACCGAGACAGTTGCTTCCCGATGCCGTGCAGCGGGCGCAGGCGATAGGGCGGGAAGGCATCGCGAACGCCGACCCCGATTGGCGCATCCCGTACTACATGGCACTCAATTATTATCTGGAACTCAAGGATCTGAAAGATGCCACATGGTATTTCAATGTGGCCGCCAATACCCAGGGGGTTCCTTCGTACGCCGAGCGCTTCGCGTTGAACTTCGGTATCAACCAAAAAGAGCGTGATCGCGTGCGGAACCTTTGGGCAACGGTGTACGAAAGCACGAACGATCCCGAGACAAAAGCCCGCGCGGCAGCGTACGTGGAGCGGCTGAACGATTTTGATTATCTTGAGGCGGCGGCGGCGGCGTATAAGCAAAAATACGGCGCGTATCCCACGTCCACCGATGAACTCGTCGCGAAAGGAATCATCCCTGCGGTGCCGCAGGACCCATTCGGATTCACGTTTACGATTGACGGTCAAACCGGCGTCGCGGGGATAGACCTCACGAAACTGCCGGCGTACATCACCGCCCTGCCGTCGCAATAAATCTCTTCACTGCATTCGCGACGCGCTCTTCTTTCCCTTTGAAGCCGTGGCGCGCACGCGGAACGATGATAATCTTGCTCCGTTTTGATTTGATGTTTTTTCTGAACCATTCCGCCATCCCCCGTGCGGGCCGATCAGCATATTCGTCGTTCCCCGCAAAAACGACAAGCAACGGGATTTTTATTTTCCGGAGCGTCCGGGGGATTTTTTTTGGTTGTGCGTAGGAGAAAATCTCTTCCTTGCTGTCCGGTGTGTTCAAGCTCAAAAATCGTTGCGCGTCACGGAGGTCGGGCCAGATGGCTACGGGGAGGAGTTCGTGGGGTTTCTTTTGTTGTGCAAGCTTTGCGGCGTATGCCTGCGCTCGCTTGAATTTTCTTGGCGTGGTGAATTTCTTATTGCTCGCGTAGTCGCTCACGGGGCAGAGGAGTACCGCCCCCGCAATCTTTCTCTGATTATTTTTTCGGCTGAGGTAGTGCGCGATCTTTTGCGAGCCGGTGGAGTGGCCAACCAGGTAAATTTTTTTAACTTTCTTCCTGCGGAGCAGGCGTATGACCCCTTCCAGATCGTCGGCGCATTCAGTGAATACCTCGTGCGCCGCACCCGCCATTTTCCGTTGGCCGTTTGTTTTTCTTATTTTCGTCACTGTGTCGTGACCGCGGTTATTGAAAAAAATGGTGGCGGTATTTTCGGACGCGAGCGGGACAAGAAAATCATGGTGAGCGAATACTGTTGCATCAAGGCCGTGCACGAACACAATTGCCCTCCGCGGATGGTTACCGCCGAACCAGAGGCCGCCCAGAAGATATTTCTTCGGCGTGACGATCGCGATCGGCAGGCACCTTTTTTCCATATAAAAATCTTACGGCATGCCCTGTGGATTGACAAACCCGCGCTCCCGCCCCATACTGGAAGTAATGACAGTATTTGGACAAGAAGTTTTGACACTCTCCCTGGGCCTTCTCCTTGGGCTTTTGCTTATCCTTTCAACAAAAAGGCGGGGAAGTGTCGTATATGAAAAAATAAAGAAAAAGTAGAGAAAAAGAACCAAACTATAGACACCGAAACCTCCCCGCCAAGGGAGGTTTTTTGATCATCCGGTCTGAAAATTGGTTGCTACCAATTTTCAGGCCAGAGGGAAGAGCCGCTGGTCTGAAATTAGCCCTTCACAATTTCAATAGTGAGGAGAATGCCATGGATAGCAAGCCGTCGTCCAGAGTGAAAAGGGTGAAGAAAAAGAAACAAAAGCCCTTTGATCATGAGAAAGGCGATCCCATTCTAAAAGGAGAGGGATCCTACCCATTACCCCCTCCGCGTGATAACAGGAATATCCATATTCGGGCTGGCTAGGCCGGTAGTTGTTGGCGGAGACCAAAGTGCTTCCGCCCCCAGCACTCTAAGGAAGGAGGAGAACATGAACAATAGAAAGCAGGAAGCGGGCTCGCATCCCGAGGCGTTGCAGAAAGTTGGGGAATCTCCGGTGTTTATCTTGACGGTCCCGGATGATAAGGGAACAATCGCTGGTCCCGGTCGTCGGCCGGAGGATGACTCTCGCACTTCTACGGATTTGTGGGCCGCTTACTAAAGCCGGCCGACACCGATATCTACGGGCGGGAACTGCGAAGTTCCCGCCCTAGCCATTTTTATATTCTAGTTCTGTGTATTCGGCGTTCCGCTTACGGCCGGCGGAAGCGCATTGCCACCCTGTACGCGGAGCATGCCGGGGACTTGCATTGGCACCGGCGCAGGGGGCGGATAAACATCCGGTGCGGTTGTGATACTCGTCACTTGCGAGAGGGCGTTCTGCAGGCGGTTAAGGAGGCCGGTGAGTTGTAATAAGGCACCGGGTTGGACAATGTTTTGTACGGTGATGTCGCGGTTGTCGTTCGTATGAATAATGAACGATCCGTCGCCGTTCACCTGCGTAACGGTGCCGCTGTAGGTCTGGGGCGTTGCGGGGATGGAAAGGTCGCGCACGATGTCGGCGTTCAATGTTTGCCCATTGTCGCTCGTTTCCCCGTACACGTTCAATTCGTCGCCGACTCGGAGATCGGAGAGCTGAAGCTTGGTCCGGTTGCTGTCCAAAAGAATGGTCTGCGCGTCAACGTTCACCACGTATTTCCGCGCGACGTTCCATATCGGTACGAGCGCCGACGGCACTTGGATGTTTTGCAGTGCGGAGTTCGGCGCGGAGGACGGGGAGGACTGTACGCCCATCGGGCAAGCAATAGATTGCTTCGCGTTGCCGCTCGCTCCGAAACCATAGCAGGGATAGATGGACTGCTGCGCGACCACAAGCGTGGCGGGCACTGTTTGAGCCGAGATGGATATGAGATCAGCATTGTTCAGCTGAAGCGTTTCGCTTTGCGCCGGTTTTGAAAGATCGCGCACGAGGTACGCCTGGATGCTGCCGTCCGTGTTGTAATAGCCGAAAACGTTGATCTGGTCTCCGGCCGCAAAATCGCTCAAGGTCGTGGGCGTCCGGTCGCGCAGGTAGAGTTCTGTGGAAGCGTCCACTTCAATCCGGTACGCTTGGGTGCGGATGATGGGATATGGATAGGGATAAATGGCTGGCGCGGTGCCGTTTGTGCCCGGTGTCGTACTCGCCGGTATCATCGGCATGGCGGTTGCGGCGGGAGCCGTCACGGAAACAGATGTGGAAGCGGGTGTGGAGACAGGCGTGAGAGGTACAGGGCAGGCAATGGCCTTTCCAGTTGCGGAATTCTCGGAATCAAATCGGTAGCATGTTACCGAAGATGCCGAACCCGCAGAAGGGGCCGTGGACGGAGCTGTTGCTGCAGAGCCAGCGTTCGTGCCGGCACTCGCGCCAGCGCTCGTCCCCGCCGCGCCGTTGTATATCATCGGAACGATCACGGGAGTGGGGTATGTCGCAAGAATCTCCGCCGGCGGATTGGTCGCCGATACGCTCTCCACGGTCAAGTCGTTGAATTGAGTGAAACCGGATTCGGTCGTTGGCGGTGGCGCGATCGGCATCGGCGGTGAGACAATGATGGCTGGTGAGGCCTGACCTCCGCCGCTTTGGCCGACGCCTGCGCCCACACTTGCGCTTGCGCTCACCGATTGCGCGCCTGCAAGCGGCACGACGAGCGCCATCGCCGCAATTTGACCGATTACCGCAAAAATCGCAATTTTTTTCATATCCCTTATAGTATATAAAACGGGCGAGCCAGCCGCCACGTTACATATTCGCTAAACTGATGAAACTATCTATCGGCACGGTCAGAACACAATTACATACAACGAAAGCCCGTAATTCCATTCGAATTTCGCATAAAGCTGCCATTACTGCGTTATGCGTGGACAATCGTGAGCCGCGACGAAAAGAGGAGGATTGTCCGCTCTGCGCCCACGCCGGAAGGGGTAGGACCAAGTGCTATCAGACGGAGATGGCGTGAGTTCTGATACAATGAGAAGATGCCTTCCGGACCTATGCGAAAGAGGGACGTCGCCCTTGTTATTGTCGCACTTCTCATGATTATGGGGGCTGCTGGCGTCGCAGGATGGCACGTGGGATATGTGGGGCTCTCGCTGCCGTTCTTCGGCGGGGCGAATAGCATTGGGCGTTCTGACGTCGATCACACCTTTAATCTGATACAGGCCTACGGATCAGAGTCCGGGAGCGAAACCGCCGCAAACGCGATCCGCGGGATGATCACGGGGTTGAACGACCCGCACTCTTTTTATGTGCCGCGCGATATCTATCAAGCGTTCCTCGCCGAAGGGCGCGGCGATCTTTTCGATGTCGGACTGGTCTTCGCCCGCGAGGGCGACGCCCTTGCCGTGCTCGATGTTCAATCCGGCTCACCCGGGGCTTCCGCGGGCATCATGCCTGGCGACAGCATCCTTGCGATCAACGGTGTCGCCGTTGCGTCGGTGCATCAACCGCTCGCGCTTACTACGATGCTTTTCGGAAAGCCCGGCGAGCGTGTGACGCTCGCAGTGCGTACGAAAACAGGTGTGCAGAGAGACGTGGTTATTACGCATACGGCGTACACCACCCCGACAGCGATCTTCAAAATGCTGGAGAATGGTGTGGGATATCTGAAGATCTATTCCTTCGACCCCCCGCTCACTGCAGACTTTGCGGCGATCGAGTCCACGCTTCGGAATGACGGCACGAAAAAACTTGTAATCGACCTTCGCAATAATCCCGGTGGGGATGTTGACACAACGGTAGGGATCCTAAACAAATTTATCGACCAAGGCACTCTCTTTTCGGAACGGATTGGTTTATCGAAGCCGGTTACCTACCATTCAGCGGGAAACGCGGTGTTCAAGGATGTAAAGCTCGCGGTGCTTGTGAACGGCTTTACGGCGAGCGCCGCGGAGCTTTTCGCCGTTGCGGCGCAAGAGGATCATCGGGGTATGCTCGTGGGCGCGACGACGACAGGCAAGGCGACGGAGCAGTCCTACTTCGAACTCGGCGACGGGTCGGCGATCCATATCACGGACGGCAGGTGGTTCGCTCCGAACGGCGAATGGACCGACGGGAAAGGGGTCGCGCCCGATGTTCAGGTATCCGACGACGGTGGCGCGGTCGATAAGTCCCTTCAAACGGCGATCGAGCTTTTGCAGAATATATGAGCGGAAATGTAAATCCTATGGCTAAAATTTCACTTGGGATCGTGGGGCTTCCGAACGTGGGGAAATCAACGCTGTTCAAGGTTTTGACGAAGCAGGACATTGTGATCGCGAATTATCCGTTCGCGACGATTGATCCGAATGTGGGCGTCGTTGCGGTTCCCGACGAGCGGCTGGAGAAACTGAACGTGTTGTCAAAATCAAAAAAGAAGATTCCGGCGGTGGTGGAATTCTACGATATCGCAGGGCTCGTGAAGGGTGCCTACAAGGGCGAGGGGCTCGGTAATCAATTCCTTTCGCACATCCGCGAGACGCAGGCGATCGTCACGGTGCTCCGCGTGTTCCCCGACCCAGAGATCATTCATGTGGAAAATTCCGTGGACCCTCTGCGCGATTTGGAAATCATCAATTCGGAGTTGATGCTGAAGGATTTGGAAACGGTGGAAAAGCGGCTCACGAAAGCGGAGGCCGAGGCGCGGGCTGGGAAAAAGGAAGCGGCGCAAGACAAAGCACTTCTCGCGCGCCTTAAAAAATGCCTGGAGGAGGGGCAACTGCCGATCGGCGACGCGCCGCTTGTGCATGACCTTCACACCGATGGCCGCCTGAATGACCTCAACCTTTTGACATTGAAGCGCCAGATCTATCTTTTGAACGGCAAGGAGGGCGACGTGCCACAGGAGCTCGTCGCAAAAATAAAATCGCTCGGCGCCGATTATCTCATCGCCGATCTCGCAGGCACGGAAGCAGTGCCGGAGCTTATCAAGAAAGCGTACGAAGTGCTCGGCCTCGTGAGCTTTTTCACAACCGGAGAGGACGAGACGCGCGCGTGGACGATCGTACACGGTACGAAGGCGCCGCAGGCCGCGGGCGTCATCCACACCGATTTTGAAGAGAAATTTATCCGGCTTGAGGTGGTAAGCTATGATAAGCTGATGGAAGCCGGCGGTTGGAACCAAGCGAAGCAAAAAGGATGGATACGGATAGAGGGGAAGGAATATGAAGTGAAAAACGGCGACGTGCTTGTTGTCCGCCATGGGTAGGACCGTGCCATAAGAAGTTTTTGGGCCACACGCCTTGCACGTTCTTCGCGCATTGTGCGTGTGGCCCTGCAGGACAGGAGACAGCAGCAGACTTATTTTGGGAAGTGGAACGATCTTTGCCACCTCCTTTCTCTCGCGTGCCGGCCTGCCTTGACACCACCACGAACACCAAGGCGGCTGCAGATTTCGTGAAGTAAGAGGGGGCGCTGAACCGGGTCAAACACCCCATACGCGTCGAGCACCTTATAAGCCGCATCCGGGAGCGGGACGCCGGCGCGGCGTAAATCGGCGGTTGCCTTAATAAGACTGTCTAGGAGGGTAGGGCGCGGCATAGCGCCTCCTTTCTGGTTGCTGCCCTTTGGGGTAGAAGAACCAGCCTAATCGTTGCACAAAGCTGCCCTGGAATCAAGATGGAAAGTTCAAGAGCGTTTCTCGAGGGCGCTTCTGAGCGTTTCGTCGTCGGCGAATTCTATTTCTCCGCCTGTAGGTAATCCGCGCCCGAGGCGACTTAGCTTTTTTGTAATCGGCGCGAGTTCTTTCGTAAGCAGCGACGCTTGGAGATTGCCGAGCGAGGTGGGATTGAAGGCGAGGATAATTTCATCGGCCTTGCCGCCAAGGCCGGCGGCCAAGGGCTTTTCAATAAAGCTTTTCAAACTTTGGAGGCGCAGCTTTTGCCAGTCCTCTAGGAATCCGGTCTTTGGAATTTCGCCAATAACGAAATAGCGCCCAGCGAACTTGCCGGTATTTTCCAGAGAAATGAGATCGGTTTCTTTTTCCACGATCATGATGATGTTCTGCGCGCGGTGGGGATTTTTACAGATATCGCAGAGCGCGCCGTCGTTTTGATGGATGAAAAAGCAGCGTTCGCAGATTTTTATGTCTCCGAGTTCGGCAATGCTCGTCGCAAGACCGCGGATATTTTGCTTCCCTTCGTTAATTAAGTGGAACGCGAGCCGGATCGCCTGGCGTGGCCCGATGGAGGGAAGCTCGGAAAGCTCGTCAACGACTTTTTGGATCGGCGCGGGGAGCTTCATGCAGAAATTGTAGCACGATTTCGGCGCGATGTGGCGTGTGGTAGCGCGGGGACGGGACTCTGCGATTCTTCTGTGATTCTACAACGCCGGAAGTTCGCTGTACCGCTTTTCAACGCTCCTAAAGGTAACCCGTTCCGGATCAAAGGCGACCTCCACCTCGCCGATGGGGCCGTTCCTGTGTTTTGCGATGAGAATCTGCGTGACGTTCTGGGTATCGCCACTCCCGCTGCTCGCATTGCCTTCGCCACCGATGTCAAACGTTTCGGCACTGCGGTCCTTGTGGTAGAGGAACATCACGATGTCAGCATCTTGCTCCAAGCTGCCACTTTCTCTTAAATCGGAGAGGCGCGGCACCTTGCGGTCGCGCTGCTCCACGCCGCGAGAAAGCTGCGATATGGCGAGCACGGGCACTTTGAGTTCGCGTGCGAGTGCCTTCAGGCCGTGCGAGATCTCCGTAACCTGCTGCACCATGTTGTCGGAGTTCGTGCGCGGGCGGATGAGCTGGAGATAATCCGCGATTAGGAGATCTAATCCGTGCTCCACTTGCAACCGCCGCGCCATAGAGCGCATCTGCATGATATTTAGGGACGGCGTGTCATCAATGAAGAGCTTTGCTCCGGAAAGGCGATCCAGCGCCTGCTGGATCATGCCGAATTCCATATCGCTCTTGATGCGGCCAGTGAGGATATTCCAGAGCGGCACCTGTGATTCCGCAGAAATGATACGGTCAATGACCTGCTCGCGCGACATCTCAAGCGAGAAAACGCCAATGGTATGGCCCGCAAGCGTGGCATTCCGCGCAATATCCAACGCGAATGCGGTCTTTCCAGATGATGGCCGCCCGCCGAGAATGATGAGATCGGATTTTTGCAAACCAGACAGTTTGTTATCAAGTGCGGTGAAACCGGTGGGAACCCCGCGGAGCTTGTCGCCACCCTCATGGAGCTTCGCCATACGCTCCGCAGCGTTTTTCAATTCGTCTCTTACGGCGATGAAATTCTGCGGAGTGGATCTTTGCGAAATGGACAAAATCTTCTGTTCAATATTGTCCATCAGGTCTTCAAGCTCCTGCGTTGACCCGAACGCATCCTCCGTGATTTCGGCGGATGCTTTGATGAGATCGCGCAGCACCTTTTTTTCTTTCACGATGCCCGCGTAATGCTGTACGTGCGAGGCCGTCGTTACCTGGTTCGTGAGGTCCGCGAGATAGCTTGAGCCGCCAATCTGCGCGAGCGAGTCCCTTTCTTTGAGGTAGTTCGTCACGCTCAAAACATCAATCGGCTGCCGCTTTTCATAGAGCGCGAGAATCGCTTCGTAGATCTTTTCATGGGCAGGCGAATAAAAATCCTCTGGCACGATTATGTCCGCCACGCGGAAGATCGCGTTCTTATCTATCAGAATACTTCCCAAAACCGCCTGTTCGGCTTCAAGGTTCTGCGGCGGGATTTTTAGTTGTGATTTTTTTGTTGCGGCCATAGGAAGGGTCCTTGTGGGGTATCCTCAACCTCATATCCTAGGCCGTTTATCTCTTTCCGCAAGCGGTCCGCCTGCTCAAACTGTTTATTATCTCTGGATTGCTCGCGCTCTTCGGCGAGTTTAGTGATATTTTCTGGGACCTCTGGGGTTTTGAAGAAAAAACCAAGAGATTGCAGCTTGCTATTGAAATATTTGAAGTGGACTATGGCGTCGTGATGAGGCATACCGTTTCGCATCAGCGGTTGAAATTCTAAAATTTGTTTGAATAATTCCGCAACGGCGGCGGCAGAATTTATATCATCTTCCAACGCGGTCCGAAATTGTTGGTCCGCTTCGTAAACAATTTTCTGATCTAGGTCCAAATGTCGAGATTCGCGCGATGCCCCACGACTTAAAATTTCAAGTTTTGCCAAGAATCGTTTTACGTTTTCAATCGTCGCTTCGGCTTGTTTGGCTAGGTCCTCCGAGTAATCGATAGGGGAACGATAGTGATGGGTCAACATGATGAGTTTCAAAACATCCGGCGAGTATTTTTTCAAGAAATCGCGAATGGTGATAAAGTTGCCCAAGCTCTTGGACATTTTTTTTCCCTCCGCGAGCAGCGCGCCGGTGTGCATCCAGATTCGCACGAAGGGCTTTTTCCCCGACGCGGATTCCTGTTGCGCGATCTCCGCTTCGTGATGGGGGAATTTCAGATCAACGCCGCCGCCGTGTATGTCGTATTGCGGTCCGAAATAGAAGTCAGCGATAGCGGTATCTTCAATGTGCCATCCGGGCCGTCCATTCCCGATCGCAGAGGGCCAGGCAGGCTCGCCGGGCTTTGAGAATTTCCAGAGACAAAAATCACCCTTGTTTTTTTTGCCGACCGCCTCGTCAATGCGCGAGACGGCATCTTCCGCCTGCAGCGCGGTGCGGCCGGAGAGCTTCCCGTAATCGGGGAATTTTGCAATGTCAAAGTACCATCCGTCGCCGTCAATTTTGTACGCGCAACCCTTTTCAATGAGCCGCGCCACCTGCGCTACGATCTGCGTGATGAACTTCGTGGCAGGCGCATATTCGGTCACCGCATCCACGCCGAGCGCATTCATGTCTTCCCGATATGCTTCCGTGAAAAACTTGGCGAGCTCCTCGGGTTTTTTGTTCTCTTCCGCTGCACGCTTGATGATTTTATCGTCAATGTCCGTGACGTTTTGGAGGTAAAAAACGTCATATCCCTGCGACCGGAGATATTTCGCGAAAAAATCAAAAAAAATGTAAGTTCGCGCGTGACCGATGTGCGCGTAATCGTAGACCGTCGGACCGCACACAAAGAACCGTATTTTTTTCTGGGCGCGCGGATCCGCCAACTCTTCTTTCTTCCGCGTGAGCGTATTATAGATCCTGATCATGGAGCGCCTGCGTTAAAACCATCCCTTGCGTTTGAAATAGATCGCCATCACGATCATCGCGGCGGCCATGACGCCGGCCACGATCCAAAAGGCGCCCGGGAGACCTATGATGGGGGTGTCTTGCGTCCTCATGCTGAAGAGTCCGGCGAGGAGCACGAAGGGGAAGGTGAGGAACGAGAGCGCGGTGAATGTTTTCATCACGTTTGAAATTTTCAGATTCATCAGTTGGTTGTTGGTCTCCTCAAAATCAACGATAGTCTCGCGGTAGTCCTCCAGCTGGTTCACCACTTTCAGTTGGTCCCCGATGAGGTCGTTCAGGTATATTTCCGCATCGTCTCCCCAGAACTTTTTTCCTTTGGCAAGGAGTGAGCGGAGGATCGGCTCCTGAAGGCGCACGACGATGCGGTATTCCGACACGTCGCGCTTCAGGTACATGATGCGGGCGAGGATTTCCTGCTCCTTCCCTTTGAAGATGTTCCGGCCGACACCTTCCACTTTTTCCCGGATGTGGCGCAGTTGCCGTTCTTCATAGGCGATCAGGTGCTCCACGATATGGCACATGAGCTCAAGAGAATTTTTTTCGTGCCGCACCGCAAAGTGATCCAGTGCTTCCGTGATTGGTTCGTAATGGACGGTAGCGACGGTATCCTTTGCGACAATGAAATCTATTTCCGTCCGCACCGATGTTTCATCATCTATATCGTACTTCGGGAAATAATAGACGAAGAAGAGATAGTCCTTATAAACCTCCGCGTGCGCCCGTGCGGAGGGGCCCTTGAGCTCCTCCACGATTACCGGGTGCAATCCGAACTTCTTCTTGAGCCATGCAAGGTCGCTTCTCGTTGGCCGTGCGATGTCGATCCATGCCACGCATTTGTTCCGCTCGGTATCCATTGAAAATATTGTACCATACCGCGCGTATTAGCACTCTCTTGACATGATTGCTAATCGCGCTATAATGGCCTGTATGAACGAGCGGACGTTGCAAATCCTTGAGGCAGCGGTGCAGGGCTTCATTGCGACGGGGGAGCCCGTGAGTTCGGGTTGGCTTTTTGACCATTACGATTTCGGTATCAAGCCGGCGATGATCCGTTTAGAGCTTGACGCCCTGGAGGACGCGGGATATTTGGAACAGCCGCATCATTCGGCCGGACGCGTGCCGACAGATGTGGGCTACGAATTTTTCGCAAAGCGGCTTTTGGGCACCGTTCCGGAATCGCGCGAACCGACACTGGCTGAACTTTTTGAGGAGCGCGCCTGGCCGGATCTTTTGGGTCATCTTTCTGCGGAATTGCGGCTCATGAGCGTAGCCGCGGACCCTGCGCACGAAGCGGTGTATAAGACCGGCCTTGAGGAACTTGTGGATTGCCTGGATTGGGAAAACCGCGACGAGATCCGCTCGGTGATTCGCGATTTTGAAGATGTGGATGAGCGTCTGCCGCGGGCGGCGGAGAAAGTTGGCCCGGCGGGCGAAGCGCCGAAGGTTTTCATCGGCAGGAAGAGCCCGCTCACGAAAAGTGAGAACCTTTCCGTGATCGGCGGGAATTACCGCGTGGGCGGTACCACCATTTCCATTTTTGCCATCGGCCCGAAGCGGATGGATTATAAAAAGGTCATACGGATTTTTAAAAGTTTATAATATATAACCATGGCGGAGGAAGCGCAAAAAAACGGGAATCAGAATGGCACCGCGGAGCCGAGTACGGCGGAGCAGGCGGAAGAGATAACGCAAGCACCGAAAGCGGCGCCGAGCGAGATTGACGATTTGAAAAAGAAGCTCGCCGAGGCGGAAAAGCAGCGCGACGAATATCTTGCGGGCTGGCAACGGGCGAAGGCGGACTTCATCAATTACAAAAAAGAGGAATTCGCGCATCTGGAAGAAGTGGCGCGCTACGGGAGCGAGGATTTGATCGGGGACCTGATTACGGTGCTTGATAATTTTGATCTTGGGCTGCGGGCGCTTGAAAAGAAGGGTGCCGTAGAAAAGGGAGTTTACCTCATCCGGTCACAGATAGAAGATATTTTAAAAAAACGCGGACTTACAAAGATAATCATTAAGCCGGGCGACCCATTTGACCCCGCCGTTGCCGAAGCGATGACCGAAGTAGAATCAGAACAATCGCCCGGAACGGTCGTGGAAGAGATAGAGCCCGGATACAAATTACATGACAAGATATTGCGGGCCGCGCGCGTCATTATAGCAAAAGGTACATAAAACCAGTCGAAAATAAAAATTAAATAATTTTAAACAAAAAGTATGGCAAAAATTTTGGGAATTGATTTGGGGACAACGAACTCTGCGGTCGCGGTGACCGAGGGCGGCGAGCCGCGCATTTTGGAGAACACGGAAGGGAACCGCACGACGCCCTCCATCGTCGCGATGTCAAAATCAAACGAGCGATTGGTGGGATTGCTCGCGAAGCGGCAATCGGTAACAAATCCGAAGAACACTATTTTTTCGGTGAAGCGGTTGATGGGACGGAAATTTACCGATCCCGAGGTGCAGCGGGATAAGGCGTGGCTTCCGTACGATATCCAGGCGAGTGCGACCGGCGGCGTGGAAGTGAAAATGGGCGACAAGTGGTATTCGCCGGAAGAGATCTCTGCATTTATCCTTGGCAAATTGAAAGCCGACGCGGAAGCGAAGCTTGGCGAGAAGGCGGAAGAGGCCGTGATCACGGTGCCGGCGTATTTTGACGACTCGCAGCGGCAGGCGACAAAGAACGCAGGCGAGATTGCGGGCCTCAAGGTGCGCCGCATCATCAACGAACCGACGGCGGCGGCACTCGCATACGGCTTGAACAAGCAGAAAAGCGAAAAGATCGTCGTCTACGACTTCGGCGGCGGGACGTTTGATATTTCCGTGCTTGAGGTGGGCGACGATGTCGTGGAGGTGAAAGCGACCGGCGGTGACACGCACTTGGGCGGCGACGATTTTGATAAAGAAATTCAGCAATATCTCGTTGCGGAATATAGGAAGCAGGAGGGGATTGATATCTCCAAAGATCCGCTCGCGCTCCAGCGCTTGAAGGAGGCGGCGGAGAAGGCGAAGCATGAACTTTCCACGGTAATGGAAACGGAAATTAACTTGCCGTACATTTCGTCCGATGCCAATGGCCCGAAGCATTTCCTGATGAAACTTTCGCGCGCGAAACTGGAATCGCTCGTGCAGAAGTACATTGACCGGTCCATCCAGTTGACAAATGAGACCGTCACATCGCCCGCGCCGAAGGGCGCCGGATTCAAAATGGGGGACATCAACGAAGTGATCCTTGTTGGTGGCCAGACGCGGATGCCCGCAATGCAGGAAGCCGTCAAAAAACTGTTCGGAAAGGACCCGCACCAAGGTATCAATCCTGACGAAGTGGTGGCGGCCGGCGCCGCGGTACAGGCGGGCATTCTGCAGGGCGACGTGAAAGATATTTTACTCTTGGACGTGACGCCACTCACGCTTGCAATTGAAACGTACGGTGCGGTCGCGACGCCAATGATCCAAAAGAACACGACGGTGCCGACCGCGAAGACGCAGATTTTTAGCACCGCTGCGGATAATCAGACATCCGTGGAAGTGCATGTGGTTCAGGGAGAACGCCCGATGGCGGGGGACAACAAAACACTCGCGCGCTTCATGTTGGATGGAATACCACCCTCACCGCGCGGCATGCCGCAGATTGAGGTCACGTTTGACATTGACGCAAATGGGATACTGAATGTTTCTGCGAAGGACAAAGCGACCAGCAAGATACAGTCGGTGAAGATCCAGGCGTCCACGAACCTTTCTAAGGACGAAATTGAAAAATTGAGAAAGGAAGCCGCCGAGCACGCGGCCGAGGATGCCAAAAAGAAGGAATTGGTGGAAGCGCGCAACCAGGCCGAATCGCTCATTTATACGACAGAAAAAGCCATGAAGGATGCCGGCGAAAAATTGCCTGCTGATGTGAAGAGCGGTGTGACGGAAAAATTGGAAGCGTTGAAGAAAGTGAAAGACGGGGAAGATATTGCGGCGATCCAATCGGCCACGGCGTCGCTTTCGGCCGAGATTCAAAAAATCGGCCAGGCGTTCTATAATAAGAATGATGGAACTCAATCCGGCGACACTCACGGGACCGAGAACCCAGAGCCAAAACCTAATCAACCCCGCTAAGATACTGCCCTCTGCGGAGATGGAAGGGTTTTGGAGGTCCCTCACGATTGATCTTTTGAGCGTCGCCTCCGCGCTCTGTTTCGGCTGGTTCTATTTCCGCTATCTCTCCGTCGCTTCCTCGCCGTGGTATCTCTTCGCCGCGTTTCTCCTTTTCTCCGCGTGTTCCACCTTGCAGGTTTTTCTTGCAAAAAGGATCGGGCGGCGGACGCTCGTTATTGTGGGCGAATCGGTGGCGCTCGTCGCGTGCTTCTTGTTTTACGATGCCTGGTTGATTGCCGGCATCGCGGGGTTCGTTGCGTTTGCGGTGCTCCTCTGGGGATATTTCGCGAGCCGTTCGGTGCTGCGCGGCAGCATTGAGATCCAATTCTTTAGGATAGCGCGAAGCGTGTTGGGGAAAGTGGTGACGGCTCTCGTTTTGGTCATGATTCTTGTGTACGTGCCGCAGGCGGAGAGTCAGGGGCAGCCGGTGTTCGTGGCACGTGGGGATTTCCATGTATTCTTTGATTGGGCCGCGGGTGTGGTGAATGGTTTCTACCCCAATGTTCCACTTGCGGGTTCCTTCGGGACGTTTGCGGAGAACATTGCAAGGAAGGAGCTTGAGCAAAACCCGGCGTTTGGATCGCTAAGCCAATCGCAGCAGAATGAGACAGTCGCGCAGGCTGCGGCGCAATTGACGGCGAGCGTGGCGCAGGCGACCAAAGTAGCGCCGGCGTCCGATGAAACGGTGAGCGATGTGGCGTACGATTACCTTGTTGCCACTCTCGTCGGGTTGCGGGACCATTTTCAAACTCAATTCATTGTGGTGTGGGCAATCATTTTGTTTTTCATCCTCCGCACGATCGGCATTGTATTCGTTTGGATTGCCGAGTTCGCATCGCTTGTCGTCTACGAAATTTTGCTCGCAGCCGGATTCATGCACGTAGATAAGATTACGCAGACCCAAGAGGTCATTGCGTATTAACATTAATGGATTTTTAATGTCCGTGTAGTATCATAGAAAGCACCATGAAAGATTATTATCACATTTTGGGGATTGCGAAGAATGCTTCCGACGAGGAGGTGAAAAAAGCGTACCGCAAGCTCGCGCACCAGTACCACCCGGACAAGCCGGGCGGCAACGAGAGCAAATTTAAGGAGATCAATGAAGCGTACCAGGTGCTCTCGGACAGGGGGAGGCGCGCCCAGTACGATCGTTTTGGCACGGCGGAGCCGGGAGCGGGGTTTGGTGGCGCCCAATGGGGCGGATTTTCGGGCGGAATGCCTAATTGGGAAGGATTCGGTTTTGATCCGCAGAACGTGGGCGACCTGGGCGACCTCGGCGACATTTTTGAGAGTTTTTTTGAAGGGATGGGCGTGCGTCCCGCGCGAAAAACGTACGAGCGCGGTTCGGACCTTGAAATGCATGAAGAAATTACGCTTGAGGAAGCATTCCGCGGGGTGACGAAAACCCTGCACTTGCGTACATTCGTGCAATGCGCGAAGTGCGGCGGCAAAGGCGCCGAGGCGGGGAGCGGCTTTGAAAAATGTTCCACCTGCGATGGGCGTGGCGAGATCCGCGAGCAGCGCCGGACGTTCTTCGGCAGTTTCTCGCAGGTGAAGATCTGTGCGAAATGCCACGGCTCGGGTGAGGTTCCGAAGAAAGCGTGTGGTGCATGCAGAGGAGCCGGCAGGGTTGAGGCCGAGCGCCAGGTAAGTGTGGAACTTTTACCGGGCATTGAGGACAACCAGCTGATCAAGATGAAGGGGATGGGCGAGGCGGGTGAGCGTGGCACGGCTGCGGGAGATCTCTATATCCGCGTGCGCGTGAAACCGCATCACCTTTTTGAACGGCACGGGAATGACCTCATCGTCTCCCAGGAATTAAACATTGTTCATCTTCTCCTCGGCAAGAAAATTGAGGTACCGACCATCTCGGGCGGGAAAATCACCGTGGAGATTCCCGCGCACTTCAACCTGAAAGAGAACTTGCGGATTCCGGGCGCAGGCATGCCGCGTTTCGGTGCCTATGGCCGCGGCGACCTCTTCGTGAACTTTATCGTGAAAGCTCCGAAGAAATTGAGCGCGAGTGCGAAGAAATTGCTGGAGGACTTGGAAGGGGAAGAATAATCAAGTTCATTCTTGCCGCCGGCTTGTGCTGTGCTATCTGGCAAAAAAGAGAGCGCATACGGCAGCGAGGAAAACAAGTAACTCGACGATCGCATACGGATGGCATCTGAGGTAGATGTTCCGTATCCAATCCTTATCTCCATATTGTCGTGAGAGGCTGCGAACCTCTTCGGGGCTCCAAGAATAAACTGCTTTTTGCGGCAATCCGTTTCTGGACGTGTCGTAGTGATAGAAAAATGCATAGTGATTTTTGGAAAATGGATATAACCACTGGATGCCCCACCCTATGCCGATTGAGTCGTGCACGAAATGAAGGAGTGTTGTTATGCCGAACAAGAGCGCGTAAGGCAAATCAAAGAAAGAAATGACCGTCATTCCAAACAGCACATAGGGAATGGGGTAATGAAGAAGGAGCCTGTGCTCGTGAGCGAGGGCGGTGTATCGTTTTTGAACCGCAAAAAGGAAATCGATATCAGGCAAAAGAGAAAATAGGATTCCCGCTCCGACGAGAACCGGGCCTCCGACTCCGAAAAGGTGGTGTATGAAAATCGCAGAGAGAATTCCAATTCCAATATCAAGCAACATAATCCTAATATAGTTTGAGAAGAATGGGGTCCATTCGCGCCCCCACCAGGATTCGAACCTGGGACCATCTCCTTACTATTGGCAGCGAATTGAAAATGAAAACATAGTTTTTCTTTCGGGCAGAGTGCCCCCACCAGGATTCGAACCTGGGACCATCTCCTTAAAAGGGAGCTGCTCTGCCAACTGAGCTATAGGGGCACTCTGCCCAAAATAGCTATGTTTTCATTTTTAATGAGCGAACCAATGGGCGAATTCTTATTCGCAAAAGGGAGTCAGCTCTCACCACTGAGCTATAGGGGCTTTCGTTGTCATTGTAGGGGAAATATGGGATGGTTTCAACTCGTGATAGAATAATTGATAATGGACAACGTCCCGATTCCGTCGCTTCCTATTTGTCCCGCGTGCCATCAGCCGGTGCAGCCGGAGTTTTATTTTTGTCCGAACTGCGGAAGGGCGCTTAAAGAGAAGCCGCTTTCCACGACGGCGGCGACGCAGGCGTGGATTTATGCGTTGAGCATTGTTATGCCGTGGATTGCGTTCCTGGCGTTACATTATTGGCCGGGGGTCAAATATATCAGGTCCGACGATGAAAATGCGAAACAGATCGGCATTATCGCTTCCGTGCTTATGGGAATCTCCACGATTGCCATGATGTGGCTCTTGATCGTGTGGACGCAACAGCTGGTCCAGTCGTCGTTGAACAATATCGGGAATCTCGGAGGCTTTGGGCGGATGATAACAGAGCATGAGATGGATCGTTGGCATAGATGAAGTTGGCCGCGGAGCGCTTGCGGGGCCAGTCGTGGTTGCTGCCGCAGCGGTGCCTGCCGGATTTAAGCCGCACAACCGCGCACTCGGCACATTAAAAGATTCCAAGAAATTGAGTGCGAAGAAGCGTGAAGCATGGTGCGCGTATTGGAGCGAACGTCAGATTATAGCATTCGCTTTGGCGCGGGTGTATCCGCGCCAGATAGAGAAGCGAAATATATCAAGGGCTGCCAACCTCGCGGCTGCGCGGGCTTTTGGAAGATTGACGGGGATAAGGAACTGTCACGTTTTCCTTGACGGCGGGCTCTTTTTAGGCAATGGCGAGCAGCCGAGACGCGCAAAAACGATCGTGAAGGGCGATGAAAAGATAAATGCTATCAAGGCCGCCTCCATTTTTGCGAAGGTTCATCGCGACCGCTTGATGCGGCGCCTTGCGAAACGGTATCCCGCATACGGTTTTGAAATTCATAAAGGATACGGAACGAAAATGCATCGGAGGGCGCTCCAAGCGCACGGTCCCTGTCCCGCACATCGTTTGACGTTCGCTGCAAAGTCATCTATCATGGACGCATAGACACACGGCAAGGCAATGGGAGGCGTACCAGTCAAACATCACTCAAAAGGGAAAGTGGGTCGGCGCCGTTCGCATTTGGCGATGAAAAAACAGCGCCTGTTCGTGTGTAAAAATTGCGGCGCGCCGAAATTGGCGCACCGCGCATGCGCCCAATGTGGAACAAGATGAGGGCGCGCGGGTAGCGGGGCGGTCAGTTCTTTAGAAACCAATGGCAACCAGACACTTAATTCGGACCGTGATTCTCCAAACTCTCTACGAGTGGGATTTTTATGGCCGAAAAAAGGATGTGACGGAGATTTTGGAGCGGAACCTCGCTGAATTCGCCCCCGGCATTGATGAGCCGGAGTTCGCGTGGAAAATTTTGAAGGGCGTCGTGGAGCATACAAAACACATTGACAATGTGATTACGAAAGCCGCTCCCGAGTGGCCGCTGGACAGGATCGCCATTATTGACCGCAACATCCTGCGCATCGGCCTTTACGAGCTTTTATACGCTGATCCCGAGGAGGTGCCGCCGAAGGTGGCCATTAACGAGGCGATTGAACTTGCAAAGAACTACGGCGGGCCGAACGCTGCGCGGTTCGTGAACGGCGTTTTGGGAACGATCTACCGCGAAGTGGGGGAGCGGAAAACAGCGGGCGAAGCACACGTCGTGCAAAAAAATAAATGAACACCGACGCATTACAGAAAAAACTCGGAATTTCATTCAAGAACGAAGATTTACTCACAGAAGCCCTGACCCATCGTTCGTACTTGAATGAGTTCCCGAGGTGGCGGTTGCCGCACAACGAGCGCTTGGAATATCTTGGCGATGCGGTTTTGGAATTGATCGTTTCCGAAGAACTTTTCGCAAAATTTCCCGATTATCCCGAAGGCAAGCTCACGGTGCTCCGCGCGGCGCTTGTGAACTATCAAATCTTGGCGCGCGTGGCGGAGTCCTTCAGCCTTGAGAATTTTATCTTGATGTCGCGCGGCGAGCGGAAGGATACCGGCAAAGCACGCGAGGTCATCCTCGCGAATGCGATTGAGGCCGTGATCGGCGCGATGTATTTGGATCAAGGGATTGAGAAAGTCTGTGCATTCGTGAAAAAAAACGTTATGAGCAATTTAGAGGATGTGATGAAAACGAGAAGCTACCGAGACGCGAAGAGCGAGCTGCAGGAATTGGTTCAGGAGAAGTTGCGTGTTACGCCGGCATATCGCGTGATAGAAGAGGCAGGCCCTGCGCACCGGCGCGTGTTCAGAATGGGCGTTTATTTCGGGGAAAGATTAGTTGCCGAGGGCGTTGGAGCGTCAAAACAGGAAGCAGAACTTGACGCGGCGAAGCACGCGCTCCAAAAACGCCTTCCGTGACGCCATGGCACATTTTTTGAAACGGCTTGAATTGAATGGATTCAAATCTTTCGCAGGGAAGACAGTTTTGGAATTTCCGGCGGGGATTGTTGCAATCGTGGGGCCGAACGGGTCAGGGAAATCAAATCTCGTTGATGCCCTGCGGTGGCTCCTCGGGGAACGCGATGCGAAAAACCTGCGCGGCGGCAAAGTGGAAGACCTTATTTTCTCGGGAACCCAGAAGCGTCCGCGCGTGGGTATGGCAAATGCGAGTTTGCACTTTGAGAACCGAAACAAGTTTTTCCCGGTGGATTTTGAGGAGGTCATGATCACGCGGCAGGTTTCGCGCGGCGGCGACAGCAAGTATTTTTTGAATAAGGCGGAGGTGCTTCTCCGCGACCTTGTTGATTTCTTTGCAAAGGCGCGCATGGGCTCGCGCGGGCTCATCATTATAGGCCAAGGCGACAGTGATCTTTTTGTCCGCTCAACGCCTATGGAGCGTCGCGAGATGATAGAGGAACTTTTAGGCCTCCGCGAATATCAGCTCAAAAAGGCGGATGCAGAACGGCGATTAAAGAACAGCCGGATCAATTTGGATAAAACGAAAGCGCTGGTTGAAGAAATCCTGCCGCACTTGCGGTCACTGAAGCGGCAGACGAACCGGTGGGAAAAGCGCGGCGCCCTTGAGGAGGAATTGCGCGGGCTGGAGGCGATTTTTTTCGGCTTCCAATTAAAGGAGTTCACGTGGCGGAGCAGGGAAGTGGAAGAAAAGATTACGGCAAGCAAGAAGCAGTGGGAGATTTTGGACCGCGCGCGGCGCGGGGCAGAAGCGCGACAGGCGGAGATTGAAGCAAGCCAGCCGGCGGAGCAGAAGAGCCTTACGGCGATCCGCACCGAGATTGGGTCGTTGGGAGAGAAACGGAGTGCCCTGCAGAAAGATCTTGGGCGCTTGGAGGCGCAGATTGAGCTTGCAGAATCGGGAGAAGCTAGTGTGAAAGGCAGCAGTCCCACTGCAGAGCGCCTTTTGAGTCTGGTGCGTATGGTGAAGGAAGAGCTGGAACGTGCGCTTGAGGAAGATGCGCTTGAATTGCATGCGACGGCAGAAAATATCCTGGAGGAAATTAAGGATGTCCTCGTAGAGAAAGAAAAGGAAGGCGGGAAATCGGAAGACGCGGAGGGCGGACTCAAGACGCAATTTGAGAAAATTTCCCATGACCTCGCTCAGTTGGAGAAAGAAATTCTTGCGCTCCGGGAAAAAGAAAAATCCTTTGAGCAAAGCCAGGAAAGCTTTTACAAGGTTTTCAAGGCCGCGGTTGCAAATGTGCAGGCGGCGAAGGACCGGATAGGGGAGTGGGAAAACGAGCATCGGGAGCATGTGCTCCAGAAAGAGCGGGTGGACTTGCGGCGCGGCGAGGTATTGCACCAAATTGAGCAGGCGGGGCGGCGCGCGGAGGAATTCGCACACGCAGAGGTTCCGGAGACGATGCACAATGACGGCCTTCGCGCGATGGAACAGCGGATTTTTCGGTTGCGTGGCGATCTTGCGTCTATCGGGGAGATCGATCAGGCGCTCATGAAAGAAGCCAAGGACACCGAAGCGCGATACGCTTTCCTTACGAAGGAATCCGAGGATCTTCTGAAGGCGGTTGCGGATCTTACGCGCCTCATGCAGGAGTTGAGTGAAAAGATAAAAACGGAATTTGATAAATCACTTGCGAAGATCAATGAGGAATTCGGCAAATTCTTCGCGCTTATGTTTGGTGGCGGCATGGCAAAACTGAAGGTGGAAAAGCCCAGGGTGGCGAAAGTGGAGGCGGGCGACGTGGAGGAAAGCGATACTGGTGAAGGAGCGGCGCGTGACGAGGGAGAGAAGGCCGAGGAGGAAATGGCGATAGAAAAAGACGGCGGCGTGGACATTGACATCCGCCTGCCGCGAAAAAAGGTTACGACGCTTGACATGCTCTCGGGCGGCGAGCGGAGCTTGGTCGGCATTGCCGCGCTTTTTGCGATGGTGGCCGTAAGTCCGCCGCCGTTTCTTGTACTGGACGAGGTTGACGCGCCGCTTGATGAGCGCAATGCCCGCCGCTTCGGCGACATGCTCAAGGATTTTTCAAAGCGGACGCAATTTATTATCGTGACCCACAACCGCGCGACAATGGAAGTGGCGGACATCCTCTATGGCGTGACGCTCGGCGAGGACGGGACGTCGAAGATCGTCTCATTGAAGCTGGAGCCGGCGAGCTCCTCCTAAAATTTCAGGTGGTCGTGTTAACATTATCTCGTGAGCCCGCGCCTCTTTTTTCTTTTTCACGTTCATTCGGAAAGATCCCATGATAGCTCGACCACAATTCGCGAGTATGTGGCATACTTGGAAAAAACCCTGAAAGAAAAAGAATATGCGGTTTTGGGCATATCGGACCATAACGTAATTCCATTATTGGTAAGCCAAGCGATAAGTTTTTCCACAGAAAAGGTATTGGTCATCCCGGGCATCCAGTGGAAAATTAAAAAGAGGGTAGCCGATGCCATCTTAAAGATGGTTACGAGAAGGGAGTTGTTAACTTTCGGCAATCATGATGGCCTGAGGGGTTACATTGGGAAGCTTCATTACCGAATTCTGCCTAATGGAGAGATTTTTGCTAACCTCACCGAAGCAGAGTTTTTAAAGTACGTCGCACACAAACGGGAAATGATGATCATCGTCCCGCACCCCAAGCATTTCGTCGTCGATTACTATGGGAGGAGGCAAATCAAACATCTAAAGGGAGAGTTGGATAAGCATCATATCCGCCTCCCATTTTTAATAGAGGATAAAACCGGGTACGATCCCTTCCCAAGAATTCTTTGTGCATACAAGGGAAAATATCTAACCATTGGTGATCCGGACGCACATGAAATATTCGGCATATTGGGGACGAAATCTCTCTTTTCCGTAGAAACGTTTATCAATGTCCCCGCGAACGAAAGAATAATTAATCTATGGCGAAAGGCTCTGCGCGCGAACAGCCACGAGTATTATCAAGAAACAATTTTGGCGATATTCAAGCTGCTCGTCGAGCACAATGAGAGCATTTATGTTAAAAAACACTATCTGAGGGCATGGATCCACTTCTTTCATTCCGTACCGATGTTCATCAGGAGAAGATTCAGCAACTTTCCCTATAATTTCCTGAAGTGAGTTGAAACTTTTTTTTAAGGTGCTATTATCTTCTAAAGGAAACAGGGCCCATAGTAAAGTGGCCTCCGCCCGAAGGGCGGATAAACATTTGATTAAGGGCTAAATTTCTTTACAATTTGATTCCATGGGCTCATAGTATAGTGGTAATACGCCGCATTCGCATTGCGGAGACGCGAGTCCGATTCTCGCTGAGTCCACATTAATCCATGAAAAAATCGGAATATCTCTCAAAGAGTTTGGTAAGCGCGGTCGGCACGTTCTTGTATGTTGCTGTGGTTGCCTGGCTCGGTTTCAATAGTCAAACGATCTTCGGCAAGACGACCAGCTTTCTTGCGCCGTTGTTCGCATTGTTGTTGTTTGTCATATCGGCTTCCGTCACGGGGTTATTGGTATTAGGAAGGCCCATGCACCTATACTTGAACGGTCTTAAAAAAGAGGCATTCGTCCTACTCTTTGCCACTTTGGCGTGGCTCATTCTGTTTCTCATTGGGGTTGTGATTGTGCTATTGCTACGGTAACCTATAGCATGAAAACCATGTGGAAGTTTCTGAAATACATCACAAACAACGAGGAGAAATCGCGGCACGAGGAAATCTTTGACGCGATTTTTTGGATCATTGAAACGGTCATGCTCGTGTTCGGCACCTGGATCCTTATTGCGATGCACGATCCGCAGTGGATCGCGTTTCTGTTCATTGAATACTGCTGGGCGATGGACAACCTGCGGCATAACCGGCCATAGCCTGCCGGGAATTTTTTGATATACTGTAGTCCTATGGATAAAATAACTCTTTGGTTCATTGTGGCATTTGTGGTGCTTGCGGTCGCGGTCGTGATTGTGGCGGGCGTGATGTCGGGCGGGTTTTCCGCAGTGACGAACAGTAGCAGTACGCCCGCGGGGTTCGTGGCGACAACGGTACCCGCGATCGCGTCTTCCGACTGGACGCGCGGCAATGCGAACGCGAAGGTGACGGTGATTGAATATGCCGACTATGAATGCCCGGCATGTGCCGAATGGGCGCCGATCATGAGCCAGCTTGTGCAGAATTTCAGCAGCACGGTCATTTTCGCGTTCAGGAATTTTCCCCTGTATTCCGTTCACCCCGATGCGCAGATTTCCGCGCAGGCGGTGGAAGCGGCAGGGCTTCAGGGAAAGTATTGGGAGATGCACGACTTGTTGTATCAAAAACAAAATGAGTGGGTAGCCGCATCACCGGACGCGGTCGTGGGCCAGTATTTTGATGGATATGCTTCATTGCTCGGCTTGGATATGAACAAATTTAACCAAGACATTGGCTCAAGCGCGGTGACCGCGAAGATTGCTGCCGATGTGGCGAGTGGGAACGCCGCTTCCATTGACCACACGCCGACATTTTTCGTGAATCAGAAGCAAATTCCCAATCCGAACGGCTTTGATGACTTTAAAGCGGTGCTTGACCAAGCTTTGGCGTCGTCCACAGCCGGCTAGGCTGAATCGGTTATAATAATAAGGTAGCCTAAAGGTCGACGGTTTTGGGGGTTTGTCATGAAATAATGATAATACAGAGTTGGACTGAATTTGTGGTAGCGTCGCTTCAGAGCGTATGGCTCCAGTTCGCGAGCTTTGTGCCGAACCTGATCGGAGCGATCATCGTTCTTATTCTCGGCCTTATCGTTGCCGCAGCGCTGGGAACGCTCGTGGAAAAGATCTTTGAAGCGCTTCGCTTGGACAGGTTTCTTGAAAAGCTTGGCCTGAAGCCCTATTTTGAACGCGCTGGCCTTCGCCTTCAGGGATCGTACTTCCTCGGCCGCTTGGTCTACTGGTTCATCGTGATCGCGTTTCTGCTTGCGGTGTGCAGCAGCTTGGGTCTCTATGCACTCTCAAACTTCTTGGGCGCGGTACTCACATATATTCCGAACGTGATGGCGGCGGTGCTCATCATGCTCGCCGCGGTGGTCGTGGGACATTTCATGCGGCGGGTCGTGATGGCGTCGGTTTTGAGTGCAAAGCTCCACGCGGCGCACTTCTTGGGGACGCTCACGTGGTGGGCAATCGTGATCTTTGGATTCCTTGCGGCGCTTACGCAGCTCGAGATTGCGGTTTCTATCATCCAGAGCATCGTGACGGGATTCATCGCGATGCTTGCCTTAGCCGGCGGTTTGGCCTTCGGCCTCGGCGGGAGAGAATACGCGGCATACCTTTTGGGAAAGTTGCGCGATCGCACGGAAGCGCGATAGATTGCCTTCTTGTATTAAAGGATTCTAAAGCCCCGCTTGACGCGGGGTTTTAGAATTGCTACACTATTCCCTATGTTAGCGATTAAACTACAGCGTGTGGGCAAGAAGCACCAGCCGAGCTACCGGTTCATAGTGGCGGAAAAACGTTCCAAAATGGCGGCGCCGCCAGTGGAGGATTTGGGTGCCTACAATCCATTTACCAAGATAGCGACGCTCAATAGAGAACGCATCGTGCATTGGATGAAAATGGGCGCGCAGCCGACGCTTACGGTGCATAATTTGCTTGTAGCGCACGGGGTGCTTTCCCTTCCAAAGAAGATGGTGAAGATGAGAAAAAAAGCAAAAGTGGGGGAAAGGGCAGCAGTCGGTCCTGCGGCAGCTTCTGCAGACAAAGAGAAAATGGCTGAAACCGCCGTGGCGGCACAATAGCGAAAGGTCGAAAGCACAAACAGAAGTTCAATGGCGAATTCATCTACTGCAGATCAGGAATTCCTTGAGTATCTGGTGAAGTCTCTCGTGGACCATCCCGAGGACGTGAAGGTTGACCGCAAGGTTGACGAGATGGGCGTTTTGCTCTCGCTTCGCGTGAACGCGATGGATATGGGCCAGGTGGTCGGCCGGCAGGGCGCGACCGCAAAGGCCATCCGCTCGCTCTTGAGGATCGTAGGCGTCAAAAACAACGCCCGCGTGAATTTGAAGATTGAAGAGCCGGAGGGCAGCACACGGCCCCCGAGGACCGAACGGCCGAGAGGCGAAGGAAGACCGGAAGGACAGCGCGACGGGTACTAAGAAAAACTCTTTCGCTGGATAAATTCAAAAGCCGCCCGGAGTTGCATCCCGGCGGTTTTTGGTTTATAATCCTATCCGAGATGGCACTTGCTTACACGGATCTCACCAAGGGGATTCTTTTTGTTATGGACGAGGCGCCGTACGAGGTGCTTGAGTCCCATTTTTTGCGTATGCAACAGCGGAAGGCCGTGGTGCAGACGCGCATCAAGAACCTGATCACAGGGAAGATTGTTGACCGGAATTTCCAGCCGAGCGATTTGTTTGAGGAAGCGGAGATTGAAAAGAAATCGGCGATGTTCATCTACGCGAGCCGCGGCGAGTATTGGTTCCACGAGGGAGGGAATCCTAAAAACCGCTTTTCGCTTCCCGTTGCTACGGTAGGGGAGCAAAGCCAGTTTTTGAAACCGAACACCAAGGTAACATTGTTCACATTCAACGACAAGGTTATTAAGGTGGACATTCCGATCAAGATGGAGTTCAAGGTACTTGAGGCGCCGCCGGCGATCCGCGGGAACACCGCGCAGGGTGGGACGAAGCAGGTGACGATTGAGGGAGGGACAAAGATCAACGTGCCGCTCTTTGTGAACGAGGGCGAGACAATTCGGATCAATACCCAGACCGGCGAGTACGTGGAGCGGGTCTAGCGCCGTTCGGCGGTGTGACGTTGCCGTTGCGCGATGCGCCTCTCCTTTTTCCAGAGGACCAGATACGCGACGAGGATCGCGGAATAGTTTGCGATCATGAACCATGGTGCGGCCCACGAAAATCCGTAGAGGAATTTCCAATGCGAGATTGGCCAAAAGAGCGGCGTGGGAAAGAATTGCGCCGAGTGCGTGGGGATGTCTATAAGAATATGCAACAGCCAGCCGCCGAGTTCCCAGATTGGCCGCCGAAAAACGAGCCAGGCAAGGAAAAATGCCGCGCCAAAAACGATCAGGCTGTGACTTATATCATAGAGGTTGTAGGCGAGCTGGAGGATTGGGATCCGCTGTTCCAAGACGCTTGTGGGCGCGGTTTGGGATCGGGGAATTTGTCCGAGAGATATATTACCCGAAAGCACTCCGAACGCGATCACGAAGAATGGAATTGTGAAAGCAAAAAGATCGGGGAAAATGCCCCAGAAGGCCGCGTGCCAAACGTTCAATGGCCGGCGGATCAAGCGAGGGCGCTCGGTTTCCGGCTTTTTCCTGAGCCTCAGATTTACGGCGCGCGCGGCAGCGGCCGTCCAGAGCCCATGCGCGAAAATATCCATACGCTTCATTATATGCTATCTTTTCAGCTAAAATCATGATGATGGAAAAAAAGACCGTTTTTGTCGCCATGTCGGGCGGGGTGGACAGTTCCGTCGCGGCGATGCTTTTGCGGGACGGGGGTCACGATGTGGTCGGCGTTTTTATGCGTTGTTACAATCTGGACGGCTGCGCCGAACGGGACGCAGAGGATGCGCGCCGCGTGGCGGAGCATTTGGGGATCCCGTTCTACGTCTGGGATTTTGAGGAGGAATACAAACGGCGCGTGGTGGATTACATGATAGAGGGTTATCGTGCGGGTATCACGCCCAATCCGGATGTGATGTGCAACCGCGAGATCAAATTCGGAATGTTTTTAGAAAAGGCACTCGCCACGGGGGCGGATTACGTGGCGACCGGCCACTACGTGCGGCGCAGCAAAAAGGAGGCCCCATCGGGCGGGGAGAGCTTTTCGCTTTTTATTGCAAAAGATCAGAACAAGGAGCAATCCTATTTTCTTTGGACGCTCACCCAGGAGCAGATCGCACATTGCCTTTTTCCGATTGGCGATTATTTGAAGCCCACGGTGCGCGCGATGGCCCGTGAAGCAGGATTGCCCACGGCCGCGAAGAAAGATTCGCAAGGGATATGTTTTTTGGGGAATATTTCGCTCGCGGATTTTCTGAAACGATATATCCCCGAACGGCGCGGGGCACTCGTCACGGTCGCGGGCAAAAAAATCGGGGAGCACGCGGGCGCTGCATTCTATACGATCGGGGAGCGGCACCTGAACGCCGATTTCAAATTTCCAAAGACCGGTATTGCGAAGGAGCGCAAGCCGTTTTATGTCGTCGCGAAAAACGTTACGGAGAACACGGTCACGGTCGCGGAAGGAAACGAAAACCAGGCCCTTTACAGGAAGAAGATCAGGCTTATGGATCCAAATTTTATCTGCGGAGAAAGCACGGCGGAAGTCCCGGCGCGGGTTTTTGCGCGCGTCCGCTACCGGCAGCCGCTCGCGGCGGCAAAATTGTCAAAATCGGAAGGCGACGGTTACATGCTGGAATTCAGAGAACCCCAAAAGTTCGTGGCATCGGGACAATCCGCGGTTTGGTATTCCAACGAGGGCGAAATGCTCGGGGGGGCGGTGATATCAGGCTGACCGGCCGGGCAGGTTGACAGGGCGCTTGCACTACAGCTATAATAGAACCCGTGCAGAAATGACCGCTGTTTTACAACTGAATAGCAGTAGAGAGTTTTTTAGTTGTCCCAATTTATTCTTTTTTGGCAACGTTTTTGAGTGATCAAACAATGTTGTATGGAATTCGTTCGAACCCCTCTATAGAGGGTTTGAATGAAGATTCAAATCTTTTTAAAGAGGATTTGATCCTGGTCCAGGATGAACGCTGGCGGCGTGGATAAGGCATGCAAGTCGAGCGATTCGTGTTTTGAAATTGTTTGAGATCACATCAAGAACAGTGGATGTTCACGAGGAGCGGCAAACGAGTTAGTAACACCTTGGTACGTACCCTGAAGACGGGCACAGCTCGCCGAAAGGCGGGGTAATTCCCGATGGTCTCGCAAGAGTAAAGTCGCAAGACGCTTTAGGATCGGCCTAGGCCCGATCAGCTAGTTGGTAAGGTAACGGCTTACCAAGGCTATGACCGGTAGGGGAGGTGAGAGCCTGACCCCCAACGACAAGACTGAGATACGGCTTGTACACCTACGGGTGGCAGCAGTCGAGAATATTCGACAATGGGCGAAAGCCTGATCGAGCGACGCCGCGTGCAGGATGAAGGCCTTCGGGTTGTAAACTGCGGTAGTAAAGCGACAATGCAAATGAGTGCTTTACGGAAAGAGGTTGGTAACTACGTGCCAGCACCCGCGGTAAAACGTAGACCTCGAGCGTTATCCGGATTTATTGGGCGTAAAGAGCATGTAGGAGGTTTTGTGCGTCTTCTGTTAAAGCCCGGGGCCTAACCCCGGAAGTGCAGGAGATACGGCAAAACTAGAGGAGGTTAGAGGTGCATGGAACGCACGGTGTAGGGGTGAAATCCGTTGATATCGTGCGGAACACCAAAGGCGAAGGCAGTGCACTGGGACCTTCCTGACTCTGAGATGCGAAAGCGTGGGGAGCAAAAAGGATTAGATACCCTTGTAGTCCACGCCCTAAACGATGCCTGCTTGGTGTTTCGAGTATCGACCCTCGGAGTGCCGTAGCTAACGCGTTAAGCAGGCCGCCTGGGAAGTACGGCCGCAAGGCTAAAACTCAAAGGAATAGACGGGGACTCGCACAAGCGGTGGAACATGAGGTTTAATTCGACAATAAGCGAGGAACCTTACCAGGGCTTGAAATTCTTGCTGACAGGCGTTTGAAAGGATGCCCTTCTCACAAGGACAGCAAGGACAGGTGTTGCATGGTTGTCGTCAGCTCGTAGTTTGAACCGTTCCCTTAAGTGGGGTAACGAGCGCAACCCCTATCGAGTGTTACAAGTGTCACTCGGAACTGCCCAGCCCTAAGCCTAGTAGCTGGTTACCAGTAACCGGTTACCAGTTTTAAGGCTGGGAGGAAGGAGGGGATGACGTCAAATCCGCATGGCCCTTTGATGCCCTGGGCTACACTCGTGTTACAATGGCAGCGACAGAGGGTCGCGAAGCCGCAAGGCGGAGCTAATCCCATCAAACGTTGCCTCAGTTCGGATTGAGGGCTGCAACCTGCCCTCATGAAGCCGGAATCGCTAGTAATCGCAAATCAGCCACGTTGCGGTGAATACGTTCTCGAGTCCTGTACTCACTGCCCGTCACTGCAAGGAAGCCGGGAATATCTGAAATCTCCTTTTGGGGATAAGGGTAAGCTCGGTGACATGGCAGAAGTCGTAACAAGGCACGCGTTGCGGAAGCAGTGCGTGGATCAATTAAACTAAGTCGATAACGCGCGGTCGCGCGTTAAGGTTGGGGCAACTAAAAAGCTCTTTGCGAATGTGATACAATAAGCATTACGAGCATGCCGCAGGGAAAGAAAGTTATGGTGATTGAGGACGACAAGTTCTTGTCTTCCTTGATCAAGGCGCGCCTTGAAAGGGATGGCTACACGGTCATCCAGGCGTTTAACGGCGATGAGGCAATCCAGTCGTTGCGGAAAGAAAGACCGGATCTCATTACCCTTGACCTCGTCATGCCGCGCGTGACCGGATTTGAGGTATTACAGACGATCGCTATCACGCCGGGACTTGAAAAAGTCCCCGTCGTGATTCTTTCCAATCTCGCACAAGAATCGGATGTGGAGAAAGCACGGCAGCTGGGCGCGCAGGAATATTTCGTGAAGGTGAAGATTTCCATTGATGATCTCATTGGAAAGATAGAATCGTTGGCACAATAATATGATTACAGAAGATGTTATGAAAAGGATAAAGCCCGGAGCCAAGGTCCGGGTGTATGAAGGCAAAACCCCCTTTGAGGGGCTTGTGATCGCGCGCAAGCACGGTGCGGAAGCCGGGGCGACCTTCACGGTCCGTACGATCGTTGCGGGAGTCGGCGTGGAGAAAGTCTATCCACTGCACTCGCCCGCTATCCAAAAAGTGACGGTCGTTGTGAGTCCAAAGAAAGTGCGTCGTTCAAAATTGTATTTTGTCCGCGGCATCTCCGGCGCGCGCATCCGAGCAAAGCTCGACGTATCGGTGTAACACGCACCTAAAACTTGTTCGCTCCTGCGAGGACGAAGTCGCTCACAAGCTTTTGGAGCGTGTTGCGCGACTCTTGCGTGCTAGGGTGAGATTGTGAAATCATTTGGGAAAATCAAGCTTCAATGGTCGGCCGAATTCGCATATGCGATCGGGCTTTTGATGACGGACGGATGTTTGTCATCGGATGGACGGCACATTGATCTTACTTCCAAGGACGAAGAACAATTGTTGAATTTCAAGAAATGTTTGGGCATCGGAACGAAAATCGGCTTTAAAACAAGCGGCTCCGGGAGAAAGGCCATGCGAGTTCAATTCGGCGATGTGAGTTTTTATAATTTTCTTTTTGATATCGGGCTCATGCCGCGCAAGACAAAAATCATCGGAGCGGTAAAAATACCGGAAGAATACTTCTTTGATTTTCTCCGCGGCCATCTCGACGGTGACGACACCTTTTATTCGTATTGGGATCCGCGATGGCGGTCAAGCTATATGTTTTATACTGTTTTTCTCTCGGCAAGTCGTGCTCATATTGAATGGATTAGGGCTAATGTCTTTGGAAAACTCGGCATCAAAGGCCACATGACGATAACTGGCAAGACGCCCATGTACGAAATGAAATATGCAAAAGCAGAATCGTTGCAATTACTGCCAAAATTGTATTATAATCCGCATGTAGTTTGCCTTTCTCGCAAACGTGAAAAAATTGAGAAAGCGCTTGCGGTTGAGGGCAAATGGTTATAGCTGCGCGGGTGGCGAAACGGTAAACGCGTGCGTTCGAGGGGCGCATGCCGAAAGGCTTGGAGGTTCGATTCCTCTCCCGCGCACAAAGACAAAAAGTATAGATTTTAATTGGGTAAAATAGGTTCGAACCCTGGAGCGAATCTATTTAAATAGGAGTATGATTAAGTCATGAACTCCTCATATGTCGCAGCGGTCTTCGTTGTGCTGATGGTAGCCGTCATAATCGGCGTGGATATCCTATTCTTCAGGAACCTCTTTTGGGAACGGCTAGCTGTGAATGTGGGAATTGTTCTAATATTTATAGCATTCTACTTGAGATTCCTAAAGCATCTATAAACGGATTTTCTGCATAAAATAGGTTCGAATTTGATCCGATCCTAAGGGCCATAAAAACCTAATTACAAAATATGAAAAAATATTATATTGGGACTATCGCCGTAACCCTTGTCATATTGGCTGTCGGTTACTTCCTCGCCTCCGCCGCCACGTTTCACGATATTTTCTCAGTTATCTGCGGTATCTGGATTGGATATGTCGCCGCGTGTGTGCACAGCTGGTACTACGCAAAGAAGTCGAAATAACGGCCGACCCTGTCAAACTATGGACTTAAAATAGGTTCGAACTTGGTTCGCTGTCCCGCACAAATTGGTATGATGGAAGGATGCAGGAATACGTGACGGAGGCCGTCGTGTTGGAAAAGGAGCCGATTCGGGATTTTGATGCGCGGTATTCGTTTTTTACCAAGCGGTTTGGGAAATTGAAGGGAAAGGCGACGAGCGCAAGAAAGATTACGTCCAAGCTTGCGGGGCATCTGGAACCGGGCACGCTCGCCAAGGTGCGCTTTGTGGCGCGGAGCGGCGAGAACGGCAACGGCGTGCAGATCGCGGATGCGTTGAAGTACGGGAGGCTTGCCGCGTCGCCGACCGACCTCCATTTTTTGAACAAGATGCTTCCGGAAGGGGAGCCTGACACCGCGCTGTGGAATGAACTCACGCGGGAGCGCAGGGAGCAACGCTTCCCTTGGGGAAATGTGCTGCGAATCCTCGGCTGGGATCCGCGAGAAGCGGTTTGTGAAGAGTGCGGCAAGGGCAGAAAGGCCGCCGCGTTTTATATCCCGAAGCAGGAATTTTTCTGCGCCCCATGCGCTTCAAAATTGGAGCGGGATGCGTTACTATTACTAGGAGATGAGCCCTAAGTATAACCCGAACGCGGTTTGGCAGAGCAAAAAGAAAAAATTTGAATATGAGGCGCCGGAGCCTGTGCCGCCCAGGCCCAGATCTGCGCCGCCGAAATCCGTGCCGCCGCAGCCTCCAGAGCCGGCCGAGGAGATTGACGAAGGAGAGCCGGCGAAGAGCCACGCCCTCATTTGGTTTTTAGTTGTCTTTGTCGTCCTCGTAAGCGCGGGTATCTGGTACTTTTTTCTTTTCAAACCGCCGGGAAGTCCCAATGTGAGCATCGGATTCCCGAACAAGCCCGATCAAGTGCTCGTGGGCGATCCTTTTACTCTGGCGGTTTCGTTCTCAAATTATTCTTCCAACATTCTGAAGGGTGCGACGCTTTCGGTCACCGTTCCCGATAACATTTCCTTTGTCGGACAATCTCCGGGCCAACGGGTCATGCAGCAGACGGTGGGCGATCTTGGCCCGGGCAGCATCAATGAGCAGGATTTCAATCTTATCGTGACGGGCGATCCGAAGAGCGTGAAGCACATTGACGCCAAGCTTACCTACAGCACGGACGCCGCCGCAAAAACGCAGTTTGAAACCGACGGGGGGGCGGACCTCGTCGTAGGTGACTTCGCGATCAGCGTGAGCGTCGTCCCTCCGACGAACGTGTTCAGCGGCCAGGATTTTGATACTGCGGTGACCTACACCAACAATACCTCGCACAGTTTTCTGAACGTGAAGCTTGCGCTCCAATACCCGCCGGTTTTTTCGTTCACGCGGAGCAGCATGTCGCCCGCAAGCGCAGGCAACAACTCGTGGGATTTGGGAACCGTCCCTGCGATGGGAAGTGGGACACTGACGGTCACAGGCAACGTCGTGGGGCCGCAGAATGCGACCTACCAGATGATAGGGAATTTGACAGGGGAAGTGATGGGTGAAACCTATGCCCTGAACGAACAGACGGCAAACCTTGCGATCAGCGCCTCGCCGCTTTCGCTTACCCTCACACTGAACAATACTTCCGATTACGTGGCGCAGCCAGGCGATGCACTCACCTACGTTCTTTCCTACGCCAATAATTCAAATACGACCTTTCAAAACATGACGCTCACGGCAGCACTCGTGGGTGAGATGTTTGATTTCACGACGCTCCAGACAAACGGCGCGTTCAATTCCCTCACCGACACCGTTATGTGGTCGGCTGCCACGACGCCGCAGCTTTTGACGCTCGCGCCGGGGCAGTCGGGATCGGTGAATATTCACGTAAGGACGGCATCGTCGTATCCCATCCGGCTTTTGAGCGACAAGGATTACGCGCTCAAGGTGAGCGCCCAGATTTCGTCGCCCACGGTGCCGCCGGACACGGCGGGGAGTTCCACGGTCTCCGCCGCGAGCATAGAGAACAAAGTAGGCGGGAACATTTCCGTTGCCGCGGATGGCTATTGGCGAGACGCGAATTCCGGCATTTTGAATTCAGGACCGTACCCTCCGACCGTGAACCAGGCGACGCAATATACGATTCATTGGGTTATCGTGAATTACGCCACGGATGCGCAAAACGTGACCGTATCGGCCTATCTGCAGTCGGGGACTGCGTGCACGGGCGTGATCCAGAGCAACATGACGACGGCGCCATCTTGCAACGCGGCGACCGGTTTCGTCTCGTGGACTATTCCTGCGATTCCTGCGACGACCGGCATCACCGGTCAGCCCGCCGAGGCGATCTTTCAGGTGGCGAATACGCCGGCGGTCAACCAGGTGGGAAGCGCGGTGACATTGCTTGGTCCAACCGCGCTCCAGGCGATGGATGCATTCACAAGCTCAACGCTTACGGCCTCCGCGCCCGCGGTTACGACCGACCTGCCTAACGACAAAACCATCAGTCCGGGTCAGGATCGCCGCGTCACGCAATAATATGAACGCGCCGAAGAACGCCCTCATGGAAAAAATCGTCTCGCTCGCGAAGCGCCGCGGGTTCGTGTTCCCTGGATCGGAGATCTACGGCGGGCTTGCAAACTCGTGGGATTACGGGCCGCTTGGGGTTGAATTGAAAAATAATATCAAAAATTTTTGGTGGGAGCGATTCGTGCACCGGCGCGACGATGTGATCGGGCTGGACTCCGCGCTCATCATGAATCCGCAGGTGTGGGCGGCGAGCGGGCATCTTTCCGCCGGCTTTGCCGATCTGCTCATTGAATGCAAAAAATGCAAGAAGCGATTCCGACAGGATCAACTGGATGATCTCATGCAATTTGACTACTACAAAGACCACCCCGAAGAAAAGCAAGATTTCTTGTCAAGAAAAAAGTGCCCGAACTGTGGCGGTAAATTTTCCAAGCCGCGCCAGTTTAATTTGATGTTCAAGACGTTCGTCGGGCCGGCGGAAGAGCAGGCGAACGTAGCATATTTCCGGCCGGAGACCGCGCAAGGGATATTTGTGGACTTCAAAAATGTTTTGGATACGATGCGGAGGCAGCTGCCATTCGGTGTCGCGCAGACGGGGAAAGTGTTCCGCAACGAGATCACGCCGGGCAACTTCATTTTCCGAACGCGCGAATTCGAACTGATGGAGATCGAATATTTCGTGGCACCCCCCGCGCGCGCCGAGGACTGGAAAGATTATTTTGAAATGTGGCGGAAGGAGACGATGGTATGGATTGGCGATGTCGGCATTGACGTAAGTAAGGTGCACGAAGTGGAGATCGGAGTGGATGACCGCGCGCATTATTCCAAGCGGACAGTTGACTTCGAGTTTGAGTATCCGTTCGGACAGAAAGAACTCTACGGCCTTGCGTACCGCACGGATTTTGACCTCAAGAATCACTTCAAGGAGCCGCCGTACCGCGACGCGCAGACGGGCGAGGCCTTCTGGCCGCACGTGATCGAGCCGACATTCGGCGTTGACCGCACGGTCCTTGCCATGCTTTTGAGTGCTTATGCTGAGGACGGTGATCGGGTGCTCCTGAAGCTCAGGCCGCACCTCGCGCCGTACAAGGCGGCGGTGTTTCCGCTGCTTGCGAACAAGCCGAAGCTTGTGGAGGTCGCAAGAAAGATATACGACAATCTCCGCAAACAGTTCATTGTGGCATGGGACGACCGTGGGAATATCGGCAAGCGCTATTACGCACAGGATGAGATTGGGACGCCATTTTGTGTCACAGTTGATTTTGATACGGTTGGCGAGGGCGATGTGAAACTCAAAGATACGGTGACCGTACGCGACCGCGATACGGCGAAGCAGGAGCGGATTGCGGTTGATAAACTTGCCGAGTTTATTACAAAAAAGATTTCGGTTTCATAACGCGCGGGCGGTGAACGAACGAACCATGGCGGAAAAATTCGTAATCAAAGGGGGCAAGCCGCTTTTCGGCGAGATTAAACTTGCCGGTGCGAAGAACGCGATCTCCAAAATGATGGTGGCGTCGCTCCTCACAGACGAGCCGTGCATCTTGGAGAACGTGCCGCAGATAGGGGACGTGGACATTGTCGTTGAGCTTTTGAAAACCATCGGCAGTGAGATAGAAATCGTGGGGTCCACGGCAAAGATTGAGACACGCGAGATCAAGAATAGCCGCGTTTTGGAACTCACGCGGCGGAACAGGATTCCCATCCTTGCCTTGGGGCCGCTCCTTGTGCGCGCGGGAGAAGCGGAAGTGCCGGTCTTGGGCGGCGACAAAATTGGCGCGCGGCCCGTGGACATCCATCTGGAAGCGCTCGCAAAGTTCGGCGCGCAACTTCAGATTACAAAGAACAGCTATCATGCGTGGGCGAAGTATGGGCTCCACGGCGCGGAGATTGAACTTCGGTTCCCGAGCGTAGGCGCCACGGAAAATACCATCCTCGCGGCGGTGCTTGCAAAAGGAAAGACGGTTATAAAGAATGCCGCGCTGGAGCCGGAGATCGTGGATCTCATAAAAATGCTCCAGAAGATGGGAGCGATCGTTGAGCTTGCGCCGCCGCGCACAATTACGATTGAGGGCGTGAAGCGCTTGCACGGCGTGACGCACCGGATCATACCGGACCGGAACGAAGCGGTTTCTTTCGCCTGCCTTGCGATTGCGACGAACGGAAGGATTCTTGTGAAAGAGGCGCGGCAGGATGATCTCATTACTTTTTTGAATGTCGTGCGAAGGCTCGGCGCACAATACGAGGTGACAGACGGCGGCATTGCCTTTTGGCGGAAAAATTCATTGAAAGCACTTTCGGTGCGGACTGACGTGCATCCCGGTTTCATGACCGATTGGCAACAGCCGCTCTGCGTGCTCCTCACCCAGGCGAAAGGTACCTCAACGATCCATGAGACGATTTGGGAAGATCGCTTTGCCTACGCGCACGACCTGAACGAAATGGGCGCGAAGATCGCCGTGGGAGCGGAGTGCCCACAGGGAGAAGAATGCCGCTTGGCCGGAAAGGGATTTCTCCATTACGCGACTATAGAAGGGCCTACCCCGCTTCGGAGTGCAAACCTCACCGTGCACGATTTGCGCTCTGGAATGCTTGATATTCTTTCCACGCTCATCGCCGATGGCGTTTCCGAGGTGGAAGGCATCCACGAGATAGACCGCGGCTACGAACACATTGACGGGCGGTTGCGCCAGTTGGGCGCGGACATCAGGAGGACTGCGCCCTAGGTGCGGCGCGAAGCTCTATTGCTCTTGCGAGGACGAAGTCGCTCAAAAGCTCCACGTTGGCTGACAGCGCACAGGCACGGGCGCTTGACAATATTCTATTTTATGCTATCATTCTCTTCGGAGGGGAAATTAACAACGGAGGTGGCTGCAAAAAATGCGAGATAAGATCCTTTGGGTAGTAACGGGCATTCTGTTCGTCGTTGTGGTTGGCGTGGTAGTGAAATACGACGCACCCAAGACCCTCAAGTTGAGGTGCGTCGAGGACGGCTGCGTCGGGATAGTAATTGCCCCCGACGTGGCGAGAGCAGAAAAAGCCCCCACTTTCAAGTATTTAAAAGAAAGTTCAGACTTGGAGGTGGATTACTGTTTCAGAGAGAGAGGAGAACGGGCATGTCCTTCGTTACTCTTCGACCGCGATGGCGTTGACGAGCGAGGCATGTCCCGCCCACTTGCTCTCAATGTGAAGGGGATTGTATTCCAAGACGAGGGTGGGAGAGAGATAGGCGGCATCGCAGTATGGCCGCCACCTCAGTAGAGAGGTTCTAGGGCGGGGGTCGCGACACGCGCTATGCGTTAACGACCCCGCCCGCTTTGCTTTTTAGGCCTTTTTACGTTAAATTATGGGTATGTTCCGCAAGAAAATTGGCATTGATTTAGGGACGGCGAATACCGTCGTTTTTGTGCCTGGGAAGGGTTTTATTATCAACGAGCCGACGATCGTTGCCTTGACGCAGCCGGATAATTCGGTATTGGCGGTGGGGAGCGAAGCGAAGGAAATGATCGGCCGGACCCCGGAAGAGATTGTGGCTTACCGCCCGCTCAAGGACGGCGTGATTGCCGATTATTACATTACAAAGGCGATGCTCACGTATTTTATTTCAAAAGCTGTGGGCTGGTTCAATCTGGTAAAGCCGGACGTGGTGATTTCCGTGCCTGCGGGCATAACGCAGACCGAACGGCGCGCGGTGATGAACGCGGCGCGCGAAGCGGGCGCGGGGAATGCGTTTATCGTACGCGAGCCGATCCTTGCGGCGTTGGGCGCTGGCATCCCCATCAATGCGCGTTCGGGGAACATGATCATCAACGTCGGCGGCGGCACATCGGAACAGGCGGTGATTGCGTTGGGGAGTATCGTGTCATGGAATAGTTTGCGCATTGCAGGGAACAAATTTGACCAGGCGATCATGGATTACGTGAAGAAGAAATATGGCCTCGCGATCGGCGAACAAACTGCCGAGAACGTGAAGATTGAGATCGGTTCCGCGATGCCGACGAAGGAGAAAATGGAATATCAGATCCGCGGGCGGGACCTCGTGACCGGACTTCCGAAGGACATCACGATCAATTCAAACGAAATCGCGGAGGCCTTGAACCCCTTTCTTATTGAGATCGCGAGTGCCATCCAAAACGTCTTCAATGTAACGCCGCCGGAGCTTGTGGCAGACATCATGGAAAAGGGCATCATCCTTTCGGGCGGCTCGGTGCAGCTTCACCACATGCCCGAGTTTTTTGAGCGTTTCCTGGGTGTGCAGGCCTACGTGGCCGAGGATCCGCTCTTTTGCGTCGCAAAGGGCACTGGCCTCATCCTGAACCATCTGGATACCTATAAGCGTACGTTGCTCAATAAGCGGTAAAACGATGAGAGGGGTGATCGGGCATGAAAAGATAATCGGAGATCTTACGCGGCTCGCTCACAATAGCGAGCTTTCGCACGGGTATATTTTCTACGGACTTCCTATGGTCGGGAAGCGTACGACGGCGCTCGCCCTTGCGCGTTATTTAGAAAAGGGCGCATTTGAAGCGCCCTTTGAAAGCGAAGTTCTGCAGGATACGAAAGTGATTGACGTCGCATTTGCGAAGCAGCTGGATCCCAATTTGAAAGATTCCATCAGCATTGATGCGGTCCGCGAGATTAAACATTTCCTTTGGCAAAAGCCGAATGTGAGCGCAAAGCGCACGCTTGTCATTGACGATGCGGAATTTTTGACGAATGACGCGCAGAACGCGCTTTTGAAAATCACCGAGGAACCGCCGGCATCCTCGCTTTTGATTGTCGTCACCTCTGACTTGGAAAGCCTCATGCCAACCATCCTTTCGCGGCTGCAGAAGATTTACTTCGGCGCGGTGCCGGAAGCGGCAATCGCAGCATGGATGGAAAAAGAGCAGAGAGTTTCAAAGGCGAAGGCGGCGTCGCTCACAAAGAAGGCGCTTGGCAAGCCGGGGCTTGCGTGGCGGTTGCTCAATGATGAGGTGTTCCAAAAAAATCTTGCATGGGCAGAAACATTCTTGAAAGCCGCCCCCGCCGGACGGCGCGATGTTATCAAGCGATTGTTGGAGCCCGAGGAGTTCAACTTACGAAAATTTCTGGACGCGGTTATAATAATCCTAGCGTGGGAGAAGCCGTCCAAAGCGAATACTGCACTTTGGCACAAGGCGCTCGCGTTGTATCAGAATATCACCAACTTTGGTTTGAATCCGCGTTTGCAGTTGGAAAATCTTCTTACTCCATCATGACCACGGGAGAACAATTCATCAAAGACCTTGAGGCGGGGCTTGCGGCCGCCGTCCAAAAATTGAAGCAGGACTTCGGGCAGATCCGCGGCAACCGGCCGTCGGTGGAGCTCGTGCAGGACATCAAAGTAAACTTGTATGATCAAATGCTCTCTGTCCGCGAGCTCGGCTCGTTAAGCATTCTCCCTCCACGCACCATTCAAATCACGGTGTGGGATCAGAACGCTCTCGGCGCCGTGATGAAGGCGATTGAAGGCGCGCACCTCGGGCTCTCAACGACGAATAACGGCAATAACATTTTGGCGACGCTTTCGCCCCTTGGCAACGAGCGGCGCGAGGAATTGGCGAAACTTGTGAAAAAGACTGCGGAGACAGCGCGGATCCAGATTCGCGCGAAGCGCGACGAAACGATGAAGCACCTGAAGGGCGCAGAGAATAAAAAGGAAATCACCGAAGACGAAGCGTTCAAATCAAAGGAAAGGGCCCAGAAAGCGGTGGATAAGGCAAATGGGGGCGTGGAAGCACTCGTGAGCGGCAAGTTAACCGAACTCGGCGGGTAATTCGTATTTACCATATGCTCATCATTATTCTTGTCATCGTCGGTCTTTCGCTCCTTATCCTCGGTCACGAAGCCGGACATTTTTTTGCGGCGAAGGCATTTGGTTTGCAGGTTGATGAATTCGGCTTCGGTTTTCCGCCGCGGATCAAGGCCTGGAAGAAAGGGGGTACGGAATATAGCGTGAATTGGCTGCCATTCGGAGGGTTCGTGAAAATTGCGGGCGAGCGCGGGGAGTTTGAGATGCTGGAACCGAGCGCCACTGCCACTTACGAGAAGGCCCCGGACGCGTCGCGCTTCCTTTATGCACAACCCGCGTGGAAAAAAAGCATCATCGTGCTCGCGGGGATCCTTGTGAATTTCCTCCTCGGATGGTTTTTTCTTTCGCTTACGCTTATGATCGGCGCGCCGCAGGCGCTCGTCGTGAGCGGAGTACAGGCGGATTCGCCTGCGTCGCAGGCGGGTATTATGGCGGGGGACGTGGTGAAAAATTTCACAAGTGCGCAGAGTTTTATTGATTTCGTCAACATGCGCCGGGGAGAAACGACCACGATTGCCGTATTTCGCAGCAACAAAGAAATTGATTTCAACGTCGTGCCGCGCGTGCAGACGGCGCCGGGCCAAGGCGCGGTGGGCGTGGCGCTTGCGGAAGCCGGCACGCCGCAGGAGGGATTTTTTGCAGCGCTCAAGGACGGTCTTATGGATGCGGGGATCATTGTGTGGCTCACCGTCCTCGCGTTTTACCAGTTATTCGTACAGCTTTTTTTCCATGCCTCGCTCTTGCCAGGCGTGGTAGGGCCGGTCGGCATTTTCGGGCTCGCGGAAGAAACAGGAAAAATCGGCCTCGTGTATCTGCTGCAGCTCTTCGGGGTGATCTCTCTTAATTTGACCGTCGTGAATTTCATCCCGTTCCCGGCGCTTGACGGGGGAAGGTTTCTGATGGCAATTCTTGAGAAAATAAAGGGCTCGGCGATTTCATACCGCACGGAGGCGTGGGTAAACAGTCTCGGTTTCGCCCTGCTTATTGTGCTTATGGTTCTTCTTACCATCCGCGACGTCAGCGGGCTGATATAGTAGGTTATGTCATCTTGTTGGCAGGGCATAAACCAATGAACAAGAACAAAAAACTGACCCCGGAGCAGCGCCGCGTGATGCGCGAAGGCGGCACGGAGGCGCCGTTTAGCGGTAAGTATGTAAACGAGCACGCGAAAGGAATGTACCGTTGCGCGGCATGCGGCGCGGGACTTTTTTCGTCCGATGCCAAGTTTGATTCCGGCACCGGCTGGCCGAGTTTCACTGAGCCGATGAATTTGGAGCACGTTGAACTGCGTCCGGACGCAAGTTATAGCATGCACCGTACGGAAGTGATTTGCAGGAATTGCGGCGCGCACCTCGGGCACGTTTTTGACGATGGGCCTAAGGAGAAAGGCGGCAAGCGGTATTGCATCAATTCGGTGTGCCTGGAACTGGAAAAGGCGGACGAAGCGAAAGATTAAATTTTTATTAAAGGTTTGTTGACCTTTTTGTTTTGAGCGTTACTATGGAAGCCACCATGGAAAAAATTCCAACGGGCATGTTGAATCCCGAGGCCGAGCGCTATTTCGGTGTTATCTTGGAACAGCTCAACGGAAAACTTGACCACTTGCTGGAGTATGTTCCAGTTTTGGATGAGAGGTTGAGGCAGTTGGAAATTCGTATTGAACGTATAGAAGCACATTTAGACGTCCTCGACGGGAGAGTTTTTGTGCTTGAGAAGTCGGCCATTAAAATCAAAGAAGAATTGGAGATGATACGGAAGAAATTAGATCGCCATATCCATGCCAGGGAATACCTTATCTTGGAACGCCGTGTTACAAAGATTGAGAAAGCTTTGGCAATCTCGCATTGAGTTATAATGGGGGTATGATCCAGCGCGGGATTGCTTCGTTTGGGCTTGATTACGGCCGCTGTCCGCCGTGGCTTTTTGAGCGCATGGTGAAACTGGGCCGCGAGATGATGTATGTGCTCGTCGCGGAGTACGGGCCGGACGAGTTCATCAAGCGAATTGCGGATCCGGTATGGTTCCAGTCGCTTGGCACGGTGCTCGCGTTTGACTGGAACGCATCGGGGCTCACGACGATACTAACGGCGGCGCTCAAGGAGGCCATCCGCGGCCACGAGCGCGACTTCGGCATTTTCATTTGCGGCGGGAAGGGGAAGACCTCGCGGAAGACGCCGGAGGAAATTGCCCAATGGGGTGAGCGCCTCTCACTTCCCGCACCCGCAGCAGCAAACCTTGTGTACAATTCCAAAATGAGCGCGAAGGTGGACAGCGCGCTCGTGCAGGACGGTTTTCAGCTCTATCATCATTCGTTTTTCTTCTCGCGTAGGGGCGCGTGGGCGGTCGTGCAGCAGGGGATGAACAAGGAAGCGCGTTCGGCGCGGCGGTATCACTGGTTCTCGGAGAACATCAACGATTTGGTTTGCGAGCCGCATTCGGGCATCTCGTCGCCCGTGGTGTTGAACCGGGTCTTGGACCTTACGGCAAAGCGCAGCGCCGAAACGCGGCAGATTTCCACCGAGCTTGTGCAAGCCGGCTACGCAACGCTTATGAAAGACATCAAACTCCTGCGCAAATATGCTTCGCCGCTTTCACAGATGGCGAAGTTTGAGAACAGCCGGGGAGAACAACTTACCCTTATGAACCTAAGAACGCGCGAGTTCAAGCGTCATCCCGTCGTGCACGAGGATTTTTCAAAGAGCAAATATTTGGAAAAGGTTTTGGCGAGAGTGATGGACCGGAAGCCCGCGAATTATGAAAAACTGATTGCCATTCCCGGGGTGGGGCCGAAGACCGTCCGGGCGCTCGCGCTCGTTGGCGAGGTGATCTACGGAGCGAAGCCGTCCTACGAGGATCCCGCACGCTACAGTTTTGCGCACGGAGGCAAGGATGCAACGCCATATCCCGTGGACCGAAGGACGTTTGACCAGACGATCATGATGCTTGGCAATGCGGTGCGGAAGACGCGCCTCGCGCCGGAGCAAAAGCGAAAGGCGCTTGCGCGGCTCGGGAAGAGAGCAAGGAGTGCGGGGCAGATGCTATAATTTGATTATTCAGACGCCTCAAACCAAAATCTGTCAGAATTGCAAAGCTCGGTTCACGATAGAACCGGACGACTTTGCGTTCTATGAGAAGATAAAAGTGCCACCGCCGACGTTCTGCCCGGATTGCAGACTGCAGCGGAAAATGGCTCGCCGCAACGAACGGACGCTCTACAAGCGTGCTTGTGATTTTTGCCACTCGGACGTTATTTCCATGTATCCGAGGGGGAGCAAATTTAAGGTGTATTGCAATGCATGCTGGTGGAGCGACAAGTGGGATCCGCTGGAATACGGCCGGGAATACGATTTTTCAAAATCGTTCTTTGAACAATTTTACGAATTGAGCCTGGCAGTTCCCCGGGTTGCCCTGTACCAGAAAAATCCGGTGAACAGCCCGTATACGAATCACACCGACCACCCCAAGGACTGCTATTTATGCGTTGATTCCGGCTTCAGTGAAAACGGGCTCTACTGCAAGTGGATCATCAACTGCCGCGATGTGATGGATTGCTACGGTGTTCTTGAATCGGAACTTTGTTATGAGCTTAATGAATGCGATAAATGCTCAAGAAGCAAATTTTTGTTCCTTTGCGCGGAATGTTTGGATTGCGCCTTTCTTTATGACTGCCGCGGATGCAACCATTGTTTTATGTCCTCAAACCTACGCAACAAAAGCTTTATGTTTGAGAACAAGCAGCTTTCAAAAGAGGAATACGAAAAAAGGATCGGTGCGATAAAAACTGGTAATTCCCAAGTCCTCGCGCGGCTCCGGGAACAATTCGAAAATGAGGTGCTGAAGAAGAGCATCCGCAAGTATGCTACATTCAACAAGATCGTGAACTCTACGGGGGATTACCTCTTTGAATGCAAGAACGTAAGGCATAGTTTCCATGTCTACGAGTCCGAGAACGCTGCCTATAGTACAGACGCCGCAAATTTGAAGGATTGTTATGACGCTTATGAACCCGCGTTCAACTGTGAACAGCAATATGAATGTCATGCCGGTAATCGCCTGAGCTACTCCAAATTTTCCAGTATTTCCTACGACAATCACCATCTTGAATACTGCGAAATGTGCCATGGCTCAAGCGACTTGTTTGGCAGCGTCGCCCTGCGGGATAAGCATTGTTGTGTTTTCAATAAGCAATATTCCAAGGAAGAATACGAGATTTTGGTTCAAAAGATCAAAGGGCAGATGGCGCAGGTCCCCTTTCGAGATAAGGAGGGACGGCAATACCGATATGGTGAATTTTTTCCAATTGAGCACTCACCGTTCGCCTATGACGAAACGGTAGCTCAAGAATATTTTCCGCTTGATAAGGGTAATGCTCTCCGTCTTGGCTTTGCTTGGAGGGAGCGCGAAGAAAGAAACTACACCGCGACAAAAAGAGCTTCTGACGTGAAGGGACTGGACAATTCCTTATTGAACGAGATTTTTGAATGTGCACACGGCGGCAAATGCCGCGAACAATGCACGGCGGCATTCCGTATTACGCCGGAAGAGCTTGTATTATATCGGAGATTTGAAGTCACAATTCCCGCGCTCTGCCCAAACTGCCGTCATTATGCACGGATCCGCCAACGGAATCCTCTTAAGCTTTGGCATCGATCCTGCCAGCGCCCCGGCGGCTCTGCGCTACATTTTCATGGAAATCAAAAATGCCCCAACGAATTTGAGACAAGCTACGCCCCTGACCGGCCGGAGATTGTGTACTGCGAGCAGTGCTACAACGCGGAGGTAGCGTAGTGGTGTGTGCTATAATAGAAATACATGGATACCTTGATCCACGCCGACATTTTCTTTTTTGTGACGACGATTGCAGTGGTTGTCGTGGCGGTGGTACTCACGGTGGTGCTTATTTATCTTGCCAAGATTTTGAGCGATATCAAGAAAATCACGGCACAGGTGCATGAAGAAACCATCTTGTTCCGTGAGGACTTGCATGATTTACGGATAGAAGTGCGGCGCGACGGGTTCAAGCTGCGGCATGTTATGGAATTTCTTGAGCGGCTCCGCCGCAGGAAGGCAACGCCAAGGTCGAGAAAATAAACCAAAAGATAGCACAACATGGTCATGAAGAAACGAATGAGAAAAATGGCGATGGAGGCCGGCGCGGGCGTTCTGACCGCTGCCGCACTCGCGGCCGCGGCCGCATATCTTTTGTCTGATAAGAAGCAGAGGACAAGAGCGAAAGCGTGGGTCGCGAGAGCAAGGAAAGAAGTGGCGAAGAACGTGCGGAAGGCGCATCGGATGGGCAAAAAGGAATATCATCGTGCAGTCACGCGTGCGATGAAGCGCTATGCGGGGCTGCACAATGTGAACGCCGCGGAGCTCGTCAAGGCAACCCGCGACATGAAGGATGAGTGGAAGCGCTTGCGGAAGGACGCCAAGGTGCTCGCGAAGATGGTGAGTGCAAAGGGTGCAAAGAGTGCAAAGGAAGCGGCGAAGCCGAAAAGGACCCGCCGCGGGAAGAAGCACGGCAAGAGGTAAGAAAACAGAAAAGCAAAAAAACAAATCGCTCCGACATTCCGCCGGGGCGGTTTATTTTTCATTAAATTTTTATTAAAGAACCTTTGACAGAATAATTTTTCCTTTTAAGCTTGGGAGTATGACCGTAGACGATCTCGCGTTGCTCATTCAGCAGGAATTCAAAAACACTTACAAGCGCTTTGATGAGGTAGACAGGCGTTTTGATGATATATATAAACGCTTTGACGATATTGACAGGCGCCTTGAAGACATGGAGCGGCACTTCAATGCGCGTTTTGATATGTTTGAAGCCCGTATTTATGGCATAGAAAAGCCAATTGACGCGTTCACGAGAGAGCGTATCCATATTACCGATAAAAGATGGCCGTAACCAAAGGGAGCCGCAGAGTACCTTGTAGTGGTCCCTATTCGTATCGCAGCGCCTCTATAGGGCTCTTTTTTGATGCCTGATTGGCAGGATAGATGCCAAAGATGAGCCCGATGCCTGACGAGACGCCGAGGCCCAAGGCCACCGCGCTCCAGGGCAAAATGAATTGCCAGTTAAGCCCGTATAGGTGACTTAAGAGAAAAGCCACCGCAAAGGAAACCAAGCCGCCGAGCGCAATGCCGATTACGCCGCCGATTGCAGTGAGGATAACTGCTTCAAGGAGAAATTGGGAAAGGATGTTGCGGTCGGTCGCGCCGAGCGCTTTGCGCAGTCCTATCTCGCGTGTGCGTTCGGTGACCGAAACGAGCATGATATTCATTATGCCGATGCCGCCCACAACGAGCGAGATAGCCGCGACCGCGGCAAGGAAGAGCGTGAGAACGGTGAGTATCGTGCTTACGGTCTGCATGGCGCTTTCTTGGGTTTGAATGTAGAAGTCGTCTTTCGCGGGGTCAATGATGCCGTGATCGTTGCGGAGCGTCGCCGTGATGTCATCCACGGTTTCGTTCACGGTGCTGTTGCTATCCGCTTCCACGACCATTCGGTTGAAATAATTGATGCCGAAAATATAAGTCTGCGCCGTCGTGTAGGGTACGAAAACTGATTCGTCAAAGTTCAGGAACGAAAGCTGCCCGGTGCTCGCGAGGATGCCGACCACGCGGAAGGTGGTATTATTGATGCGTATTTTCTCGCCGATCGCCGAACTGCCGTCAAAAAGCTTCTGCTCCACCGTTTTCCCGATCACGGCGACGTTCGCCCGGCTTGCCACGTCGTCCGCCGTGAACATGTTTCCCTCGTCGGTCGTGACGTTATACAGGTCGCCGAAGAGTTCCGTAGAACCAAAGAGGGTCGCTTGGTACGTGTTCGTCTGCCACGAAATCGCTTCGCTGCCGAAGACAATGGGCATCACGACTGCCGCGTGCGGAACGTTCGCTTTGTTTTCAAGCGCCGTGAGATCGGCCTGTTTCAGGGAGTTGGTGAAAGAAGAAAGAAAATCGGTAGGGCTCGTGGGTTGTTTGCCTGGCACGATCGCGATCGTGCGCGAACCGATGCTCTGGATCTCTCCGAGGATAAGCCCCTGCGCGCCCTGGCCGAGGGACATCACAATGATAATGGCCGTGATGCCGATCACGATCCCGAGGATCGTAAGGAACGATCGCGATTTATTGGTCGCAAGGCCCACGAGAGCGGTATGGGTGAGTTGGCGCAATTTCATTTTTCAAAGGTATCGGTCGTGTGACGGCGCTTTGCGACCTTTTCATCGGAGTCCAGCCGACCGTCCAAAAGATGGAGGATACGTTCCGCATGTTCTGCCGTATGCGTCTCGTGCGTGATGAGGATAATCGTATGGCCTTGTTCTTCGTTCAGCTGTTGGATCGTTTGCATGACCTGCTGTCCTGATTTTGAATCTAGGTTGCCCGTCGGTTCATCGGCGAAGATCACCTGCGGCGAGAGGATGAGCGCCCGGGCGATCGCGACGCGTTGTCGTTCGCCACCGGAGAGCTGGGACGAGTGGTGGTGGAGGCGGTGGGCGAGCCCCACCGTTTCTACGGCCTTCATTGCCATGTCATCCCACTGCGATTCCGGGATGTCCGAGTAGAGCAGGGGAAGCTTCACGTTGTCCAGCACGGTTGAGCGCGCGAGTAGGTTGAATGCTTGGAACACGAATCCCATCTTATGATTGCGGATGTGGGCGAGTTCGTCCTCGGTATATTCCGACATTTCTTTTCCGTCAAAAAAATAGGTGCCGCTTGTGTAGCGGTCAAGAAACCCGAGGATGTGGAGCAGGGTTGATTTGCCGGATCCGGAAGGTCCCATAATGGACACGAACTCTCCCGCTTTGATGGAAAGCGAAACATCTTCTACGGCAACGGTTTCCGACCCTTCCTCGCCGTACACTTTTCGGAGTGACTTGGCTTCAATGAGTGCCATGGGCCATACGGGGGCGCTTATGATGACGTGGGCGACCGGAGCACGACCTCTCCTTCGTTCAATCCCGAAGTAATTTCAATGTTGCCTTGCGTGTCGCGGACGCCGACCGTCACGGCGCGCGTTTCAAGCGGCTGGTTCACGCCGTGATAGACTTGGACCGTGCGGCTGCCGTCGGCGTTCGTCACGACCGCCCGTTGGGGGACATAGATCACGTTCTCGTGCGTCGCAGTTGTAATATCAATATTCGTGGTCATACCGGGTTTTACGTCCGAGCCAAAGGCGAACTGGAACGTGGTCTTATACGTCGGTACGCCTTCAATCACGGTTTCGCCGGGATCAATGTACGTTACTTTTCCCGAGAAGGTTTGACCCTGGAAAGCGTCAAGGGTCATCACGGCTGCGTCGCCCACGGTCACTTTGCCGATATCGGCTTCGGGGATATCCGCGTCCACTTCAAGGCCTTGGTCGGAAAGAAGAGAGACGAGGACGACCCCCGGCGTCGCGATTTCGCCGACCTTCGCGTTTTGCGTCGTCACTACGCCAGAAACTGGCGCTATGAGGGACGCCTTCGCGATTTTCACTTGTATGCCTTGGACGGTCGCTTGCGCTTGTTCCACTTGCGCCTGTTGCGCCTGGATATCCTCCGTGGTCGGGCCGGCAATTGTTTTCTGAAGTGTGGCCTCCAGTCCCTGGATTGTGATTTTTTGCGAAGCGATGTTCTGCGCGGCACCGTTCACGCCATTCACCGCGTTCGTGGTTTCGGTAAGCGCCGCGGTGAGCGCGGTCTTGTAGGCATCGAGCGTCGCCGTGGGAAGCCCCGTTTGTTCCACAATGGCGGCGCTTGCCGTCGTGAGAAGATCGTTTACGACCGAAAGATGCATGGCGCCGCTTTGGAGCGCGGCCTCAAGCGTTGAGGTGGGGGAGGCGGCGTTGATGCCGCCGAGCTCCGCCTGCCACGCATTGAGCTCGGCACTTGCTTGAATTCTCTGGAATTGGACACGGTTCATCGTTTGCGAGTCATTGAGGACGAACGTGAGTTGCGGGTTCACGCTTTCGGGGTTGGAGAAAAAGGGAGCGAGCTGGTTGCGAACGGCATCGTTTGTCTCTGCATACGCGCTCGTAAGCGCGCCGTCCACATTCCCATACATATTGATAAGGTCTTGTTCCGCCCCGTCCAGATTGGCCTGCGCGGTTTGAATATCCTCCGGCCGTGATCCGATCTGGAGCGATCGAAGATTCGCGGTCTGGGTATCTACGTCTGCTTGTGCTTGGGCGAGCTGGGCTGCAAGGTCGCTCGTATCCAAACGCGCGATGGCACCGCCCACATTCACGTGATCGCCCACGTCGGCATTGACCGCCGCAATCGTCCCACCGATTTCAAAAGCAAGATCCACGCTGTGGACCGGTGCGGTATTGCCCGTCACGCTTACGATTTGGACGATCGTGCCGCGTGCGGCCGTCGCAAGCTGATAGTCGGGATTTTTCGGAGCAAACCATAATTTATAAATGCCCCATCCGAGAAGTAGGACTATCACTGCTGCCACGATTTTTTTGGTGGTGCTGAGCCGCACAAAGAATGATTTCATATCGCTAGTATACCACATTCCGATTGTCCACACGGTCGCTTGACATGCGCGGCCGATGCCGGCTATAATAGTTAAGTATATTAACCATTTAAATATACTAACCATTATGGATAACATTATTGAGGTGAAGAATTTGGTGAAGCAGTTCGGCGGTTTTGTGGCAGTGAACCATATTTCCTTTGATGTCAAAAAAGGGGAGGTTTTCGCCTTTTTGGGGCCGAATGGGGCAGGGAAGTCCACTACGATCAAGATGCTCACCACGCTCCTGCATCCCACGGGCGGCTCGATCGTGCTCGACGGTCACAGCCCAACGGAGGACCCCGAAGAAGTGCGGCGCTCGTTCGGCATCGTGTTCCAGGACCCGAGTTTGGACGACGAACTTACGGCGAAAGAAAACATGGAATTCCATGGGATTCTGTATAATGTTCCTGCGGAATTGCGCAAAGAGCGCGTTGAACAACTTATGAAGTTCGTGGAATTGTGGGACCGGCGCGACAGCTTGGTCAAGGAATTTTCCGGCGGCATGAAGCGGCGGTTGGAAATCGCGCGCGGGCTTTTGCACCATCCGAAAGTGATATTTTTGGACGAGCCGACGCTCGGCCTTGATCCGCAGACGCGCAACCATATGTGGACCTATCTGCAGGACTTGAACAAGAAGGAAGGCGTCACGGTATTTTTCACGACCCACTACATGGAAGAGGCGGCGCGCATAGCCCAGCGGATCGCGATCATTGATCACGGGGAGATCGTCGCCATAGGAAGCACGCAAGAACTCATGAAGCAGACGGGAACTCCTTCGCTTGAAGACGCATTCCTTAAGCTGACTGGCAACGTGATCCGAGAAGAGGAGTCCAACGCGGTTGACCGGTTGCGTTCGCGTGCGCGCGCATGGGGCAACCGGGGAAGAAGGTAACAATATAATTCATTCACCATGAAAACCATCTATATAATGTGGCTCCGTGAGTTGAAGCGGTATTTCCGTTCAAGGTCGCGGATGATCGGTTCGCTTGGCCAGCCGCTTCTCTTTCTGCTTGCGCTCGGTTACGGCCTGGGATCCGTTTTCCAGGCCGCAGGCCAAGGGAATTATTTTCAGTTTTTGGTGCCGGGCATTGTCGGCATGAGCATTATTTTTACCGCGATTTTTTCCGGTATCCAGCTCATTTGGGATCGGCAGTTCGGATTTTTGAAGGAGACGCTTGTCGCGCCGGTATCGCGGCTCAACATCATGATCGGCCGCACGCTCGGCGGCGCGACCGTCGCGACATTCCAGGGAATCATCGTTTTCTTGATCTCCATGGTGTTCGGTTTCCGTCCGGATAATTGGTGGCTTCTGCCCGTCGCAGTCATCTTTATGCTTCTCGTCGCGCTGCTCTTTACCGCGCTCGGCACCGGCATCGCTTCGCTCCTTGAAGACATGCAGGGCTTCCAACTCATCATGAACTTCCTTGTCATGCCTTTGTTCTTCCTGTCTGGGGCGCTTTTTCCGCTCACCGGCTTGCCCGCTATCCTTACTGGCCTCACGACGGTTGACCCGCTCTCGTATGGCATTGATTCCTTCCGCGCGCTCCTTGTGAATACCACGCATTTCGGCCTCGGCATTGACTTCGTCGTGCTTGCCGTCATCACCGCCGTGTTCTTGGGTGTCGGGAGCTATCTCTTTTCAAAGATCGAGGTATAAAGGATATAATTGAGAGGTCATGAAAGTGGAGTGGAACAAGGTGACGTGGTATTCCAAGGTCATTGCACTCATTCTTTTTGTGGCGTTGCCCTTCATCGGATTCTATTACGGTGTTGGATATGGAATAGCTCTCCAGGAATCACGCGATATCTTGGCGCTCGCACAACAGAATGTCACTACGAGCGTGAGCTACTACGAAAACGTCGCTGCGTGGCAGGTCAGCGATAGGAGCGATGCGGGATTTTCTATCGCATATCCAATTGATTTTGATACAAACGATATTTATTCAATAGCGACGTCCACCGATTGGCAGTTTGGCGCGGACGAGTCGCAGCCGGACGCTCTTGCCTTCACCCTTATGATACCGCGGGTTTTTGAACCGCAAACGAACTTTGCCGATGCGAAACTCACCGTTGGCTATAGCGCAAACGGCGCTGCCGTTGCGCAGTGCCTTGCGACGGGTCCGGCATCCGGCCCTTCGAGTGCGACTTCCAGCGTTACGATGGATGGCGTCCAGTTCACCGTGTTTCATTTCGCGGACGCCGGCGCGGGCAATTATTACGAGACGACAAGTTACCGGACGATTCGGGCGGGAAAATGCTGGGCGGTGGAATATACCATTCATTCGTCACAGATTGCGAACTATCCGGAATCCTACGGATTGCATCCGTTTGATCACGCAATGGTAACGGCCGTGCTCAACCGGATCGTGAACACGTTCCGTTTTGAGTGATCATATCATGCGAAGGACCAGTGCCATTGTCCTCGTCACCGTCATGTTCCTCGTCATTATTGTCGGCATGGGCCGGTTTTTTACGTATTCAAATCTGGCAGCGCCGGGGAGCCAGCCCTCGGGAAACCAATTACAGGAAACCCAGATCAACACCTATGTGCCGATAATGCCGGCGAGTTCTACGCCGGTGGTTGTGGGCTCCTGCTTTACGAACTCAATCGCGGCGCCCTACCGCTCGGACGCGTGGCGCTGTTCCGTCGGGAATGCTATAAGCGATCCTTGTTTTGAGATTCCCAATAGCAAAAATCTTTTCTGCGGCGCTGATCCCGCGGCACCGGCGGCGACTTCTTCCTTTGTGCTCAAGCTTACGAAATCCCTCCCCGCATCCGAAGTGCCCTCAAGTACTGTTCCCTCAAACTGGGCGTGGCTTGTGGTGCTTTCGGACGGGACATTGTGTACGCCGTTCACCGGCACGCGTCCGTTTGCCGCGGGCGGTGAAGTCGCCTTGTATGCCTGCAACGGCGGAGTGGGCGAGGAGATGATATTCGGCGATCTTCACAATGCTGGGGCAGTATGGACGGCAATGGTTGGTTCGCTTTCGCGGTCAACTTCAACGTTCCCGCCTGTTATTGAGTCGTCGTCTACGGTTTCCGTGTCAGCCGTCTGGCAGTAGTGGCAGCACCTCACTAGTCGTTTTTCCCGTGCGTTGCAAGGAGCGCCGTGAATTCCTTTTCCAACTTTTGCACCTTTGGTTCAATGATAATTTGGCAGTAGGGCTGCGCGGGATTGTTTTTGAAATAATTCCGGTGATAATCCTCGGCTTCGTAAAATTTTTCCAAAGGCTTCACTTCGGTAACCACCGGCTTTCCGTGCGGATCGGAATCGTTTAATTTTTTGATAAACGTTTCTGCGGCGCGCTTTTGCGCGTCGTTTGCGTAGAGGATGATGGAACGATATTGCGGACCCACGTCATTGCCCTGGCGATTGATTGTCGTGGGGTCATGCGTGGCAAAGAAGACCGTTAAAAGATCATTAAAGGACACTTGACTCGGGTCAAATTTAATCCTCGCGACCTCGGCATGGCCCGTTTTGCCCGTGCAGACGGCCTCCCAAGAGGGGTTCGCGAGCGTTCCGCCGGCATAGCCCGGAACCACAGAAATAACACCTTTTAGGGACTGGAAGACCGCCTCGGTGCACCAGAAGCATCCGCCGCCAAAGACCCCAATTTCGTGTTGATTTGAATGTTGGTTTTGCATGGATTTTTATTCTAACACAAATCCCCGCTGGGGCGGGGATTTGTGTCGCGTTTCGCACGTCCGCGCGGGCGTTCTACTGCGAGCAGAGCTGATTCAGGACTGATCGGGTCGCGGAACCTACGTAACCGTTGCCGGAAGTGAGGCCGTTCGGTGCAAGGATCTCATCGGCAAAGATGTTCTGGAAGATGATGACCGCATTCTTCGTGGCGTCGCCGAAGTAGGTGCTTTCATTGCCCGGCGAGCCCACGCCGCTCTGCGCCACTTGCGTGAGGTCGCTCATGTTCAGGACCGTTTGGAGCATTTTTACGTCGGCGTTGTTCATCCCTTGAGACAGGTTTTGGTTGAACTGGGCCGAACAAGAAGCGTCTTTCAGCTGCTGGGTGACCAGTTTTTTCTCAAGCGCGATAAGCTGTTGCATCAAGCTTTGGAGAAGCTGGAGGAGTACTCCGGGATTCGTCGTTGAAGCGCCCAAGACCTGGCCGCCGCCCGTCGTGATCGTCGGTGGGTAATAGCCAGTACCACCGCCCCCACCGCCTCCGCCGCCGGAAGTCACTACTATTCCACCTCCGTTGCCGGTATTACCTCCGGGCTGCGTTGCGCTGCCCGTAGTTGTTACTGTTATTTCGTTACCTACACTCTCCGGTGAGCCGTGCGAGACAGAGCGAAGATAGTAGGTGGTACCCGGCGTGAGGCCGGAAACCGTCACGCTGTGGTCGGTCGTCGTTGCTGCGTTCTCGTCCGTAGAGTTCGCGTAACCGTAGTTCGGCTCACCAGCTGCGGTGCTGGAAGCATCAGAAACCGATGCAGTGCCATATACCACGCGGCTCGTCGCCGGATGATCGGTGGTCCAGGTGATCGTAACAGAGGTATCCGTCGGGTTGGTGGAGGTTTGTTCGGAAATGATCGGCGCTGGCAGAGCGAAGGTTTCTGTAAAGGCGCAAGGAATTGAATTGCCCGCAGGGGCCGTCTTGCCCTGACAGTCTCCATTGTTGCCCACCGTATAGTTGGTGAGCGATGAAATATTCGCGCCGTACGTCATTTTCTCATCCACCGTTACGAGTGTTCCTGAAGCGTTGCCTGGGAAGGTGGATGTGCTCGGGTGGCCTCCAATGATTGTCACCGTAAAGTCGGAAGGCGTCGCCGAGCCACCTGCTGAGTTGTCAACTGTCACTGTAACGTTCAGGGTGCTTGTCGGCGTCGGCGGTGGGGGAGGCAGCTCGCTTATGATAAGCGTGTAGTGCTGCGCTGTTGAGAGCGAGCCATCCGAGACGCTTGTCGCTGTGATATCAAGCGGGAAGGTGCCTGTAGCCGTTGGGGTTCCGGAGAGAAGGCCGTCCGCAAAGTTCAAGCCAGGGATCGTGCCGCTCGCGTTCCAATTGAAGGTGTCAGAGGCGTTCCCGCTGTTCGTTGCCGTGAAGGTCTGCGAGTAGCTCGTGTCCGTCTCGGTGCCGGGAAGCGCGCCAGCCGCGGGGCTTATCGTAATGGTAGAGATGGAGGCCGGCGCTTCAACCACTTTGATGCTGTAATCGCCGCTTGCGCTCTGCGAATTGTCCGAGTCGCTGGTCGCGTTCACGGAGAAGTTGAAGGTGCCGGTTGCGGTCGGCGTCCCCGAGATGCTCAGTGAGAAGCCGTCCGAAGAGGTGCTTACGTCCATGCCCGTCGGGATCGCGCCTGCGGTGATTGCGAAGATAAAGGTGTCAGTAGCATTCGCGGAGTTCGTTGCGTGGATCGTGGCCGGTGCCGGGTAGAGCACGTTCACTGTCGCGTCGTTGAATCCGCCGCTCGGAGGAGTAAGTGTCACCGTGGAGCTTGGCGTTGACGTTGGAGCCGCAGCTTCCACCGTCAAGGTGTAGTTCTTGCTCGCCACGTTGCTTTGCACGTTACTGCCATTCACCGAGACGTTGATCGTCGAACTGCCAACATCACTCGCGTGCGGAGTGCCGCTCACCGTTGTGGTGTCACCGGCGGGCGTCGAGGTCGCCCATGCGGGCAGGCCCGCGATTTGCCAGGTCAAAGTGTCCGCCGGGTCGGTTGAAGTCGCAACGATGGTCGCGCTGTACGGGGTCTCCGCAGTCGCCGTGTCAGGCGTGAGGCCCGAGACGATCGTGATCGTTGGCGCGTTGCTTACCGCGAAGTCAAAGTGCTGGGTCGCTGTGCTCGCGCCGTTCGTGTTGTTTGTCGCGGTTACGTCAATCGGGAAGGTTCCGGTTGCGGCCGGGGTGCCAGTGAGGTTGCCATCGGTGAAGGTCAAGCCAGGGATTGTTCCGCTCGCGTTCCAGTTGAAGGTATCAGAAGCGTCCGCGTCAGAAGCCGTGAAGTTTCCGCTATAGGAAACGCCTATCGTCGCGTTGAGCGAGGGCGGTGTGATGGTTACTGCCGGCGCCGCAAGAACCGAGATCGAGAAATCCTGGGCCGTCGGGGCGCTCGCCGGGTTCGCGCCCGTTGCAGTCATATTCACCGTTGAGGAGCCGAGATCGGCTGATTCAGGCGTACCAGAGATGGTCGCTGTGTCGCCATTCACCGCAAACGATGTAATCCATGCAGGCAGCGGCGTTGAGGTGCTGAGAGTCAGGGTATCTGCTGGATTGGTTGAAGTGGCCGTAATCGTCGCCGTGTAGGGGATGCCAACTGTCGCATCCGGAAGCGGCGAGGTCGTTATGAAGGAAATGGCTGGAGCATTGCCAACCGTGATTGTGTCGGTCAAGGAGCCCGCGCTTGCGACATTTAAGGTACTCGTCGCATTCACGTTGAGAACAATTGAATCAGTCGTGGTCGGGGTGCCAGCGATGGTGAGCGTCGTTGGGGTTGAAGTGCTCGTGAAGCCGTCAGGCAAACCAGCCACACCGAAGGTAAAGGTGTCAGTCGCATTGCTGTCGCTTGCCGTGAAGGTTTGGCTGAAGGACACGCCTACTTCAGCTACGTCAGGCGATGAGGTCGCGATCGTGATCGCCGGGGCGTCGCTTACCGTGAGGGGATAGGTTTGCGTTACGGTGGTTGAAGCGTTCGTTTCGTTCGTCGCGGTCACCGAGACCGTTGTTGAGGTCGGGGTCGTGGGCGTTCCGGAGATCGTGAGCGTGTTGCCCGTCGGGATGCTCGTTATGCCATCCGGCAAATCGCTCACTGTCCAGTTGAAGACACCAGTGTCAGTTGAAGAGACTGTGAGGATCGCGCCCGCGTAGGGGACACCCACCGTCGCCGTGTCGGGCACCTCGCCCGTGATCGCTACATCCGCGGAGTTCACGGTGATTATATTCGGAGCGTTATTCACAGTGAAGGTCTGTGGAACGTTGGGAGCTGCCTCATGGTTCAAGTCGCTGGCCTGTTCTGCCGTGATCATGCAGCTGCCTGGGCCCATGAGGTGGACCGTGTTCGCAGAGATTGTACAGACGTCGGACGAGGTTGCGGTGAAGGTTACCGCGAGGCCCGAGGTTGATGTTGCGCTGATTGAGAAATCGGGATCGCCGATCGTCACATCAGCGAGGGGAGCGAACGCGATCGTCTGGCTCGCCTGTGCGATGACGAGCGTGCCGGTAGCCGTACCCGCATAGTTCGGGTCAGTGATCGTGGCAGCTACTGCGTATGTTCCCGCGTCTACAGGAGTGGTCGTCGCATTATCGTACGTCACAATATTTGCAAGGTTGTCCGGATTTGTCGTGACGCCAACCGTCTTCGGATTGCCATCATAAACCTGATTGAGATCTGCACTGTTCAGAGCAATCGTAATAGACGATGGAGCGATCGCGTCAGCCACCGTGCCGGTCGCGTTGTTGTAGTTGCCGGTCGCGTCCGTGAAGGTCCAGGGATCGGTGGGGTAGCCCGCCGCGTCCGTGTGCGTCGTGCCCGTGAGATCAAGGCCGCTCAGGGCTTCGTCCAATACCCCTTTCGCGGTCCCGGTCGCGGTGTGGGCCGCGCCGTCAAACGGCACTGCGTAGGGCGTGACTATGATGGTCGGGTTGGCTTTGGTGATCGCGATCGCTACCGTGCCGCTCGCATCGTTGTAGTTGGTACCGCCCGTGAAGGTCCAGGAGGCGGTGCCGCCAGGAACGTTCGTGAAGGAAGCACCGAGATCAAGCGAGGCCGCGAGGTCCGCACCGCCGATACCGGTCGCCGTCCCGGTCGCGCTGTGCGCCGCGCCATCGTAGACGCCGGTGTAGCCGGTGACATTGATGGTCGCATCCACCTTGCCGATCGCGTCAGCCACCGTGCCGGTCGCGTTGTTGTAGTTGCCGGTCGCGTCCGTGAAGGTCCAGGGATCAGTGGGGTAGCCCGCCGCGTCCGTGTGCGTCGTGCCCGTGAGATCAAGGCCGCTCAGGGCTTCGTCCAATACCCCTTTCGCGGTCCCGGTCGCGGTGTGGGCCGCGCCGTCAAACGGCACTGCGTAGGGCGTGACTATGATGGTCGGGTTGGCTTTGGTGATCGCGATCGCTACCGTGCCGCTCGCATCGTTGTAGTTGGTACCGCCCGTGAAGGTCCAGGAGGCGGTGCCGCCAGGAACGTTCGTGAAGGAAGCACCGAGATCAAGCGAGGCCGCGAGGTCCGCACCGCCGATACCGGTCGCCGTCCCGGTCGCGCTGTGCGCCGCGCCATCGTAGACGCCGGTGTAGCCGGTGACATTGATGGTCGCATCCACCTTGCCGATCGCGTCAGCCACCGTGCCGGTCGCGTTGTTGTAGTTGCCGGTCGCGTCCGTGAAGGTCCAGGGATCAGTGGGGTAGCCCGCCGCGTCCGTGTGCGTCGTGCCCGTGAGATCAAGGCCGCTCAGGGCTTCGTCCAATACCCCTTTCGCGGTCCCGGTCGCGGTGTGGGCCGCGCCGTCAAACGGCACTGCGTAGGGCGTGACTATGATGGTCGGGTTGGCTTTGGTGATCGCGATCGCTACCGTGCCGCTCGCATCGTTGTAGTTGGTACCGCCCGTGAAGGTCCAGGAGGCGGTGCCGCCAGGAACGTTCGTGAAGGAAGCACCGAGATCAAGCGAGGCCGCGAGGTCCGCACCGCCGATACCGGTCGCCGTCCCGGTCGCGCTGTGCGCCGCGCCATCGTAGACGCCGGTGTAGCCGGTGACATTGATGGTCGCATCCACCTTGCCGATCGCGTCAGCCACCGTGCCGGTCGCGTTGTTGTAGTTGCCGGTCGCGTCCGTGAAGGTCCAGGGATCAGTGGGGTAGCCCGCCGCGTCCGTGTGCGTCGTGCCCGTGAGATCAAGGCCGCTCAGGGCTTCGTCCAATACCCCTTTCGCGGTCCCGGTCGCGGTGTGGGCCGCGCCGTCAAACGGCACTGCGTAGGGCGTGACTATGATGGTCGGGTTGGCTTTGGTGATCGCGATCGCTACCGTGCCGCTCGCATCGTTGTAGTTGGTACCGCCCGTGAAGGTCCAGGAGGCGGTGCCGCCAGGAACGTTCGTGAAGGAAGCACCGAGATCAAGCGAGGCCGCGAGGTCCGCACCGCCGATACCGGTCGCCGTCCCGGTCGCGCTGTGCGCCGCGCCATCGTAGACGCCGGTGTAGCCGGTGACATTGATGGTCGCATCCACCTTGCCGATCGCGTCAGCCACCGTGCCGGTCGCGTTGTTGTAGTTGCCGGTCGCGTCCGTGAAGGTCCAGGGATCAGTGGGGTAGCCCGCCGCGTCCGTGTGCGTCGTGCCCGTGAGATCAAGGCCGCTCAGGGCTTCGTCCAATACCCCTTTCGCGGTCCCGGTCGCGGTGTGGGCCGCGCCGTCAAACGGCACTGCGTAGGGCGTGACTATGATGGTCGGGTTGGCTTTGGTGATCGCGATCGCTACCGTGCCGCTCGCATCGTTGTAGTTGGTACCGCCCGTGAAGGTCCAGGAGGCGGTGCCGCCAGGAACGTTCGTGAAGGAAGCACCGAGATCAAGCGAGGCCGCGAGGTCCGCACCGCCGATACCGGTCGCCGTCCCGGTCGCGCTGTGCGCCGCGCCATCGTAGACGCCGGTGTAGCCGGTGACATTGATGGTCGCATCCACCTTGCCGATCGCGTCAGCCACCGTGCCGGTCGCGTTGTTGTAGTTGCCGGTCGCGTCCGTGAAGGTCCAGGGATCAGTGGGGTAGCCCGCCGCGTCCGTGTGCGTCGTGCCCGTGAGATCAAGGCCGCTCAGGGCTTCGTCCAATACCCCTTTCGCGGTCCCGGTCGCGGTGTGGGCCGCGCCGTCAAACGGCACTGCGTAGGGCGTGACTATGATGGTCGGGTTGGCTTTGGTGATCGCGATCGCTACCGTGCCGCTCGCATCGTTGTAGTTGGTACCGCCCGTGAAGGTCCAGGAGGCGGTGCCGCCAGGAACGTTCGTGAAGGAAGCACCGAGATCAAGCGAGGCCGCGAGGTCCGCACCGCCGATACCGGTCGCCGTCCCGGTCGCGCTGTGCGCCGCGCCATCGTAGACGCCGGTGTAGCCGGTGACATTGATGGTCGCATCCACCTTGCCGATCGCGTCAGCCACCGTGCCGGTCGCGTTGTTGTAGTTGCCGGTCGCGTCCGTGAAGGTCCAGGGATCAGTGGGGTAGCCCGCCGCGTCCGTGTGCGTCGTGCCCGTGAGATCAAGGCCGCTCAGGGCTTCGTCCAATACCCCTTTCGCGGTCCCGGTCGCGGTGTGGGCCGCGCCGTCAAACGGCACTGCGTAGGGCGTGACTATGATGGTCGGGTTGGCTTTGGTGATCGCGATCGCTACCGTGCCGCTCGCATCGTTGTAGTTGGTACCGCCCGTGAAGGTCCAGGAGGCGGTGCCGCCAGGAACGTTCGTGAAGGAAGCACCGAGATCAAGCGAGGCCGCGAGGTCCGCACCGCCGATACCGGTCGCCGTCCCGGTCGCGCTGTGCGCCGCGCCATCGTAGACGCCGGTGTAGCCGGTGACATTGATGGTCGCATCCACCTTGCCGATCGCGTCAGCCACCGTGCCGGTCGCGTTGTTGTAGTTGCCGGTCGCGTCCGTGAAGGTCCAGGGATCAGTGGGGTAGCCCGCCGCGTCCGTGTGCGTCGTGCCCGTGAGATCAAGGCCGCTCAGGGCTTCGTCCAATACCCCTTTCGCGGTCCCGGTCGCGGTGTGGGCCGCGCCGTCAAACGGCACTGCGTAGGGCGTGACTATGATGGTCGGGTTGGCTTTGGTGATCGCTGCAGTCGTTGTCGCTGTGTCGTTGAAGTTGTAGTTCGCCGCACTCGTTCCATTCAATATAATTCCCGTTACCGTGACGAGCTTCGCCGTGCCAGCATTCGCGTCGGCAAATAATGCCGTGCCGCTTGCGGTCAGAAGGTCACCGTTCACGACGCCGTTCACCGTGAGATTGGCGGTCGCGTTCGTCGTGCCGTCGTAGACCTTATCGTGGCCGGTGGCCGAGACCGTGACCGAGGCCGCCGTGATGTTCAGTGTGCTTGTAACAAACGTCAGCGTGTAGTTGCCATTCAGGGCGAGAGTGCCCTGTTTGATAGCGTAAGCGCCGACGTTCTCGCCCGCATCGCGGATCAAGGCACCCGAAAAGGTATCACTTGCGATGAGTGTGCCGCTTGTGATCTGATAGGTCAAAGCCGGATCAACGGCGCCATATACCTTGGTCTTTGCGTCTGCTGTCACCGTAATCGCTCGCGGGATTACATTTACGGTGCGGACCACCGGAGTGGCGGCGTTGCCATGCGCGTCACTGACGTTATAGGTCACCGTGTACGCACCGAGCTGATTAATATTAACAGTACTCGTCGTAACGATGTGCGTGGTAAGGTCGCCGTCTATGTTATCAAGTGCGGTAGCGCCCGCGTCTACATAGGGAGTTCCCACTTCAGTGTTCACGGTGCTTGAGCCGATGAGTGTGATGACCGGCGGAGTGGTGTCATTTATATTTATGTATTGCGCCATCACGTCATGGATGGTGTCCACGCCGATCTGGCCGTTTCCCGTTCCCTTTTTGCCATTCAGATAGTCCACGGTGTCTTGGAGCACGGCCTGCGTCGTGCCATCCACTTCGGTGGCAAGCGGAGCAGTAGAGGTCTCTATCTGGTGGAAAAGTAGAATGAGCCAAACCTTGTTCGCTGCTGCGTAATCAATCCATGAGTGTATCGTGTTCGTCGCAACCGATGCGTCAACAACTTGAACTTGGAGCGCATACGGATCGGTGTTTTTCAAGTTGTAACCCTGGATGACGCTGCGTCCGGCGGCGAAGTTATCAGCACTCAAAAGCCCTTCTATACTAGTGTTTCCCGCGCCTGAGCCGTAAGGATACGCAAATGTGTCAACGGGCGTCACGCCTATGTCAGTGAGGGCGGTCTTGGATCCGTCTATCTGATCTTGGGCCGTTGACGGCGCTGGAAGCGGGTTATCGGGGCAGCCGACCGTTGTCATTGCCGAGTTGGGGTCATTGAAGAGCTGAACAAGGTCGCAGTGGTCTTCTGTGTGCGAACCGATTTCTTCTCCGTATGTGTTCTGGAGCGAGAGTACGCTTGAGGTGCTCATAAAGCTTAAATCTGGATCGTCAGGGCTGTTGAGCATCGCGTTGGTGATGATATAGAACGTTCCATGAAGATGGGCGGCGTACAGCACCGGCACCGCATTGTCGAATTGCGATTGCCAACCATCGTCAAAAGTGAGCGAGACCAGTCCTTGGGGGAAAAGGTACGCACCCGGCTCTGCCACCAGGGTAAGCGAATAATTAGTAGTTGCGAGCGATCCATTGCCGCTGATGAAGTGATAGACCGTGACCGAAACAGCGTTCGGGGGCGCAGTAAACTGCTGCGTGGCGCTCGTCCATACACCGCCCGTCGAAGGAAGTGTGGCAAGGATGGGATATGTATTGGAGTTATCAGCGAGGGTGTATTCCGCAGCCAGGTAGCTCGTGTTTGTTGAGTTGTACCAGTCGGAGAACGAGTAGGTTGCGCCGCCTGTTATCGCCACGTGGTCAAAATACCAATCTGCGGCGCCATCCACGTAGTTAGAGACGGAAACCTCGGCGGCTTTGTCTCCCGGATTCGGTCCGGCGAGCAGCGGGTAGCTGAATATTCTTGTGTTGTTGCCGTAACCGCCCTGATGCCAATAATCGGGATTGCTGGCTGATACCGTCGCGTCCAGCATGTTCGGATTCTGGATAAGGTTCGCTACTGCTGCGCTCACCGTGATGGTGTAGCCCTGCGTTGAGGATGTCAAACCGACAGTTGCTTTTATGGTGAAGTTGAATACTCCGGTCACACTTGGGGTTCCGGCGATGGAGGTTGTGGGGCCCGTGGCAGAAGTGAGCGAAAGCCCGTTAGGCAATGCGCCGGAAGTGAGTGTCCACGAAATCGTCCCCGTCGCCGCGGTTGTTGCCGTAAGCGTTTGCGCGTAGGGAGCGTCGATTGTGCCGTTCGCAAGCTCGGTCGGGCTGATGCCGAGCGGAGGCGGGACGAAAGTGTTCGTTATCGTACACGTGACCGTGCTCGTGCCCATCGTGCCCGTGCACGAAGCGGAGGGTGACACCGTGTAATATTGGGAGTTCGTGGTCGTTGCTTCAGCCACGCGGTATGTGTCGCCGACATTCAGCGTATAACTCTGCGTGCTTGAAGCAGAGCCGTTGAATACTGTTGTTGAGCCGTTCTTCAAAACGGTCAGGATGAAATCCCCATAGGTTGCGGAACCACTCGTACTGTTCACGAGATTTACAACAAGCGTTGCGGAACTTATTTTAGTGGAGGTCAGCGAGCCCGATCCGGTGTTTCCAGCCGCATCCGTTTGCGATACGGTCGCGGTCAGGGTTCCGTCGGGAAGCGTGCTCAAATTAAGAACTTTTGACCACGCGCTTGAAGCGCAGGTTGAGGTGGCGTTCACACTGCTTGAAGCGTTCGTCACTGCAAGTGAAACCGTAAGGCCAGTTTCGCAGGCGCCCGAAAGGGTTACGGCGGTATTATTCGCGTTCGTGACCGCCGGGAATGAAGTGACCGTAACGCTCGGGGCGGTGTTATCCACCGTAAAAGTCGTGCTTGGTCCGGCAGCTGGAGCAGTGTTGCCCGCGTTGTCGCTTGCCGTTCCTGCCGCGATGCTGATGCCGAGCGTGCCGTCCCCAGTGATCGATGAGATCGTGACCGTTCTCGTGCTGGTCCCCGAGCCGGTCACCGCTACGGTGCCGGTGGTCGTTCCCGTCTTATTCAAAGCCACATTGGCGTTCACAAGGGTAACGGTATCTGCGCCGCCATAGGTGATGGTGTAGGTGATCGGTCCGCTCTTTGTGAGTGACGCAGAGGGTGAGCCGATGGTAACGGTCGGCGCCGTGTTGTCGATTTGAATTTGTCGGTTCGCCGAAATTTGTGAATTGCCGACGGCATCCGCCACAGTGACCGTAAGCTGTTTGGCGCCGTCCGCGCCACCATTCGTGATCGTAAGGATGCCCGTGCATTTCTGCGTGGTAGTGCTGTAGGTGATCGATCCGGTAAACGATGTTACCCCGCTTATCGCTGGATTACAGCTTGTGCCATTTGTTATTCCCGAACCGGTTTCGGTGATTGAAACATCCACCGAGGTTGTCGCATTGTTTTTATAGCGTGAGTCCGTCGCAGGGGAGTTGAAGGAGTATGACGGAGCAGTCGTGTCGGGAGTTACTGCCACTGCAGTGCCGGTGCCGGTATTTCCCGCGTTGTCCGTTCCGCGGACGTTGATTGAGGTCGCTGCGGCAGTGTTTACTCCGCTTGCACTACAGCTGCCGGCCGAAAATGTCCCCGCCGTCCACGTAGTGCCACCATTTATAGTGTATTGGCAGGAAGCAACGCCGCTTCCGGAGTCGCTCACCGTTGCGGAGATGGTTGAGGTTCCCGAGATATATTTCGGAGAAGAGCCGCTCGTCGGGGTTATTGTGACTGTTCCAATGGTCGGGGCGGCGGTGTCAATCTTCGCGACATTCGTAGACGTGTAGGTCGCCGTGTTGCCAGCGTTATCTGAGATAAGATATTGATATTCGTAACAATTGCTGTTCGCAACAGTGGTGTCGTTATAGGGGCTCGTGGAGGTTGTTACGAGATTCGCGAAAGAGCCGAATGTTCCGCAGGAACCGTTGCTCAATGTCGCCGAAGCCCGCTGGATTTTCCCCGAAGCCGTGTTTATGCCGGAACCACTATCGGTCCCAAGCGTAAAGGTGACGGAAACCGAAGTCGTCGTGGCGTAACCGTTGAGGTATGAGATGGAACCGCCGGAAGGAGGCGTTGTATCTGGGCGCAATGCAATGAGCTGTGCTTCCCAGGCGTCATTAGCTGCTCCGCTTGCAGTCTTTGCGCCGCTTGCACCTGTCGCGGACTGGACAGCGTCAGCTGTCTCTTCGTTTGGTCCGCTTGACTGAGTCTGGTCAAAACGCTCCGTCATACCGGTTGGGGGCGTCATCGATCCACTGCTATCGCTTGCAAAAGCCGCAACAAGCAAATCGTTTGCGACGGTAGTCGTAACATTTGAGGCAGATGGCGAAGCTGAAGTCCCTGTATTACCGCTCGAAGTATCAACTGGATTTGAAGTGTCAACGCCCGTATAGCGGAGAATGCCACCACCTGCTCGGTTCCCATGCGATCCATAGTTAAGGGTCCACGCGAAAGTAGATCCCTCTGAGCCGGTTACCACATGATAATAAGTAGCCAACGCATTATTAGTTCCATTGTTCGTCCTTAGTATCAGAGTCCAGCCGGACGGTGGTGTAATTGTGTCGTCGCTCCCACCATGGGCAGCAATGGTGGCGATGAGGATGTCGCCAGCTGCAGTGGATGCTGGCTTTGAAATCGTGAGCGTGGTATTTGTGGTTGTCGCGTTCGCTTCCGTCCCGAAACTGATTGCTGCAAAGGCTTGTGGCACAACAAGTAGCATCCCGAGCGCCACCGCCGAACTGATTTTTATTAAATTTGTTTTTTGGAAAATGTTTTTCACTGATCTTTTATTTTTTATTTTTGTTTCTATTTTCATTTTTATTTTTTGATTTTAGATTTGATGTGATGTTATTCCCGACCCTTTCTTTTTGACTGCACCTGGAACATAAGAGGATTCGGCGGAGGAGATATGCACATGCCTCCTCTATGGACGCCGAAAAGCTCCCACAGAGGAGAGTTCCTGTATTGGCCACTTTCTGTGCCCTGGAAGGCCCGTAAATCCACACTCTTCATGGTTAATGATGGCCGTTTTAATGCTCCTTTAATTTGCGGGGAGAATAGCATATTACAAGAAGGCGTGTCAAGGGCACTAAAACAGGAGCGAATGAAAAACCTCACTCGCACGAATGAGGTTTTTCATTGCGGTGGGTAATTTAAACCGCTCTCCTCGTCGGGCTAATCCACTGTCCGGAAGATTTGGTCAACAACGCCTTAGGCATCGCTCCCAGAAATGCCAGCGCGTCAAAAAAACGCACCAAAGGAAACGCGAGGCCTAACAATAAATATTGCGGTCTTCTTCGGGCTGCGATTAAGGTCATTAAATAATCGGGCAGCAAGACCGCGAACAGGACAATTCCGAGCAAAACCTTGGAAACTGCCGGGAAAGCAAAAAGAATCGAAAGACCTGCTGAGTGCTGTATTGTGATTTGGCCGGAAAAAATTATAAAGAGCAAAGCAAACGGCAGCAGTAAAAATGCTAAGCTAGCCAAAAATGTTTCCAGCAAAGTTATGCAAAGTGCGGCCCAGAATTTGCTTGGCCAAAAACCGTGCAAACGGATAGTTTGCCAAAATCCCAAATACCACCTTTTTACCTGACGGTAATAATCGCGCAAATTATCAGGATCCTGGGTATGAGCGATTATGCTGGGGTGGTGGGCTATGATCCCGAGGTGTTTATGGTGCAATTCAAACGTCATATTAAAATCTTCTATCACGGGCCCTTGCGGGTTCATATTCATTTTTTCCAGGACGGATGTCCGGTAAATACTGGCAAAGCCCGGCACTATGGGCGTAACGTTGGTATGCCGCCATGTCTGGCCGAATTTAATGAGGATCTGGCTTAGAAAATAGACCCGGTCTCTATGCGCCAGAAAAAGCATCTGCCGCCACGACTGCTTTTTTGGGTCCCATATTGTCCGCGCGTAACCGGCCACGGCAGCGACTTCTGGGTCGCGGAAAAAAGGCAGCGCGTTTTCCAGATAATCATTTTTGAGGCGCGTATCCGCATCCACAAACAATACGGCTTTGTAGGCATGATATAAATTAAAATGCCTTAAACATTCTTCCAACGCGCCGGCTTTGCCGTGAGAGGCCTCCAGGTTCAGCACCTGAACATTAAAACTTTGGGCAATGGTTACGGTTGAGTCTGTCGAGCCGTCCGAGACGACGAACAAATTTTTTGCGGGTACAATTTTTAAAAGCGCGTTCAAGGTGTCAGCAATGACCAGTTCCTCGTTGTGCGCCGGCACCAAGACCGCCACCTCGTCATGCGTAATACTTGGAGGTTCGTCCATCCCATCTTGTTTAGTCGGGGCTTTTTGAAAAAAAGTTTCGAAAATCAGCCTCGTGAGACCAATAGTGCCCCAAACAAAAAAATTTATTCCCCACGTAAGCACTATACCCAGCAGTAGCCACCAGATGTGCGCCCCCCTGCAAAAAAAAGAGCCGACTTGGCTTAAAACCGGCAATAAAACAGCCCCAAATCCAAACGGCCAACCTGAAATATGGTAATAGTATGAGATATGGGAAATAAAAGAATTAAACATTTTGTTCCGCTACTTCTTGCCCCGCCATAAAACCAGGCTTGGCTGAGGTCTTACCCATTTCGACAATGCGGTATTTAAACGCCTCCAAGGTCTGCTTGAGGCCATGCTTTAAGTCGATCTTGCTTTTCCAGCCCAAAGCTTGGATTTTTTGTAGGTCCGGCAAACGGCCCGAGTGGTCGTGGGCGGCTCTGGGAATGATAGTGATCTTGCTGGAAGAATTAGCCAAGCCAACTATTAAAACAACCAAGTCTTTTATTTTAATCGGTTGGTTGCTGCCTAGATTGTATACCTGTCCTGGCACGCCCTTTTCCATGATAATTTCAAACCCATCTAATATATCTTCCACGTAGCATAAGGTTCTGCTCTGCTCCCCGTCTCCATATAGGGTGATGGGAAGATTGTTTAAAGCTTGCCATCCGAAGCGGGGCACCACGCGCATATCGGAAAAAGACATCCTCGGGCCATAGGCATTGAACAGTCTGACGATTTTAGCGTTAAGCCCATAGCGGCGCACGAACCAAGCCACCAAAGTTTCGGAAAAACGCTTGCCTTCTTCATAGTTGGCGCGCGGCCCGGTTGGGTCGACATTTCCTTCATAGCTTTCCTTTTGTGGAGAGACTAAGGCCTCTCCGTAAATTTCCGAACTGCTGGTAAAAAGCAATTCCGAGCCATGGTCAAGCGCCAGTCTTAACACCTGCCAAGTGCCGGTGCTTGATGCCTGCAGCATTTCTTCGCCCAAAACTTGGATGTTCGGCACGCCTGTGGGACAGGCCAGATTGTAAATGCGCTGGAACTTAACCTTAGCGGCGGAGCAGAAGCCCAAAAATTGCGGGGTTTCTATGCCGCATTGGCCAAAAGAAAAATTAGGATATTTTTTCAAAAACTCAATGTTTTGCAGATCACCGGTGAGCAGGTTATCAACACCCCAGACGGTATGCCCCGCCCGAAGCAAGCGCTCGCATAAGCTTGAGCCCAAAAACCCTGCTGCCCCCGTAACGAGAATATCCATGTTATCTTCCTATGCCGCCATAGAGAATGTTGGCGGCCAGAAATTCCTGTTTATTGAAGCAATTGCGTCCGTCAATTACTATCCCGACGCCGTGCCGGGAAAAATATTCCGGCTTTAAATCTCTGAATTCTTTATGGGCGGTTGTAATAATGACTCCTTGGGTTCCCTGTAAAGCTTGGCGTAAGCTCTTTGTCGATTTGGCAGGCAGGTAGGGATCGTAGGCTGTCGTCTCTATCCCTTGAGCCTGTAAATGAGCGATAACTTCATAAGCCGGGCTTTCGCGATCGTCGGCCACATCCGGCTTGTACGCAAGCCCCAAAACGGCCACTTTTGAACCGGCAGGGGAAATATTTTTTTCTTTAAATTTTTTCAACAATAAACCCACCGTAAAGTTGGGCATTTGATTGTTAATTTTTCTGGCTAGGGAAAGGAACTCATGCCGGAAGCCGTTTTGCTTGGCGTACTCTATTAAGTAGTAAGGGTCAACAGGAATACAATGGCCGCCAACACCTGCGCCGGGATAGTGCGCCATAAATGCGAATGGTTTTGTTGCCGCACCATTGATGACGTTCACCACGTCAATACCAAGCTTCGCGAACGACATCGCGAGTTCGTTCACAAAGGCAATGTTGATATCACGGAAAGAGTTTTCTACGATTTTCACTGCTTCGGCCTCCTTGAGTGATTCCATTTCTTTTACGGGAGCTTTCACGATGGAACGATAAAATTTGGCGGCACGTTGGAGGCTCTCCGTATTAAAACCGCCGACAACGCGCGGAATGTTCTCTACGTTCCATTTCAAGTCTCCGGGATTGATCCGCTCGGGACAATGTGCCATGAAGAAATCCTTCCCAACCGTGAGACCGGAGGTCTTTTCCAAAATCGGGATTGCCACTTCATCACACACACCGGGGTTCACCGTTGATTCAAGAATAACGAGTTGTCCTTTTTTCAGATGTTTCCCGATTGATTCACACGCCTTTTGTACCGGACCAAGATCTGGACGATAGTCTTCGTGAACCGGAGTGGGTACACAAATTACGACGATGTCTACATTCCTAAGAACGCCAAAGTCGGCCGTTGCACGAAGCGACGACTTTTTGAGAAGCAGGGCCAACCCTCTCTCTGGGATTAAGGACGGGGGCAGCGTTCTCTTATTTATCGCTGCTATCTTTTTAGTATCTAAATCAATACCGATCACGTCGTATCCTCTACGGTCAGCTAAAATGGCGAGGGGGAGCCCGACATAGCCCAGGCCAACAATTGCAACGTTTTTAGGCGTCCTTGCTTTTTTCATCGTTCGTTAAGGCTTTATTAAATCCCGCTACTTATACTCCATTACGAATGATTTGTAAAGGGGAGGAATGTATGCTCTTAGTGATGCGGCGCATAGCTCGAATGCTATGCGCCGTTGTCCTCTTGCTCTGCCCTACTTGCAAAAGCCATTCATTTTCAGGATGAGATCCCGGGGGATCCCGAGATCTTTGATCACCGTGAGGAGGGTCTGATATCCTACGAAGAGTCGCTTAGCCTGACTCGAAACTGTCTCGGAACTGTATTTCGTGTTAATTTTTTCGGAAATGTGTGGTCCGTACAGTGCCGGATGGGGAATCTCGGTCACTCTCGCTTCCGGTTTGGCATCCCATATCCGGAGAACAATTTCCATCGGAACGCCATAGCCTGCGGTGATGAGATTGGATCCCAAGAGATGAGCGTAGCGGCCCGGAAAACCCACATACCCACTACGGACATCGGTCAGGTTCCACGATGTAATCGTCCGGACCATCTTCGTAAACATCATGTTGAGGAGGATCCGGTCAGTGGGCGTATGTGTCTGTTTGGAAAACGGATGGAAACGTGAACAAATTACAAGATCGCTCCCGTCCTTCAGGTTGGAAACGACGCTTGGCAAAAGCTCGAGGTCATGCTGCCCGTCGCCATCGAGCTTCACGACCCACATAACACCCTTGAGCTTCGCCGCGATGAAGGCGAGGCCCGTGCGCGTAGCTGCCCCGACCCCCTCATGGACGTCTGACTCCAGAACGAAGTCGGTATACCTTTTGGCGATTCCTGCGGTTCCATCAGTCGAGCGATCGTCCGAGACAACGATCGTTGTTAGATGGCCGCAAACACTTTTGGGAACCGCGGACAGAATATTCCCGATAGTCTCACACTCATTTCTTGCCGGTATCAAAATTACCAGCTTTCCCATGTTTTTACCCTCTCTTTCTGTGCGTTGCGGCAAGCCGCAAAACTGCTGGGAATCTAATGTAATTTTAATCTTTTGTCAATAGCAGTGGCCCGCACATATCTGCTTCACAAAAAGCCGCGGGTTCTTGCGGTCCGCCTTCTCTGGAAACGAGTGGTCTTCGTTAGAACTCGGAGGATATTTGAGGGAGTTGCCAAAGCTGATAAATAGAACGTTGGTAATGGTGTAATTTCCAAAAATGATGTCGGTGTTGGCAGTGATGGCAAGGGTCTAGCGACATTCACAACGTACATACGTTCATTTGTCCGAATCCTGCGCAGATTATCATCTCGTCTTTGCAACGAGACTTTTTTTCATCTATGCTGTTTGTATGGAAAACCTCGAAAAGCGAGAAATAAAAGAGGGGCGTCACTACCCATACGATGCCATTATTGTTTTCGGTGGCGGGTTGCATAAGCTCGGAGAAAAGTATTATCCCACGGATTACCGCCAAGGCGATCAATTTGGGATGCTCGGCGCAGGAATACGCATGGCAGCGGCGCTTGAGCTTTATTTCCAAAAGAAAGCCAAAGAGTTTGTTTTTACGACCGGGGTCACTGAGAAAAGTAGGTCCGAATATGGCCCTGATGTGCCCACGGAGGCCGCGGTGTATAGAGAAAAATTTCTTCGTTCTTTAGACGCCCTGAAGAAGCGCGGAGATTATAAGGAAAAGTTTAAGGAAGTAGAAGCGCCAGATGTTATACTGGAAGATAAATCCTTTAGTACGCTGAGTAATATACAAGAAATTTTGCAGATTATTCAGAATAGGGGGTGGAAGAAGGTCGCCATTGTGAGTAGTGATTATCATATGCCCCGCGTTAGGGCGTTGTACCAGCAAGCCCTCGGGCAGCATAAAGAAATTCTTATCGACATTGATTTTCGTTCTGCGGAAGACATTGTCAAGGAAGCTGAGCCTGGCAAATACGATGACGTGATCAAGAGGGCTTACAAATCAGAAGAAGCCCGCAGGAGAGTATCAAATGAGGCTAGGGGTCTGGAAGATATAAAATCTGGCAAATACGCAGTTGGTGAATTTCAATTGAAAAATGAGGGAGATCAGAAAACTGACTCCGACCAAAAGCACCGTAATGATTAATAGCTTGGAATAGCTTTCAAAATCGTTCGAAGATCGCCCGAGTTCAACTCCACTTGCTTCTCAGAGTTTTCTGGTCAAAAAACGCAAAAATGGCGCTCTGTGAGTATTGATTTTACTAGAGTTCCGATATCAATAGAACTGTGGAAGTGCTGGGTCTTGAACGAACCTACCAATTCACTTGACTCGTGGTTATAACCGTTGTCCAGGGACCAGAAGGGACGTTGCTCGCGGGGACAAATTGCCAGTTAACCTGGTTTTCGGCGTTGTCTAATCCGTTGAAGCCCAAACAATCCCTCAAGGCCGGAGACACGTCCATGCCCGCACTGTTGGCTTGCTTGTTGAGTGGGCGCTGGTCATTCGTGCCAAAAACATAATTGTAGTCGGCGTAGTCAAAGGGTCCGGCGTCTTCGTTCTGGCCGTAGCAAACATTGCTGCCCTTGGTCAGCTTAACCCAGACGTTTTTCATATAGGAATAATTTTGTGAAGTGTTGCCGGTATACCAGGGAATATTCACTCTCCAGGCATAAGCCGTCGGATTATTTATGTCGTCAAACGGCACATCCAAATAGAAAGGATTTTCTTTCGGGTAAAAACTCGTCGGGAAAAAAGGATAGGTACGGAGAGCGGTGTCATCCACTCCGCCATAGTCCGCTTCCCACGAACCATCATACGTTGAGATGGTATTGACCTCGGTATAACCGGGAATGGAGCCTTCACCTATCCAAAACACGGTGGCGGTAATGTTAGTGTGCCAGGGATAAGGACTGCCGGTAGAAGTCGGGGTTGTTGAGGTCGGCGTTGAGGTCGGCGTGCTCTGCACGAAGGTGTTCGTGATAGCACAGGTGACCGCGCTCGCGCCCATCGTTCCCGCGCAGGCGTTGCCCAGCGCGATCGTGTAACTCGCAGAGTTTGTTGTTGTCGCTTCGGCCACGGAATAGGCGTCGCCTTGCGTGATCGCAAAGTTTTTGCTCGCTGCAGCGGCTCCGCTAAAGACGGTCGTCGCGGCATCCTTCACGGTAAGGTTAAAATTCGCAGCCGTTGCCGAACCGCCGTTTACGGAAATCGTCACGGTGAGCGTTGATGTCGGCGTGGGGGCCGGCGGGGTAACCGGCGCTGCAGCGATGCCTATCGTATAGCTCCGCGTGGATGAGCTCGCGCCGTTCGTGGCTTTTATGGAAAAGGTGGATGTTCCTGCCGTTCCTGGCATTCCTGCGATCGTGGTGGTAACGCTCACCGAGGAAGTATTGAGCGATAGACCGTTCGGCAAGCTTCCCGAATTTACGCTCCAGGCGAAAGGCCCGTTTGCGGTTGTTGAAGCAGTGAGAACGGCCGGCCCATAGGCGACGCTTGCGGTGCCATTCGGGATCGTTGAAGGAATAATGGCGAGAGCGGGCGCGGGTGCGGGTGGGGGCGGGGGAACGTAGGTGTCCGTAATGGTGCAGTTTGTACTCGCGGTTCCCGCGGTGCCGGAACAGGCAGTGCTCATACTTATGGTATAGTTGGCCGAGTTTGAAGTGGTTGCTTCACTTACGAGATAGGCATCGCCCTGCGTGAGGGTAAAGGAAAGCGGTGTGGAAGATCCTGCGCCGGAGAAGAGAGTTAACGACGCGGTGTTGTCTATCGCCGTGACATTGAAGTCGCTCGCGGCCGCCGTACCTCCGTTCACAACAAGGTTAATGGTAAGGGTGGTCGTTGCGGGGGAGGGAGATGTGCCTGAACCACCACCACCCCTGCCACCGCCACCGCCTCCTCCGGAAGGAGGAGTTGAAGTTGGCGTGGGAGTCGGTGTCGGAGTTTTGTGTTTATTCTGCAGCGACCAAAGTTGTTGGAAGAGACCACCGATGCGTGCTTGGAGGAGCGTCACCGAATTCAAGCTGGTCGGGGTCTGAATCCCTGTCGGCGGCGTTGTCGTTGTAGAACTTGTCACTGGGCCGATTTGGAATGCGCCAAATTGGCTCTGATAGGTTTGCAGTTCCAATGCGAGCACGTCATTCGCTTTCGCCCGAGTGAGGGGGCCGAAGTAACCACTCACCGGCGAGATATTGTTCTTTGTCTGGAAATCCTTCACGCCCTTTAGCGTGAGCGAGAAGAAATTGCCGGTGATGGGGCCGGAGTAAGCTCCTTCGTTCGTAAGGAATTGCTGGAGATTGGTAACGTCGGCGTTGTTCGTTAGTCCGAAATAAAGATTGTTCGCGAAAGATTGGCTCGCTGCGCCCACAGAGATCGGCGCGCCCAAAAGGCCGAAAGAAGCTACTCCCGCAACCCCAAGCGCTATACCGATAGAATAAGGCTTGCGCATGGTCATATATTGGTACGGTAGAGGATACTTTATGTTACATAAAAGGTCAAGCACTCTTTTAAGGAACGGGTTTCGCGAGTTCTCTCGCGAGCCAAAGATGCTCGGCGGTGTTTACTCCGACGCCCTCGAGCGGATTGGCATCCATGGAGGCAACAGCATCGCCCCCATCAATAGCAATCCGCACAAGGTCGGTGAGGTAATATTCTTGCCGCGCGTTATCGTTCGTGAGTTTTTTGAGATGCTCCCAAAGCCATTCAGCGTTGAAGCAGAAATAGGAGGGACTTATCTCACAAATCTCAAGTTCGTGTGGCAGTGCATCCTTTTTCTCAACGATTCGCACGATGCGACCTTTGTTATCGCGCACGATCCGCCCGGAATCGTAAAATGGCGCACGCCACTCTTTGAAGTCGGGGACGAAGGTGGTCATCATCGTGAGCATCGGCCCATCGCGGCGGTGGAGCGCCTCCAGATCTCTAATAGTGGAGGGACGAACGAAAGGGTGGTCTCCGTAAAGCACCACAACCGCGTCCGTTTTACCTTTCAGGACCGGCTCGGTCTGTTGCACGGCATGTCCCGTTCCCAATTGTGATTTTTGAAGCACGTACGTATAGCGTGGCCCGAAAGTTTGTTGCACCTCTGCGGCGCCATGCCCCACCACAATGACCGGCTCGCTATCAACACCCGACGATGCGACGGACTCAAGCAAATATGACATCATCGGTTTTCCTTGAAGGGGAATAAGCACCTTCGGCTTTTCCGAGAGCATTCGCTTGCCTTTACCGCCGGCAAGCACGACAACGCGGGTTTTCATTTACCCCATTTGTATATGGCGCCTTCCTATTTGTCAAGGGAGATTTTTTGTCCTACGCTTGAGGGGAAGGGAGTCCGGAAGAGCTTCGTGGGGTCCAACTCCACCGCCTGTGGGTGTGCCATACACATACCACAAAAAGGAGTGGACCTCTCCGGACTCCCTCAAAAACAAAAACGCCCATTGGAGGGCGTCTTTGCGTTGTATACGTTTTTCTTTGGGGTTGTGTTGCGCTATAATCACGGTATGGATGCCATACAGGGCATTTTGAATGCGGCAGGCGAGGTGTTTTGGTATGCGTGGTGGCTATGGATCCCCCTCATTTTGTTCCCGCTCTTTGAGTCCACGTGGCTTTTCTGGCGGCAGCAGGTTTTCAAGCGCGAATTGGAGTTCGTGCACATGGAGATCCGCATTCCCCGCGAGGTCAAGAGGAGCCCGAGGGCGATGGAGCAGGTACTCATGACCATCCACCAACTCCGGAACGAAGCGGCAGACCCGGAAGAAAAATGGTGGGACGGCGAGGTCACGCGCTGGTACGCGCTGGAGTTAGTAAGCTTCGGCGGAGATATCCACCTGTACGTACGCGCGTGGAGAAAGCAGAAGGAGATTATCCAGGCGGCGTTCTTTGCCCACTATCCTGACGTGGAGATCGTGGAAACGGATGATTATATTGACCGATTGCCTGCGAGCGTAGGAGAAATGTATAAAAGTGGCTACGACCTTTGGGGGTCCGAATTCGTCCTCGCGCGCGAACCTGCCTACCCTATCAGGAGCTACATGGATTTTGAATCGCCGGATGAGGAAAAACAGTTTGATCCCATGTCCACCTTCCTTGAGGTTCTCGGTAAGGTGAAGCGCGAGGAGGTTATATGCATTCAGTATCTCATCGCGCCGGCGAGCATGGATTGGAGAGACAGGTATCAACCCTTGGTTGAAGATTTGCGCACGAGGCATCAAAAGATTGGCGCGGCCGGAGGAGCGAAACACACCCTCGGGATGGAATTCCCGCACATCCTCCCAACATTCCCGGTGAAAAAGAGCGGAGAAGGTGAGGATAGTCTGCGCGTCATTGGAAGGGCGATCATGACGCGGACGCCGGGCGAGACAGATGTTTTAAAGGCGGTGGAGGAGAACATCGCTCTCCCGCCGTTTAATACCCTCATCCGGTTCGTCTATCTCTCGCCGAAGGAACTGTATTTTGACACGCTGCCGCGCCGTGGATTGCGCGGCGCATTCAACCAATATGCCGCTGCTGACCTTAACTGGTTTGAGCGGAACGAGAAAATCAGCACGAGGGTGAAGATATGGGACTTTCCGTTCTTTTTTCCGCATGCACGCCTTGATCGCAGAAAAAACCGCGTGCTTGCGGACTATCGCGCGCGGGAAATCCCGCCGGAGACCTCCGTGGGGAAGCTTATCCGCTCCAAATTTTTGCATTGGGAGCATTCCCGTCGGGTTCTTTTGAGTGTGCGGTCGCTTGCGACGCTCTTCCATCCGCCAACCTATCAGGTGCTCACGGCACCACACATCAAACGGGTGGAGAGCAGGAAGGCGGGCGCGCCGGCGGGTCTTGCGATCTACGGCGGGGAAGAGGAAATGGAAAAGTTCAAATAATGGTAATACTCACAATTATCAAGTGGATCTGCATTGTGATTGTGATACTGCTCATTGTGGGCTTCATCTTTGCGTTTTATACGGGCTGGTTTTACCACCCGTTCATGGTGATTATCACAATTATCAAGTGGATCTGCATTGTGATTATGATACTGCTCGCCGGGGGCTTCATCTTTGCGTTGTATAAGGGTTGGTCGTACCACCCGCGTTATGAATTGGAAACGCGGAAAGCGAAGAAAATATTCACCCTGCGCGACGTGGTGACGAAGGAGCACTGGGAATCCATTGTGAGGAAGTTCTCGCTGGGAACGCCGGAGGCCGCGCGGGAAGCCGTCATTGAGGCCGATGCGCTCGTGGACACAGTGTTGAAGAGTATGGAAATTCCCGGGCAGCATCTCGCCGACCGGTTGTCCAATCTGGAGCCGGAGGAAATTGCGTCGCTCGATCGGGCATGGCGGGCGCACCGCACGCGGAACGATCTCGTGCACACGCCGGGATTTGCGCTGACCGAAAAGGAGGCGCAAAAGACGCTTGAGGACTACGAGGCTTTTCTCAAAGATTTGGGAGTGCTATAACGAGGCCATGCCAAGAGCGGGAAAAATACAGATCATCAGATACGCGCCGCCGCCGCCGGAGCTGCCAATCTACGGGCAAGTGGATCCGGCGGAGGTTTCTTTCATCGGCCGCACGAACTATGTAGCGCAGCTTGAGGAGAAGAAATTTGTCTTTGGCATCAAGCGCCACGACCGGCGCCGGCATCTCTACATCGTGGGAAAAAGCGGCGTGGGGAAATCCAAGTTGCTTGAACTCCTCATCCGGCAGGATGTTGCGTACGGTCACGGGATGTGCATTATGGACCCGCACGGGGATGTGATAGACGCCGTCCTCGATTTCATTCCGGAGAATCGGATTAACGACGTCGTGATCATTGATCCGACCGATATGAGCTATCCATCGTCCTTCAATCCTTTGCAGAACGTGGATCCCAGTTTCAAACACCAACTTGCGCAGGGATTGATCGAGGTGATGGAGAAGCAGTTCGGCGCGAACTGGACACCGCGCCTGGAGCATGTGTTCCGCTTCAGCGTCCTCGCACTCCTTGATTATCCGCATGCAACGATGCGCGGGATGATTTCCATGCTCACGGACAGGAACTATCGACAGAAGGTGGTGGAATACATAGAGGACGACATGGTGAAGCGCTTCTGGGCCATTGAGTTCGCCGACTGGTCGGAAAAATTTGATACGGACGCGATCATCCCGCTCGTGAATAAGCTCGGCCAGTTCCTTTCCGACCCGCTTCTGCGGAACATCTTCGGCCAGAAAGAGAACAAGATCAATCTGGAAGAATTGATGGAGCAGAAAAAACTGATCTTCATCAATCTTTCCAAGGGTCGCCTCGGGGAAGAAAATTCAAGCTTCTTGGGCGCAATGTTCATTACGAAGATCAAGCAGGCCGGCATGGCACGCGCATCCATTCCCGAAAAGGACCGGCACGATTTTTATCTCTATGTGGACGAGTTCCACAATCTCGTTACGGAAACCTTTGAGAACATTCTTACCGAAGCGCGGAAGTACGCATTGTGCCTTACGATAGCGCATCAATATATGGGCCAGCTTATCCAGCGCGTGCAGGCGGCAGTACTCGGGAACGTAGGAAGCATCATCATCTTCCGCATCGGCGGCGAGGATGCGGTCCACTTGAAGCCCGAAATGGCACCGATCTTTGACGTGAAAGACATGATCAACCTCGGCATGCAGGAATTTTTCATCAAAATGATGATTGACGGTGAAAGCTACGATCCTTTCTCTGCCGAAACACTCAAAGTGCTTCCGCCGCCGCACCGCTCGTTCCGAAAGGAAATCGTGGAACAGTCCCGGAAGAAGTACACCATCCCCGCCGACGCCGCGAAGAAACTTATTCAAGAAGAAGAGGCCACCATCCTCCGGAGCGCTCAGGAAAAAGCCATTATTGAAGGCAAGCCGAGAGGCGGCGCGGGAGGCGGGGCGGGTGCCGCAAAAGAAGAGGCAGTAGACAAGACCCCCGAGCCTTTGATATAATAATGTCATGTTCGTGCACCCCGTTATTTTTGTCATTGGTGTTCTGTTCATCATTTACCTCGTTGCGGTCGATGTTCACATGCACCGGCGTGTCAAGCATTTGGAAAAGACCATGAGGAAGATGGAGGGCATGAACAGCGTGGAACATAAAAAGCCTCGCTGGGAGAATAAGGAGGATCTTTCATAGCGCGACCAGCACCTCGCATTAAAAAAACATTAAAAACTATTTGACGCGGGATGTGGCGTTGCTATAATTAAGGAAATCTTTGGGATTACCCACCGATCCCCGCCTCACGAGAGGCGGGGTGAAGATTTTTTGGGGGATTATAAAACGCAAGAAAGGCCTCAATTATCTCCCGAAAGTTGCCGGCGCTCAACATGCCGATCTTTTTGATAAGACGTTTCGCGTCCAAAACCCTGACTTGGTTAAGAATCGCCATACGTTTCTTCTCGCCGTGTGCGACAGGAACATACCAGTTGCCAGTTTTTTGTTGCGTGGTGAGCGGGATGCCAAAAAAGGAATCGGCACTGAATTTTTTGAATATGATGACTGGACGCGCGAACCGCTCGCCTTTGCCGTAAATCTCCACGCCGATATTCATCCCGATGCTGCACCACCAGATTTCGCCTTCCTTGAAAAGCGTTTTTGGTTTGGCGGTTTGCAGTATGACCGCTGTCCGCCACCAGCCAAGCAGCGCGGGAAAATATTTCAGCATATCGCCACCCTATCACATCACCCGTTAAAACTTTGTTAAATGTCCGACCCACAACGGTGTTATACTGTTTCTATGGCGGGCGAGACCAGAATTTGCCAAAACTGCAAGCAATCGTTCACGATTGAAGTCGAAGACTTTGATTTCTATAAGCGAGTCGCCGTCCCGCCGCCGACCTTCTGCCCAGAGTGCCGAGCACAAAGAAGGATGCTGTGGCGAAACGAACGCGCCCTATATAAGAGAGCCTGCAACGCTCCCGGCCATACCGAAATGCTCATTGCGAACATTTCTGCCCAAACCCCAACGCCGGTGTACGATCAAGATTACTGGTGGTCAGATAACTGGGATCCTCTTTCCTATGGCAGAGAATACGATTTCAGCAAACCTTTCTTTAATCAGTTGAAAGATCTTTTCCGCGTTTTCCCGCTTCCCAATGTAGTTAACCTGGAATCGGTGAACAGCGACTATTGCAATTTCACCTATCAGTGCAAAAATTGCTATCTTGCCTTCGCGAGCAATCTCAACGAAGATAGTGCCTATCTTTGCCATGCGGAAAGCTGCAAAAGCTCCTTTGATCTTCTCGGCTGCAATTCGGATCAGTTTTGTTACGAATCCATTCATTCTCATAATTCGTACCAATCCGCATATTTGTTCTACTCCAACGGCTGCATACATTGCCGCTTTCTCTATAACTGTCGGAACTGCCACGATTGCTTTGGCTGTGTGAATTTGAGGAATGCGGAATATCAGATCTTCAATACGCAATACTCAAGAGACGAGTACGAGAGGAAGGTCAAAGAATTGGATTTGGGCAATTACTACACTAAGGAGGGCGTAGCGGCGCGATTCGGGAATCACATAAAGGCCTATCCCAAAAAGTACGCGACGGCCGTTCAAACCGTCGGGAGCACAGGGGACTACATTAGCCAACTAAAAAACTCTCATTTTTGCTTTGACTGCGAAGGTCCTCTTGAGGATTCAAAATATCTCATTTACGGTGTGCCGAATGCTAAGGATTGTTTTGACGGATATGGGATCGGGGAGGGAGCGGAACTCATTTATGACACGACTGTCGCCGGTGCATCTGCCAGCAGATCGCTCTTCTCCTTTGCGGCGGTCGGTGGTCGTTCCCATCAATATTCGTACTTTTGCCGCGGGTGCTCGAATATATTCGGCTGCATCGGCATCCGCAATAAGGAATATTGCATTCTCAATAGACAGTATAGTAAAGACCAGTATCTCGCATTGCTTCCGAAAATAATTGACCACATGAACGCGATACCTTACGTTGACGCGAAGGGCCGAACCTACGCGTACGGCGAGTTTTTCCCTTACGAGATAGGCCATTTTGCTTACAACGAAACAATCGCGCAGGAATATTTTCCACTGACGAAAGAGCAAGCTATATCTCAGGGCTACCGATGGTTGGATGTTGAAGAAAAGAGCCACGGAAAGACCAAGGATCCCGCCCATCTCCCCGCCCACACAAGAGACGTATCCGATGACATTCTCAAAGAAACGATCGGCTGTGCCCATGAGGGGAAGTGTGCCGAACAGTGCACTGTCGCCTTCAAGATAATCCCACAAGAACTTCAGTTTTACAAAGCGATGAATTTGCCATTGCCGCGCCTTTGCCATAATTGCCGCCACTACGAAAGATTGAAGCAACGCAACCCCTTCAAGCTTTGGGAAAGAGAGTGCAGCTGCAATGGCAGGGCGTCAAAAGATGGTATATATACCAATGCCACTAACCATTTTCACAATGAGAATCGTTGTCCCAACACTTTTCAGACCTCCTATGCCCCGGACCGGCCGGAGATCGTCTACTGCGAACAGTGTTACAACACGGAGGTAGCATAGTAGCTCTGGAGTAAAATAAAGACATGACCGCCGAGACCAAGACCTGCCAGAACTGCAAGCATTCGTTTGTGATAGAGCAGGAGGATGTGAATTTTTATCAGAAGATGACTGTCCCGCCGCCGACGTTCTGTCCGCTCTGCCGCGCCCAGCGGCGGATGGCATGGCGCAACGAGCGGGCGCTCTTCAAGCGGAAAAGCGATTTTGCAGGGAAGGAGATCTTTTCCGCGTTTGCGCCGGACGCACCAGTCAAGGTTTATGAGAAAGAGGTGTGGCTTACTGACCAGTGGGATCCGATGACGTACGGGCGCGATTATGATTTTTCGCGGCCGTTCTTTGAGCAATTCAAGGAGTTGCTCTATACTGTCCCACTCAAAAACCTGAATTTGGTCGGCGGCACAAACAGCGATTATTGCAACAACTTTACCGACGCGAAAAATTGCTACTTGATTTTCAATGGAAATTATTCGGAGGATTGCATGTACGGGAACGGCTTTACTAATTCAAAGCATTGCTTTGACACCTCGCATGTTGCAAAGTGCGAGCGTTGTTACGGCAGCTTTTGGCTCACCGGATGTCACAATGTCGTTTATTCTTCGCAGTGCGAGAATTCCTACGACCTGGCGTTTTGCCGCGATTGTGTAGGGTGTAACAGTTGCTTTGGATGTGCGGGGCTTCGCAACAAGTCATACCGTATTTTTAATGCGCAATACTCAAAAGAGGATTATGTGAAAAAAATAAAGGAGTTTGATCTGGGGTCGTATGAGGTCGTAGAGCAGCTGAAGCGGAAGGCGGGCGAGTTTTGGAGCACTGTTCCGATCAAATACATTGAAGGATTGCAAAATACCAACGTTTCCGGCAACTACATTGACCACTCGCGGAATGTGAAGCAAAGTTTCTTGGTGCGCGAGAGTGAGAACATCCATTACAGCCAGTATGTGCATGAACTGCCGGGAAGCCGCGATGTATGGGATTACACCGCATGGGGCGATTCCAACGAGCTTGTGTATGAGTGTTCCGCTTGTGGCATCGGCACGCACAACATAAAGTTTTGCTATAACGCACAGGAGAACGTGCACAACATTGAGTATTCCTATATGTGCGCCGGCTCCTCAGACCTTTTTGCCTGCGTGGGATTGCGGAAAAAACAATACTGCGTTTTTAATAAGCAATATTCAAAAGAGGAGTATGGCGCGTTAGTAGCTAAGATAAAATCCCATATGGACGCGATGCCGTATGCGGACAAAAAGGGGAGAGTATATAAATATGGTGAATTCTTTCCGGTTGAGCTCTCGCCCTTCGCGTACAACGAGACGCTCGCCCAACAGTATTTTCCCCTTACAAAACAAGCGGTGGAGGCAGCGGGTTTCTTCTGGCGTGATCCCGCCGAACGCAGTCACACTGCAACCGTTGAGGCCGCGAACCTGCCCGAAAATATCAAGAACGTAAAGGACGATATCGCCACAGCAACGATTGGTTGCGCGCACAAGGGTTCATGCAACGACCAGTGCACCATCGCGTTCCGTATCATTCCCGACGAACTGAACTTCTACCGTTCCATGGGTATTCCGCTGCCGCGCCTCTGTCCCAACTGCCGCTTTGAGGAACGTATAGCGCAGCGGACGAAGCTCGCGGTGTTTCCTCGCGATTGCGAGTGCGCGGGAATCGCATCTGATAACGGGAAACACAAAAACGCCGGTAAACATTTTCACGGCGAGGGCCATTGCCCCAATAAATTTGAAACTTGTTATCCGCCGGAGAGACCGGAGATCGTCTACTGCGAGCAGTGCTATAATGCCGAGGTGGCATGACGACCGGAATCGAAACGCGCACGTGCCAGAATTGCAAGCAGGCGTTTGTCATTGATCCGGAGGACTTTCAGTTCTACGGGAAAGTTAGCGTCCCTCCGCCGACCTTTTGCCCGGACTGCCGTTTTCAACGGCGGCTTTTATTTTGGAATCCAATCTATCTTTACAAGCGGCCCTGCGATTTGTGTAAGAAGTTTAATGTGTCGGCGTATGCACCTGACGCGCCCTATACCGTGTATTGTCCTTTGTGTTGGTGGAGCGACAGCTGGGACCCATTGGAATACGGACGGGAGTACGATTTCAAACGCCCATTCTTTGAACAACTGAACGAGCTATGGCACACGGTGCCGTTGTGCGGCTTGTCTATGGATTTGCCGACCGCGCGCTCCTCGCCCTATAATCACGACGCCGGCTATCTAAAAAATTGTTATCTCCTTTTTCATGCCGATACTTGCGAGGATTGTGCGTACGGTTACTTCTTGGACAAATCTCGAATGCTTTTTGATTGCACCGCCATGGAGCAGAGCGAGTACGGTTATGACTCCATGCACTCGTACAAAACAAACCGGTGTATCGGAACGCGGGACCAGCTCTCGGAATCGGTAGAGTGCCTCTTCTGCCGCGACTGCCAGGGCTGCCAGAGCTGTTTCGCCTCCGCGAACCTGAAGGGTCAGAAATATTATGCGTGGAACAAGCCGCTTTCCAAACAAGAATATCTTACGGAAATCGGTAAGTATGATTTGGGATCCTACCGCGCCTATCAAGCGTTGCAGAAAAAAGCCGCGGAGCACTGGAAGACGCAGATACCCAAATCGGAATACAACGAGTTCGTGGAGAACTGCACCGGCTCAAATGTTTTCTTCTCCAGGAACGCCAAGGATTGCATTGAGGTGTACAACGTGGAGGATGGTCGGTATTGTTACCGCATGTTCGCGCCTACCAACAAGGATTGCTATGACGTTTCCATGTGGGGGAAGAATCTCTCGTTGACGTACGATAGCTGTGTGGTAGGAGAAGATTCCACACGGCTCCGGTTTTCCTATCAGTCCGGCATCAACCTTAGCGATGCTGAATATTGTCAACTGTCCACGGGTGGTTCCCACCATTTTGGCTGCGTTTCAATCAAGAAAGGGGAATATCGGATTTTCAACAGGGCATATTCCGCAAAGGAGTATGAGGCGCTAACGGGAAAAATCCGGAAGCATATGAATGAAATGCTGTATGCGGATGCGCGAGGTAACGTCTATCGCTATGGCGAGTTTTTCCCACCGGAGATGTCACCCTTCGCCTATAATGAAACGCTGGCGCAGAATTTCTTTCCGCTCACGAAGGAAAAAATCGCCGCAAAGAAATACGTGTGGCGAAATATTGAAGTGAAAGAAATGGAGGCAACCATGTCGTCAGCCGATTTGCCCGATCATATAAAAGATGTCCCTGACGACATTCTCCAGGAAACCATAAAGTGCGAAACGTGCAGCCGCTCGTATCGGATCGCTGAGATGGAACTGGCCTTCCTTCGGCAGATGAAGCTGTCCTTGCCGCGCCGCTGCCCTTTCTGCCGGGTAAACGAGAAATTGAACATTTGGGTGAAGGACAATGAACGCAACCGGCGCACGTGTGCCGATTGCGGCGTCGCGATGGAGTCAAAGTATCGGGAAGACGAAGCGCCGGAGGTATATTGCCGGAAGTGTTATTTGCAAAGGATAATGTAGCCCACTTGGCAGCTTGTGAAAAGGAGTAAAATGGAGGGGTAAGGCCATGGCTGCAGAGGCTAAAACTGAAGCTGAGACCAAGGTCTGCGAGGCTTGCAAGGGAGAGTTCGCGGTTGAACCGGAGGACCTTGCGTTCTACGGGAAGTTCGGTGTGCAGGTGCCGAAGATGTGCCCGCGGTGCCGCGCGCGGCGGCGGATGGCGTTCCGGAACGAGCGCGTGTTCTACAAGCGTAAGTGCGACAAGTGCGGGCGCGAGGTGGTTTCCATGTACAGTCCGGGGAAGCCGTATATGGTGTATTGCTATGAGTGCTGGTTCGCGGACGATTGGGATGCGTTGAGCTACGGGATGGAATACGATCCCGCGCGGCCGTTCATGGAACAGTTCCGCGAACTTTGGGAAAAGGTGCCGAAAGTCGCGCTGGTTTACATGCGGAGCGTGAACTCGGAATACGTGAACATCTCGGCGGACAACAAGGACTGCTACATGCTGGTGGAATCGTCCAACAACGAGGGGTGCATCAATTGTTATTGGGTTCAGCAGTGCCGTGATCTTGTGGATGTCTCGTTCTCGCATCAGACGGAGCTTTCCTATGAGTGCGACGATTGCTTCAATTGCTACGGACTGCAGTATGCGAAAGGTTGCCACGATTGCCGCAATGGTTATTTCTTGTTTGACTGCGTGGGATGCTCGGATTGCATCGGTTGCACGAACCTCCGCAGCAAGCAGTATCATATTTGGAACGAGCCGCACTCTAAAGAGGAATATGAAGAGCTTCTCGCGGAGATGAAGCTTGATACGCACGCCGGGGTGGAGGCGGCGCACAGAAAGTTTGAGGAATTCTTGAAAACCCAGCCGCACAAGTTCGCGGAGATTATCAATGCGCCCGGTTCAACCGGCAATTACATCAAGAACGCCAAGAATTGCCGGCAGATTTTCCACTGCTACGACGCGGAGGATGCGAAATACGGCATCCACGTGTGGCGCGACGCAAAGGACTGCATGGATGTGGATACGGCGGGCCGTGGCGCCCGATTGATCTACAACTCCATCAATTCGGGCATTGAGGTTTCAAATTATGTCGCCTGTGCGCAGTGCTGGACGTGTTCGTTCATGGAATATTCCTATTATTGCTTCAACTGCAACCATTGCTTCGGCTGTGCCGGACTTCGGAAGAAAGATCGCTGCATTCTGAACCACGAGTACGATAAGGCGTCGTATGAACGTTTGCGCGACGCCATCGTGTCCGAGATGAAAGCAAAAAGGGAGTACGGCGAGTTTTTCCCGATTGCGATTAGCGCGTTCGGTTACAACGAGAGTGCCGCACAGGAGCAGTTTCCACTCACGAAGGCGGAGGCGATTGCGCGCGGGTGCAAGTGGGAGGATACTCCGCGCGGCACGTATGGGAAGGGAACAATCGGATGGGACAAGGTTCCCGATACCTATGATGGGTTCAATCCGACCAAGCACGTTTTCACCTGCACGAATTGCAAAAGGAATTATCTTGTCATTCCCAACGAGGCCACGTTCTACAAGAAGCTCGCGATTCCCGTGCCGCGCCTATGCCCCGATTGCCGCCACGAACGCCGCTTTGCCGCCCGCGGCCCGAACCGTGTTTCGCGGCAGCACTGCGATTGCGCGGGCACGACGTCGGAGAACGGACGATATCGCAACACGCGGGCCCATGCCCACGCAAACGCCCCATGCCCCAACGAGTTTTGGACAAGCTATGCTGCAAACGACGAGCGGATCGTCTACTGCGAGCAGTGCTACAATGCAGAGGTGGTGTAGTTAAGACATGGGGCCTGAAACGAAAACCTGTCAAAATTGCAAGCAGCCGTTCGTCATTGATCTGGAGGATTTTCGGTTTTACGAGAAAATTAATGTCCCGCCGCCCACGTGGTGCCCAGATTGCCGGCTGCAACGGCGGCTTTCGTTTCTGAACCACCGCACGCTTTATAAGCGGAATTGCAGCTCTTGCGGGAAAAGCATGGTGTCGCTGTATGACACCGGCGCGCCTTTTCCCGTGTATTGCCCGGACTGCTGGTGGTCGGACAAATGGGATTCAAAAAGCTACGGGCGGCCGTATGATTTTTTGCTGCCGTTCTTTGAGCAATTCAAGCGGCTAAGCATGGGAGTTCCGCGCATGTCACTTGAGGGGCTCCATGAGACGTGGATCAATAGCGAATACAACAACCTTGCCCACGAACTCAAAAATTGCTATCTGCTTTTCAATTCGGACGTGGACGAGAATTGCCTGTATGGTTCGGAGGTGGAGAGCTCAAATAATTGCGTGGATACGACCATGATAGAGTCATCGGAACTTTGCTATGGAAGCATCAATCTCGTGAACTGCCACCGCGTGTTTTTCTCCGCCGATTGTGTGGACTGCCACAATGTGTGGTTCGGAAGAGACCTCGCGAATTGCAACGACTGCTTCGGCTGCACGAATTTGCGCAACCGAAAGTATCATATTTTCAACAAATCATATTCCAAGGAAGATTATGCAAAGGAGATAGCGACATTCGGTTTAAGTTCGCGGGCCGGCATCGCAGAATGCATGAAGCGGACGCAGGCGCTTTCTCTAAGTTTCCCCCGCAAGTTCATGCACGGGAGGCACAACGTGAATGTGTCGGGCGACTATGTGAATTACTCAAAAAATACCCACGATGCCTACATTGCCCTCGGCGCCGAGGACTGCCGCTATGCGATGTGGCTCATTATAAAGCCGAACAGGGACTGCTACGATTTTACCCAATTCGGCGGCAATGCCGAGCGCGTGTACGAGTCACTCGTGTGCGGGAAGGGCGTGAGCGATACCAAATTCAGCATAAATTGCGTTGATGAGATTTCTTCTGTGACATACTCCGACCATTCCTTTTGTTCAAATGCCTTCGGCTGCGTGTCACTGAAGAAAGGGAACAAGTACTGCATTTTGAACAAGCAGTATGCCGAGGATGAATATCGAGCGCTCGTGCCGAAGATCGTCGCCCATATGAACGAGATGCCGTATGTTGACCGACAAGGAAGAGAATATCGCTACGGGGAATTTTTCCCGCCGGAGTTGTCTCTCTTCGCCTACAACGAAACGGAGGCGCAGGGATATTTCCCGCTTACGAAAGCAGAGGCGCTGCGGCAGGGCTTCTTGTGGAAAGAGCCGGATACGAAAAGCTATAAAATTACGTTAAGCGGTGCGCAGATTCCTGACTCGCTTCGGGATACGCCGGATGCCATCGTGGACGTGGACGAGGTGCTTGAATGCGCCCACAAAGGACAATGTAACGAGCAGTGCGCCACGGCATTCCGCATCATCCCCGACGAACTTACGTTCTACAAGAAATTTTCGCTGCCGATTCCCAATCTGTGCTCCAATTGCCGCTCCGCAGCGCGGCTTGCGCTACGAAACGGACACAAACTTTGGCACAGGAAATGCGAGTGCGCCAGACAAAAGTCCGATAACGGCGCGTATCAAAATGCGGCGGCACATTTCCACGCCCAAGGCCACTGTCCCAACGAATTTGAAACTTCCTACGCTCCCGACCGACCCGAGATCGTCTACTGCGAGCAGTGCTATAACGCGGAGGTGGTATAGCGCTGGCAAAATCGCCGAAACCGTGGTATAATGGGAGCAGAATATGGAGGAAGCCCCTGACAAAAACGTAATTTATTTCGCACGAACCGATTTTCGCAATCAAGATCGGCTTTTTGGTATCAAGCGGACCGACCGGCGCCAGCACATGTACGTCATAGGAAAAACGGGCACTGGTAAAAGCGCGCTCCTCAACAATATGGCTGTGCAGGACATCGCGAACGGCGAGGGGCTTTGCGTCGTTGATCCGCACGGCGAGCTTGTGGAGGGACTCATGAGAAGGATCCCGGAGGAGCGAATGAAAGACGTTATCTATTTCAATCCGGCCGATACGGATTTTCACATCGGCTTCAACGTGCTGGAGCTGCCTGACCCGAGGTACAAGCACCTTGTGGCGTCGGGACTCATGGGAATTTTCACGAAGATCTGGGCAGGTGTCTGGTCGCCGCGCATGGAATACATTTTGAATAATTGCGTGCTCGCGCTCTTGGATACTCCAGGTTCCACGCTCCTTGGTATCCCTCGGCTTCTGACCGACAAAGATTACCGGCAGAAGATCATCGCGAACATAAAGGACCCCGTCGTGAAGGCCTTCTGGATCCATGAATTTGAAGGATGGCAGGACCGGTTCAGGAACGAAGCCATCGCGCCGATACAAAACAAGGTAGGCCAATTTCTTTCCACCTCTCTCGTCCGCAACATCGTCGGTCAGTCAAAGAGCACCGTGGACATTTTTGACGTGATGAACGAGGGGAAGATTTTCCTCGTGAACGTTTCCAAGGGCCGCATCGGAGAGGATAACTCCGCGCTTTTGGGTGCCATGCTCATCACGAAGATTCAGCTTGCTGCCATGGAACGCGTCCGCATTCCCGAAGAGGAACGCGTGGACTTTTACCTTTATGTGGACGAGTTTCAGAACTTCGCTACGGATTCCTTCGCGGGAATTCTTTCCGAAGCGCGAAAGTACCGTTTGGACCTTATCCTTGCGCACCAGTATGTCGGGCAGCTCGTTACTGATACTTCCACGAGGGTGCGCGACGCGATCTTCGGCAACGTGGGGACGATGATCATATTCCGCGTGGGTGCCACCGATGCAGAATTTCTGGAGAACGAGTTTACACCAGAGTTCACGATAGAAGACATCGTGAACCTCCCGAACTACTCCATCTATCTGAAGCTCATGGTGAGCGGGGTGACCTGCCGCCCGTTTTCTGCGATCACGCTCCCACCGCTTCAGGTGAAAACCTCCGCGGTGGTGGAATCCGAGATCATCAAAATGGCGCAGAAGCGCTATTCCCGGCCGCGCGAGGTTGTGGAAGAGGAAATTAACCGTTGGAGCGGGGTAATGGGACCGCCTGCGTCTGCGGAAGGAGAAAAGAAAGAGGGAGGCGCAACAAGATACGAAGCGATATGCTCTTCGTGTGGCAAGATGACGACGTTGCCGTTTGAACCGACCCCCGGCCGGCCGGTGTATTGCCGCGAGTGTCTGAAAAAAATTGAGGCCGGCGAACTTCAGCCGGTGCGGATGCCGCGCGTGCCGGTCGCACGCGCAAGGCCGCAAAAGAAATACGCGGAAGATTTGAGTTATCTCGGCATTGAATTCCCGGAACAGGGAGCGCCAAGCGAATCGCAGCCAGCGGTGAGAAGGGCGCCCGCGCCAGTGCGTCCCATGGGCGAAGGGGCGGGGACATGGACGCCGGTTTCCGGACCAAAAGCAGCTACCGTGCCAGCCGCCGCACCGGCTGCCGCGCCATCCGAGCCGGTTGGGCCGACACTTTCGCTGTCCGAATTGAAGTCGGCCGACCGGAAACCGAAGTTGAAGAAAACACAACAGCGCGAGGAGATTAATATTTCCGAGCTTCGGGAGGCGATCAAGGCGTCTTTGAACGCAGATGCCGGTGCGAGCTCCACGCAAACCGCCGGGACAGAGAAGGATGGTACTGCCCCCGCTCCCGTCCACGCTGGCGAGGAGGAGGAAAACGGCGAAGAGGAGCACTTGACGCGCTAAAGAGATGCGATTAGGATAAAAGAAATGAAACCTTTCACCCCCAAGTTTTACTTCTGGTTTAGCACGCAACCTCTCTCGAAGAAGGGGCACTTTGTTTAACCGTTCACACGCGATTTCCCAACAAACAACCTCTTCTTCGGAAGAGGTTGTTTCGTTCCAACAGCACTTTTCCGAGAAGTTCTTCAAATCCAAATACGAGAGGAAGATATGATACGAAAGATATGGTTGTGGGGGAAGAAAGAGTTCGCTAAGATAAGATACAAAATTTGTCTCCTGATAGCACGGGCAGAGGCAAAATGGTGGCTAGCTGGAATCCCAAAGGACCAGCGGAAGTCGGCCGGCGATTACTTGCACGCATTTCGGTGCGAAAGCCGCGAGCACAGAATTGAGGCGATGAGGGACAATAGGCTTGCTTTGCCAACCTCAGTCGCCCATCCCAAAATGACCTCACCGCGCCGTTTCCAATTATTTTGGGGAGCAGCGATGGGGATGACGAGGCAAAAAGGAAAGAAGTAGGAAGCTGTTCCTCCGCATTTATTAAGGGTATTGCCCCCCCCTGGCGCATGCATGCACGATCGCACGACGCGCCAGGGGTTGCTTTTTTATAAGGGTGTATAATGGAGGTAAAAAGGTCGGGAATAAAAACCACGCATATGGCGAAACAGGTTATTAAGAAAGGCGGAAAGCGCGAGCCGTTTCGGGCCGAGAAGTTGAAAAAGTCCGTCCGCATGGCGTGCAAGGATGCTCATGTGGGTGCAGTGCGGGCGAGGAAAGTGGTGACGAAGGTCGCGGGCCCCGTGCTGCGCTTTGCGGCAAAGAGGAAAACCGTCAAGGTCGCAACATTGCGGAAGAAAGTGATCGCGGGATTGCGAAAGATTGAACCGACTGTGGCGAAGGCATGGCTTCGGTACGAGCGTAGGCGGCGGGTCCACAGACGCCGGTGATGGCCGGGGCGCGAGACGCGCAACAAAAAACGGCGCCCATGCGCCGTTTTTTGTTGAGAACTTTTTTTATCGCCCGAATCTGTTCTTAAAAAGGTTTTGCAGATTCTGCATCTGTTGGAAGAGCTGGTTCAGGCGATTAGTGAAGTCGTTTGTGTTGGGACCGTTGGGACCACTTGTGCTGTTTCCATTTCCATTCTCATTTCCGTAGTGATTCCCATTATTTTCGTTGCCGCCGAACGAACCGTTCATGTTCCCGTGCGGCGGCATGTTCGTACGCCGAACGGTGATACTGTAATCGCGAATGACGGTTGCGTTCACAACGAGCGGGGAGCCGGCAGAGACCAATCCCGAAACGCCAAGCTGATCTCCTGTTTGGAGCTGACTCACGTCAAATGCCCCACCGCTTCCGCCTCCGCGGAGATAGAATTCAGGCCTCGCACCTCCGTTGGTGGACGATGCGACATTCACCGTATAGGTGATGCCCCAGATCGTTGCCGTGAATAAATTCCCGCTTACGCTCTGCACAATGAGATCGCGCGCAAGGAAGTTGCCGTTCGGGCCGATTTGGAGCTCCGGTGGAAGATTGACCGAGGTATGCGTCGGAGGAGTGGTAGATGCACTCGTGCCGAAATACGTGACTGTCCCATAACACGAACCGTTGGCTATGGTTGAGGAAGCATCCGTTGCACGGACGCTCGCGCTATATGTGCCATTTGCTCCGTACGTTGCCGTGATCGAGGTGCTCGTGCTGCCCGCGACGCTCGCATCGCCCGACCAGAGGTAGGTATAAGGAGCGACACCGCCGCTCGAGGATGCTGTCCAGACAATCGTATTATTGAATACGCTGGCTGTGCAGGACGCCTGGAGGGGAGGAGGGGTAACAATAGAGGTGATAACCCCGTAACACGAACCAGTGGCCACACTTGAAGATGCATCCGTTACTTTAACGCTTGCGCTGTAGGTGCCGTTTGCGCCATAGGTTCCCGTGATCGAGGTGCTCGTGCTGCCCGCGACGCTCGCATCGCCCGACCAGAGGTAGGTATAAGGAGCAACGCCGCCGCTCGTGGGAGCCGTCCAGGTAATCGTGTTGTTAGACACCGAAGCTACGCAATTTGTTTGGAGCGTAGCGGTTTGGGCACTGGCGAAGGATACGCCGATAATGATCGCTGCAAATGCAGTAGTAACTATTGCACCGATAATAATCTTACGTTTCATGGTAGTGATTTACTTGATCGACCTTTCGCTTGGATTATACGAAGATTGCTGCCGATTAGTTACACGAACGGTGTTTTAGTGAATCCACCCTGGCTCATCCGTCTCGTCGAGCGGGCTTGCCCCTTCGCCTTCGCGGAATCCTCCGGCCTGGATGCTCCAGAGTTTCTTATAGAGGCCACCTTGTGCAAGGAGTTTCCGATGGCTTCCTTGTGCCACGATTTTTCCCCGTTCAATGACGATGATGCGGTCCATTTTCATGATGGTGGAAAGGCGATGGGCGATCACGAGGACGGTTTTCCCCTTCATAAGGGTTTGAAGGGCGTCCTGAATGAGCGCTTCGGATTCGGAATCCAGGCTGGAAGTGGCTTCGTCCAACATGAGAATCGGCGCGTTTTTCAAGATCGCACGCGCGATTGCTACACGTTGGCGTTCGCCGCCCGAAAGTTTTACACCACGCTCTCCCACAAAGGTTTGGTATCCTTCCGGCAGCGCCGAAATGAATTCATGGCAGTGCGCTTTCTTGGCGGCTGCTATTACTTCTTTATCGCTTGCTTCGCGGCGGCCGTAGCGAATGTTTTCCATAAGCGTTCTATGAAAGAGAATAGGTTCCTGCGGCACGAAGGCGATGGCGTTCCGCAAGCTGTCTTGCGTAACTGCGGTAATGTTCTGCCCGTCTATTTCAATTCCGCCCTTTTGCATGTCATAGAGACGCAAGAGGAGTTTTGTGATGGTTGTTTTGCCGGCTCCCGACGGCCCCACAAACGCAAGCTTTTCGCCGCTCTTCACAAGCAGATCGAAATCCTGCAGTACGGGCCTGCCTTTGTAAAAATAGAAATCAACGTGCTTGAACGCGAGCTCCGCATGAGTCACCTTAAGCTGCGCGGCATTCGGGCGATCCTGGATCTCGTGGGGAGTTTTCAAGATTTCCACCATTTCCACCGCATCCGCGTAGGCGTCGTAGAAGCGACGGATATCCCGATTCATTCCTGCCAGCTGGTCAAAAAGGCCAAGGAGATAGCTTTGGATCAATACGAAATCGCCAATGGTGATGAGCTGCCGTTCCCAAAAGATCACCGCGCCATAGAGAAGGCCAATGTTGATGCCAAGCATGAGGATGCCCTGTACGGACCAGATGAGCTCGTCGGCGTTCCAGGAGCGCATCACCGTCTTGCGCCAAAATTCCACGACGCCCCCGAAAAGATTGAGTTCAAACGCACTGCCGGAGAAAAGCGTGATTGTGTTCTGGTTTGAAATAGCGTCCGCAAGCGCCCCTACCATCCTGCTGTCCGCTTCGGAGCGCGCGACGCGGAGCGGTTGCCGCAGGCGTGCCACGAAGACCTGGAAAGCAACGAAACAAATGACCCAGATGCCGAGCGCGATGCCGAGCGTGTGATTGCGGAGAAAAAGAACCGCTACGACGCCGATCACGAAGATAATAGCAGGAAAGAACGTGACCATGACGCCGTCCATCATCGTCTCAAAGGAGGCGGCGAACTTACTCACCCTGCGCGTGAGGGTTCCGCTGAAACGGGAAATGAAAAAATGGTATGAGTGTTTGATGAGATAATCAAATGCGGTTGAGTAAAGCGACGCCATTACCCCGGAGTCCAGATAGTTGAGGCCGTAAATCTGCGCGCGGCGCATGAGCCAGCCGCCGAGAGAAATAGCGGCGATGATGCCGACGAGAATAAGAAGATGCGGCGCCGTGTCTGGCGCGCCGTTGTAAGCGACGAGGATATTGAAAAGTTGGCGTAAGTAGAGAGGCGAGATAAGGCTCGCCGCTTGGATGCCGATGGAGCCCGCGAGCACCAGCACAAAAAGCCGCCAATGCTTGCGCACTTCGCGGATGTATGCGCCAAATACATCATTTGCCCGTACGACGGGTTTTTCGGGAACGTCCGCCATAAGAAAATACTAAAGCACGGAGCGGAGAAGCGCCATCCGGACGTAGACGCCGTTCTTGGTCTGCCGGAAGTATGCCGCCCGCACATCGTCATCCACTTCCTTTGCGATCTCGTGCACGCGGGGCAGGGGATGCATGATAATGGCTTCTTTCTTCAACATCGCAAGCACTGCACTGTCTATAGTGTAGGAATCCTTCACCTTGTTATATTCCGCTTCCGATTGGAATCGTTCTTTTTGAACCCGCGTGACGGATAGCACGTCGGTTTTTCCCGCAATTGTTTTGATGTCGGGGGATTCCTCAATGGGGATATTATGTTGCGCGAGGTATGCGGTGTATTCCTCGGGAAGCCGCAACTGCGCGGGCGTGACGCAGTGCACACGCACGTTGCGGAAAAGCGGCAGAAGATACACCGTGGAGTGAACGGTGCGGCTGTAGCGCAGATCACCGACGAACGTGATTACCAAGTCATCTATTCTCCCCAGCTCTTTTTGTATCGTGTAGAGATCCAGAAGTGCCTGCGTGGGGTGCTCTTTGCTGCCATCGCCTGCGTTGATGACGGGTACGGGCGAGGTGGACGCCATTCGCTCTGCGGCGCCCTCCTCCGGATGACGAACAATGATCGCGTTTGCATAGCCTCCGACCACGCGCGCCGTATCCTCCAGGGTCTCGCCTTTCTTCGCGGAAGAGAATTCCTCGGCGCTTTCGGCAGAAATAACGTGGCCCCCGAGTTTGTACATTGCGGTTTCAAATGAAAATCGCGTGCGCGTGCTCGGTTCATAGAAAATAGTGGCCGCGATCTTGTCGCGGCATTCTACCGATGAAGGTTTTCCTTCTTGGTCTTTTTTTTCCATCTCGCCGGCGGTTCGGAAGAGTTCTTCAAGGAGTGATCGGTCCAGAAATTGTTTTGCGCTTAAAATGTGTTTCATCAAGAATTATTATACACCTTTCCTCCGACAATGGTGTGCGTGACGCTTCCGGGGAATCTCACGCCTTCAAATGGCGACCAGCCGCACTTTGTTTTTAATTCGTCGGCCCGAACTATTGTCGGACAGTTAAGGTTTATGATGGTGAACGAACCGTAGTATCCCTCTTCGATCACGCAGAAGCCTTTCCCGTATTTTGGGGGAAGATAGGGATTTACGAAATTGCCCGGATTGAATGCGGAAACGCGTGCGACCTCGCTTGGAGTGAATTTGTGTTCTCGCATCAGCCACGTTGCGAACGGCCCGTACGTATCAAGATGCGGCATTCCCGAAGTGCCTTTCAATTTTTCTTCTCTTGTATGCGGCGCGTGGTCGGTTGCGAGATAATCAATGTCTCCCGTGCGGAGAAGCGCAATGAGCTCCTTTCGCTCTGCGGGATTTGTGCGCAGTGCCGGATTTACCTGGAGCCAACGCCGCTTTTCGTCGCTCACCGAGGCAGCATCAAAATAGAGGTGGTGCGGCGCGATCTCAATCGTGACCGGGACGCCGCGCTTCTTCGCCTCAATAATTTTTCGCACGGCAGACAGCGTGGAGGCGTGGCATATTTTTCCTTTAAGATCATATTTATGGATGAGCGTAAGCGCGAAGTCAACGGCGATGGTCTCTGTTTCGGGCGGGCGGCGCAGTTCGTGCGTAGGTTCGTGCTCATGCGCCTTGAGCGTTACCGGATCTTCGCAATGGAAGCTTACGTTTTGGCCGCGGTAGCTTTTGATGACCGATTCCAGTTCTTCCTGCGAGGTAAAGAAGAGATCTCCGACTGACGGTCCCATAAATACCTTGTAGGGAACAGGGAATGAGAGTGGTTTCGTTTTCGGCCCGATGCCGCCATAGAGGACGACGGGGACGAGCGACTGTTTGGTAAGCTTCTCCTTTTCCCAATAGCGTTCGTCAGTGACAGGCGCCACGGGATTGTTCGGCATTTCAGCGAAAAACGTGACCCCGCCGTGAACTGCCGCCTCCGAGGCCGTCCGGAAGGTTTCTTTATACGATTGCGTGCCGCCTGCGTCCTCGCGTGCGTGGACATGGATATCGCCGAAACCGGGAAAAATGAGGCAGCCGGCGGTATCAATATCGGATGATCCCTGCGCGCGGCCCACGCGCCCAATCAGTCCCGTTTCCCGGTTCACTTCCACCCGCCCGTCAAATTCCCTGTCGTGGTTGGCAAATTTTCCTTCCAGAATAAGCGTGCTCATTTGTTTTTTGTGCCGATTACTTCTTCTATAGAAGAGAAACCGTCCCGTTCAAGAAGTCTTATCAATCCCATTTTTATTTTCTTTACGAGCCCCGGTCCTTCATACACAAGACCGGTATAGATTTCAACCAGCGAAGCTCCCGCCTGTATTTTCTCATATGCGTCCTCCGCGGAAAAGATGCCGCCGGCGCCCACGAGCGGAATGGCCCCGTGCGATCTTTTATAAAGGTAGCGGATGACTTCGCTGGAACGTTCCCGGAGCGGTCGCCCGCTTAATCCACCGGCGCCCATAGCGGCTACTTTCGCTTCGGGTGTTCCGAGATTCAGGCGGGCAATCGTCGTATTCGTCGCGACGATGCCGCTCGCGCCGGTTTCGCGGACGATATCCACAATGTCGTTGAGTTGCCCTTCGGTGAGGTCCGGCGCGATCTTCAACAAGATCGGTTTCGGGTCTTTTAGCGCACGATCGAGCTTCTGTAGCGCCCTTAAGAGCTTTGTGAGCGCATCTTTTTCCTGAAGTTCGCGGAGTCCCGGGGTATTGGGAGAACTCACATTCACGACCATATAATCGGCGAGGGGAGAGAGCGTGCGGAAACATGTCATGTAGTCATCCACCGCGTTTTCGTTTGGTGTGACCTTGTTCTTGCCGATGTTAATGCCGAGTACGCAGTCCCGCTTTCCCGCGTGCGCCATAAGATTATTTCTTGCCGCTTCTGCGCCGTGCCCGTTGAATCCCATCCGATTGATGATCGCTCCGTCTTTGGGAAGCCGGAAGAGGCGCGGCTTGGGGTTGCCCGGTTGGGGCCGCGGCGTGATAGTGCCCACTTCCACGAATCCGAAGCCGAGCGCGGAGAGGATAGGGGTGATCTCTGCATTCTTATCAAACCCTGCCGCGAGGCCGACCGGGTTCTTGAACGAAAGGCCGAAGGCATTCACGCGGAGCCGCTCGTCCTCAAACGCATAGAGCGACTTCACCATTCCGCGGAAAGGGGAATGCCCGAGACCCCTTCCAAGCGTGTGGGTTCTCTCGTGCGCCACCTCGGCGTCCGGCAGGAAAAGGAACGGCCTTATGAGCTTATACATAGATTACCGGAACGCATTTATCGCATCTTTCAGTCGCCGGGTTTCATGAGCCGGGTCTTTTGCAAAGATGATGCCGCGGGAGGAGTTCACGATCATTCCCTTTTTCTCGGCGTTCAGGCCCGCTTGCACCATCTTTTTAACATCGCCGCCTTGTATACCAACGCCGGGCACAAGGAAGGTCATATCGCCCGTGAGTTTTCTAAGCATCGCCATTTCTTCCGGATAGGTAGCGCCTACGACGAGCAGGCAATTCCCGTTCTCATTCCATTCGTCCCGCACCTTTTCCGCGATGATCTGCCAGAGCGGCTTCCCGTCAGTTTTGAGATCTTGCACCTCGCGCGCGCCGGGGTTAGAAGTGCGGCAGAGGATGATACATCCTTTGTCCTTTCGCGCGAGAAATGGCGTGAGCGGTTCTTTTCCGAGATAGGGAGAGACCGTAACGGCATCAAAGCCGAACCAGTCAAAGAGTTCCTTTGCGTACTGTTCGTTGGTGTTTGCGGTATCTCCGCGTTTGGCGTCGCAGATGGTGACGATACCAGGATGATTTTTTTGGATGTATTCCACGGTGAGTTTCAGTTCGTGCATGCCCTTGTCGCCTCGGGATTCATAAAAGGCGATGTTCGGCTTGTAGGCGGCGACGTCCTCGTGGGTGAGGTCAACAATATGTTTATTGAACGCGAACTGCGGGAATTTTTCCTTGCGGAAGGAGGCGGGGATCTGCTCAAAATCGGAATCCAACCCGGCGCAGACGAGCGATTGTGCCGCATCCGCGCGAAGGTTGTACTTTTGGACCATATTCATGGAGTCGCGCGGTTAAAATTTCAGCGGTTGCTCGCCGTATTTTGCAAATGCATTTTCCAATTCCTTTTTTATGAACTCGCTCGGCTGGAGTTTGTGAAGCAGCTTGGGCAAAAACGCTTTTGCGTCCGTAAGGGCGTAATAGGGAATATTTTTTTCTTTGAGCGCCTGGGCAACCGTGGTGCCGTCGTCGCGCTTTTCGTTGCGGTGGGTAAGTGCGATGGCAGCAATGATATTTACTTTTGCCTCAAGCAGCGCGTCCGCGGTGGTGAGTAGCGAGCCGCCGGTGGTGACGGCATCCTCCAAAACAACGGTTTTTCCGGAGGGGATACCAACAAAGTGCCGATCTTTGACCTCGCCGTGGTCCTTCGGCTTGCCGCGGCCCATTGCAAGTGGATACGACCGGGTTGTGTAATCCGGTTGCCGCTTCGCCCATTTGTATTGCGCGAGGATCCCGAGTTTCGTCGCGCCCTCCGGCACTCCATAAAAACAATCCGGCGAGAGCCCCAAATCTTCCACGAATGCAATCACGAAGTCAGTAAGTTCGTCCATGGCATGTACATCGCCTGCGACCGTCCGCCAGTTTGCATACCACGGAGAGAGCCGCCCCGATACCAATTTGATCGGCGTTTCGTAAAACCCAGCCACGTTATGATCCAGCATAAACGCCTCAAACGCTTGTTGGTCGAAGTTGCGTCCACGGTCCATTGAACTAAGTATACAAAACTGGCGTAATTGCAAAAAGTTAGCACCAGGTGTAGTTTGCTTGCAGGGGGTGCGCTATGACAAGAGAAGAACGGAAAAAAGAGCAGCAAGTTGAGGCAAGGTTGCGGGAGCAACGCAGGGTAATGGAAGCATATTCTCAAGCAGTGGCCAATGAGGATTTCGCGAAAGCCAAAGAACTTGTTACGAAAGGTCTTGGGATGGGAATTTCACTGGGGCGTCTCCGATGAGATTTCAAGACTTTTACCTCGCTTGGAGTGCTCCCGAGTGGAAGGGCGGGCAATGGATATTTTCTCCACCTGCACCGCCCTCCAAACCTGAATCCACAAACGCGTTGCGGATTGAGGTTTGGAAAGGATCGCACGGAGAAATTTGCCCTAATTCTTTTTCTGTTTTCTCCTCCCAAGATATTCCTGCCAAGAGCGGATCGCGATGTCGCGGAGGCCATAGGTCACGCGGGCGCGGACGAAAGCCCGCGCGAGCTGAAGATCGGTGAAGAGAGGGATGTTCGTGTCCACGGCGGCACGGCGGATGAGATAGCCGTCGGTCCGCCGCGCGCGCGATTCCTTTGAGTGGTTCATGTGGTTCTCGTGATTGCTCACGTTCACTACGAACGCGATCTTTTTCTTTCGGATGAGCTCAAGCACGTTTGGATTTCTTCCTTCGCTTACTTTATATATCCGCGTTGCGCGGATGCCGCGGTTATTAAGGAACTCGGCGGTGCCCTGGGTGGCGTACAGCGTGAAACCGTTCGCGGCGAGCGCCTGTGCCGATTCTAGAAATTCCCGCTTGTTGGTAGACCCACCAAGTGAGATGAATGCACCTTTTCCTTCGCTTAATGGCATGCTTGCCGCAACGGAGGTGAGCAATGCCTCTTCAAAATCGCGGCCGAAGCAGGCGACCTCTCCGGTGGAGGCCATTTCCACGTGGAGCACCGGATCGGAACCGGGGAGCCGGCCGAAGGAGAATTGCGGCGACTTTACAACGGCGTATTCGGGATAGTGGAGCGCAACGGCGCGCGCGTGACCGTAGAACGCGTCCACGATCATGTCGGCGAAATTTACGCCGCTCGCCTTGCTGATAAAGGGGAATGTGCGGGACGCCCGCGCATTAAGCTCTATCACATATACCTTATTATCCTTCACGAGGCATTGCAGGTTGAAGGGGCCGGTGATGCGGAGCGCGCGGGCGAGTTTCACAGCGACGGTTTGGATCTCGTTCGCGGTTTTTGCGTACACCTTCTGCGGCGGATAGACGATGGTGGCGTCGCCGGAGTGCACGCCGGCGTTTTCAATATGCTCGGCGATTGCGGAAACTTTGACGGTCCCGTTCTGCGCAACCGCGTCAAACTCTATTTCCTTGGCGCCGCGGATGAACTTGGAGATTGTTACCGGGTGCTCGCGGTTCAGAAGGATCGCACGCTTCACGAATTCCTTGAGTTCCGCCGCATCGGTGCACACGCGCATAGCGCTTCCCGAGAGCACATACGAGGGTCGGACAAGCACAGGATAATCGACTTTCTCGGCGAAGTGCGCAGCGGCTTTTACGGTGGTGAAGGTATCCCACTCCGGCTGGGCGATGCGAAGCGAATCAAGCAGTGCGGAGAATTTGCTGCGATCTTCGGCGCGATCAATGTTCTGGGGGTCGGTGCCCATGATCGGTACGCTGAGTGCGGATAATTTCTGGACGATGTTGTTCGGCGCCTGACCGCCGACCGATACTACAATCCCCGACGCACGTTCAAATTCATAAATGTCCGCCACCGATTCCAAACTGACGTTTTCAAAATAGAGACGGTCGGAAATGTCGTAATCGGTGGAAACCGTTTCGGGATTGCAGTTCACGATCACGGCCTGCTTGCCATGCTTTTTGAGTGCAAGGGCGGTGTGTACCGCCGACCAGTCAAATTCAACGGAAGAGCCAATGTGATAGGGCCCCGAGCCAAGCACCATGACGCTCTTTTTGCCGAGCGGGACGACGTCATTATGGGAACCGTTGTACGTGAGGTAAAGATAATTCGTCCGCGCGGGAACCTCGCCCGCGAGCGTGTCAATCTGGAACACCGACGGCACGACGCGGAATTGTTTTCTCAGAGCGCGGATTTCCATTTCTGCGGCTCCGCGAAGGTGGCCGATGTGCGCGTCGGAAAAGCCGAACTGCTTCGCGCGGAGGAGTTTGTCCTTCGTGAGCCCTCCGCTTTTTGTTTCTTTTTCCGTCCGGACGATGTTCTGAATGCGGTAGAGAAACCAGGGATCAATGCCCGTCAGTTTGTAAATGGTTTTCGGCGAGATCCCGGCGCGAAGTCCCGCTGCGATTGCAAAGAGCCGGTGGGGAGTAGGGATCTTGAGGCGCCGTACGATGGGAACCTCCGCTTCACCCGGCACTTCGTCCGTCACGCCCTGGAGATGGAGGTGGAGCATACGGACTGCTTTCTGAATGGCTTCCTCAAATGTCCGCCCGATCGCCATCACTTCACCCACCGATTTCATTGCGCTCGTGATGGTTTCCTCGGCGCGCGCGAACTTGCTGATGTCCCAGCGGGGGATTTTCACGACCACATAGTCCAGCGCAGGCTCAAAGAACGATTGCGTCACTTTTGTGATCTGGTTCGGCACGTCGTGGAGGGCGTGGCCCAGGGCGAGCTTCGCCGCAACGTAGGCAAGAGGATAACCGGTTGCCTTTGAAGCGAGCGCGGAAGACCGCGAGAGCCGCGCATTTACTTCAATCACATAGTAATCGAGCGCGCCGTTCTTTGGCTTCGGGTTCAGCGCGAACTGTACGTTGCACTCGCCGATGATCCCCAAACTTTTCACGATCTTGATTGATGCCGCACGCAACTCGTGATATTCGGTATTTGTGAGCGTTTGACTCGGCGCGATAACGATGGAATCGCCAGTATGAATGCCCAAGGGATCCATGTTTTCCATGTTGCAGACCGTGACGCAGTTGTCGTACCTATCCCGCACCACTTCGTATTCAATTTCTTTGTAATGATGCAGATATTTTTCAATGAGCACTTGCGGCGAGAGGGCGAGCGCTCCCGAAACGATGGTGCGGAGTTCTTGGCTGTTTTTTGCGACGCCGGATTTCTGCCCGCCGAGTGCGAAGGCTGCGCGTACCATGACGGGGAAGCCAACGGTTTTCGCAATGTTTTCCGCTTCGCGGACGCTCACCGCCGCTCCGGACGGCGGCACAGGAAGGCCGATTTTTTTTAGATGGTGAGCAAATTTCTCGCGGTCTTCCGTAAGGATGATGCTTTTGAGCGGCGAACCCAGCACCTCAATGCCGTATTTTTTGAGGATGCCGCGCTCGCCAAGACGCACACCGCAATTCAGGGCCGTCTGCCCGCCGAATGCGAGCGCGATGCCCTGAGGGCGCTCTTTCTTGATTATTTTTTCCACGAAATAATCCGTGACCGGCAGGAAATATATTTTGTCGGCAAGGAGGGGCGAGGTCTGGATCGTCGCGATGTTCGGGTTCACGAGCATCGTCACAAGCCCCGCTTCCTTGAACGCCTTCATCGCCTGCGAGCCGGAGTAGTCGAATTCACCCGCTTCGCCGATCTTGAGCGCGCCCGAGCCGAGCACCAGAACTTTTTTGATTTTCTTTGGCGGCATAGGCGTCAGTGGTGCGGGATGCGTTCTAGGAAGTAGTCAAAAATCCAGCCCGTATCAAGGGGCCCTGGACTCGCTTCCGGATGGAACTGTGTGGACATAAATGGCAAGCGCTCGTGGATCAGACCCTCGTTCGTGCCGTCGTTCGCATTCACAAACCAGGGACGGAAACCGCGCGGGATCCGTTTCACCGCAAAACCATGATTTTGGGTTGTGAGGTACGAGCGATTGGTACCTATGAGCCGGCAGGGTTGGTTCTGCCCGCGGTGGCCGAATTTAAGTTTATAGGTGGTACCGCCGGCCGCGAGCGCCAAAATTTGATTGCCGAGACAAATACCCAGCATCGGGACCTTTTGGAGAAGTGCCTCGCGGACGTTTGCGATAGTGGCGCGGGCCATCATGGGATCACCCGGGCCGTTTGAGATTACAATGGCGTCAAAGGCGGGGGCATCTTTTTTAAAGATCGGATAATTCCACGGCACAGTGAGAACCCGCGCGCCGCGTGCAAGCAAGTTGCGACGGATGTTTTCCTTCACACCGCAGTCAATGAGCGCGACCGTTCGGGTGCCCCTGCCTTCAGAGGTCACTCTCTTTATGGAAACCTCATTCACGAGGTTCCGCCGGTTTGGGTCGTCAAATGGAATATTTTTCCCACCGGTCAAAATCTTTCCGAGCATCGCGCCTTCCCCCCGTATCTTTTGCGCAAGCGCGCGGGTGTCTTTTATTTCAAGCGCGGGTACGCCTTCGCGCCGAAGCCATTCGCCCAGGGTCATCGTACTTGTGGGGTGCGATGGCGTGTCAACGTAATGCGATACGATGACTCCTGCCACATGAATTCTTTTTGATTCCCAATGCGCTCTGTCTGGTACGCCGTAATTGCCAAGCAGGGGATAGGTGAAAATAAGGATCTGACCCTCGTACGAAGGGTCAGTGAGCGATTCCGGATATCCGACCATGCCGGTCGTAAAAACGATTTCGCCGGCAACGGAGATTGGTTTGCCGAAACTTACCCCCTCAAAAACTACGCCGTCTTTAAAGACAAGTTCGCCGCGCTTCATATAAATGGGCATCCGCCCGTTCGTACGATTATAGCAAAGCGATGATGGTTCGCACAAGGACGCCCGTTTGCTTTTCCTCGTTTTTCTGCTCTTTCTGGGTCTTGAGATAGCTCCCTTTATAGATCAATACCGTAACTCCTTAGATCTCTTTCTAATCGTTGTTTGCTTGTAAAGAGGATTGTTTGAAAACCCATCTCTCTGGCTGGAACAAGCAGAGACTTCTTATTGTCTATAAAAAGGCAGTCCCCGGCTTTCGCATCCGCTCTTTCAATGAGAATTTCATAAATTCTCTTATCTGGTTTTGCATACCCGACATACCCAGATGTTATAAAATCTTTAAAAAATCTTTTTAATCCAAACTTTCTTATTCTGATATTCATCCACTCTTTCCCTTCGTCGTTTAAGGCGTAGAGGGGTAAAACAGGATATTTTTTGTGTAACCTCTCAATAATCTCGAACGCATCTTTTTTAAGAATGCATCCATAATAAAGCTTCCTCAATTCTTTTAAAGAAATTCTTCTTTTGGCAACATTTATCAAACCTTGAAAAAACGCGTTTTCGCCTTCTTTACCAACCCTTATTCCAGGCCAGTATTTATGGAAAATTTCATTTCCTCTTTCCTTACTTATTCCCAGTCTTTTGGGAATAACATCGTACGACGGCTCTCCCCCTCTGCTATTCCAAGCGTTAGACAAAATTACGCCACCACAATCAAAAGCTATTGCTTTTACGGTCGGAAGACTCATTTTCTAACTTTTTGCTTTTAATGATTTTTTATTTCGCAAACCTCCATAAAAATCGAGTCCTAGTATTGTTCTTTACAGAGAAACTTTTTTCTTCTATAAATTATACACAACTCCATGTGCGGGATTGTGGGGTATAAAGGGGACAAACAGGCGGCGCCTATACTGCTGGACGGCTTGAAGCGCCTGGAATATCGTGGTTACGATTCCGCCGGCTTGAATGTCATTGACGGCAACGCTGTGGCGAAAACCGTGAAATCGGTTGGGAAAGTAAGCGCGCTTGAAGAGCTTGCAAAGAATGCCGATTTGAACGGGAATATCGGGATTGCGCACACGCGGTGGGCGACGCACGGGATTCCGTCCCAAAAAAATGCCCATCCTCATTCCGACTGCAAAGAAGAAATTTTCATTGTGCATAACGGGATCGTAGAAAATTACCGGGAACTCAAAGAACAACTCGTAAAGGAGGGTCATGTTTTTTCTTCAGAGACCGACTCCGAAGTGATTGCGCACCTTGTTGAGAAGTTTTTTAAAACCGACCTTGAGGATGCGGTGATAGAGGCCTTGAAAATCGTGAAAGGCACCTATGGCCTCATCGTTATTTCAAAGAAGGAGCCCGGCACGATGGTTGTGGCGAGGAACTCGTCGCCGATCGTGATCGGAATGGGAAACAATGAATTCGTGGTTGCCTCTGACGCATCGGCGATTTTGACGCATACCAAACAGGTTGCGTATTTGAATGACGGGGAAGCGGCGGTGATAGATTCCCGCGGGATACGCTTTACGAACTTGGCTCGGGAAAAGCTGCTGAAGCGCGCGGTGACGCTTGAGTGGAGCATCAAAGAAGCGAAAAAAGGCGGATACCCTCATTTCATGCTCAAAGAAATATTTGAACAGCCGGAGAGCGTAAAAATCTCAATGGCGGGCAGGATGGTAGAAAGCGAAGGATTGGCAAAGCTCGGCGGGTTGGAAAGCGTGGAAAAAAGATTGAGAGAAGTGGAAAGAATTATCATCGTGGGCTGCGGAACGGCCTACTTTGCGGGATTGGTCGGGGAATACATGCTTGAGGAATATGCGGGCATTCCGGTGGAGGTTGAGTACGCATCTGAATTCAGATACCGAAAACCCGTTTTAGACAAAAATACCGCTCTTCTCTGCATCTCCCAGTCGGGAGAAACGGCGGATACCTTAGCCGCCCTGAACGAGGCGAAGAGAAAAGGCGTTTTGACTCTGGGAATCGTAAATGTCGTTGGTTCCACGATCGCGCGGGAAACGGATGCCGGAGTGTACAATCACATCGGCCCGGAAATTGGCGTGGCTTCAACCAAGGCATTCACTTCGCAGTTGGTCATATTGGCGCTCCTTACCTTGTTTTTAGGGAGGCAACGAGCGATGTCTCTCGCAACCGGCCAGAGGATGATAAGAGAGTTGAAACGCCTGCCTGATGCAATGAAGATGGTTCTCAAGAGAGAGAGCCAAATAAAGAAACTGGCTGAAAAATATCATCGCTACGGAAACTTCTTGTACATAGGAAGGAAATATAATTTCCCCATTGCGCTTGAAGGTGCTTTGAAGCTCAAGGAGGTGTCCTATCTCCATTCGGAAGGGTATGGCGCCGGCGAGATGAAGCATGGCCCCATTGCGCTTATCAATGAGAATTTCCCAACGGTGGGGATAGCCCCATCGGACAGCGTCTATGAAAAGATGATTTCAAATCTTGAGGAGGTGAAGGCAAGAAAGGGACCGATTATCGCGATCGCCTCGGAAGGCGACGAAGCAATCAAAAGGATATCCGACGATGTGATTTATATTCCCAAAACGCTGGAGATGCTCACCCCCATCGTATCGGTAGTGCCCCTGCAATTATTCGCGTATTATTGCAGCGTCTTGAACGGCGTGGATCCGGATAAGCCCAGAAACTTGGCAAAGAGCGTTACGGTTGAGTAGAGATCTTTCCTAATGCTGCCCTTGTCGCTTACTCCCGTTTTCCCCTTGGGCCCTTTCCCAAAATCGCATCGAGTAGTTTCCGCTCTGACTTTGTGAGGGGAGGTTCATTTCGAATTGATTCGCGAGTAAGAATTCGCCAGGTAACACTTTTAAGAGCGCTTTTTCTTTTCTGTTCTTCAGAATAATCACCCCAATATCGAAAAGGTACTTCATCAACCCGCGCATTCGCATCTTGGATAACCCGCTGGATTTCATCCTCTGTTATTCCCTTAAGCACGCGCTCCCTCAGGGACGCACCTGCCTTTCGCCACTCTTCATGCTGCTCAAGTTCACGTGCCGCTTCTTCTCGCAAGGACATCTTTGGCCCTCCTTCCATATTCATATGAGGAGTATATCAACTGAAGATATTTTTGGTCAATTGTAGGAGCCATCAATTCCCAACTCACTTCCCATAGGGAAAAAGCGGAAAAAGTAGGTTTACGGGGTTATCCACAGGAGGTATTGACTTTTTTGTAACTCGGAGCGTACAATACTAGTGTCATTCGGAAAACGCCACGCTTCGTGGCGTTTTCTATTTATGTTAGTTTGTCGGCACCACGTCTCTTTTAATTCTAAACTTCAGCGAATCAATATCTATAAGATCAACTTGTGTAGGAAATTCCCGAAAGAGATCTTTTAATTTTTTTGCTAATCTTTTATTTGGTATTGTTACACCAAGAGGCATAAAACTTTTACTGCTAGAAACTATATGAACTTTGCTCACGCCCTTGTCCAAAGACTTTCTCACTAAAGGTGCGAAATCTCCATCTCCGGTGAAAAAATAAAACTCATTGTCCGCTCCGGCGTTTTCAAGTGCATCTATGGTTAAATCAACATCACAATTTCCTTTCCTTTCATATCCCATATCTACTATAACAACATTATTTTCTCCACACTTTGAACATTGATTATTTACCATCCGATTCGGCTTTTTATAAATCTGTATCGTCTTCGTTCTTACTATGCCACAATCAAGCTTGGAAATGGAATCAAACTCTCTCGCTGTTGTATCATCACCATTTTCAATCCCTGCATAAAAGAACGTTTTTTCGCAGCCCCATTCTATTTTCAGATACACACACAATTTGTGCCAATCCACCGAAAAACCGCATAGCTTGTGCGTTGTTCCCTCAGTGTTGTGAATATCAACAAACGCGAATTTTGCCACGCACCCATTTTACTATAAAAATCGATAAAAATCGACAACTAGCAATTTTAGGGTAACTTTGTATATCATTCCCGAAAAATCCCCACTGGAGGGATTTTATTCTGACTCTTCAAAGCATCTTCTGCTTGCTTATGGAGGTGCCGAAATGCCGGCGTCGCGCACGAGTGCGAGAAAGTCGTTATGGATGACGCCGTTTGAGGCGATGAAGAAATTTTCTTCAAAGTGCCACGGGTTGCCGTAGAAGTCGGTGGCCATCCCGCCACCTTCTTGGACGAGGAGCATCCCGCCCGCATAGTCCCATTTTGCGTTCCCTAAGCTTATGAACCCCTCCGTGCCGCCGCGCGCGAGGATGGCAAGTTCAAGTGCGGCGGAGCCGACGTAGCGATAGGTTTTCACGTGGTTGGGGCTTTCACGAAAGAGCGCCGCGAGTTTTTCCTTGACACCGGGAATTCTCCCGACGCCTGCGGTGATCATCGCGGCGTCTTTTCCCTGCGACGAAACGTGCGAGCGTATTCCGTTGGACCAAAGCCCTTTGCCCCGTTCCGCGTGGACGAGAAGATTGATGAGAGGATTGTGGACGACGGCGCACTCAATGATGCCGTCTTTCACAAGTGCGACGGAGACCGCCCAGAGCGGGAGGCCATTCACGAAGTTCGCGGTGCCATCCAGCGGATCAATAACCCAGGTATAGGGCGACTTGTTTTCCGATGCCCCCGTTTCTTCGGCGAGAAAGGCATGATCAGGAAATCGCGACTTGAGAACGCCAAGGATCGCGTCCTCGGACTCGCGGTCGGCCTTCGTGACGAAAGTTTTGTCGTCTTTCACCTCGTGCTCAAGCTCGGTCTCAAAGTAACCGAGGAGAATATCGCCGCCCTTCTTCGCTGCTTCAATGGCAGTTTCTATCATTGTGCAGCGTATTTCCCCTCGCGTGCAAGCGCGGTTTCCCGTACCCGCGTCGCAAAGATTTCTTGGGCCTTTGCAACATTGGCATCCTGCCCCGCCCACGCGTCCATGGCAGGCTCTTGTAGCGCGCGGGCGTAGGAAAAAGAAAGTTGCCAGGGATATTCTCCCGTTTTTACCGTCGCGCTCTGAACGATCACATTCAAGTTCTCGGTTGCCTCGCGGGGGGATTGGCCTCCCGAGAGGAAGACGATGCCGGGGATTTCGGGCGGCACCGACGCCTTGAGCGCGCGGAGCGTGGCCGCCGCCACTTCCTGCGGCGTCGCCCTTATGCCCGATTCTTTTCCCGGGAGCGCCATGCTGCTTTTCAAGATTACGCCTGGGAGGGAGACGCGATATTTTTTGAGCGCGGCAAAGACCGTCGTGAGCGTTCGTACGAGCGCCGCTTCGGATTGAGCGAGGGTATGATCGCCGTCAATCAGCACTTCCGGCTCCACAATGGGCACGAGCCCCGCCTCCTCCGAAAGCACGGCATATTGCGCAAGCAGATATGCGTTCGCTTCAAGGCATTCCGCCGTGGGGATTCCATTCCCGATTTTCATAACCGCGCGCCACTTTGTGAAGCGCGCACCCATTGTTGCATATTCCTGAAGCCGCTTCAGAAGCCCGTCCAGCCCCTCCGTCACTTTCTCTTCGGGAAAGTTCGGAAGCGCGACCGTCCCCTTGTCCACCTTGATCCCGACCGCGATGCCGCGCTTCGCGAGAACTTCCCGCAAAGGAGTGCCGTCCTTAGCGTTTTGCCGAATGGTTTCATCATAGAGAATTACGCCGCCAAGGCCTTTCTCAATTTCCAGTGCCGTAAAGAGAAGCTCGCGCCATCGCCGCCGCATCTCTTCGCTTTGCGGGATGTTGCGCGCGGCAAAGCGCTTATCGGCCGTGCCCGTGCTTTCGTCCGCCGCTAGGATACCTTTTCCTGGCGCAAGGAGGCGCGACACGGTTTCTTGAAGTGAGTGAATATCCACGTACTCAAGTATATCAAAGACAGCCTTTCAAAGACATCAGGCCCCCCCCTTGCCCTCCGCACGCATTGATTTTCCTAAAAATTTTCGCCTTGACTTGAGTGAACAGGCGACGAGGCGTATGATGAAAATGATAAAGAAATGAGAGGCGGCAAAAAAACAAAAATCAAGCGCAACCGGAAAGCGCGGCCAAAGTTTAATAGTCGGGTTATTTACCCATCAGAAAGAAGGAGATGATACAGGAACTAAGAGACCTGGTCGAATTTCTAGTCTAGAACGCCACGAACGTTACGCGCGCATAAACGCTTGGTTTTACAAAAAACCACCGCTGAGAAAGCAAAGCTTACCTGATGATTGAGAATAGCAGCAGATAGAGCGGGCGTTGCTCCCGGTGATTCCGTTCACGGCCGCGAAGGACAGACGAACGCGGCTTGAGGTGATCGCGCCGTACGTGAAGAACGGCATGGTGCTCTTCCCGCGCACGGGTTGCGAGGAACTTTTGCAGCAGATTTTCTCGCTCGGAGCGGAGAAGCACGACGATCTCTGTGACGCCTTCGTGTGGTTCGTTTGGGGCATGGCCATCACCCATGATCAAGCCAGCCAGCACGTTTGCTTTAATAAATCCTTAAGCGTATAACTAAACTATATGAGCAAGGGCTTTGGCATTGCGGCGTTGGTTCTTGCGATACTTGGCATCTTTGTCCCCATTGTTTCCATTTATGTTGTGTGGCTTGCCCTCATTCTAACCGCCGTAGCCGCCTTTGCTGGAGACAGGTCGTTGAGCATCGCCGCGTTCGTTATTTGTTTGGTCAACGTGCTCTTTCTGAGTCCTGCTACATTGGTTGAGTTCGGGGCTAAACAGGGTGGTTCCGGCCTTGCGACATTCACCGTGATTCTTTTTGTAATCCCGCTCATCGGATTTATTGTGAAATACAAGAAGAAACCACTGACAACTGGCGAGAAACAAAAAAGCGTATAGTCTCTGTAAATATGAATTATTGCAAAAAATGCGGGGACCAGGTTAAGGCAGATGATGATTTTTGTCCATCTTGCGGCATAAAAGTTTCGAATACAGAAAAAAGAGCCATCGCCCGGCCGGGCTGGCTGAAGAGAAGATGGGTGAAGTATGCAATAGCCCTTGTTGCACTGGTAGCCATACTCTGCCTTTTCAGTTTCTACATTTGGCAGCAAGTGGCAGTGGTGGTGACATTTAATTCGGGTGTAACGGAAAGCGCCGCATTACAAACTCTCTCGAAATATGTTGGAGGAATAGAATCAAGAACGCCGCGAGATTACGACTATAATTTTTTTCGCGTGTTCAACGGGTTTAAAATGAACGCGATTGAATTTGCAACATGCAGGTTGTGTGGGTACGTAATGGAAGGCCACATTGCAGCGGAGACGGGCGTTCGAAAGACGATTATCGTTGAACATCCTCCCACGATGCAGGAAGATCAAGAATTTTACAACAAGTATTTTGCATCTCAGATTACGACCACGACAAATGTTCAATAAGCCGAATCTTCTTCTATTATTTGCTGCTTGTACGATCGTGGTTGTTGGATTCTCATTCCGTCAGCCGGTTGCGAATGCAAGCATTTGGGACGCTTTTACGAATCTATTCAATTTTGCCCAAAACGGCAACCAAGCGGTCAGCGCGGTTTCAAACGCCGCAAATCAAGGCGTTGTCTCTGCGCAGGTTGAAGCGCAATTGAAGGCAAGCGGTCGCTGGGATGATGCACAATCTCTCATTGACGGGGTGTGCGGACCGAGCGATTCAGCCTGCGCCGACCACATCATGGCCTATTACGTCGGATTGGATGAGGTCAGCAATCCAAACTCTTCATTTAACCAATCCGTATCAAATGCCATAAACGCGGATGCCTCTCTGCAAACGTCTTTAGGAACAATAGGCGTTTCGAATAACATCGCACCATCAGTTCAAGAAATTGCGGCGCCATCGCCATGGTTGCAGATAGCCAAAATCGTCAGCAACGTGATCGACGGGACAAAAGCGGCCTTAAATCTAGTCGGCCATCAACAGCCCAACGCAACAGTCGCACAAGGAAATTCCTCGGCTGCGTCTCTGCCACAGAATAATCCGTCCTCCCCACCGCCGCCGACTTTGCTTCCTAAAGTGCCGCCGTCCGTAAACAATCCACTCATTCCTACTCCACCCGCGCAATCGGGGAATTATGACATCACCGCACTGGTAGTCGATCAGTTCGACAATCCGGTAAGCGGCGCCGGTTTTCAACTAGTCGATAGTCAAGGAAAGTCATACTTGCCTGGCCCGTATTTCGGACTATCAACCGACCAATATGGGCACTTGGACGTCGGTGCCGACACCTCGGAAGGTATCCCTGCCGGTTCTTATACGCTGTATATCAATGAAGATGGATATGACCCGTATAAGGCGAGCGTTCAGATTTCTGCGACGCAGGGATACTTGGGTAAAATAACAATAAACAAGTGGCCCACGGTCACTATAAAGCTTTTGAATCAGTCCGGTAGTCCTGCCGGTGAAACACTCTACTACGCTCCCCCTTGGAACGGACTCTACGCATCGCCTTGGGTCCCACAAGTGAACATCGTCGACGCAAGCGGAAAAGTTGTTCAAATGTTCACCTGTAACAACTATGGGTGTGGCGTTGGAACGCAAAATCAATATGACGTGACCACCGGCATATATGAAAGTAAGCCTCTTCCTTCCGGCCACTATACGCTTACCGCAACCATACCGAGTTTCGGCGCTACGCCGGGTCAGATTATCTTGGCAACCAAAGACTTTGATGTCTCTTACAGCCAGGAAACATTTGACCTCGGTTCGATTACTCTCGTCGGAAATACGACCAACCCAGAACCGCCGGCAAAAGTTGTTTATTAAGGCGCTCTATAATGATCGCGGACCTTATGAACTATCTCAGAAAGGTCGATCAATGGTGAAAATGTAACTCAATTAAATGAACAAAATTTGCGATAAGTGCGGTGCGGCGAATGTCGAGCAGGCTCGTTTCTGCCACAAGTGTGGAGGTCCGCTTCGGGCGGAGGGATCGGGAGGATTCACGAAAGAACGTACTCCGGCCGACCAAGCGGCGGAATTGAAGGAAAAAACGAAGCATATTTGGAAGGGTTTCACTGCGAACGAGAAAATTATCTTCATCGGCGCCATCGGGATGCTCATATCCTTCTTCCTGCCATGGGCCTCGTCGGGAGGGCAATCCACAAATGGCATCAGCGCGGGAGGTAACGCATGGTACGTGTATCTATTGCCGCTTTCCGCCATCGTTTCTTGTCTTCTGCTCTATTTCAGTCAGGGTGCAACGAAGGTGCGGAAGGTTCTCGTCGCGCGATGGCAGATCATAATCGGGACGGTATGGGCATCCATTTCCGTCATGGCTATCATTGCCGCGATCAGCATCATGGCTGCCATTCAGAACGCGATGGGCGGTTTCTTGGGCGCAGGTGGCGTCGGCGTGGACATCGGTATAGGCGCGTATCTTCTCGCCGCTGGCTCGATTGTTATCGTCGTCGGCGCGTTCCGGCTGCAAAAAGAACTGCTGTGATTCTGGCAGAGGTCGAAAGATAGCGCCTACTTGTTGTATTCATAACTTTATTGGGGTTACCGAGGGAAAAAGAAAAGGCGGCCCAATTAGCCGCTTTTTCATCAAGGTTTGCAAGGACTTTCGGGGGCTGGACTTCTGGGGGCCGTTGTGGCCCCTCTGAAGTATGATCAATCGGCGTTTCAGAAAAATCACTCACTAGCATCACGTGTCGTAAGGCGTGGTTAATAGGGGCTGGTTGTGGGAATCTTTTTAAAAGAAAATTCTTTGGTAGGTTAAAGCGCCAAACCTGGAGCGGTTCCAAATTCGTAGGCGTTGTTGTTATCTCCGCCATCGGAGGACATGAGCGGTGCGTACTTCGTGCTCTCCAAAAGCGTGTCGAGCTCAAACGTTAAGCTGGTGGTCGCCGCGTAAGCATAGTAATAACCCGGGTTATTTACCGGATCTATCGGTAAACTGCCAATGGGCGCGCCGGAACTAATGGCAGAAAAGTTTACGGGCATCCAGCCCGTGCCATCCACGTTTCTGGAATCAATTTGCGCCATCGCCGGATCTGGGGGGCCGGAGGTGGTGGTGGCGTTGGTGAAAACTCCGCAGTGAGCCCCCGTGGAGGAGGGGGCGACGGAAGGATAACAGGCGGCATATCCGTCAGTGCTTGAGGCCAGGTTGGGATTGGAAACTTCGATAAGATAAATAGAGAGTGCGCTTCTCAACGTGCTCAGGTCCGAAAGTCTGGTGGAATCCCTCGATTGACGCAGAAGCTCCGCCGGATTCAAACTCAAAATTATAACCACCGACAGAACCGCGATAATCGCGATTACAATCAAGAGCTCGATGAGCGTGAACCCTTTTTTACTCATAGGTTAAGTGTAGCGAATTTATGCACTAAATGGGATGTGTACAACTCCTGGATGTCCAAGAAGGGTCGTGACAAATCCTTATAAACCAAGCTCTTCGGTCTCCATGGAGATAAAACTATTAAGAATGGGCTTGCGGCACGATGTTGATTACGGTAGCAGGGCAGAAGTGAGGGCTAAGAAGAAAGCATATGGTGCCTTGTTTAAGAAACTGACTGGTAGGTCGACACTAGGAAAATGTCGCGAGGAGGATCTTATCGCTACACAATTACGTATCTATAACGGCGCGATTTCTTTCCTGAATACGATTAGAAGTCAAATCTGATTTTAACCCCGCCCAGCTTGCTCGGGAATAAAACCTGAGAGCTGCCGCGCTTACATCCTAACTACCTTTAATTTTATATTGAAAAACCTACATTTTTCTTTTCCGATTTGCCAGAAACCGGTTCGAATCTGAGCCGGGTCATTGTTCCGAACGCCATGATATGACGTGATATAATGCATGAGATGCCCGCCCGGATTATAAAATTTATTCGGCAAGAAAAATTCATCCTCATCGTGATGGTGGCGACCGTCGCCGCGTTTTCGATAGTGTCGCTTTTTTCATATCAGGTTACCCATTGGTTCGAATCGAGATTCTTCTATGGCAAAGTGGGACAAGTACAGCATGGCCTCGATGCAGATTCGCAATATGTCTTCCAGAACGCAGGGGAGATTGCGACCTCTTCCAGTCTCGCGAAACTGATTGAGGAGAGAGATGTGTCGCAGCTCGCTTCGGCGCTCCAGGACGAGCAGGCGATCCATCACTTCGATGCCCTCAGCGTTACGGATGACGCAGGGGTTGTCCTGGCACAAACGCAGGCCTCCTTCTCCCACATCGGCGATTATATATTTCAGACGACGGCCTACGGGCAGAAGGTGGCGGAGGGAACCGCCATAGTCTCCATAGAGCGCGGGAGTGGCATCTCGCTCTTAGTGGTTGCGGGCTATCCCGTGACCGACCACGGACAAATGGTAGGAGCGGTGTTTGGCGGCTACTCGGTTAATGACGCCTATGCCCACAACTTCAGGGATAAATATTTGACTGACGGAGAAAATCTCATTTTCTACTCAAAGCAGGACGGCGTGGTCGGAACCACTTTTGAAGATCCGAACACTAAACTTCTCCTTGCGGCATATTTCAACATCGGCTCCGATTGGATTCTGAAGGGACAATCGGGCCGCGAGGTGATCATAGAAGGAAGGGCATATTTCGTGGAAAACCTCGTTTTCCCCGGCCCTTATGGAGGAAGCTCAGGAGGGGTACTCGTGCTTTACCCGGCGAGCTATACCGCGGAAGCCGCTATTTTTTCTTTGATTGTCGCGCTCCTTTTCGCCCTCATCATGTTCTATCTCCACACCCGCGGGGCGACAAAAAGGCGCCAGGCAGCAGAGGTTACGATTCTCATAATCTGCTCGTTCGTCGTGTTCTTCGCAATCTTTTTTACCGACAGGTCATTACTGTACAGCCACTCGATCCTCGTTCAGAAACCTCCGTACACCATTTATAACTCGACGCTCGCGTTTGACCCAAGCTTCGCCGTCTGGAGCAGGTCGTCGGAGCAACGGGTGGAAGTCGAGGTGTCAACCGGCGGAGAAGCCATCAATGCCGCCCAGATCGATGTAACGTATGACCTCGCAAAGGTTCAGGTGGCGGATATCATTACCGCAGACTCTTTTTGCGCACCGAATATGTTTTTGGAGAAAAACATTGACAATAAACGCGGCGAGGTGCGGGCGTCCTGCCTCCTCCCCAATCCCGGTTTTACCGGCGAGAGCGGCAATGTAGTTACGCTCGCCCTGCAGCCTATCCGAGGGGGAGACGTGACGTTACATTTCAGTACAGACACGCAGATATTGGCAAATGACGGATTGGGCACGGATGTTTTGCGCCTCTCGACCGACGGCAGTTATCATATCATTTACGAAGCGACGGCGGAAAACAGCACGTCTTCGGTCATAGTATTTTCTCCGACGTATCCTAACAGCGCCCGGTGGTATAACGAGCCGGATGGCTTCTTCACCTGGATAGCCTCTCACGGCTATCGCTATCTTTATTCACTGAATAACATTCCCGTCATGGCCACGCTCGTGGGAGCAAGTACGACTTCTGCCGACTCGGTTTCATTCTCCGGCGTTATCGATGGCATCTATTATTTCCATATCCAGCCGATCAAAGGCGGGATTAGCGGCGCAATTTCCAGTTATAGGGTGATGATAGACACAACGCCGCCGTTGCAGCCCATCATTAAGGCCAGCGAAACGACGGTATCCGAGGGCCAGATTATAAGGCTAACGTTCGAAAGCTATGACGACTTAAGCGGTTTGCAGGGTAACTATTACGTCCAGTTTGACGATGGCGTTTTCCTGCCCGCCGCCTCACCGCTTTCCGTCTCTCTTCCAAGGGGTACCCATGTCATTACTGTGCGGGCTTTCGATCGGGCGGGCAATTTTTCTGACGGGCGCATAACGATCACGGTAACAAAAAGTTAGTGATGCCTGTCGGTTCGAATCCGAGACGGGTGATTCAAGCGGGATCGAAAATCAGTTTCAAAAATCCTTTAAAACAAATTCACGCGGAACATTGATACGAATCCAGGAGAGTGACCCGTCCTGGATTTGAACTGCAACTCAAAAAGGTAGCAAATGACGCACCCCGGAATGCCACGATACTCAGTTGATAACTGCTGCCGGGCTTGGATTCGAACCAAGATGACGTGATTCAGAGTCACGGATCCTACCATTAGATGACCCGGCAATGTCGCAACCGCGCTGCGCTGTGTTTCCTATGATATAACAAAAATCCCTCGGGCGTCTATAAGTTCTCGATAATTGCGATCTCAAGAGGCACGATCGCAAAAGGGGAATACCGCATTTCGGAATACGCACGAATAAGGGATTTGATGAACTTCACGAGGAAAGCGGCGTCGGCAGACGCGGCGAGCTTTTTCACCGCTGCAATCTCGTCGCGCGTGAGCTCCTTTTCAAAAATTTTCTCAAGCGCAGGGTTCACCTTGAGGGAGAGCACCTTTCGCAGATAGTGGATAAGGTCTCTTGCAAACTGCACGAGGTTATATCCCTCGTCAGTGAGGAGTACAATATAGGCAAGCGCGCCCTTTGCATCCTTCGCGAGTATGAGTGCGGCAAGCTCGTGGATTTTTTTGAGGCCGGTGCGGCCCGTCACGCGTTCCACGGTCGCGAGGGTTATGTTTTCGGCGAGCGAAGCGATCTGATCCAGGAGCGACTCCGCGTCGCGGAAGCTCCCTTCGGCTGCTGCGGCGATGAGCTCCAGCGCCGGTTCGTCTATTTTTATTTTTTCCGCTTTGGCTATCATCGCGAGCTTTCCCATGATGACTGTTTTCGGCTGCTTCTTGAACGTAAAGCGCTGGGCGCGGGATGTGATCGTGGCTGGCAGTTTTTCGTATTCGGTCGTCGCAAGCACGATCACCGCGTGGCGCGGCGGTTCCTCCAGTGTTTTCAAAAGCGCATTGAACGCGGGACCCGTCAGCATGTGCGCCTCGTCAATGATGTACACTTTGTGCGACGCCGAGGAAGGGGAGGTTCTGATGCTTTCGCGCAAGTTGCGGATCTCGTCAATGCCGCGGTTGGAGGCGGCATCTATTTCAATCACGTCAAACGAGTTCTGCGCGTCTATCTCGCGGCATTCGCGACACTCGTTGCACGGTTCGCCGAGCTTTGCGAACTCCGGGTCGTCCCGCCGCTTTTCGCAGTTGAGAAGCTTTGCCAAGAGCCGCGCCGTGGTCGTTTTTCCTGTTCCGCGCGGCCCGTGGAAGATGTACGCCTGCCCCAAGCGCCCCGCTTTTGCGGCGTTTCTGAGGATCAGCACGTTCGTTTCCTGTCCGAGAACCTCGTCCAGTTTTTTGGGGCGATACTTTCGGTAGAGCGCTTGTGCCATGTACAAAAATTATAGGCAATCCCGTTGATTTCGGCAATTTTTTTCAATATGATGGAAGAGACATGAAGTTGATATCAGGTGCCGTCTTTGTTTGCGTTATTCTTGCCGCAGCATTTTTTTTGTCCTTTTCCTCAAGCAATGTCGCGGTGAGCCCAGTCACCGGCGCTGGTGTTGCAGGCGTCGCGACGTCCGGAACGAACGGAACGGCGGCCCTTTCCGCAACGTCTTCGGCATCTTCCAGCCCGCTTCTTAGAGAGCCGGAGGCGCCGCAACCTGCTCCCAACGTGGCTATCGCATCGCCTGCAGACGGAAATGACATCGCCCCTCAGCCGAAGCTCGCGGATCCCCCTCCCATCATAAAGGGAATTTATTTGACCGCATGGGTTGCGGGATCTCCCGGCAGGGTGCAATCAATCATCAATCTTCTCAAAAGCACCGGCCTCAATGCGGTCGTCATTGACCTCAAAGATTATTCCGGCTACGTCTCGTACGCGATGGACGTGCCGCAGGTGAAAACGTCCGGCGCAGAGGGCGAGATCCGCATCGCGCGCCCGAACGCGCTCATCAAAGAATTGCACGATAACGGCATTTACGTGATCGGGCGCATCACCGATTTCCAGGATTCGATTCTCGCGCAGGCACATCCGGAGTGGGCATTGCATAACAAGACAACGGGCGGTATTTGGGAAGATAATAGCGGGCTTGCGTGGATGGATCCTGCCGCGACGCCCGCGTGGGATTATCTCGCTGCCATTGCGAATGACGCCTTCGGCCGCGGCTTTGACGAAATTCAATTTGATTACATTCGTTTCGCCTCTGATGGCTCGCTTGGCAACATAACGTATCCGTATTGGGACGGGAAAACACCCATGGCGGCCGTGATTGCCGACTACTTCAAATTCTTGCGCTCGCAATTCCCGAACGAGAAAATTTCCGCCGATCTCTTTGGGCTCTCAACGATCAATAACGACGACCTCGGCATCGGCCAGGTCATCCAAAGTGCGTATGAATATTTTGATTACGTGTCGCCAATGGTCTACCCCTCCCATTACGCGAGCGGATTTTTGGGATATAAGAGCCCTGCCGCGTATCCCTATCAGGTGATTGACTACTCGCTCACGCACGCGGTCGCAAAGCTTGTGGCGATGGGAAACAGCAATTCAACCGTCGCGGTCGCAGCAAGCGCTACAACGGGCACGGCGAGTTCTACTGCCACAAGTTCTTCTGCCGCTACGGCCCGCACCACCGCAACCAGCACTACTACAACCAGCGCGAAGGCGGCAGCATACTCACCGTTCAATCTTGGTTACATCCCGCCGACAAAACTTCGCCCCTGGCTTCAGGATTTTGACCTGTACGGTGTGCCCTACACGCCGCAGATGGTCGCGCTTGAAAAGCACGCGGTCTACGACACGTTGGATACCACAACCACGAGCCAGTACTACGGCGGCTGGCTCCTGTGGGATGCCGCGAATAACTACACCGCCGCGGACCTCGGGGCGGAATAATATAAAGCATTGCAACGTCTCATGCCGTACGAAATCAAAACGGAACAGTTCAGTGGGCCGCTTGAAAAGCTTTTAGAGCTTATTGAGGCCGAAGAGTTGGGGGTAAGCGAGGTGAGCTTGGCGAAGGTCACTGACGGCTTTTTGAAATACCTTGAACGGTTTCGGCAAGGCGGGGGAGAGGGCGAAGAGAAATTCCGCGTGGACTTGCGCGTCCTGGCCGATTTCATCTCCGTCGCAAGCAAGCTCATTTTTTTGAAGTCAAAGCATCTTTTGCCATGGCTTGCGGTTACGGCGGAAGAGGAAACAGACATCAAAGAGTTGGAAGAGCGCCTGAAGCGCTATCAAGCATTGAAGCCCGCCATGAAACATCTGAACGTGCTCTGGCGCGAAAGCCACCATTCCTACAGCCGGCCGTACTTTTTGGGGCGGGGGGCGGGGCTCGCCGCGGGGCAGAGCGTATTTTATCCGGGCGACAATTTGGATACGCCCACGCTCCAAGCGGCGCTCCTCAAAATCTTTGAAATCGTAAAAACCTATGCCTTTGAAACGGAAACTATCAAGGAAAAGATCATTACGCTTGAAGAGAAGATTTCCGAAGTGCTTGACCGCGTGAAAGCCGAGGGCAATCTGCAATTCCGGCGGCTTTCAGGTGAAAAATCGCGTTCGGAAATGATTGTGCTTTTCCTCGCGATTCTCCACCTTGCGCGCGAACAGATCATCCTTCTTGAGCAATTGGATAATTTTTCTGATATAATGGTCAAGAAAAAATGAGCGACGCGCCCAATCAAAAATTAGCTTCCCTGGAAGCGTTGCTTTTCATTCACGGCGAACCGCTTTCGTATAAAAGGATAGCGTCGGTACTAAATTTGAAGAAGGGCGAGGCCGAATCGCTCGCAGAGGAATTGAAAAAGCGTTTGGAAGCGCCGGAGCGGGGATTGCATTTGGTCGCGGATAAGGAAAAGATTCAGCTTGCGACGAAGCCTGCGTTCGGCAAGCTTTTGGAAGACTTTGTGAAAGACGAGCTTACGGAAGAGCTCACGCTGGCGTCGCTTGAGGCGCTCTCCATCGTGGCGTATCTCGGTCCCATCTCGCGCGCGAAGTTGGAATATCTGCGCGGGGTGAATTCCATCGTCATTTTGAGAAGTTTGATGATCCGCGGGCTCATAGAGCGCCTGCCGGATCCCGAGCACCCTTCTGGATTCTTGTACCGACCGACGTTTGAACTTATGAAACATCTTGGCATCGCTGCGGAAAAAGACCTGCCGGAATACGAAAAATTCCAAGAACTTTTGAAAATCTTTGAAACGCAAAGCGTGGCGGAACCTGCGCCGCTTGCACCGGCGGTGCCGACCGCGCCGGCCCCGCCGCCAGCACAACCAACCCATGAATAACACCTTCGCAAAATTTGCGTTTTTGGCCGTCGTGATCGGCGCGGTGCTGTTTTCAAGGATGATGTATCCGGCGGCCGCTCCCGCTGCGAACCTTGCTTCGGCGAATGATGTGACGCGGGGGAATGCTTCAAGCGCGGTGCCAATGTTCATTCTGCCTTCCGCCGCTGTCTCTGCCCACGGTGCGGGCAGTGTGGGTGGCATGGGTGGCATAGATGGTGTGGGAAGCGATACCCAAACCGAAGCGGGAATTCCCGAAGCGAACACTCCCGCGGCGAATATTCCCGCGGTGCTTTCCGGGCAAAGCGCTCCGCCGCCCGTGCTCACGGATGCAGCATCGCTTATCGCCGATCTTACGAGCGGGACATCGTTTGCATCGGCAAACGCGGACGCGCGGTGGCCAACCGCTTCTATCGCAAAACTCATGACCGCGACCGTTGTAGAAGACAAACTCAATGCAGCGACATCAATCACCATTGCCGAAAATATGTTCGCGGCCGACGTGACCGAGCAGACGCTCGTCGTGGGCGGCAGGTACACGGTATCCGACTTGTTGCGAGCCATGTTACTTCCCTCGTCCAACGTCGCCGCGGAAGCGCTCGCGTCGTTCTATGGCAGAGACGCATTCCTTGCGGAGATGAACGCGCGCGCCGCCGCATGGGGGATGAAAGATACCCATTTTGACGACCCCTCCGGCATTTCCGCGGGCGACGAATCCACCGCAAACGATCTTTTGAAGCTCGCACAGAAGATCTATGCCGATTATCCGCAGGTTCTTCAGATTACAAGAGCTCCGCAGGCCGTGATTACCGAGGAAAATTCCGAAAAAAAAATCTTACTCACGAGTATCAATGAGTTCGCGGGCGATGCGGATTTCATCGGCGGGAAGACGGGCTATACCGATCAGGCGGATGGCAACCTCCTCTCGGTGTTCCACAACAGTGGGAAGCCGCTCGTCATGGTTGTCTTGGGAAGCAGCGCCCGCTTTGACGATACGAAAGCGTTGTATGATTGGTATAGAGCAAATTTTAAGTAACGTCGCATGAGCATACTGGTTACACAAACAATAAGGGTTCTCGTGCTTTCGGCGATCGCATTCGTCGTGGCGCTTTTGATTACTCCTGCGTGGCATCGGTTTCTCAAGCGGCGGCATTTTGACAAGCAGATCCGCGAAGAGGCCGCCGCGCCGGTCTTCTACGAATTACACAAGAAGAAGGCCGGGACACCGACCGGCGGCGGCGTCATCGTCTGGGGCACCGTGATCGGCCTCGCCGCGATATTTGGCATTTTGAACAAACTGTTTGACGGTCGCGTGTGGCATTACCTGAACTTTATCAATCGCGCGGAAACCTATCTTCCGCTCGTCGCGCTCTTAGGTGCTGCACTCTTGGGCCTACTGGACGATTGGCTGGGAGCATTGCGGGTCGGTGGCGGATCCGGCGGGGGACTCAAGGTCCGCCAGAAATCAATTCTCTACCTTGTAATTGCACTCGTGGGCGCTTGGTGGTTCTATTTCCGCCTTGGTTGGGACGTCATCACGGTACCCTTCCTCGGAAACTACCAGATCGGCTGGTGGTATGTCCCCATTTTTATTTTCATCATTTTCGCGAGCGCCTTTTCCGCGAACGAAACCGATGGTCTGGACGGCCTCCTGGGCGGCGTGTCACTCTTTGCCTTCGTCGCGCTCACAACCGTTGCTTTTGTCCTTCACCGTTACGACCTCGCCGCCTTCGGCGGCATGATGGTCGGTGCGCTCCTCGCATTCCTTTGGAACAACATTTACCCGGCGAAATTCATCATGGGCGATACCGGCTCAATGTCTCTCGGCATCACGATCGGCGTGATCGCAATGCTCACGAACACCGCACTCCTCCTCCCGTTCTTCGCAATTATTCTCGTCATAGAATCCCTCTCCGTCATTGTCCAAACAATCTCAAAAAAACTGCGCGGCGGCAAAAAGATATTCCGCTCCACGCCAATCCACCACCATTTTGAAGCGCTCGGCTGGCCCGAATCGCAGGTCACCATGCGTTTCTGGATCATCTCCGCCATCTTTTGTGCCCTCGGGCTTGTGATCTTCTTCCTCTCGGTGGCGACGTAAGGCGACGCCGCGAAGAACGATTGCTTATCCACAAGCACATTTGACGGACTGCGGAGCGCGCGTTTCACCTCGGATAAACTTCGAGGCCGTGAGGGAGGAGGAGAGGACGAAGGGTGTTCCTTTTCCTCCTCCTCACTGTAATTTTCAAATGACCTTAAGAAGGGTTTTTTAATTTTGTCTTGACACAGAGAGAAACCGGCGTTATAGGGAGAGTGAAAGGAGGCGAGTCATATGTTCGAGAACCTGGCCCCAAAGCGGTCCAGGGCGACGATAATCGCAGTGATCATCGTGGGCATCGTCGTCCTGGCTCTAGTCGTTCTTTTTGGGTTGCCCCACCATCTTGGGTGAGTCCGCCCACCGGCAGCGCCCCAACCGTGGAGAAATCCTAAAGGGGCACTTTTATTTCTCAAGTTGCCGGTTGACGCCGCATGCCGATTTGTTATACTGTGTCTCATATGCCAGAAGAGCCATTGGCTTACCCATCGGAAGCTTCCCGCGAGATGATTGACGCGGGAGTTTTCTATGGAAGGAAAAAGAGCAAGACGAATCCGAAGATGCGGCAGTTTGTGCTTGCGAACCGCGGCGGGGTTGAGATCATCAATCTTCAGAAAACAAGCGACGCATTGGACGGAGCACTCGGCTTCATCAAGGAAAAAATGCGCGGGAATTGCCTTGCGCTCTTTGTGGGTACCGAGCCGGCCGCCGAGGCATCCATTGTGCGCCTCGCAAAGAAGTTTAACTTTCCGTACGTGACATTCCGCTGGGTGGGTGGCGCGATCACAAACTTCAAGATCATCGCGAAGCGGATTGAGTATTTGAAAAAGTTGCGCAGCGATTTTGCATCCGGCGCCCTTGAGAAGTACACCAAGAAAGAGCGGCTGGAGCTTGAACGTGAGATGAAGCGCTTGGAAGAACTTATGGGCGGTTTGGAAAATCTTTCGCGCGAGCCGGATTTTTTGATCATGGTGGATCCGATTATGCACTACACGGCCTTGCGTGAGGCGCGGCGCAAAAAAATCCCCGTAGTGGCGTTTGCGAACGTGGACGCAGATCCGGACGATGTTGATTACCTCGTGCCGGGCAACGACAAGGCGAAGAAAAGCATTGAGTGGTTTTTTGAGAAAGTGGAAAAGGCGATGGATGAGGGGGTCGCCATGCGGACGACGGCGCCTGCATCCTCTGTACCGCCTGCGCCGCAGGAAGCAGCGGCGCCCTCGCCCGCCGCTCCCGGTGCGGAGGTGACACCGCAGCAAGAGCCACCCAAACCGGAAGGAGCGAGCGTATAATCAAATATATGAGCAATAAAAAAGAGGTGACCGCCGAGACGGTGCAGTCCTTGCGCGAAGCGACGGGTGCGGGCGTGATGGATTGCCGCAGGGCGCTTCTTGAGGCGCACGGCGACTTTGGCGCGGCGAAAAAGATCATTCAAGAAAAGGGACTTTTAAAAGTGGAAAAACGCGCGGGCAGGGCGACGGGTGCCGGCCTCATGCATTCCTATGTGCACGGCGGGCGCATCGGCGTCTTGGTGGACCTCCGCGCGGAAACGGACTTCGTAGTCCGCTCGGAGCCGTTCCAGAAGCTCATTCACGAGCTTGCGATGCAGATCGCGGCCGCGGCGCCCGGGAACGTGGAGGAACTCCTCGCGCAGCCCTATATCAAAGACGAATCGCGGACCGTAAAAGACATCGTGAACGATGTGATCGCGAAGGTAGGGGAGAACATCACCGTGAACCAGTTCTCTCGGATAGAGATATAGATGCTGCGCATATATATTTGGTTCGTTCGTCAAATGACAAGCTAACTTGTCATTTTCCTCGCTGCCAAATATAATAGAGAACGATGGCAATGTTCATTTTCACAAGCGTTTTGATGATCTCGCTTTCGGCAGTGCTGTATCTTATGGTCCGCGCCTTGCCGCGGATCGTGGAGGAACCGCCCACCGAAAAACCAGGCTTGCTTGACCGTTGGGCGCATTCCCAGCTGCCGGAGAAATTTGATGCGGCCCTGAATGGTTTTCTTTTGAAGATTCTGCGGCGGCTGAAAGTGCTGATGCTCAAGATTGACAATGGCTTGAGCAAGCGCTTGGAAAGGGTGAAGCCCGAGGACAATGGCAAGAAGCCGAATATTGATTTTAAGGAAATTGCAGGGCAGAATAAGGAAGGCGAAAGTATTCAATAAAACGCGCAGGTGACGGAGAGGCCAATCGTAGCACGCTGTAAACGTGCCGCCCTTTCGGGCTACGCAGGTTCGAATCCTGCCCTGCGCACAAACAAGTAAGCCAGCATCAAATTTAACAGGGGAAGTCGCCGAAGCAACTTCCCCAAGAGGTAGGGCACAGATCCTCTAGGCCACGGCCCCGGCCTTTTGAGCTGTACCATGGTGATCAACTCACTAAGCGGTGGTATCTCACTGACGGCTCAGCGCCACCCGAGAGCAACGCATCGTCGCCTCCCACCTATTCTGCGGCCTAGCAAATCCCTAGTAGGACCGACGGAAGGGAGTCGAACCCTCCACCAACATTTCATAGGTTCCACATCGTCGTTCCTGTGCCTACCCAACCCATTGAAAAACCTATACCTGCCCGCTTACTTTGTCAATACTAGATCGTCCCGCCTGCGCTCAGTCAAGCATTTGTATTTTTCTCCAAATCTGTTACAGTAATTCTCAATGAGGCGGCATCCGGGCCTTTTTTTGACGATTATCGTTCTCGTCGCGATCGCGGCGGGATTTTTCGTCTATCCGAAGTGGGTTGGGTCACAGTGGCAGCCGTGGCACCTAGGATTGGACCTTGTGGGGGGCAGCCATCTGGTTTATCAGATTGATCTCTCAAAAGTTGCGGCGACGGACCAGGATTCCGTCGTACAGGGGCTCCGCGACGTGATTGAAAAACGCGTGAATCTTTTCGGCGTGAGCGAGCCACAGGTCTATACCGCAGAGACGCGGAACCAGGCGCAGCTCATCGTTGACCTTGCGGGCGTGAAGAATGTGAGCGATGCGATCAACCAAATCGGCCAGACGCCACTTTTGGATTTCCGTGAAGTGCAGCAGAACGGTTCAAGCACGCAATACGTTTACACGAACCTCACCGGTGAGTACGTCACGGGCGCGCAGTTGAATTTCAACCAAACGACCGGCGCGGCGGAGGTGCAGGTCTCGTTCAACGATCAGGGCGCGCAGATTTTTGCGAAGATCACGGCGGCAAACGTAGGGAAACCACTCGCGATTTTTTTGGATAATAATTTGATTGAAGCGCCAGTGGTGCAGGAAGCGATTCCGAACGGCAAGGCGGTCATCAGCGGCAACTTCACGGTGGATAGCGCCCGCACGCTCGTGGAACGGTTCAATGCCGGCGCGCTGCCCGCGCCCATCACGCTCATCACCCAGCAAACGGTGAGTCCCTCGCTCGGTGCCGATTCGCTGCGTAAGGTGATTGTGGCGGGCATCGCTGGAACACTCCTTGTGATCCTTTTCATGCTTTTTTATTATCGTCTGCTTGGTCTTTTTGCCGCGTTCGCGCTCATCATTTACATTGCGCTCACGCTCGGCGTTTTCAAAGTTATCCCCATTACCCTAAGCTTGTCCGGGCTCGCGGGCTTTATCCTTACGATTGGCATGGCGGTAGACGCGAACATCCTCATTTTTGAACGTATTAAGGAAGAGTTAAAGAGGGGATTGCCGAAATCGTCAGCAATCGAAGAAGGATTCCGGCGCGCCTGGCCGTCCATCCGCGACTCAAACACGTCCACCATCATCACGGCGGTCATCCTGTATTATTTCACCTCCAGTTTCGTGCAGGGCTTCGCGCTCACGCTCCTCCTCGGCGTCATTGTAAGTTTGTTCAGCGCGATCACGACCACGCGCCTTTTCCTCCGCACGTTTTTAAAGGACGCAAAACCGTCGCGACCGTCTCCGTCGCCCAAACCAGCTGCCGCATAACATGCTCAACATCGTCGGCCGCAAGAAAATTTGGTTCACGCTGTCCGGCATCCTCGTCGGCCTGGCACTTTTGGCTATCGCATTCTACGGTTTCAAGCAAAGCGCGGAATTTCTCGGCGGCTCCCTTTGGGAATTCAAAATTCCCGCGAACCAGCCGCAGCTTTCCGATGTGCAGGATTTTTTCGCGAATGATCTTAAGATCGACGGCGCGGAGATAACGCTTGACACCACGAACCAATCCTTTCTTGCGCGTTTCAATATCGTAGACGAAGCGGCACATGAACGATATTTGAGCGCGTTGCAAAGCAAGTGGCCCTCCTTCACGGAGTTGAGCTTCTCGTCCATCGGTCCTACGATCGGCGCTAGTTTGAAGAAAAATGCGCTCATTGCGATCGGACTCGTCCTCGTCGGCATTTCCCTCTATATCGCCTTCGCGTTCCGGAAAGCATCGCGGCCGGTGAGCTCATGGAAATACGGATGGGTCACCCTTCTCACGCTCTTCCACGACGTCTCCATTCCGGCGGGATTGCTCGCGGTGCTCGGACGTTTTAAGGGCGTGGAGATTGATACGAATTTCATCGTGGCGCTCTTGGTCGTCATGGGTTTTTCGGTGCACGACACGATCGTCGTGTTTGACCGTATCCGCGAAAATCTGATCACGCACCGCGGGAAGTCCAGCTTCACCACTATTGTGAATGACAGCGTCAATCAGACGCTTGCGCGGTCCATCAACACGTCCCTCACGCTCATTCTTGTGCTCCTCGCGCTCTATTTTGCAGGTCCTGTCGACCTTCAATACTTCGTTCTTACTCTTCTCGTGGGAGTAACTACTGGCATCTATTCTTCCATCTTTATCGCGAGCCCCGCCCTCGTGCTTTTGAAACCGAGGGGTGTGGATTGACATACTTGCTAAAAAAGTACTGATAAGTTATAATAACCCTAATGACTTCGGCAGCGAAAATTGTTGATGCGACACTTGCAAACCTAAAGCCCCGCCAGAAAGAGGTGCTTCAGGCCCGTTTTGGCTTGGCCAAAGAGGGTGAGGGGCAGGGGGAAACCCTAGCCGCGATCGGCGATCGGCTGAAGGTAACGCGGGAGCGCGTGCGGCAGATAGAATCAAGCGGCATCACGCTTGCGAAAGCGAACATTTTGAAGAGTTCTGACGCGGCCGGGTTCCTGGATAAAGTGAAAAAATATCTCGCGACGCGCGGCGGCGTGGCGAGGAAGCCGGAGGTGCTCCAGTACGCGGCGACGCTTGCGAGGGGCGTGCGCGAAAACCAGCTTGATTTCCTTGCTGCGGTTTCCGATGCCTTTAAGGCATATCGTGAGGATGATGATTTCATCCCGTTTTATTACTCTGGCGACAAGGAGCTCAAGGAAGCAAAAACTTTTGTGGACGGCTGGGTGAATTTCTTGAACGCGCATAAGGAAAAAGTGCTTGGTGGTGGGGCGTATCAAACCCAGCTTGCGAGCTTCGTGAAGACAAAGGCGGTTGGCGACACGGTCGCAGAAAATTATTTGAGCGTGATAAAGCATATCCACAAGAATCCGTATGGCGACATGGGTCTCCGTGATTGGGCGGAGATCCGGCCGACGACCGTGCGCGACAAGATCTATCTTGTCCTGAAGAAGCACGGCGAGCCGCTGCACTTTGAGGATATCGCCCGTCATATCAACAAGGTTGGTTTTGACGAACAGGAAGCGCTCGCGCCGACGGTGCATAACGAGCTGATCAAAGACGATCGATTCGTTTTGGTCGGGCGAGGCATGTATGGTCTTCGCGAACATGGCTATGAGCCGGGCACCGCGCGCGAAGTGATCGCAAAGGTGTTGAAAAGTGTGGGCCCACTCCGGCCGACGGACGTTGTGACGCACGTGAACAAACAGCGTTTCTTCAAACCGAATACGATCCTTATCAATCTGCAGAATCGTAATTTTTTTGAGCGGCTGCCCGACGGTCGGTACCGCGTCCGCGAAGCATAGCGCGGCGCCGGCTTCCGTCTTCGCCTCTGCTCCCATCTCCGCCTCCGCCAATGACCCGGTTCCATCTCCTCACGATTTTCCCTGAAATTTTCGATTCCTATCTCAAGGAATCTTTTTTGAAAAAAGCACAGGAAAAGAAACTGATTACGATTACGCCGCACAATCTGCGCGATTTCACGAGCGACAAGCATCGGAAGGTAGACGACCGGCCGTTTGGTGGCGGGCCGGGGATGGTTCTTAAAGTGGAGCCCATTTACAAAGCGATTCGCGCCATTGTGCAAAAGTCGCGCGTTGCCCCGCGTAAGCGATGGGTCATTTTGTTCTCGCTCCGCGGAAAGAAGCTTGACGCGAAGGTATCGCGGCGGCTCGCAAAATACGACGAGCTTGTTTTGATCTGCGGCCGCTACGAAGGCGTGGATGAACGGGTGGCGCGATACGTCGCGGATGAAGAGATCTCAATAGGGGACTATGTGCTCTCCGGCGGCGAACTCCCCGCACTCGTCCTCATGGAATCCGTCTGTCGGTTCATCCCCGGCTTTTTGGGGAAACAGGAATCGCTTGAGGATTTTAAGGGCTCCTATCCCACATACACCCGCCCGGAGGTTTTTATAGCGAAGAAAAACGGTGCGGTGAAGAAGAATAGTACGAAAGGAAAAGCGCAAAAGTGGAGTGTGCCGAAAATGCTTCTCTCCGGCGACCACAAAAAGATCGCCGAGTGGCGCCGTGGGAAGCATTAAGAAACGGCCGCTCCCGTTCTGTTAGAATAAAAGACATGGATCGGGAAACCAGGATCTGCCAGAATTGCAAATCTTCGTTCGTCATTGCGCCCGAGGACTTCACGTTCTATGAAAAGATCAAGGTCCCGCCGCCCACATGGTGTCCGGAGTGCCGCATGGCCAGAAAAATGGCCTTTCGCAACGAACGGACGCTTTACCGACAATCGTGCGCTTTGTGCGGCAGGAATGTTCTTTCAATGTATGCACAGGACACACCGCTTACTGTTTATTGCACGGAGTGCTGGTGGTCCGACAAGTGGGATCCGCTGAGTTATGGACGAGCCTACAATTTTTCTCAAAATTTCTTTGATCAATTTCGAAGGCTTTTTAATGCCATTCCGCGTGCGAATCTTTATCAAACGCTCGTAGTTGATAGTCTTTATTCCAATTATGCTATCAACGTGAAAAATGGCTATATGGTTTTCGGGGGCCATGATTACGAAGATTGCTTATACGCCGGACAGTGTAGTTTCGTCAAAGATTCTATTGATGTTTCCTTCAGTAGAAATTCTGAGATGTGTGCTTCATCAATCGATCTGTGGCGTTGCTCAAAAGTTTTTTTCAGTCGCTACGCCGAAGATTGTTCAGATTCTTATTTTCTCTTTGACTGCCGTAATTGCACCAATTGTTTTGGGTGCGCCAACCTGAGAAATAAATCCTATTATATCTTTAATGAACCGTATTCAAAGGATGGATATTTTTCAAAATTAAAAGAGCTGAATATCGGCAGTTTTAAATCTTTAAAAGGGCTGGAGGGTAGAGTTTATGAATTTTGGTTGAAGTTTCCACGCCATTTCGCCAATATCAGAAATTCCAGAAATTGCATTGGCGATAATATTCATAATTCCAAAGATTGCTATTATTGTTTTGATGTTTATAAGGATATTGATAACTGCCGATATTCGTTTTTCTTACCCGACAACGGACGAGATTGTTATGATTCAGATCACACTGGCGTCAATTCAGAACTGATGTATGAGGTCATGAGCACAAGTTACGACGCCAAGGTCATAGCAAGCAATCGTATTTACAGTTGCCATGATATCTACTATTCCGACGATTGCCATAATTCCCAGAATCTTTTTGGCTGCATCGGTTTAAAGAAAAAGGAATATTGCATTTTGAACAAGCAGTATACCAGAGAGGAATATGAGGGTCTGGTGCCAAGAATTAAGGATCAAATGATGGCAATTTCTTACACTGATAAAGTTGGGAGGGTTTATAAATTCGGCGAGTTTTTCCCTATTGATTTCAGCCCGTTTGCTTATAACGAGACCTTGGGTCGGGAATACTTCCCGATAAGTAAGCGAGGAGCGATTGAGCGGGGTTATTCTTGGCGGGAGCCGGCAGCTAAAAATTATCAAATAACTATTAAGCCAGATCAGTTGCCAGATATTACTAGAGATGCGGCCAATTCAATGATTAATGAAATAATCGGTTGCGACCACAGGGGAGAATGTGCCGAGCAATGCACCACGGCTTTTCGTATTGTCCAAGAAGAATTGGATTTTTACCGTAAAATGAGCCTGCCTCTGCCCAGACTTTGTCCCAACTGCAGACATTATGGGCGCCTCAAGCAGCGGAATCCTTTAAAGTTGTGGCACCGAAAATGTACTTGTGCGGGCGCAAAATCAGAAAATGGCGCGTACGAGAACTCCGCATCGCATTTCCACAGTTCCAGCCATTGTCCCAATGAGTTTGAAACCACCTACGCCGCGGACCGACCCGAGACCGTCTATTGCGAGCAATGCTACAACGCGGAGGTGGTATGACATTAGCCATGAATACCGAAATCAAAACCTGCCAAAACTGCGAATCCTCGTTCGCGATTGAACCCGAGGATTTTGATTTCTATAAACGGATAACCGTCCCGCCGCCGACGTGGTGTCCGGAGTGCAGGATGATTCGCAGGCTGTCGCACAGAAATGAACGCAGCCTCCATCGCCGCATGTGTAGCGCCCCGGGGCACACGGAGGAAATCATCTCTATTTACGATGCGAGCGACGCTTCTCCCGCATACGACTACGAGTATTGGTGGAGCGATACATGGGATCCGCTGGCATACGGTGCGCTGTATGATTTTGGAAAAGATTTCTTTTCGCAGTGGCGCGACCTCCGAAATCGCGTGCCGCGTCTTGCTCTTTCCAATTCACGGGCCACGAACAGTGAGTATTGCAACGTAAACGACAAAAGCAAGGACTGCTATATGATTTCTGCCGCATATGAGAACGAGCACGTTCTCTACTCTAATCGCGTTTCCTACAGCAAGGATTCGGCAGACTGCTATATCCTTAACAAAGGCGAATTATGCTATGGAAATGTAGCGTGCACTGACTCCTACCGACTTCTTTTTAGCATACGATCCAAAAACTGCACCAACTCCGCATTTTTGTACGATTGTGATAATTGTCAGGACTGCTTCGGATGCATTAATCTGCGCAACAAGCGCTTCTGCCTGTTCAACGAGCAACTTACCAAGGAAGAATTTCTCAAGCAATCCAAGCGATTTGATCTGCGGAGTTTTTCAGCAATTGAAAGGGCAGCATCGCGTTTTCGCGAACTTTCTGCGCGGGCCATCCATAGGCACGCCACTCTTATTTCTACGGTGGATTCCACTGGCGACAATCTCTCTCAATGCAAACATTGCAGGAATTGTTTTGATTTTGACAGGGCCGAAGAATGTAAATTCTGTAATTGGGGAGGATTTGTCGTTAAAGATACTTATGATGCAAACGGGGTCGTCGACGTTTCGGAGCTTTTGTACGAAACGTTTGACGAGGTCCGAGGCTCACGCATTCTTTTTTCAAGCGTTGTCTACGACTCGCATGATATTGCCTATTCTATGAATTGCTATAATTCCAACAATTTGTTCGGCTGCGTCGGATTGCGGAAGAAACAGTACTGCATATTAAACCGGCAATATTCTAAGGAAGAGTACGAATCCCTCGTCCCCAAAATCATTTCGCATATGTACACCCAGCCATATCGCGACAGTCGAGGCCTAGTATATACCTACGGAGAGTTTTTCCCTCCCGAATTGTCCGCCTTCGGCTACAATGAAACCGTCGCGCATGATTTGGTAAGAATGTCGCAAGAAGAAGCACGGGCAGCGGGATTTCGATGGCGGGAATCTTCCGAGAGAAGCTATACAGTGAGCATACAAGCCGCGCAACTTCCTGACAGTCTCGACAGGGTGGAAGATTCGATTACCAAAGAGGTAATCGGCTGTAGCCATGGAGGAAAATGTGATGATCAATGCACTACTGCGTTTCGCGTTATTCCCGACGAACTTCAATTGTATAGAAATCTAGGCGTGGCTCTTCCAAGGATGTGCTTCAATTGCCGTCACCATGCGCGCCTTCGCGAGAGGAATCCCTTAAAACTCTGGCGGCGCAAGTGCCGATGTGCAGGCGCAAAGTCAGAAGCTGATATTTATTTGAATACTACTGGCCATTTCCACGGCGCAGAACATTGTCCCAACGAGTTTGAAACCCCGTATGCTCCTAACCGCCCTGAGATTGTCTATTGCGAGCAGTGCTACCAGGCGGAGGTGGTATAACTAAAAACAATGGGACCGGAGACAAGAATTTGTCAGAACTGTAAGCAGCAATTCACGATCGAGCCGGAGGATTTCGTGTTCTATGAAAAGTTCAATGTCCCGCCGCCGACGTGGTGTCCGGAGTGCCGATTCGTAAGACGCCTTACGTTACGGAACGAGCGGAGTTTGTATAAGCGAAAATGCGACCTCTGCGGACAGGAAAAAATAATGCAATTTAGTCCCCAGTCGCCCTTCACCGTTTATTGCAAAGAATGTTGGTTGAGCGACCGGTGGGACGCTTCCGCGTATGCGAAAGAATATGATTTTTCAAAGCCCTTTTTTGCGCAGTTTTTTGAACTGTTGCGCACTGTACCGCGACTCGGAATCGTCCATCAGGGAACAATTGTAGATAGTCAGTATGCAAACCGCGTGAGCAATTTAAAAAACTGTTATCTTGTCTACGGCAGTAATTTTGACGAAAACTGCATGTACGGCACATGGTTTAACAATTCAAAAGATTCGATGGACGGACTCTCAGTGCAGAAATCGGAACAGTGTTATGAATGCATTGACTGCTTTGAATCACACAAGCTCTTTTACTCTCAAGAATGCACGGCATGCAGCAGTTCGTACTTTCTCTTTAACTGCCGCAACTGCGAGAGTTGCTTTGGTTGCACGAATTTGAGAAACAAGAGTTATTGCGTATTTAACAAGCAACATACCAAAGAAGAATATCAAAAGATCGTCGCCGGATTCAATCTCGGGAGCCGAACGATGCGTGATGCGCTGAAGCTCAAGTTCCTCTCAGAAAAAACAAAGTATGTTGTTCCTGCCCTCGTGGAACATCATAGCCAGAACGTATCGGGGAACTGGATAGAGGAATCAAAAAATGTTGCCGAAGGGTTTAGTTGCCGAAAGGTTGAGGACGGAAAATATCTCTACGGACTTGTAGGGTCCAAGGATGTCATGGATTACTCCTTTTGGGGGCGCGCCACAGAACTGGTCTATGATTCGGTGAATATCGGCTATCAGTCCTCAAGTATCCGTTTCGGCAATGAGGTATGGGATCAAATAACCGATGCGACGTACGTATTCAACTGCCACAACGCCCATGACCTTTTTGGATGCGTTGGGTTGAGAGGGAAAGAATACTGCATTTTGAACAAGCAATATTCAAAAACGGATTTTGCATCGCTGTCGTCAAAGATCATTGAACAGATGAAAACTGTCCCCTATAAGGACGCAACTGGAAAACTCTATTTTTATGGCGAATTTTTCCCTGTTGACTATCACCTTTTTGCTTACAACGAAACGATTGCGCACGAGTACTTTCCGCTTACCAAAGAGGAAGTGCTGCGACAGGGATATGCATGGAGGGATCCCGAGGATAGAAACTATAATATCACGCTCGCTCCCGACGACTTACCTGATCACATAAAAGATGCCGAAAGTACCATCGCAGACCATATCATCGGCTGTGCTCACAAGGGCGCTTGTAATGAGCAGTGCACGACCGCGTTTCGCATTATCCCCACAGAATTACTCTTTTATAAAGCATATGAGATACCGCTCCCGACGCTCTGCCCAAACTGCAGGCACTATGGGCGATTGAAACAGCGAAACCCTCTGAAGCTTTGGCACAGGAAATGTCAGTGTGCGGGGACAAAATCGGAAAAGGGTATTTACGCCAATGCCGCTGTTCATCAGCATCAGACGAGCCACTGCCCCAACGAATTTGAGACCTCCTACGCGCCCGATCGCCCCGAGATCGTCTATTGCGAGCAGTGCTACAACGCGGAGGTGGTGTAAGCGCCGTTTAATCCTGATTTAACCCTCGCCGTTCTACAATGCGGGAATGGCGTTTTTTCTTCATCCGGCGGACACGGCATTCGGGATCGCACTACTTTTTCTCGCAGGGGTGTTCATCACGGGCCTTGGATGGCATTTCCTCGCGTTCTTTCTTGCTGCACTTTTAGGCGGCGTCGGGACGATTCTTTGGCGGCGGCAGCTTTGGAAAGAGTGCATTTTGTTTCTTTGCGCAGCGCTCGTCGGCGCCTTGTATTATCACTTCTATTTTCACTTGCAGGCGTTGGAGACAAACCTGCCCACAGGGCAAGAGGCATCGCTGCAAGTCGTGATTTCGGACGAGCCGCAGCCAACGGAAAAATATTTGATCATCACCACGGATGCTGCCCCTCCATTTTGGGGGACATTAAAAATCCTCGCACCACCAGGGAGCAATTTTCAATATGGCGAGTTGCTGCAGGTGAGCGGGGCCATTAGCCCACCAGATACTGAAGGCGGCGATTCCATTGTGTTTTCGCCGAAAAGCATAACCGTACTCGCGGAGCACCGTGGCTTTTGGCTGCGCGAATGGATGATTAACCTGAAACTCGCCATTCTCCAAAAGTTCAGGGAGGTGCTGCCAGAAGACCAGGCGGCGCTTTTGGGCGGGATCGCCTTCGGATCAAAAGTGAGCTTCAAGCAGGAACTAAAAAATGCAATGGCGCTCTCGGGCACAACACACCTTGTCGCCGTCTCCGGTTACAACATCACGATCGTCATTGTCGCCGCAGGTGACCTTTTCAAGCGATTCGCCTCGCGCCGTGCGACGTTTTTCGCGGCCGTGATCGCGCTTGTACTTTTTATGTTTATGGTGGGCGCTCAAGCGTCTGCGGTACGCGCGGCGATCATGGGATTTTTGGCACTCATTGCGCGTGAGATAGGGGAGCAATTCAGCATGCGGAATGCCATCGTCTTTACGGCCGCCTTTATGGCACTTCTTGACCCAAGTGTTCTTACCGGAAATATCAGTTTCATTCTCTCGTTCCTAAGCCTGGCCGGCATCGTGTATCTCGGCCCGCCTCTCCAAAAGCTTTTGCGATACTCGGGTGAGAGTGGTCTCTTTGATTGGAAAGAAAGTGCGATAACCACTATGTCGGCCCAACTCGCCGTAATGCCGGCCCTTATCAACTCTTTCGGGCGATTTTCCTGCATGGCAATCTTCGCGAACATCCTTGTCCTTTCCACGGTGCCGCTCACGATGTTCCTCGGGGCGCTCCTCGCGCTTTTCGGATTCGTTTCGCACTACCTCGCGTTTTTCGCCGGGAAACTTGTCGGGCTGTTTCTTGCTTATCAGCTTTTCGTGATCCGCCTCTTCGCCGCGCTTGCGGTTCCGCTGCCCCTGCCGCTCAACTCCGCCGCCGCAATCGCGCTGTATTACGTGATACTTTTGATATTTATTTTTTCCTATGGCGCTCATGACCGTTCTCAAAGGATTTAATACGCTTGCACTCATCATCGCGACATCGCTTGTTGCGGTTGATGCGTACGTTTGGTTCGCGATGTGTTCGCAGGGCGGTGTCCAAGAGGTACATGAATATTTTTTGGATGTCGGACAGGGTGACAGCGAGCTTGTCGTATTCCCCGGTGGCATGAAAATTATGACCGATGCCGGTCCGGCCGCGAGTTCGCCGGCCGCCGTGATCGGCGCGCTAGAGAAGGTGCTGCCGCAGAATGACCGCTATATAGACATCGCGATCATTTCGCATCCGGACTCGGACCACTTTGCCGGCTATCTGGACATCTTGGATCGCTACGAGATTGGCGCATTCCTTTATAATGGCCGTGCCGGCGCGAGTGACGCCTGGCAGCAACTTATGGAAAAGATAGATGCTAAACATATTCCACTTGTCACGCTTGGAGCAGGGGACCATATTCATTACGCAACAAATATAATTGACATACTTTCTCCGGATAGCGCGTTCGTTCAGAGTGCGGAGACAAACGACACCAGCTTGGTGGAACTCGTGCGCGCGGAGCCCGGTAGTGAAAGTGGGCGCAGCTTCCGCACATTGCTCACTGGCGATGCCCCCTTCAACGTGGAGGACTATCTTATAAAGAGAGGCATTGATGTACGGGCCGACATTCTGAAGGTGGCCCACCATGGCTCAAAATATGCTTCGGGGAGCGCGTTCCTGCGCGCCGTGAATCCAAAAGCAGCCGTGATCGGCGTCGGTGCGAAAAACGTTTACGGCCACCCCTCAAAGGAAATGCTCGCGCGGCTTGCGTCGTCAACGCACGCACAGGTCTTCCGCACCGACCTCAATGGCACGGTAGAGATTTTCTCCGAGGACGGCGCACTAAAAATGATAGAAGAAAAACAAACTGCGTCGCCAAACGGCGGGAAGTGATATAATGAAAATATCTTGAAGATACAAAATTTTGAACAACTCGCGGTCTCGGAGGCGCGGCAGGCATTGCTTACGATCACGAGGGCCGGACTTGAGGCGATTGACACGGCGCGGGTGATGCGCGAAACGATGCGGATTGAAGGAGAAATGCTGATTCTCGGAAGTGAAAAAATTCCGCTCGCGGAGATCGGGCAGCTCGTTTTTGTCGCAGTCGGCAAGTGCGCCGTAGAGGCCTCGCTTGCGGCGGAAGCAACGCTTGGTGACCACCTCACGCGCGGTGTTGTCGTAGACGTGAAGGCCCGCCCCGCCCCGGCCTCCACACGGCTCAAAACGTTTTGCGGCACCCATCCTTTGCCTTCAGAAGAAAACCTCCATGCGACAGAAGCGATCGTTCAGACGCTCGCGGGACTCACCGAGCGAGATCTCGTGATTTTTGTAATTTCCGGCGGCGGTTCCACACTGCTCTTTCTGCCGCAAGACAAAACTGACCGAAGCGAGATTGATATATTCAAAGTGCTCACGAATGCCGGCGCGACTATTCAGGAAATGAACGTGGTGCGGAAACACCTGTCGCTCGCGCGCGGCGGCTACCTTGCGAAATATGCCTATCCTGCCCGCGTCATCTCGCTCATTATGAGTGACGTGCCGGGGAACGATATTGCAACCGTTTCTTCCGGTCCGACCGTAAAAGACATGACGACGATAGAAAACGCGGAAAGGGTGCTTGCAAAATTCAACGCGCCCAAAGCCAAGCTGGTTGAAACGCCGAAGGAAGACAAATATTTCGCGCGGGTCACAAACGTCCTCGTAGTATCCAACGTGCGCGCGCTTGACGCGATGCGCGCGGCCGCGGAGAAACTGGGCTTTCTCGCGGAGATTCGCGGGAGCGAACTCACAGGCGAGGCATCGGAAGTTGGGCAAATGGTCACGGAGGCGCTCCATGCGGTGCCCCCGCGGTCGGCGCTCCTTTGGGGCGGCGAAACGACTGTCACCGTCCGCGGCGCGGGCAGGGGAGGCCGCAATCTAGAACTCGCGGCTTCCGCGCTCCGCTTCGTGCGCGACGGCGAGGAAATTCTTTCTCTCGCTTCGGACGGCCGCGATCATGGCCCCTTCGCCGGCGCGATCTGTGATACCATTACCAAAAAGGCGATCGCGGACGCCGGGCTTGATCTTGAACAATTCCTTAGCAATAACGATACCTACGGTCTTTTTGAAAAAGTTGGCAATTATCTCACGACCGGCGACACCGGCTCAAATGTGTCGGACCTCATCATAGCAATGAAGGCGTAGAAAAAATTTATGATCATCGTTCTCAATTTTGGCAGCCAGTTCGCGCATCTTATCGCGCGGCGGGTTCGTGAGCTCAGCGTGAAAGCGGAGATCCTGCCGTTTCATGCATCACTTGCGCAGATACGGTCGCTCAATCCGAGTGGCATTATCCTATCCGGCAGCCCGGCATCGGTGCTAACAAAAGGAAGTCCGCGCCCCGCAAAGGGCATTTTTGATTTGGGAATCCCCGTGCTCGGCATCTGTTACGGCGAGCAGGTGATGGCGCAGATGCTGGGCGGCCGGGTGGCAAAAGGCAAACGGCGCGAATACGGAAAAGAAATTGTGACCACGTTTCACAATCCGTTATTTGCCGGTGTGGAAAAAAGAGAATTGGTTTGGTTCTCGCATGGCGACCAGGTTGCAAGGTTGCCGCGCGGTTTCGTCCGCATCGCGGCGACCTCGGGCTGCCGCTATGCGGGTATGGCGAACGCTGCCCAAAAGATTTTCGCCATCCAGTTCCATCCCGAGGTGACCCACACACGGCACGGCATGAAAATACTTTCCAATTTTCTTTTTCGCATATGCAGGGCACAGAGGGACTGGAAGATCGGCACGGTGGCGTCCGCGCTTCAGCATTCGCTCCGCGAACTCGTGGGGAGTGATCATGTTGCCATTGGCATATCGGGCGGCGTGGATTCGCTCGTTGCGGCAACTCTTCTCTACCGCGCCATCGGTTCCCAGCTGCATGCGATCTTTGTAGACACCGGTTTGCTGCGAAAGGATGAGGTAATGGCCGTTTCGCGAACCCTCCACGCGCAGGGATTCAAAAATCTTCATGTGGCAAGCGCACAAAATATTTTTCTCAACCGATTGAAAGGCAAAGTTGACCCAGAAAAAAAGCGGAAAATCATAGGCCATGCCTTCATTGAAGTTTTTGAAAGCGCCGTCAGGCGGGAACTCGCGCGATATCCGATCAGGTTTCTCGCGCAAGGAACCATATATCCGGACCGCATCGAATCAGCCGAGCCGTCCAAGCACGCTTCAAAGATAAAAAGCCATCACAACCTGACGCTGCCCGCGAAAATGCATCTTAAAATCCTTGAACCGCTTAGGGAATTTTACAAAGACGAAGTGAGGGCGTTGGGCCGCTTGCTCGGGTTACCCAAAGAGCTTCTCTGGCGGCATCCATTTCCGGGTCCCGGACTTGCCATAAGGATTGTGGGCGAAGTCACGCCCGAGCGGCTCGCCATTCTTCGCGAGGCAGACGCGATTTTTACGGAAGAGCTTAAAAAATCGGGGGAATACGAGAAAATTTGGCAGGCGTTTGCGGTGTTGTTGCCGCTGCGGAGCGTTGGTGTGATGGGCGATGAGCGAACATATGAATACATGATTTCGCTCCGCGCCGTTGATTCGGTGGATGGCATGACGGCGGATTGGCACAAAATCCCTCCGAAACTTCTGGAGCACATCTCAAGCCGCATTGTGGGAGAAGTGCGCGGCGTGAATCGCGTGCTTTACGATATTACGCAGAAACCGCCCGCCACCATTGAATACGAGTAGACGCGGAAGGGGACAACGGGGGATCCCACTCTCGGATTTTTAATGTATAATAAATGAAAAGTACGAACATGAAATCACAAAAACATATTTTGAAGTACGAGGAGGTCGGCATCAAGGATGTGGGCGTGGTCGGCGGGAAGAACGCGTCGCTCGGCGAAATGATCCGGACGCTCGGTGCGAAAGGGGTGCCCGTGCCCTCGGGATTCGTCGTTACGGCTTCGGCCTACTTCTATTTTTTGGAGAAAACGGGGCTGGACAAGTTTATTAAAACAACATTAAAAGGCCTTGATACAAAAAATTTGAAAGACCTCCAACGTCGCGGTAGGATCGTCCGCGATGCGATGATGGACACGGAGTTCCCGAAGGACCTTGCAGCGGAGATCGTGAAGGGCTATCACGAACTTGAAAGGCGCTATGGGAAAAACGCGGACGTTGCCGTGCGATCGTCCGCGACCGCGGAGGACCTGCCGGGCGCCTCATTTGCGGGCGAGCAGGAGAGCTATTTGGGCATCCGCGGACCCCGCGAGGTTTTGAAGGCCGTGCGCGCCACGATGGCGTCTCTTTTTACCGACCGGGCCATTTCCTATCGACAGGACCGCGGTTTTGATCATCTGAAGATTGCTTTGTCGGCCGGCGTGCAAAAGATGGTGCGCTCTGATCGCGCCTGCTCGGGCGTCATGTTCACGCTTGATACCGAATCCGGCTTTCGCGAAATTGTTTTAATCAACGGTTCATGGGGCCTTGGCGAAATGATCGTGAAGGGAGAGGTGACGCCGGACGAATTCATCGTTTGGAAGGAGGGCCTTCGCACTGGCGTTCGTGAGCCCATCATAGAAAAGAAACTCGGTGTGAAATTGCGGAAAATGGTCTATCACCACGAGCGTCGCCTGGAGCAGGCAAAAATCATTCCAACGACGCCAGTGGAGCGTACCTCGTTCGTATTGACCGATCGCGAAGTAGCGCGGCTTGCAAAGTGGGGAGCGATCATAGAGAAACATTATACTGACCACTACAAGAAATGGACGCCGATGGATATGGAATGGGCAAAGGACGGCATTACTGGCGAGCTCTTTATTGTGCAGGCGCGTCCCGAAACCATTCATGCCGGCCAAGACTTTTCAAAAGTGAAAGAATACATCCCGCTTGAGCACCGCGAGCCGATTCTTATGGGCGCTTCGGTAGGATCCAAGATCGGTACCGGGAAAGCTCGCGTAATAATGGACGCGAAGCATATTGGCGACTTCAAGAAGGGTGAAGTGCTTGTGACTACGATGACCGACCCTGATTGGGAGCCGATCATGAAGATCGCCTCCGCGATCGTGACGGACAAAGGCGGCCGCACAAGCCACGCTGCGATCGTCTCGCGCGAGTTGGGAATTCCCGCGATCGTAGGTACGGAAAAAGCGACGAGGCTTATCAAGACCGGCGACCCGATCACGGTGGACACGACTGGCAGCGCAGGCAACATCTACCGGGGATTTTTGAAGTTCAAAGTGGTGGAGCACGACTTGAAAAAGATCCCGCGGCCCAAGACGCACATCATGGTGAACATTGCTATTCCCGACAGTGCGTTTGAGACATCGTTCCTGCCCACGCGGGGGGTTGGCCTCGCACGCGAGGAGTTCATCATCGCTTCAAAGATGGGTCTGCATCCGATGGCGCTTCTGAATTTGAGCAAGCAAAAACCCGCCGTGCAGCGCGCGATCCAGGAAAAGATGCGTGGCTGGCATGGCAACGCCAAAAAATATTATATAGACAATCTTGCCTTCGGCATCGCAAAAATCGGTGTGGCATTTCACCCGCATCCCGTGATTGTGCGCTTCTCCGATTTCAAGACGAATGAATACCGAACCCTTCTCGGCGGCGAAATGTACGAGCCACACGAAGAGAATCCGATGATCGGCTGGCGCGGGGCTTCGCGATACTACGATTCGAAGTTCAAGCCCGCGTTCATGCTTGAGGCAGCGGCCGTGAAGAAAGTGCGCGAGGAGATGGGACTCGCGAACGTGATCCCGATGGTGCCCTTCTGTCGCACCGTGGAGGAGGGGATGAAAGTGCAGGAGGCAATGGCTGAGGCGGGACTTTATACCAAGTACACGCTCCGAGGCAAGAGTGTGCGAAGTGTCAGGGGCAAAGCCGTGACGCCGATCTACGTGATGTGCGAGATTCCATCAAATGTTTTGAGCGCCGACAAGTTCTTGGATATCTTTGACGGCATGTCCATCGGCTCAAACGATCTCACGCAGCTTACGATGGGCCTTGACCGCGACTCCGGCATCGTCACAAAAATCGCGAACGAGAAGAATCCCGCCGTGGAACGCTTGATTGCCGAGATCATCGCAAAATGCCGCGCGCGCAAAAAGTATATCGGTATCTGTGGCCAAGGGCCATCCGATTATCCCGATTTCGCCGAGTTTCTCGTCACGAAAGGCATTGAAAGCATGTCATTGAATCAAGACACCGTCGTCCGCACGACCGTTGCAGTCGCGAAGAAGGAAAAGCAACTGAAGAGGAGATAGGGACGTGGTATCTTCCGATATATTGTGCCGGAATAAATGCTCAAGCCGTACTTAGCCAGGCGAGAGTTCTTGATGCAAAGCGAACATTTTCATTTAGTGGAAACGGCGTTTTTTGAGCGATACGGCTTTAAAATTTGTCGCCCCGCTTCGGAAGCGGGGCTAAGTGGGAAATCCCAATAATTTCTTCAATTATAGCGAAGCGGAATCTATTGTCAAACATCTTTTAATAAAAATTTAATCTCTGCAAAACCAGAGAAATAGGGTATAATGAACTCACTTTTCGCATGCAAGAAAATCCTGTTCTTGAAGTGGCTGGCCTCAAAAAGTCCTATGACCAAACCGTTGCAGTGAACGGTGTTTCTTTTGTGGTGCGGCCGAACGAGATTGTGGGGCTTTTGGGACCGAACGGTGCGGGGAAGACGACAACGATCAATATGATCCTTGGCGTTCTACGGCCGGATGGGGGAGCGATCAAAATTGAAGGGAAAGATGTCGCTCGCAAGAGGAGCGAGGCGCTCCTGCGCACCAACTTTGCGGCGGTATATGCCCAGCTTCCCGGTAACATGACGGTATTTCAGAATCTTTATATCTTCGGACTCATCTACGCCGTGCCCGACGTGCGCGCTCGCATTGAAGCCGTGCTACGCGAGTTTGAGCTCGCGCCGTTCCGCGATGTGAAGTGCGGCGTATTGTCGTCGGGCGAGCAGACAAAGGTGAGTTTAGCCAAGGCGATGCTCAACAACCCGCGCCTTCTTCTTTTGGATGAGCCGACGGCGTCGCTGGACCCATCTGTCGCGGAAATCGTCCGCCGGAAGATAAAGAAATTTGCCCACGCGGGCATGGCCGGCGTGCTTTGGACATCGCACAACATGCACGAGGTCGCCGACGTCTGCGATCGCGTACTTTTTCTCTCACACGGCAAAATCCTTCTTGAGGGAGATCCGAAAGTGTTGCCGCGGGAACATCGCAAAAAGGATTTGGAAGAACTTTTCATCGCCGTTGCCCGCGAACCGTTGTCGCTTGAAACCGCGCAATCATAACCACAATTGCTATGAAGACCGTTCGCATCTACGCCATATTCCTCCGCCAGATCTATCTCATCCGCAGCAATTTTGTGCGCTTCTTCCGATTGTTCATCTGGATCACCGCGGACATTCTATTGTGGGGATTCGTGAGCAATTATCTGAACGGAGTCGCGAGCGCGCGGTTTAGCTTTCTCGCGGTCTTTCTCGGCGCGATGCTCTTATGGAACTTTCTCACTCAAGTGATGCAGGGCGTGACGATGGCATTTTTTGAAGATGTGTATGCCCGCAACTTCCTGAACATTTTCGGCTCACCGCTCCTCATCTCCGAATATATGATTGGCTTCATGCTTACGAGCGTTATGACGAGCATTTTCGCGCTTGTAGTGATGCTTCTCCTCGCCGGCGTGTTTTTCGGATTTTCCATTTTTGTTTACGGGATTTTCTTCGTGCCCTTTTTACTTATCCTTTTTCTCTCCGGCATCGCGCTCGGCATTGTGGGCGTGAGCATCGTCTTGCGGCTTGGTCCTCCCGCCGAATGGTTCGTATGGCCCATTCCCGCAATTCTCTCGCCGTTCGTCGGTGTTCTTTACCCGCTTTCCGTCCTCCCGCACTGGATGCAAATTGTCGGGCGATTGTTGCCACCGTCATATGTCTTTGAAGGGGTACGCGCGATCGTCGCAGGTGGGGGATTTTCTTCCGGCTCATTTCTCGTCGGGCTGCTTCTTTCGTTCTTCTACATTGCGCTCGCCTATGGCATTTTTGTCGTCGTATATCGCAAAGCGGTTCGAACAGGCCTCATCGCGCGATACAGTGCGGAGACCCTGACATGAGAAAAATATTCCTCGCCACGCGGAACGGAGGCAAAGTGCAAAGATTCAAGAAACTTCTGCGGCATGCGGGACTGAATGTCGCGCTCTATACGCCAACGGACTTGGGATTGGAAGATATTGAAGTAGAAGAAAACGGGAAGGACTTGCGGGAGAACGCCAAAATAAAAGCGCGCGCCTACTTCGGAAAGGTTGGCATGCCGATCTTGGCGAACGATACCGGATTTTGGGTGAAGGGCGAGGGCCTTGTGGATGCGCCAAAAAGAAAGGCGCTTGGCGAGGTATGGGGCGTGGCCACCGGCAACGCAACAGAGGAGAAACTGACACGCGAAAAAATCGCGAAGACCGTACTGGATTTCTGGCGCGGGATCGCGAGCAAGCATGGCGGCAAAGTGGATGCGGCATGGATTGAGGCGTTCGTACTGCTTGATCCCGACGGCACCATGCATACCGCGGAATCGCGGAGGGCGGTGGTCCTCACAAATGAGATATTCGGCGAAGCCCATGGGCAGTTGCCGATGCGGGCACTCTATATTTCCAAGGTGACCGGTAAGCCCGCCGTCCGGCACACAAGAGAAGAGGAGATACTTGAATTGGAACCAATCACTAAGGCGCTACGCCGCGTGCTTACGAATAGCAGATAAATACGATATAATAAGCCCGCGGTTCGTAAGACCGTGCCAACGGATATGACAAAGCGCACTTTTTATTTTGACTACGCCGCGACGACGCCGCTTGATCCCGCGGTGTTTCGCGCGATGAAGCCGTATTTTGCGGATGATTTTGGCAACCCGTCCAATCTCTACGAGTTCGGACGCAGGGCGAAGGGGGCGATTGCAACCGCAGCGAAAAAGATCAGCGAACCGCTCGGATGCGCTCCGCAGGAGTTTGTATTCACTGGCTCCGCCACCGAGGCCGACAACCTAGCGATCGCGGGCGTCGCACGGGCGAACAAAGCTTTCGGGAAAAAAATCATTGTTTCAAATATTGAGCACAAAGCGGTCCTTGCAACCTGCGATGCCCTGCGCGAGGAAGGATTTGAAATTGAATACTTGCGCGTCGGACGCGACGGTTTGGTAAGGCCGCGCGATTTGGAACGTGCGTTGGACAACAAAACCATTCTGGTTTCCGTGATGTATGCCAACAACGAAATAGGGACAATCCAGCCGATACGGGAACTCGCGGCGGTGATCAAAAAATTTTGGGCGAGGGCAATGAGAAGCGCCGGTTCCAAAAACCGCGCCCTGCCGTATTTTCATACCGATGCGAGCCAAGCGGCACAATATTTAGATATCAACGTGGACCGGCTCGGTGTTGACCTCATGACCTTGTCTGGCCACAAGCTCTATGGACCGAAAGGGATTGGTGGCCTCTACGTGCGGCGCGGCGTGAAGATACGGCCGGTCATTTACGGCGGCGGGCAACAGGGCGAGCGCCGCTCGGGAACGGAAAACGTTCCTGCGATCGTTGGCTTCGGCGAAGCGGTGGCACTTGCGCAGAAACATCGTAGGACAGAATCCGCGCGGGTGAAAAAATTGCGCGACGCGCTCCAAAATGGCATTTTTAAAAAAATCCCGAAAGTGGTTTTGAACGGCCATCCGACGAAGCGCCTGCCGAACTTTCTGAACATTTCTATTTTAGATATAGAAGGGGAGGCGTTGCTCCTGTATCTTGACGAACTCGGCATTGCGGTGAACACTGGTTCCGCGTGCAACTCGGAAAGCTTGGAACCGTCGTATGTTTTGACCGCGCTTGGCATTCCCTACGAATACATCCACGGCAGCGTCCGGTTCACACTGGGGAAGGGGACCACCATGGCCGCCGTCAACTACGTTTTGAAACATCTGCCACAGATAGTGACAAAACTGCGCAAAATCTCCCCGCTAGACCTAAAAATGGACCGAAAAGAGGCCATGTCGCAGCCAAAGGCGTTCATCGGCGGCCAAACGCCGCACTTTTTGAGGAAGAAAAAACATGACGGATAAGATCGTTTTTCTTCTCGGCGATATCACTAAGGTCAAGGCGGATGCCATCGTGAATGCGGCAAATAATTCTCTGTTGGGCGGCGGCGGAGTTGACGGCACCATCCATCGGGCAGCAGGACCGCAATTAGACGAGGAGTGTAGAAAACTGGGAGGGTGCGCGACGGGCGAGGCGAAGATCACGAAGGCATACCGGCTGCCGGCAAAATATGTGATTCATACCGTTGGCCCGGTCTGGCATGGCGGCAAAAACAACGAAGAAAAACTTCTCGCCGACTGTTATCGCGCGAGCGTCGCCTTAGCCGCGCAGTATGACCTCCGGTCAATCGCTTTCCCCTCCATCTCAACCGGAGCATACGGCTTCCCGCTTGAAAAAGCCGCACCGATAGCGTTGCGAACCGTCGCCGAATTTCTTTCAACCAACAACGAAATCGAAAAAGTGATGTTCGTTCTCCATAGCAAAGAAAATTTGGAAACATACGAAAAGCTGGTAAAATGAGGTACACGAAATATTTAATAGAATGAGAAAGATATTTTTAGTTCGCCACGGACAGGACACGGATAATGCGGCCCATGTTTTGAATGGCAGGCGCGATACGGAACTCACCGAACTGGGACGCAGGCAGGCGAAGGAAGTCGCCGCAAAGCTCCGCGGCGCCAACATACAAATCATTTATACCTCGCCGCTGAAACGGGCGTACGAGACGGCGCGAATCATCGCCACTGAACTCGGGATTGACGAGGTGATGGCGGATGAGCATCTTGTGGAAAGAGAATTCGGAATTCTGACCGGCAAACCTTGGTCTGACATACCAAAGTACGCAAAAAAGATTTTTCGGGGCGATCGGGTTGATTATTTCCTTGACACAGAGGGGGCGGAAGATTTTCCAACGCTACTCGCGCGGGGGGAGAAAATATTGGAAGAGATACGGGAGCGACATCCGGACGAAAGTGTGCTCATCGTGACCCACAGCGATACCGGCAAAATGATACGGGCGGCATATCATGGCTGGACGTGGGAGGAGGGGATCGCAACGCCGTACTTTGCGAACACGGAAGTCCTTGAACTGTCTGGAAAGCACGATATAGTGGAATAAATGCCTATGAAACAAACAAAATCTAAACCGGACGTGGTGAACCGGCACACGGGTGGGAGCTGGGCGTATTCAAGCATGGTGAAGAGCCATTTTTTCAATCCTCGCAATTTGTTATGGAAGATGCCGGACGAGGGAAGGTTTGACGCGGAGGGGCTTGTGGGTTCGCCGGCCTGCGGCGACGTCATGCGCGTGTGGCTGAACATTGACTCAAAAACGGAACGGATCAAGGAATTCAAATGGCGCACGTTTGGCTGCGCCTCGGCCATTGCCGCGACCTCAATGCTCTCCGTGATGGTTACGGAAAAAGGTGGAATGAGAATAGAAAAGGCGCTCGCGATAAAGCCGCAGGACATTATGAAGCGGCTCGGCGGCCTGCCGGATCGGAAAGTGCACTGCTCGGTCCTGGGCGACAAGGCGCTGCGCGCCGCGATCAACGATTGGTTCAAGAAACGCGGAAAATTTGATAGAATTTTAGTGGAGGGATCGCGCCTCATTGATCCGAACACGAAGGTGACCGAGGCGGATATTGAAGAGGCTGTGCTGGAAGGCGCCACGACGCTTGCGGCAGTCCAGAAAAGGACAAAGGTCGGCGTAGGTTACAAAGAATGCCTCCCGCAGGTGGAGGAACTTATCCGGTTTTATCGAGAAAAATATTTTGGACCGGATGGCGCGGGTAGGACGGTCAGCGCAGGCGGCGCGAGCAAGGCCGCGCGTGCAAAGAGAAAACGCAGCACGAATCAGAATGGAAACCGAAATAAACGCAATCTTGGACAAAGTGCGGCCGTACATCCACATGCACGGCGGCGACGTGCAACTCGCAGGCGTTGACGCGGAGGAGGGCGTGGTCCGGCTCGCCGTGAGCGGCAAGTGCGCGGACTGCCCGTGGATTGAGCTTACCTACCAGAAAATGCTCGGGGACATTTTGAAAAAAGAAGTGGCGGGCGTGCGCGAAATAATCGTGGAGTCCTAACAGCAACAGAAGCATAAAATTCACAAACAACAAATTTCAACAAACATAACAAACATATGGCGAACCAATCGGAATATCAAAGGACAAAAGAGGGGTCAAAAATCGCGAAGATCGTCGTGGATAACGATCTTTGCATCGGCGCGGCGTCGTGCATTGCGGTCGCAGGAACGACGTTTGAATTGAACGCGGAGAACAAGGCGGTCGTCATCGCGGGGAGCGGCGCGAACGCGGCGGACGACGAGACGCTGATCCTCGCGGCCCAATCCTGTCCCACGAAAGCGATCCTGCTTTTTGACGCGGCAGGGAACCAGATCTATCCGAAATAGGACCGCGGACGCCGAAAATGGATGCATTTAAATATTTGATCATTGGCGGCGGCGTCGCGGGCGTGACGGCGGCGGAAACTATCCGCACGTACGACAAAGAAGGCACGATCGGCCTCGTGAACGACGAGCCGTATACGTTGTACTCGCGCGTGATGCTTTCCAAGCCGGCTTTTTTTCTTGAGAAAATTCCGTTTGACAGCGTTTGGTTGAAAAACAAGAAGTGGTATCAGAAAAATAATGTCACGTTCCTGGGTGGCAAAAAGGCAGTCGGGCTGGATACCGCCGCAAAAACCGTAACACTGGAGGACGGGCCGGAGGGCGGCCGGAAGATCGGCTACGAAAAACTGCTCCTTGCGACCGGCGTCTGCGCGCGCCCGTGGGAGGTACAGGGTGCGGAGAAAGACGGCGTCTGCTACTTGCGCACGCTTGAGGATGCCAAAAAGATCATCGCGGGCATCAAAACCGCGAAAAAGGCGATCACGATCGGCAGTGGGTTTATCAGTTTTGAAATGTCGGACCTTTTACGCATGGCGGGACTCGCGGTCACGGCAGTTTATCTGGAGGATTATTACTGGCAGCAGACGCTGGACGAAGCGTCCGGGAAAATGATAGAGGTGGCGCTCGCGCGGCTCGGTGTCACGCTCATGCGAAAATCGGCCGTTCAGGAAGTGATGGGGGACGGCAAGGTAGAGGGCGTGATCCTTAATGATGGGACGAAGCTTGAGTGCCAGATGATCGTCTGCGGCATCGGTGCCTATTGCGCGATTGACTGGATACGGAAAGCGGGCGTCGCGATGAACCGTGGCATTTTGGCGAACGAATATCTGGAAACAAACGCGCCGGACGTCTGGGTGGCCGGCGACGTCGCGGAGTTTAAAGATATCATCTCGGACGAGATGGTTCAGGAAGGAAATTGGGTAAATGCGCACGAGCAGGGGAGGATTGCGGCGGAGAACATGGTGGCGTCGGCCGACGCAAGCGGCGTCGCAGGCGGTGGCGGTGCTACGAAGGAGCGGTTCGCGTTCGTATCGTTTTATACGACGCATGGCGCGGGCATTACGATCGCCTTCGCGGGCGATGTCCGGCCCCTGCCCAACCGCACAATCGTCAATCGCGGCTCGCCCGAGATCAACGCGTACGCCCGGCTCATCCTTGCGGGCAAAAGCATCGTCGGCGCCACCCTCATCAACCGCACGGCCGAGCTCACCACCGTGACCAACCTCATCAAGAACAAAGTGGATGTATCCGGAAAGTTGACAGAACTCGCCGACCCCAATTTTGATTTGAAAAAGCTATTTCTCACCTAAGGCGGTGGAGGTTAGGGGAGTCGAACCCTCGGATCCTGGTGTCAGCTCAGGATTGGCGACCGCGCAACCCCCACCGCGCAGGCATTGTAACAAGATGACATTAAAGAATTATTAAAAAAGATTTGACAAAATATTCTGACTTACTATACTTCATGCTAAGGTGTCAGTTCAGGACCGGTCCGCGTTTCGGATTCGCAAAAGGCCCGAGCAATCGGGTTTTTTGTTTATAGGAGTGTAGTAGCGGACTTTCTGCGTTTTATCCCCAGTTCTCGTGCAGAAATTTCATAAGCAGCTCTGAAAGTCGGTTTTTGGATATGAGTTCGGTATTATTCGCTCGGGCAAGTGCGTACGCCTCAGATGTAAAAACAGTAGATGTCGTTATGACTATAGTTTTATTACAGTTGTAATATCTCATCGCGCCAACTACCTGTTGCACTGCGTCGTTGCCCACTGACCAATCGCGGTAGCATTTCGCCTGAATAAGTATCCTTTCGCCATTTTTATTGGCAATTAAATCACCTCCCTGATCCCCTGATTGTCCGACTGGTTCCACTTTATAGCCCATTGCCTCATATAAGCGGTATAGAAGTCTCTCAAAATCAGATCCGCTCAAAAGGGCATATTTCTGGGGTTCCGTTCTGATGCTTTCGCGAGTTAAACTCTCTTCTTTTTGTTGGATATAACTTCTTAAGATAAGAAAAACATCTCTATCCCTCTTTTTTGTTTTTAAGCGAACCCCTTTTTCGACTAAGTATCTTTCCAGATCGTTAATGCGATTCCAGTCGATTTTGCGATTACGAAATTCCCATCCGTTTATATTCTTCCCTTCAAAACTGAATCGATTAATAAAATTTTCAATATAATCTTCTAGGCCCAAGTTTGTTAGAGATTGAAATAACTGCGAAACACGCTTTCTTTCAAGGATCTTCAAGAGCCACTTCAGCCCCAAGTAGATAAGGAGAACCAGGATTGTATATTCAACAAGAACCCCTGTTTGATTCTGATTTCCTGAAAGGGCATCGGCGACAAAGATAAACAACCAAACTATTACAATTATTGCGATAATCCGGGCTTTCGAGTAGCCATCATCTTGATAGGTATGCCTTCTCATGCTTATTTTGCTATTGATTAATTATATCAAACTAGTCCTTCAGGCTTGCCTCGATATTGCACCTAGCCAAATTGCTCAACCACCACCCGGGCATCCACCACCACCGCGCCTTTGTCGCTCGCCATCACGGGGTTGAGGTCTATGCCCTGGACTTCGGGATGTTCAAGCGCGAGGTGCGAGAGGGCAATGATGAGTTTTGCGAGAGCGTGCGCGTCCACGGACTTTTGGCCGCGGGTGCCGCGGAGGAGGGGAGCGCCTTTTATTTCGTCCATCATGGCGCGCGCGTCGGCGTCACTTACGGGGGCCACGCGGAGCGCCACATCCTTCATGGTTTCCACATAGATGCCGCCGAGGCCGAAGCTTATGATCGGTCCGAAAATGGCGTCGCGCTTCATGCCGATGATCGTCTCCACGCCCTGCGCCATCGGTTGCACGAGCATTCCCTGGATCTTCGCGTTCGGAACTTTCCGGCGGACGGTTTTTTCCATTTTGTCCCACGCCTGCCGCGCGGCCTCGGCGCCCACTATGTTCAACCGGACGCCGCCGACATCTGATTTGTGACTCACCTCGCGCGAGATCACTTTCATGGCAGCGGGACGGTTGCCGAGCTTTGCAAAAATGGCGGCAATGTCGTCTTTCGTGCGAGCAAGGTCGCCCACGAGTTCAATGTCGTATTCCTTGAGCAACGTCCTGGCCTGCAGAAAATCCATGAGCGTAGCGGAGATTTCTTTCACGGCCGCCGCTTCCGGCTTCTTGTGCCCAAACACGGCGAGCGCGAGGTCATCAAGCGCGCCGATCGCATCGTCCGGAAACTCAAAGTTGACCAGATTGTTTTCATAAAGTACCCGCACGCCGTCCGCGACCGCGCCGTGGCCCATAAAGACCGGCGCGATGAATTTCTTTTTGCCGTACGTCGCGATAAGCCGCGCCGTGCCCGCAGCGTCGGTCATCATCTGCGGCGTGACAATCAAAATGATCCCCTCAACGGTTTTTTCCGTGCACAGGATCTTGAGCGCCGCTTCATAGCGCGGCGGCAAGGCATCGCCCAAGATATCCACGGGATTCCCAATCGCTGCCATCGGAGGAAGTACCTCGGTGAGCGCCCGCTTCGCGCCATCGCTCAACTTTGCGAGTGAAAGCGCGGAGGACAGTTCCACAAGGTCTGCCGAAACCACCGACGGCCCGCCGCCGTTCGTGAGGATCGCGATCTCGCGCGGGGGCCGCATGGTATTCAGGGCGTCCGTCCGCACGCCAAGCGCAAGAAGCTTCGCCATGTTATAGAACTCACGCAGGGAACCGACGACGGCCACCCCACTCTCGTGGCACGCTTCGTCAAAATCCTTGCTTTCGGGAGCGAGCGAGCCCGTGTGTGAAAGAACCGCCGCGGTGCCGCGCGCGCTCCTGCCCGCCTTCAGAACGACAACCGGCTTTTTCCGTGTGATCTTCTTCGTGAGTGCCATGAATTTATGTCCGTCACTCACTTTTTCCAGATACAAAAGAATCGCCTTTGTGTCGCGGTCGTCCGCAAGATATTCCAGAAAATCAATTTCCGTAAGCGCCGCTTCGTTGCCCAAACTGATGAACTTTGCAAGTCCCACGTCCTCCTCGCGCGCCCAGTCAAGCATCGCGGTGCCAAGGGCGCCCGACTGCGAAAGGATGGTAACGGGACCAGCTCGCAGCGGCTCGTTCGCGCTCGCGGCTGCGGCAAAGGTCGCGTTCAGGCCCGAATAGGCATCAATCGTTCCAAGGCAGTTCGGACCGAGGAGCGCGATGTGATAGCTCGCCGCCGTCATCCGGATCTTTTTCTCAAGCTCCTTGCCCGCGTCGCCCGCCTCCTTGAAGCCGGAAGAGATCACAATCACCGCGGGCACGTCTTTCCCCCCGCACTCTTCAAGCGCGGCAGGCACCGCAGAAGCGGGGATCGCGATTAGCGCCAGATCAATCTTATCCTTGATATCCACAATGGACCGATAGGCCGGAAGGCCAAGGACGGTTTGCTCGTTCAGTGAGACGGGAAAGATCTTCCGCTTCGCCGCGCCCGGGTTGCCATTTGCGCTGCTTGGGTTGCCGTTCGCGCCACCACCTTTCAAATTAAAAACCAGCGAATAGCCAACTTTGTTCTTGTCGTTGGAGGCGCCGATGACCGCGACCGATTTCGGATCAAAGAAATTCTTGAGGTCCATGTACGGCTCGTTATGTTCATAATAACAAACTTGACGGATTCCTGTACGTGTATAAAATAAGCGGTACGTGCTGCTTCCTCTCCTAGGGGGAAGTGGTGGCGTCGGGGAGGGTGGCACCAAACCTCCCGCATAGGGGTTTCCTCTCACCCTCCCTGAATATAATCAGCCAGTGTATCATAATTGCAGCTGGCTATTTTGTTTATAAAAATTACTGCTTGCAAAACAAGTGAAACTATTGTATAATATGCTCAGCGTAGGAAACAACGGACTTATGTTCTTGGGCCCGAGTTAGCCTACACGCATTGAAAGGAGTATTATGCGGTCCTTTGTTTTTGTGATTGGGGACGATGCTCTCGGGCAAGAGCTTGAGAATATCATCAAGCGCGCCGCGGCACAGCCGCACGATGCGCCTGAGGCCGGTGACGGCGAAGTATCTGCCGGCAGCACCATTCCTTTCTTACCGACCGGCATGTCACTCCCGCAGTACGAGGAAGAACTTTTCCGAGAAGCGCTGCGCCGCACCAAAGGCAACCAGTGCCGGGCAGCGCGGCTGCTGGGCATTCCACGGAACATGTTCCGTTATCGGCTGTCAAAACTGAAAGTGCCGTAGTCGCACAAGTTCTATTGGGTTGGGAACTACGGACCCAGCTCACCATAAACCCCAACGGTCTGCCGTTGGGGTTTGCTCGTTTTACAGCAAGTAAGCTACTTTAATTGCTCCTCAAACGTCGGCTGTTCCACGCGGTAGAAAATGCCGAGCGGGACTTTGTCGTTGCCGGAACCACTTCCACCACCGCCGTCAGTCGCTCCCCGCACCGCCTCCATCGCGTGCGCAAGGTTATCTTTCGGCTCATTTTCATCAATCCAATACATGCGTTCTTTGTAGTAGTCGCGCGTGTCATAGAAAGTGATGCATGGCTGGATGATATCCACAAACGAGAATCCTTTGTGCGCGATCGCGGCCTTCATGATCTCCTTGGTCTTCGGGATATCCAGCGCATACGATCGCGCGACGAACGTGGCGCCCGAGGCAAGCATGAAAAGCAGGGGATTGAACGGCGGCTCGGTACTGCCGTAGGGTGTGGATTTTCCTTTGAAGCCGACGGGCGTCGTAGGCGTTGCCTGGCCGGTTGTCAAAGCAAACACCTGGTTGTCATGGATGAAAAGATTGATGTCCGAATTTCTGCGCGCCGCATGTACGAGGTGCTCCACGCCCTCCGAATACGAATCGCCGTCGCCGCTGAATCCCACGACCGTGAGCGCGGGGTTCGCGACCTTCATTCCCTCCATGCTCGCGATCACGCGGCCGTGGAGTGACGTGAACGTGTTCGTGTTCAAATAGTCGGTGATCTTGCCGTGGCAGCCGATCCCCGCGGCCGAGACCAAATTCTCCAGCTTCAGCTCGCCGTCGTTCACGAGTTCGGTCACCGCCTGCCGGAAGGCAACAAGGATCGCCGCGTTCGGGCATCCCGGGCACCAGGTGATTCTTGCTTTGGTTGAGAGGTCCATTATTTGAGTAGTACGTTTATTTCTTCAGCCAATTCCATCGGATCAAACGGCCGCGCATCATATCGCAAAATTTTCTTATCAATTTTTATGCCGGTCTTCTCGCGGATGAGGGAGGCGAGCTGTGCCGTGCGGTTGGCCTCTACGTCAATAATCATCGTTGCGTCCGCGAGTTCCGCAGTCACTCTTTCGGCATCAAACGGTTCCATCCAAACGATCTGTAGAAGCTTTGCCGGCTTTGCAAGATATTTTGCCGCCTCAAGCACGGCGCCCCTTGTGGATCCCCAGAACACGATCACATTGGGACTGTCTTTGTCTCCGTATACTTTGATGGCCTCGCAGCTCTTTAATTCGCTCGCGATCCCTTGTGTCTTCGCAAAGCGTTTATCACTCATTTTTTTGATCGCCTCCGCTTCATCGGTTGTGATACCGCCCTCGCTGTGCTCATAGCTGTCCGCTTTCACGGTCGCGCCCGGCGTGCCCGGGAAAGCCAACGGTGAGACGCCGTCGTCGGTGATTTGATACCGATTATAATTCTCCGGCACTTTTTCAAGAATTTTGCCCCGCTCAATTTTGACCGACTGTGGATCAAGCGCGGGGACGGTTTCCAAGCTCTCCGAAAGCTCGCGGTCTAGAATAACAATGGCCGGCACCTGATATTTCCATGCGAGGTTGAGCGCGTCCGCGCCGCAAACGAACGCTTCATAGGGGTCGCCGGGCGCGAGCACGATGCGTGGAAATTCGCCGTGGCCAGAATGAAGGATGAATTGCAGATCAGCCTGGCCCGTGTACGTGGGGGCGCCGGTTGCGGGAGCATAGCGCTGCGAAACGGCGATGGCGATCGGCAGTTCGGCCATTCCCGCAAAACTGAACGCTTCCTGCATCAACGCGAAGCCGCCGGTCGCAGTGCCCACTGCGGCGCGCTTGCCAGCGTAGACGGCGCCGAGCGCCATATGAATGACCGCGAGCTCGTTCTCTGGTTGGATCACTTTTATTTTGTATTCCTTTTGCTGTTTGGCGAGAAAATGGAGGATACCGGACGACGGTGTCATGGGATAGCTCAAATAAATATCCATTCCCGCCGCCACAAGGCCCCTGCCGAGTGCCGTGTTTCCGTCAAGGAGCTCCGTTGCGGCGGTGCGTGGCGACGCTGACACCGGTGCAAGTTTCTCTCGCTGTCGTAAATTGAGTCCCGCGAGGTGCTCATATCCTGCCGCAGCGAGCTTCGGGTTTGCGTCCAAGCTTCTCCCTTCAAATATTTTTTTTAAAGCCGCGGCCATATCATCCGGCGCGACGCCAAGAAGATAGCAAACAGCACCGAGCGCGACGGAGGTGCGGGTGATCGGCGGAGCGCCGATTTTTCGCGCAAATTCCTTCATCGGCAAAACAACTACGTTCGTGCCGAAGCGCTCCGCGTACTCTTTTTCAAACGCATCGGCAAGAACGACGGTGTCTTTGTTCAACTCGTCCTTGTGGATCCGCAAGGTTTCCTCATCAAGTGCAAGAAGTATGTCAAGCGTCGGATGGTCACAATGGACCTTCTCGCCAGAAAAGGTCACGCGGCTAAAATTGTGTCCGCCGCGGATGAGCGAGGGATAATCAAAACCGACAAAGGCCTCGAAGCCGATGCCCGCGAGGAGCTGCGCCAAACTTGCCCCTGCTTCCCGCGCGCCTTCGCCCGCCGCGCCGCCGATACCAACGGTGAGGACGTTCTCATGAGAAGATGCTGACATACGAGCATTATAGCATCCTTGCGACGCCGTGTGGCGGAGAGATGGTGGACGGAGCGATGTGGGTTTTTGTATAATTCTCTTATGAGAGCGACCGCACTGCAGTTGCAGGAATTCCTCGCGACAAGGTTGAACTTGGTGATTTGCTTGACTGGCTTCGCCATTCCTTTTATTTTTTCCGGACCGCAGCTTGTTACGGGAACTATTGTGAACACCCTCTTTTTCATTTCGGCCGAGAAACTTACAAGGAAAGACTGGTACGCCGTGCTCGTCCTCCCGAGCCTTGGCGCGTTCGCCCATGGGGTGTTGTTCGGCCCGCAAACGATCTTTCTCTTGTATTTCCTTCCTTTCATCTGGCTGGGAAATTATCTGCAGGTGAGCCTCTTTTCATCGCTACGACCGCAAGGATACGCGGCAGGAACGCTCTCTTCCGCTCTCGCGAAAAGTCTTCTCTTGATCGGTGCGGCAAACGTATATTATGCGATCCATGCCGTCCCACAGGTATTCATTGCCTCAATGGGCGCGATACAATTCATCACCGCCTGCCTGGGCGGGGTAGTGTCATATCTCGCAGTGCGTTATCTCAAACCGCATGAATCAACATGAATGAAATAGAGACTCTCATCAAGGCGCTCCAGGAAAAAAAGAAATTGGTGGCGATGCTCGCGCCCTCTTTCCCGATAGTATTTTCATATCCGGCCATTATCGCCACGCTAAGGAAGGCGGGATTTTCCCACGTAATAGAAGTCGCCGCTGGGGCAAAAAAGACGAACGAGGAATTACTCGCGCTGCTCAAAAAGAATCCCGACGCACGATACATCACAAGCCCCTGCCCGACGGTCGTTCGCATGATCCGCACGCAAATGCCCCAGTACGTGAAATACTTTACTCCCGACGTTGATTCCCCGATGGTCGCCACAGCGAAGATCGCGGCTGAACAATATCCCGATCACAAACCCGTTTTCATCGGCCCGTGCGTCGTAAAAAAACTTGAGGCCACGGAAGACCACCCCGAACTTAACATCTTGGTTCTCACATATGCGGAGATGTCACAGGTCCTTGCCCGTTTGGGTGTCACGGAAGATCCGGCGGCAGAAGATCAATTTGACCTCGTGGAGCTCGGCATGACAAGAATCTATCCGGTGGACGGCGGCCTCTCTCACAGCAGCGGAGTACTCACGGGTCTTCCCACGGGCGCGGTTCAGGTAGTATCCGGTTGGAAAAACTGCGTGGAGGCCATCAAAAAATTTGACACGGATCCCAAGGTGCGCCTTTTGGATATTCTTTTCTGCGAAGGCGGCTGCATCGGAGGTCCCGGCATCAAGAGCCCGCTGAATACCGAAGAAAGGAAAAAGAAAATTTTGGATTACTACGCTTCTCACGCTTCGCCGCCCGCAAATCTTCCGCAGATATGAAGATACGTTCACTTGAAGCGCGGCCGATTCTTGACTCGCGGGGCGAATGGACGGTGGAAGTGACGCTTGAACTGAAAAACGGCGCGCGTGCGACCGCCTCGGTGCCGCAAGGAAAGAGCACCGGTGCGACCGAAGCGCGGGCATTGCCAGCGCCCGTGGCCGTGCGGAAGATAAACAACGTCATCGCGCCGAAATTGCGGCACACGGATATTCGTGCCCGCGGCAGCCAAAATGAACAGGCTGCGCTTGACGCGTTCCTGATACGGCTAGATGGCACGGGCACGAAGTCCAATTTGGGTGCGAACGCCATCCTTGCAACTTCCATCGCGTTTGCGCGGGCGTCCGCGACGGCAAACAAAATTCCGCTTTGGGGACATATCCGCAGACTTCTCGGTTCGGCAGCATTTCCGTCCAAGCTCGCCACCGGACGCGGCCTCGCGCATCCCCGTCTTTTCATTAATGTCATCAATGGGGGATTGCACGCAGGGAACAATTTGCACTTCCAGGAATATCTCGTCATTCCGAAGTGTCGGACGATCCGCGAATCGGTTGAGATCGGCACCGAGGTCTACCACGCACTGGGCGAGGCGCTCGCACGCGCGAAAGGCAAAACTGCAACGAACCTTGGCGACGAAGGGGGATACGCGCCGAATTTTAAGGACGATATGGAACCCCTCCGTATCCTCCGCATCGTCGTCCAAAAACTGAAGCTCGCAAAGCAAATTGATTTTGGCATTGACGCTGCCGCAACCGACATCAAAAAGTTGAAGCACAAAGAACTGGAAAGCATGTATGTAAAGCTGCTCCGCCAAGACAACTTTATTTACCTTGAAGATCCGTTCGCCAATAAAGATTTTTTGAGTTTTGCGGCGCTCGCGATGCGCTGCGACGCAGGCAGGGCAAAGGGCCACGGGCAGCGGGGCGACGCGCCCGTATGGATCGCAGGGGACGATCTTACGACGACAAATATCCACCGCATGGAACGGGCGCATGCGGAGGGGAGTATAAACGCAGTCATCATAAAGCCGAACCAGATCGGTACGGTAAGCGAAGCATTGGACGCCGTGCGCATGGCTCGCAAATATAACTGGGCAGTCATCGCCTCGCACCGGAGTGGCGAAACCGATGATGACTTTATCGCCGACTTTGCCTACGGCGTGGGCGCGGACGGCCTAAAGCTCGGCGCTCCCGCCCGCGGCGAACGGACCGCGAAGTACAACCGCCTGTTGGAAATTGAAGCTAAGGAAACGCGCCTGTAATTAAGTCAACGCTCGGGCGGCTGGAGGATGCGAGAACTTCCATCCTAGCCATGGGGTAGGGTATTCCAAGCTATTGAACCACGGCAATAAATTGACAAAGTCTATAGGTATGATATAATGTGTCCAGCCCATCGGAAATTGGCCCCAAGGCTTATCCGGTGACTTTGGTAAGGAAACAGGAAAAGAGGAGAGAAAGATCATGAGGATTCTTGTGATCGACGACAACGCGACCAATCTAGCGGCCGCCGCGGCTCAACTGAAGGGCCACGAACTGACCGCAGCCCGGAGCTACGATGAGGGCCGCGAACTGATTCGGGGCAAGTACAATAAGGAGACATACCAATACGACCAGCCTGGGCAGTACGATGCAGTACTCGTAGACCTGTTAATGCCCGCGAGCAAGGAAGCGCAGGGGGCGGGGATGAAGTTTGCCGGTCAGGAGATGCCCGTTGGCATTTTCCTTGCGCTCCTCGCTGCGAAGAAAGGCGCGAAGTACGCTGCGGTCTTCACTGACAGCGACCATCATTCGCATCCTGCCTCAGCCTGCTTCGACGCCTTCAACGACAAGGGCGAATGCGATCCAACACCCTTCACAGTTGCAGGCGCGAATGTCATTCTCTGTAACAATCGCAACTGGGTCAATCATTACAAGCCCGACAACCTTTCGCGACCACTCGAGTTTGATGAGTGGTACCAGACGGGCATTGCGACCGTGATCGCGAAGAACTGGGAAGAGCTCCTCAAATACCTCATCGCTGTAGCGAAGTAGTGCAGCAAATCCTAAACCAAGGAAGGAGGTGATGAATACCAGGCCGCATGGTTCGCCCAGCGGCCCTTTCGTTTCCATGATGCCCCTCGGTCTGTCCGATACTTTTACTAGGTGCTCCCGGCGGCTGGACTCGGACCTTACATTCACCTCGCCAACGTCCGGCGCGGGCCGTGAGAATTTTGTTGTATAATGAAGGGGAATGACTCTTCTCATTAAGAACGTGCGGATTTTGGGCGGAAGCCGGCCGTTTCCTGATTCATCCGATATATTTGCAAGCAGTGACAAGATTTCGGCGATCGGCAACTTTCCGAATAAAAAAGCTGACGTAGTCCTGGACGGCCAGGATGCGTATTTGAGCCCCGGATTCATTGACGTGAATACTGATTCGGACCATTATCTCACGCTGTTTGAGCATCCCGGGCAGGAGGATTTTTTGAAGCAAGGGGTGACGACCATTTTGGGCGGAATGTGCGGGTCATCGCTTGCGCCGCTTCTCTATGGCACCCTGGAATCCATGAGCAAGTGGGGCGATCCCAATCGCGTGAACGTCAATTGGCATGCAATGGGGGAGTTCCTCAAGGTTCTGGACCGGCGCCCCCTGGGCGTGAATTTTGGGACGCTTGTGGGACATGCTACGATCCGCCGCGCGATCCTCGGCGAAGCCCTACGCGATCTCACCAAAAACGAACTGGATGTTTTTTCACGGACCCTCACAGCAGCGTTAGAGGAGGGCGCCTTTGGGCTTTCCACCGGCCTTGCCTATGTGCATGCAAGGAATACCTCGTATGCGGAACTTAAATTCCTGGCAAACGTCGCGAAGAAATTTCACAGCGTGTACGCGACCCACCTGCGGAGCCCGAGCAAGGGCGTCGCGGCTTCGGTAGAAGAAACCATCAACCTTGCGAAGGAAACCGGTGTGAAAACCCTCATCAACCATTTTGTTCCCATCGTCGGTTCAGAAAAAGAATACGAAACCGCACTCGCGGCGATAGAGGCCTTGCCGCACGAAATGGACTTTCATTTTGATATTTATCCTTCCTCAAGCTCGCTCTTGCCCATTTATATCTTCCTTCCGCTCTGGGCGCAGAATGGCGGCGTGGACGTCATGCTCGCGAATGCGAAGGACGAATGGCTCGCGGCGCGCATACGGAAAGACATGCCGCACATTGACGAAGAACATTTTGTGATTGCGCAGGCGCCCGGCAACGACTTTTTAGTGGGAAAATCGCTAAAGGAAGTGAAGCGCATGTATGGATTCACCGACGGACGGGATGCGCTCATCCGGCTCATGGTGACGATGAACATGCGGGGCGGCGTGCTGTATCGAAATCTCGTAACACGTCTTTCAAAGCGCGCCATCGCCTCCAAGCGCAGTTTTGTCGCTTCCAATGCTCCGAGTTTCACCGACAGCGCCGCGCGCGGCAAACAATTGAAATCGGAACGCACCACAAGCACGTTTACCAAGTTTTTAGCCATGGTAGAGCAGGAACACTTGATGCCGCTTGAAGAAGCAATAGCGAAGATTACCGCGGCGCCGGCAAAGAAGTTTGACCTTGCGTTCCGGGGGACCATCGCAGAGGGAAATTTTGCGGATCTCACGTGCTTCAAGGGAGACGAGATCAAGTTCACCATAGTGAACGGAAAAGTGGCGATGCAAAACGGCGCATGTGCGCAGGTATTCGCGGGCAAAGCGCTCCGCCATAATCCTGTGCCGCCCGCGTCCAGTAAATTATGACGTTTGGGTCCGGCAGGCGCGGTCACAATCCGGATTACTTTTTTCTCGCGATCGTTGTCATCCTTGTGGTGTTTGGGCTCGCCATGCTTGCCTCCGCTTCGTCCAATCTCGGGAAAACCCAATTTAACGACACCTATTACTATCTGAAACATCAGATCCTCTATGGTATTTCGGTCGGGATTGTCGGATTTCTCGTCGGGTATTACGTATATTACGAGCACTGGAAAAAAGTGGCGTTCATCTTACTGCTCATGAGCTTGGCGGCATTGGTTCTCGTCTTTACGCCGCTCGGCCTTCAGGCAAACAACACGAGCCGTTGGCTCCGGCTTGGTCCTTTGAGCTTCCAACCGGCGGAGCTCATGAAACTTACGTTCATCATTTACCTTGCGGCCTGGCTTTCCAATCCGAAGCTGAAGCGCGCCACCGACTTTCAGGCAGGCCTTCTGCCGTTTCTCATCATCTCCGGCATCATTGCGGGACTCCTCATCCTGCAACCGGCGACCAGTACGGTCGCCATCCTCCTTTTTTCGGGACTCGCGGTGTACTTTATGAGCGGTGCGCCGCTGCGATACATCCTTCTTATCGCGCTCTGCGCCGTCGTCGCAATCGGGCTTGTGATTTATATCACTCCGTATCGCCGCGCGAGGATTCTCGGCTTCCTTGATCAAAGCGCAAATACGCAGGGAACGAATTACCAATTGAATCAATCGCTCATCGCCATTGGCTCGGGGGGGCTCACGGGGGTGGGCTATGGGCAGTCGGCAACCAAAACAAGCTATCTTCCGACACCGATTGACGATTCCATTTTTGCCGTGGTGGCGGAGGAGCTCGGCTTCGTGGGCGCGGGCGCGCTTGTGGCGCTTTTCGCGCTCTTTGCCGCTCGTCTCTATTGGCTTGCAAAGAAGACGAGCAATCGCTTCGGCCGCTTACTGCTTATCGGCTTCGGAACGGCAATCGCGCTCCAGGCATTTGTGAATATGGCGGCGACCTCCGGACTCATTCCGCTCACGGGGGTTCCGTTACCATTCGTAAGCTACGGCGGCACCGCACTTGCGGTTTTTCTCACTATGAGCGGAATCGCGCTCAGTGTGTCAAAATATACATAATGCGATGAATGCTGAAACTTTCCGCGTAGTGGTGGCGGGCGGGGGAAGCGGGGGACACGTATACCCCACGATCGCGGTGATTGAAGCGCTCAAAAAACGATGCGCCGAGCTCGGAGCGCCGCTTGAGATAATCCGCGTGGGTCCGCGGGATGGATACGAACCGCTCTTCGCCGACTGCGGCGTCGCGCTTTCGCCGATTGTAGCCGGCAAGGTCCGACGATATCTATCATTAGCGAACTTCGTTGACATTCCTAAATTCTTTATTGGATTTCTGCACGCGCTTTTCAAGCTGTATCTCCTCATGCCCGACGTTATTTTTTCAAAAGGTGGCACCGGTGCCTTGCCTGTCGTCGTCGCCGGCTGGTTTTATCGCATCCCCATCGCCATCCACGAATCCGACGCGAAGCCGGGTCTTACTAATCTTTTCTCCGCACGTTTCGCGCGGAGGGTATTTGTGAGCTTCACAAGTGCCACCGAGTATTTCAATCCGCAGAAAACACAAGTGGTCGGGACGCCAATCCGGGAGGAACTTCTTGCGGGACGGGTGGCCAAAGAGGTAGCGAAAGAAACGCTCGGCTTTGATCCAAAAAGTCCGCTCACGCTTATTCTTGGTGGCTCACAGGGCTCACAACGGATCAATCAATTCATTCTTGAGGGCCTTGTCGCGCTCGTAAAGGAAACCCAGGTGCTCCATCAAACCGGCGTGGCGAATTTGCCGGAGGTTGAGCAGCTCTCCCGCGCCGCACTCATCGACGAATCGTTCAAAAACCGCTACAAGGCCATGGGATATTTTGGGAAAGACCTTTCACTTGCACTTGCCGCCGCCGACCTTGTGGTCGCACGCGCCGGCAGCAACACCATCGCCGAGGTCGCCTCGTTCGGGGTTCCCATGATCCTTATCCCGCTTTCCGATGCGGCCAATGACCACCAGAAACTGAACGCTTACGAATTCGCAAAAAACGGCGGCGCGGTCGTAATTGAGGAAGCCAATCTCTTTGAGGGTATCTTTCTCGGGCAACTGAGGGCGATTCTGGGCAACGAGGAGTTACGCGCCAAGATGAGTGCCGCCGCAAGCCAGTTTTTTCTCCCCGACGCAGCGGGAAAAATCGCGGAGGAACTGCTGCAATTGGCGATATAGACCGATGCCCGACGACCAGGCGAGAAAACAATGAATGCTGAAACCAAAACCTGCGTAAATTGCAAGAACCAGTTCGTGATAGAACCGGAGGATTTTGATTTCTACAAGAAAATGGCTGTCCCGCCGCCGACGTTTTGTCCAGATTGTAGGCTGCAACGGCGGTTAGCATACAGGAATGAGCGGGGACTCTCAAAGAGGAAGTGTAATGCTCCGGGGCACAGCGAGGATATTATTTCGGCATATTCCGATCCGAAACTCGTGGTCTATGACGAAAGATACTGGTGGAGCGATGCATGGGACGCCGGTCAGTACGGAAGGGCATACGATTTTACGAAGCCATTCTTTCTACAATTCCGGGAATTAATGGAACAAACCCCACACATCGCACTGGTAGACAGCAAATCGACCAATACAAGCTACTGCAATTATACCGTAGAGCACAAAAACTGTTATCTCGTGAGTGCAGGATGGAATAATGAAGACTGCTATTACGGCAACAGAATTTCATTCTGCAAAGATACGCTGGATTCATATGTGTGCCACCGGACAGAATTCAGCTATGAGAATGTGTATTGCAAGGAATCGTATCAACTATTTTGGAGCCGAAACTCGGAAAACTGCAACAACTCCTATTTTCTCTATGATTGCCGCGGCTGTTCCCACTGCGCGTGTTGCGTAGGATTGCGCAACAAGCAATATTATATTTTTAACCAACCCTACACGAAAGAGGAATATGTCAAGAAAATCGCGGAGATCAATTTGGGGAACCGCGCGTCACTTTCACGATTACAAGAGAAACTTGAATCAATGCGCCTCGCAACCATACATCGGTACGCGCAGGTATACAAATCACAAAACGTAATTGGAGATAATATTGAAGAAGCAAAGAATTGCTACTGGTGCTTTGATGTGGCGGGCAACGCGGAAAATTCCAAGTACTGCAATTGGGCAACCTACGGGATGAAAGACTGTTACGATTCAGGGCCTGGAGCAGGCGGCCAGTCAGAGCTCACGTACGAAGGGGTAAGCATCGGGGTCAACAACGCCCGTTGCGCCTTCGGCGCGGCAATATGGTACTCGCATGATATCCTCTATAGTTACAACTGCCATTCGTCCCAATATCTCTTCGGCTGCGTTTCGCTTCGGAACAAAAAGTATTGTATTTTAAACAAACAATATTCCAAAGAAGAATATGAAGCACTCCTGCCGCGCATACGGAAGCATATGGAAAATATGCCATATGTAGATAAAAATGGAAGGCAATATCGATACGGAGAACTCTTTCCTATTGAACTTTCGCCCTTCGCGTACAATGAAACTGTAGCGCAAGAATTTTTCCCTCTTACCGAAAAAGAGAGTGCAGAAGAAAATTATCCATGGCGTACAGAAGGGGCTCGTTCGTACGCACCCACCATGCGTGCGGCTGATCTTCCCGACTCCATACAATCCGTGAGCGACGATATCTCAAAGGAAATTATTGAATGCGAACACGCCAACGCGTGCAACGACGGATGCGCCTCGGCGTTCAAAATTATTCCACAGGAGCTTATGTTCTACCGAAAATTCAACCTCCCGCTGCCACGGTTATGCTTCAATTGCCGCCATGCGAATCGGCTGCGACAAAGGAATCCCACGAAGCTCTGGCATCGCATGTGTGCGTGCGCGGGCAAAGCGTCAGAAAATGGCCGGTATGCTAACAGTGCACCGCATGGCCACCATGGTGTGAACCATTGTCAGAACGAATTCGAAACTACCTACACTCCCGACCGCCCTGAAATCGTCTATTGCGAGCAGTGCTACCAAGCAGAAATCGTTTAGGACGACCACGATGCCTTTGAGGAACCTAGCGGAGGCGAGGAATTAGCACTCTCCGAGCGAGCAGAAAATTTGACGGGTCCCCCGTGCTTGTCGCGGAGGGTGTCAAATTTTCGTAAGCAAGCGAGGAGAGCGCCCGAGCCGGAGCGGGTTCCGAAAAAGCATCGTGGTCGTCCTACAGAATTTGAGGTAAGATAGGGGAGACATGGTGGGAACAAAGGAGGAAAAGGACATGGCGGTCCGCGTGAGGATGGCGCCAAGCCCTACAGGGCCTTTGCACATTGGGACGGCGCGGACGGCGCTTTTCAATTGGCTCTTCGCCCGCAAGCACGGGGGAGTGTTCGTGATGCGCGTGGAGGACACGGACAAGGAACGCTCGGAGAAAAAATATGAAGACGAAATTCTGGAAGGCCTTGCGTGGCTTGGTTTGGATTGGGACGAGGGCCCGCTTGCGGACGGCGGTCGCCTGCCGGTAGCGGACGAAAAGGGGCCGTATGGCCCGTATCGGCAGAGCGCGCGCACGGAAATCTATAAAAAGTATCTGCAGGAGCTTCTGGACAAGGGCGAAGCGTACTACTGCTATTGCACCAAAGAAGAACTTGAAGCGCAGCGCGAGGCGATGCTCGCGCAAGGGCTCCCGCCGAAATACAACGGGCGGTGCAGGAATTTAAAGACGCCGCCCACAGGAAAAAGCCCGGAGGTGATCCGTTTCAGAATTCCCGAAACGAACGTGACGTTTGATGATCTTATCCGCGGAAAAGTTGCATTTGATACTTCGCTCTTTGGCGACATCGTGATCGCGAAAGACCTTGAAAATCCACTTTACAACTTCGCGGTCGTGGTGGACGACGAGCTTATGAAAATCAGCCACGTGATTCGTGGCGAGGATCATCTTTCAAACACGCCGAAGCAAATTCTCATGCAACGCGCGCTCGGATTCGGCGAACCGCGCTATGCCCACATTCCACTCATCCTGAACCCCGACCGCAGCAAAATGTCAAAGCGTTTCGCCGACGCGGCGCTTTTGCAATACCGCGAGAAGGGTTACCTGCCGGAAGCACTTTTCAACTTTCTCACCCTTCTCGGCTGGCATCCCAAAGACAACCGCGAAGTGCTTTCCAAAAAAGAATTGGTGAAGGAATTTGATCTCGCACGAGTGCAGCAAGCCGGCGCCGTGTTCAATCAAGAAAAACTGGACTGGCTGAACCGTGAACACCTGAAGAAGATGAGTAGCAAAAAGACCGCGGACGAGATACGCGCATTGCAACTGTTTGCATCCGAGAACCTGCCCGAACCCGGGGAAGATGTTCTTATGAAAATTATTGACGTGGAGCGCAGCCGTGCGAACACGCTCCGCGACTTCGTAACCCTTGGACGGTTCCTTCTTATCCTGCCGGAGTACGAAAAGGAACTCTTGATCTGGAAAGAAAGTTCTGTAAAAGAGGCCGCTGCCGCGCTCGCGGTGATGGAGGAAGAGCTCGAAAAGATCAATGCGCAGGAATTCAACCGTGAAACGTTATCGGCGGCCGTCACGCACACCATCACGGCAATAGATGGAAAGAGGGGATCGGTCATGTGGCCTCTCCGCGTAGCGGTTTCCGGGCAGAGGGCCTCGCCCGATCCCCTGGAAATCATGGAGGTGTTGGGAAAGAAAGAATCGCTTCGCCGGATCGCCCTCGCACGCCAGAAACTAGCTTCTTAACATGAAGACGCTTTTTTATTTTTGCGCCCGCGGCGTCGCAGTGGTCCTCACGGCATGCGCAATCATAATAATCATGGTGCATGCCGTGAATGCCGCCGCAGCCGCCACAACCACGCCAGCGACGGCGACCACCCTGCAAGAGCAAATCGAACAAAAGCAGCAGCAATTGAACGACGTGAATACTCAGTTAACGTCCACCACCGCGAGCCTGAAGCAGATACAATCGCAACGCGTGACGCTCCAGCAACAACTCAACCTGATCAATGGCAATATCAATTCTCTCAATTTGGGCATCCAAGCCGACACGCTGACCTCACAACAACTCACGTTGGAAATTGAGCAGCTCCAAAGCGACACGAAGGACATTCAGGCGTCCGTGGCGACGAAACAAAGTGCCATCGCGAGCATCTTGCAGGAAGTGGAGCGGAACGATTCCGAAAATGGGAATCTTCTCGCGCTATTTCTGAAGAGCGGAACGCTTGCGGACGGCGTCCTGGAAGCGAATTCTCTTTTGAATCTCCGCGCGGAACTTGCGACCAACATTGACGCGCTGAAAGAGCTCAATACGGAATACACGGTGAAGATTGAGGACGGCACGACGAAATCGGGGCAGGTCACGGCACATCAACAAGATCTTCAAAATAAAAAAGCGATCGTCCAAGACCAACAGACCCAAAAGCAAACCCTCTTAAAATCAACCAAGAATCAAGAGAGTGTTTTCCAACAACAAGTGACGGCGCTCCAGAAAGAACAAGCGGAGATCGCGGCCGACATGGAGGCGATTGCTGCGGTATTGCGGACGAAGATTGATCCCTCCACATTGCCCGCGCTCGCACCCGGCGTGCTCCTCGTGCCGATCCAGGGCGATGATCAATCCGATATCACACAAGGATATGGCGCGACCGCATTCGCAAAAAACGGCTATGCGGGGCACTGGCATAACGGCATTGATCTTGCGGCGTCTATCGGAACGCCGGTTCTTGCGGCGGAAGACGGCACCGTGGCCGCGACCGGCAACCAAGACGTATACTGTCCCAAGGGAGCATACGGAAAATTTGTGGTTATCAACCATACCGACAACCTCACGACACTCTATGGCCATCTATCGCGAATCCTTGTCGCAAAAGGCGATACGGTAAAGAGGGGACAGGTGATCGGCTACTCCGGTCAGACCGGTTATGCGACCGGCCCGCACCTGCACTTTACGGTCTATGCCCAACCGACGTTCTACATGGGGCAATCGAAGGTTTGCGGACCGATGCCCTACGGCGGCGATCTAAACCCGATTGGATATTTGTTCTAAATATGGTATAATCAGAACATGCTGTGGCGGCGGAGAACGCGTGCCCTTGCGATAATGGTGGCTATCGCCGTCCTCGTCATCGCCGCGACTTTCTTACAAACCGCACAAACCGTGGGGGCATACGCACTGCCGGGAACCTCGGAGGGTCAAGGAAATTCTGCAACAACAATCAGCTTATCGTCCTTAAACTTCGGCAGTTTATTCGCCCCGTTTCAAAGCTTCCTGAACAGCATCGGTTCAGTGGGAAGTGAGGCGACACCACAACTCAACCTGTCCGCCCCACAAACGCAATTCCTCACGACGGGCGCGCAAAACGTCTTTCAGCAATTTGACAATTGGCTTTACGGCATCATCGGGTTTCATGTTTCCGGATTCTTTGCGGCTATCTTAGGTGTTATCCTTTGGGTGCTTGGGATAGCAGAGAGTATCGTCAAGTGGCTCTTGGGGGTGGTTAAGTAGGAGATGTTTCAATCAGCTGGTTTAACTGTCGCAAAACAGTCATTTGGTAACGGATAGCATTTGGGCGAAGGTATCCTTCCCTGCCGGGCCGGCGTTACTATAAGATAAAGAAGCCATAATGGGGAAAGTTATTGTTGGCGCGCTCGCAATATTCTGTACGCTCACGGTCATCGTCACGATAGGAAATTTTCTTACCTCGGGCGGTTTGGTGCGCGCGTATCAATCGGGCGGCAGTGCAAACCAACTTACCTCCATTGATTTCAGCTTGTTTGACAAAACTGGCATCGGCAGAAGTTATATTACGCAAGGATATGGTCACACGTCGTTTTCATACGAATATCCAAATGGCTGGCACGATGGCATTGATATTGCGGCTGTCTACGGGGCGCCAATCTACTCCCCTGGCGGAGGAACGGTACTTGCGACCGGCGATCAGGACGATTACTGTCCACGGCGTGGCTTTGGCAAATACATGGCAGTCCGCGACGATGCGAACCACCTCATTCTTTGGTTTGCCCACCTTGGCACGATCTCTGTCTCGCCCGGTAGCGTGGTCAAAAAAGGTACTTTGATCGGCTCCGTGGGCGCAACCGGCTTTGAAACGGGCACTCACCTTCACTTCTCCATTTTTGACGAGAATGGATTTTCTATGACCCCACGCAACGGCTGCGGTCCGGATCCGACCGGCCGCGACCTTGATCCTCTGTCATATCTGGGGACCGTCTATAAATAATCGGAATGGAAGCAATCAGAATGACGCATCTGTCGCAAAATAAAGTTCATTTTATAGGTATCGGCGGTATCGGCATGAGCGCCTTGGCCCGCTATTTCCTTTCTGAAAAATGGGCTGTTTCGGGGTCGGATGTGACAAAAAGCCAGATCACCGATTCCCTTACAAAAGATGGCATAAAGCTCAAAATTGGGCATAAAAAGGGCCATTTGCCTCGCGGTGTGAACCTTGTGGTTGTGAATTTGGCCATACCAGCGAACAATCCGGAGTTGCGCGAGACGCGGCGGCGGGGCGTCCGGGTACTCACCTATCCGGAAGCCGTGGGGGAACTTACGGAACAGTACAAGACGATCGCCATTGCCGGTGCGCATGGCAAGAGCACGACGACGGCGCTCGCAGCACTCACGCTCGTGCGCGGCGGGTTGGATCCGACAGTCATCGTTGGGACAAACCTCAGAGAGTTCGGCGGCGGCAAAAACGGCCGCAACTTCCGACGTGGGCGCGGCGAATATCTTGTCCTTGAGGCCGATGAATTCGGGAACGCGTTCTTGCGCTACTCCCCTTTCATAGCCATCGTCACGAACATTGACCGCGAGCACTTGGATACACATAAGGATCTCGCGGGTGTCAAAAAAGCGTTCCTCGGCTTTACAAAAAACGTCGCAAGCGGCGGAACGCTTATCCTAAATCACGACGACAAAAATATTGTTTCTCTGAAATCGCCCATTGCGCGGATTGCGCAGCAAAAGAATGTACGCATGATTTGGTTTTCGCTCCATGATCCAGACGCGAAGAAAATAAAACGTGCGATAAAAATTTCTGGCGTGCACAATATTTCAAATGCGCTTGCGGTTTATAAACTTGGGAAAGTACTCGGCATTCAGGAAAAGAAAGTGCTCGCCGCGATCGGTGCGTACCGCGGCGCATGGCGGCGAATGGAATACCGCGGGAGGTTCGGCGGCAAAGACGCCCGGCGCGGCGCGCTCGTCTACGACGACTACGCGCATCACCCAACGGAGATCAAAGCAACGCTCAAAGCGTTCCATGAAAAATATCCGCATAAAAAAATCCTCTGTGTCTTTCAGCCACATCAGGCAAAAAGACTCGCGGCGCTCTTCAAGGAATTCACAACTGCCTTTGCCGCCGCCGACAAAACACTCCTCCTCCCTATTTATAAAGTGGCGGGCCGCGACGAGAAGCCAAGCCGGTTTGATTCCGCAGCGCTTGCCCGCACAATCCAAAAGCGCGAACCCCGAAAGCCATTTTTCTACCTCGCGAATCCGCGCAACCTCAAAAAGGCCATCCGTACGCTTACCACTCCCCTCTCGCAGTACATCATCGTCATGATGGGCGCCGGGGATATCGTAAAACTTACTGACCTGCTCATATAGAAAGTGCAGGAGGTCCCCCGCAGAGCGAAAGGACCTCCTGTGATACGCCGGTTCTACTACTAGAGGAAACCGTATTTTGTATTGCGATAGAATAGGTTCTAGTCTATAGGCATCACCTCCCTCTGAATTTATCATATCACAGCATATGGCGTACGCTCAATCAACCACCTTTTTGGAAGCGTAATTTTAGGGTATCATTGCTTCATGTTCGGCGATTATAAGGACGTTAATGATTTCAAGGAAAAGTCCGGCTACACGATTGACGGCGTCTGGTACCCGCGCGTCACAAAGATCGTAACGATCAAATCAAAACCGGCGCTCTACCGCTATTACGGCGAGGCCGCGAGCTACAAAGCCGCGCAGGATATCACGGAGCAATCGGCAAAGGAAGGCACGATGATCCACGAGGCGGTGGAGGGGTTGCTGCTCGGAAAAAATCCGGAGATCCCGGCCGAGATCGCGCCCGCGGTGAAATCGTTCCAGGAATTCTTCGCCGCAAACAACATAGAGGTGTCGCCCGAGCTCGTGGAGCGACGCATCGTGAACTACGACCATCGCTACGCGGGCACGGTGGATGCGGTGGCGCTCATCGGCGGGCGGCTCGGCGTCCTGGACATCAAGACCTCGCAGGCCATCTATCGCGACTATTGCCTGCAGACCTCCGCGTACATGGACGCCTTGAAATCCCAATTCAGAAATCTGCAGACGCGGTGGATCCTGCGCATTGATCAGATCCAGAAGTGCATGCGGTGCGGTGCCGTGCGGCGCGTGAAGGGCGGCCGCGAAAAAGTGCGCGTTGATTGGAAGAACGGCAACGGCCGCGCGGCGGCCCAGCGGACCTGCGATCACGATTGGGGTCCGCTCATGGGCGAGATAGAACTCAAGGAATTCCCCTACTGGCAGAACGACTTTGAAGCCTTCCTGGGCGCCAAAAAACTCTGGGAGTGGGAGAATGACTTCTGGTTGAAGAAAGTGGGATATTTATGATTTCTATTTTATGAAAAATATATTAAGTACACCTTGACGGATACTTTATTATATGCTATTAAACTTATGCACAGGGTGAAATTGAATTAACGGGAAATTCAGCGTTACTATAATACTATAACAAAAGCAGGCGTCGACCGATCGGTCTATGGCCTGCTTTTAGTTTCATTATCTGAATTGTCAAATACTTCTGGTTCTTTCTGGCGCTCGGTCGGTTTGAAAATACTAACTTTAAATTTTTTCGTCAGAAACGACTCCTGAGACATTCCTTTCTTATCAATAAAAAAGGAGTCTTTTACCTTTAGTTGAGAGTGAAGAAATGTTAATGTTTTGGATTTTAAATTGTCACAGCTTTTAATGACTCCCTCGCGAAGTTTCAAATCATAAATGACCGCTCCTAACAACAAATCGGTTAATTGTAATAGATCCGAAGCTTTTGAATTAATCTGTAAAAAGCAAGGGACAACCACCTTATTGTAGTGATCGTTCAAAATAGCACGCGTCGCGAGCTCAAGGTTTTCCCCTTCAGGATAAAAGTAGTCGTCAGCCACCACCGTGCATATCTCGTCCTCTGGGTTTATGTTGATTTTGAGCAAGCCAACGGTAAAGGACTTGTAGACCTTAACAAGATTATTTTCAAAATATTTTGCAAAATCGAGTTGTGATTTTCTAAGAATGGTGCAACTGAAAGTAGCGGAGCGATTTGCAATGAAAGCGCCTATCATCGACTGGCACACGCCGAATTTGATTGGGCTCATTTTGTTCCATTTCATCTCTTCGTAAAAATGATTCTTGTCTCGTATGGTACGCATTAGGCGTTGAAGTTCGTGAGGCCGTTCGGTCTTAATAATACCGAGGGCAAAAAAGCGATCGTCAGTTTTGTTCAAAAGACCCGTTTCATCAAGAAAAAAGATGGGGAATTTGAGGTCGCGATGACCTAATGCTTTTTCTATCATGTAATTAGCATAATCTTAGTATTTAGAAAATCAACCTAACTTTAATTTGCATTTAATCTTATCGAGTGTCTCTTTTTGAGTTCTCCGCCAAATAATTATCCCCTCTCTGCCTTTTTCCGTTCGTTCTCTGTCAGATACTGCTTCCGGATGCGGACGCTCTGAGGCGTCACCTCCACGAGCTCGTCGTCGCCGATGTAGTCCAGCGCATCCTCCAGTGATAGTGTAAGCGGGACTTCAAGCTGCGTGGCAAGCCCCTCGTTTTTCGCGCGGAAGTTCGTGAGCTGCTTCTCGCGCGCCACGTGGACATGTACATCGCCTTCTTTCGCGTTCTCTCCCGCCACCATGCCTTCGTAGACCGCGACGCCGGGACCGATGAAAAGCGTTCCCCGTCCCTGCGCAGTGACGAGTCCATAATTATTTGATTGGCCTGCTTGGGTGGCAACGATGGAGCCGTGCGGAATGGACGTAATGTCGCCTTTATATGGTTCATAGCCCAAAAAGAGCGAGTTCATAATGCCGGTGCCCTTCGTCGCAGTAAGGAACTTGTTGCGGATGCCGATGAGCCCGCGCGTAGGAATCTCAAAATCCATGAATGCGACGTGTTTATCATCCATGCGCATGTTTTTCATCTGGCCGAGGCGCTTGCCCATCATTTCAATCACGACGCCGGAATATTGTTCGGGCACTTCAATGGAAACAAGCTCCATCGGCTCCAGTTTTTTGCCGCCTTTCTCTTTGAAAATAACCTGGGGTTTGGAAACCTCAATTTCAAATCCTTCTCGGCGCATTTTTTCAATAAGGATGGCAAGGTGCAGCTCGCCGCGGCCTGCGACCTCCCATTGGCCGACGCCGCTCTGGGTGCCGGCTGTGAGCGGCTTCACCTTCAGCGCCACGTCCGTTTCCAGTTCGTGCTCCAGGCGATCTTTGATGTTCCGCGAAGTCGTGAATTTTCCTTCCCTGCCGCGGAAAGGCGACGTGTTCACGCCAAAGGTCATCTTGATCGTCGGTTCGTCAATTTCAATCGTAGGCAGTGGCATCGGATTATCGGGGTCAGTGATCGTTTCGCCGATCGTGATGTCGGGAATCCCTGCGATCGCCACAATATCCCCTGCTTCGGCCTGATCCACATCCACGCGGTTAAGCCCATCAAAGACCATCACGGACGTGAGCACTTCTTTCTTGATCTCGCCCGAGCGCGTCACATGTGCCACGATTGCTGCCTTCTTGAGTGTGCCGGAATATAAGCGGCCGACGGCAATCTTTCCTTTATAGTTGTCGTACGCGAGGTTCACGGTGAGCATCTGCAAGACATTCGTCTCGCTCCTTTTTGGTGCCGGAATGTATTTCACGATCGTCTCAAAAACCGATTTAATGTTTTTCATCAGAGCAAGGTCCTTTGTAAAGCCCGCTTTCCCCTCACGCGCGGCGGCATAGATCACGGGAAATTCAATCTGCTCCTCCGTAGCGTCCAATTCAAAAAAGAGGTCGTAGGTAGCGTTCAATGCCCACTCGGGCCGCGCATCCGGCTTGTCCATCTTATTAATCACCACGATGATTTTGTGCCCGGCCTGAATCGCCTTGCGTAGCACGAACTTCGTCTGCGGCATTGGGCCCTCTTTCGCGTCCACAAGCAGGAGCACGCCGTCCACCATGCGCATGATGCGCTCCACCTCGCCGCCGAAGTCCGCGTGGCCCGGTGTGTCCACGATGTTTATCTTCACATCTTTGTAGCGCACCGCCGCGTTCTTGGAAAAGATGGTAATCCCTCGCTCACGCTCCAGCTCATTCGTATCCATAATAAGCTCGCTCACCGCCCCTGTCTTCAACTTAAAATTCGCCGACTGCTTCAAGAGCGCGTCAACGAGCGTCGTCTTCCCGTGGTCCACATGGGCAATGATGGCGATGTTTCTGAGTTCCATGACGACTCATTATAGGCGCTTTCTATATTTTTAGAAAGGTTGTATAATGCGGGTAGTCAATTTGAGATATTCTCCATACGCTCCTTGATAGCCGAATCTGTTTTGTTTTCAAAGGCCGTCAAATTGCATAAATTTCATGAAAAAATTATTTATTACTTTGTTTTTCGTGGTTGCAATCGCGAGCTTTGGAGGAATTGCACATGCCGACAATACGCTCACGCCGGCCCAGGCAGCTCTAATGCAACAAACGCTCAATACGATGAAGGCGGAGCTGAGCGAGCTCCAAGCCCAGGCTGCGGCGCAAATGGGTACGAGAGCTCCGGCGCCGACTCCTGCCGTCCTCGGATCTTCGCTTACACCGGGAGACACAGTGTCGCTTGCGAACGCGCTTTCTGCGCTTTCCACGGCGCTCACAGGTCTTCAATCAAACTTGGCGAGCAATCCGCAAATCATCGCAGGCCATGAAGGGGCCATCCTCTCCACGCTGAAAGGTGTGGGTACCACGCTCGCAATGATTGGGGCAACGCTCGCGGGGAACCCAAGCGCCGCTCCGCTCGCGGTTTCGTCACCGTCACCGTCCGCCGTAGCTGCCGCGCCCGTTCCACAAACACAGTCACAGGCACAAATGCCCGCGCCAGCTCCCGCACCGGAAACCCCCACCCAGATGACGCCGCAAACATCAGGGGCCACGAATCCCGAAAGCGCAGCGCCGCAGACCGCACAGGTGGGAACGACCTGGTCGTTCTGGAACTTAAACTGGCCGCTCATCGGCGTGATTGCACTTGTGGTTGTCGCAGTGCTTGCATGGCTCTTCTGGCCAGGTGGTGAAAATGAAGAGGAAGAAATGAAAGAGAAAGGCTCGCCCGCTCCCGCACCTGCCATCACCCTTACGAGCATCGCAAAGCCAGTGGGATCCCCGTCGGCGCCAATCGCAACCAGCGCTGTAGCGACGCCCCTCGGAGCATCCACCGGAAAATCACCCCAACCCCCGCAACAGCAGCAACAGCCGCATCAGCAAAGGAAGCCCGCATAACGCGGGTTTTCCTTTATTTTGAGGATGTGCCGGAGGATGTAGGATGGACACACATTTCAATGACGATAGGCGCATGATTGAACTCCCGATTCGCAAGATACCCAAGCCCGAAACTCAAAGAGGACGCGAGAAAAATGATCGCGCCAAACATGGCTTCCTTTTTATGAAGCCCAAGCCAGCATTTCAATTTTTGCACAGGGCAATGATACCACGCCGCCCATTAAAACATTTTTAAAAACTCAGATACTGTTCCCACTTCGCATAGAGCTCGCGGGTCGCGCGGAGATCTCCCACATTGTACCGCGCGATTTCTAAAAACTTTTTCTTTTTGAAGAGCGGCCCTACGTCGTCGCCTGTCACCCCTCCGGACTTCGGACTTGGAATGCCGAACGCGCGCGACCACAAATGCAGACTCCCCTTCCGCCGCGTCGCGCCATAGAATGAAAACTGTTCCGCAAGGTCAATATGTAATGCCTCGGGATTATTTTGGTACAGATAACGCCCCCGCATGAGATCCTTCGTCGGCTTCACCCCTTTGATCGCGGAACGGATCATCAAAAACGGCACGTCAAATGCGCGGCCATTGAAGGTAATGAATACTTGATAGCGCGTGGCGAGCTCCCAGAACTTCCGGAGCATTTCTTCTTCCTCCATCTGCTTGAACGAGATGCCGCCCTCTTTTATCTCTTCGTTGCGCTCGCCTGGCGCCTGATAATATACCCCACCTTCGTTCTTGTGATAGTCCAAAAGGCCGATCGCGACGATCTCTCCCGTCAAAGGCGAAAATCCGAGGCCGTTCTTCAGTTCTGTGAGCGCATGCTTATATTCCTCCTCGTTTTCGGAGTCCTTTTTGATCCAACGGGTCAGATTTTCCTGCGTTGCGCGATCAAGCTTTTCAAACTCCTCCCCTAGCGTTTCTATGTCCAAAATCAACTTGTTTGTTCGCGTCATAGTTTAGGTCATCTGCCACGGCGGACCGGTTGACATTACGGTAATGGTACCATAGAATAGAGAACACTATGGCACATACGAAAGCCCTCGGTTCAACCAAATTGGGCCGCGATTCCGTCGCGAAGCGGCTCGGCGTGAAAATCAACAACGGCCAAAAAGCGGCGGTCGGGCAAATTATCGTCCGCCAGCGCGGCACGAAGTACGTGCCGGGCGCGAACGTCATTCGTGCGGAGGACGACACGCTCTACGCTGGAAAGAACGGCGTCGTGAAATTCCTCACAAAGATGAAAACGAACTTTGACGGCTCGCGGAAAAAAGCGACATTCGTCGCCGTGCAGTAACGTACCGTAACGCACGGTAACGTGCCGCAGCGCAAAGCCCGCTTAGTGCACGGCCTTTTTTACCACTATGGTCGTGTCCGCCATGATGCCTTTTTTGAAATCAATCGTGATCGCATACTCCCCTGCTTCTTTGAGCGGGTGCGCGAGATTAATGTCCACGCGCTCCTTCCCGATCAGCCCGTGTTCGCGGAGCGCCTTGAGGATGGATTCTTTGTTGACGGAACCGAAGACGGCGCCGGATTTGTCGGCGGCGAGTTCAAATTCCAATTTTGTACCTGCGATCTTCCGCGCGATTTCCGCAAGGTGCATATGGAGTTCGCGGTCATTTCTCTCATATGCCACCTTTTGCGCCTCAAGTTTTTTGAGCGCGGCGGGCGTCGCCGGTTCGGCAAGTTTGTTTACGAAAAGAAAGTTCCGGGCGTAGCCGCCACTCACTTCTTTCACTTCGTATTTTTTGCCGACGCTGCGGACATCTTCAAGAAGGATCACTTTCATGAGCCGTTTTATTGGATTTCCTGTTGCAGCACCTGTATCGCTTTATCAAGCTGGGGATCGCGGCCGTTTGCGATGTCGTCGTCGGAACGCGCTACGGCGTAATCCGGCGCGATGCCCTCGTGGTCAATGATTTTTCCCGAAGGCAGCACCCAATGAGCCACCGTGAGCTTGATCGCGGAACCGTCGGGGAGCGGCTCAAGTTCCTGTACGGTTCCCTTCCCGAAGCTCGTTTCTCCCACGAGCGGCACATGCCGGTCGTCGTGAAGCGCGCCTGCAAGAATCTCCGCCGCGGACGCCGAACCGTCATTGATAAGCACGGCGATCGGGAAATTTGAGAGGGTGCCGTCGCCCTGCGCCGTGTAATCCTGCTCCGGCACCGCGCGGCCCACTTCTTTCACCACGAGCGAACCGGGCTTCAGGAAATATCCCGCAATGTCAACCGCGACTTCAAGATACCCGCCGGGATCGTCGCGGAGATCAAGTACAAACCCCTTTGCATTCAGGGCGAGCGCTTTGACGAGCGCTTGGTAAAAAAGGAAGTCGGCGTCCTCGGTGAACTCGCTCAACGTGATGTGCGCGATATCGCCTTTCATTTCAAATTCCACGTTCGGAACTTGAATGTTCGTCCGCGTTATCTTGAAATCTTTCGGCGCGCTCCAACCCGTCCGCAATATGCTCAAGGTGACGGTGGTTCCTTCCGGCCCGCGGATCAAGTTCACTGCGTCATCTACCATCATGCCGCTCGTGGATGTCGCGTCAACGGCGACGATCCAGTCCTTTGGTTTCAACCCAGCCTTCTCCGCCGGCGTACCCTTGAGCGGCGCTACCACCACGATGTGGCCGTCCACGTCCGTGCCGAGCTGCGCGCCGATGCCCCCGAAGTCGCCCGTGATGTTTTCCTGAAACTGCCGGTTGCTTTGCGGCGTGAAAAATTCCGAATACGGATCGTTCAGCGAATTCACGAGGCCGCTCACCGCGCCGTAGAGTTTCCCCTCGTTGGTCGTGCTTCCGTTCTGGAGATAGTTATCGTTGATGGTCTGCCACGCCTGCCAGAACAAGCTGAAGTCGGCAGCGCTCATGCCCGTGGACGACGGTGGCATGAGATCGCTCGCGCCGGTCACCACGACGGTCGGCTGCGGAATTTTTTTCTCTGCGTTCCAGCCGAGGAAAAAACCGCTCCCAAGGAGCGTAAAACCTAGGATGGCGGCAATCCCTATTTCCAATATTTTTTTGCCCACGCTGCGCATAGTACCCTAGATTATATCATATTTTGAAAACGGAAATTTCTGGAGGATGGCGTACTCGGCGCCATCGTGACGAAGCGTGGATTCCATAAGGTCCAAGCTTTCCACGGGAACGCGGATGCGGAGTGAACGCCCTAGAGGCGGTAGCGATACGCCGCGCATCTCGCCGTTAAATCGCGCAAGGGTAATGTGGCCGCCGAACGGTCTCGTTTCCCTCGTAAACGGCACCTGCTCCGCAACCAGCCGGCTTTCAAGAAACTCCTTCACGGCGGAAAGTTTTTGAGAGCTCTCCTCTGCCGCGCCGAGCCACAACATCCTCTTTGCGCTCCCGCGTGGCGGGCCGTACGTTACGGTATCAAAGATGATTTCCTGCGCTGGAAATCGCTTCGCGGCAGCTTCCGCGGCGCGTATGATTTTGGGAAATTCGGCGTCGTCCTCGTAGCCCAAAAACGATATGGTGAGATGCCAGTTCGCGGACGGTACGAGCCGGATCCGGCAGCGAAGGTCAGGCGCGAATTTCTTCTCCGCCACTTCGGACACTTTTACTATCTCTCGCCGCGCGGCATCGGTGAGATTCACAGCAATAAAAAGCCGGTGGCGCATAATTACAGGATACATTAAAATGGAATAAAATGGTCAAGTCGCAATCGGCATACATAAAGGAATTAAAGCGAAGAGCTGCCGCATCGCGCGTGTATCGGAAGCACCAGCTTCTGGGGCTTTTGATCGCGCAAACTTTGAAAGACGAAAGGCATAAATCGCTCTACATCAAACTCGCAAAAGAAAGGGGTGGCGAACGCCTCCTCACGCTCGCAAAGGAAATCGCGGAAAAAAGGAATGTGAAAAACCGGGGAGCGTACTTCATGGCGCTCCTTAAGGGAAATTCCCATCATGGCAGGTGAAATCGTTGCGGTAGGCAATAAAAACAATGAAAAAATCCTGCGCAAAAAAGCGGTTGGTTTTGACTTCAAGAAATTTACGAGGAAGGAAGTGAATGAACTCGTCGCCAAGATGCGCCGCGTTATGAAAACGGCGAACGGCATCGGTCTTTCCGCAAACCAGATCGGCCTGCCCTATCGGATGTTCGTCGCCGAAGTTCCAGATATGCAGGGTGGAATGAAATTTTACGCCGTATTCAATCCGAAGATTGAAAAGGCGAGCGAGGAAACCGTCCCATATGAGGAAGGATGTTTGAGCGTGCCCGGCGTCTGGGGCGACGTCACGCGTCCGGCGAGAATCGTGGTGAGCGGTTTTGACAAGAACGGGAAGCCCACGAAAGTAAAAGCGTGGGGACTCCTCGCGCGAGTGTTCCAGCACGAGGTGGACCATCTGAACGGAAGACTTTTCACTGACCGGACGAAGAAGCTCCGCCATGCGCATGCGGAGAAAAAGGGCGCCGATGTTTAGCGTCTCCGGTATCCAATGAAATACATTTTCTTCGGAACGCCGCGCTTTGCGGAAATCATTCTTGAGCACCTCCTCCGCGCGGACATGCCGCCCATGGCCCTTGCATGCAACCCTGACCGGCCGACCGGACGGAAAAAGATTGTCACTTCCCCGCCGACAAAGCGGCTTGTGCTCTCGCGCGGCGCGGAAGCTCCCCGCATCAAAATTTTCCAGCCCGAAAGCCTGGATGAATATTTTATCGGGGAACTCACGGCGTTGGGCACAGACGTTTTTGTAGTCGCCGCATATGCGAAGATCATTCCAAAATCTGTGCTTGACATTCCCCGTCTTGGCACGATCGGTATCCATCCCTCGCTCCTGCCCAAATATCGCGGCGCCACCCCTATCCAGTCGGTCATTTTGAACGGCGAGCGCGAAACCGGCGTCACAATTTACCAAATGGACGAGAAGATGGACCGCGGGCCAGTTCTTGCAAGCTCAAAGACACCTATAGATAGTTTGAAAATAAACTATCCGAAACTTGAGGAGCAATTGGCGCAGCGTTCTGCGGAACTTCTTATGAAAACGCTGCCCGATCTTATGGCGGGAAAATTGAAACCGCGCACGCAGGATGAAGCGCAGGCAACCTATACCAAAAAATTCACGACTAAAGATAGTTTCATTGCCCCCGAAGACCTAACCGCCGCCGAGCGCGGCGATGCGGAGAAAGGCGAAGCTATTGTCCGGCGAATTAACGCCTTCACGTCGGAGCCGGGTGCATGGACCATGCAAAACGGTACGCGCGTCAAACTCTTGAAAGCGGAAATCAGGGGCGGATCGCTGCGACCGCTTATTATTCAGCGCGAGGGAGAAAAACCGGTCGCGGTCCAATGATGGCTCGGCATGCTTCCGCACGTCCAGCCCAAGGATCGGCATCTGCGCGATTGTTTCCTCATTTGTCGCCGGTCAGTTTTTTGATCTTTTCAATCTTTGTTTCGGTCTCTTCCTTGAGGCGTTCCGCCTCTTTTTCGATAGATCCTTTCTCTCTTTCAAGGATTGAAGGTCGAAGGTCAATGTTCAACGCGTTTTCTTTCTTTTTTTTCTCCTCGCTTTCCATTTTGCCAATCTCCTCGTGAAGCTCTTTTGCAAACTCACGCAGTTCACGTTTCGTTTTCCGCTTCCAGACAAGAAAGCGCCAGGAAAGAAGATAATAAATGAGGATAAAAGCGGCGACAATGAGCGCAAGAACAATGATGGAGAACGAGAAGAAGCGCATCACTTGGTACCACCATTCTTGCCAGCTGTTCGGCGCAACGACGCGGAAGGTAGTGTCTTCTTCCCGCACATTGCCGGCATTGTCGATTGCGCGGACCGCGAGCGATCGCTCGCTCGGCGTGGACTGCGGGATAACATAGGATGATCCCTGCCGCAGGGTTTCGGGATCAAACCAGTCACCGTCCCCTATTTTTACTTCGTAGTGAGAGAGTCCGGATAAGGCGTCGGTGGTTGCCCAGGTGAACGTCAGTTCCGTATCGGCCGGATCGCTATCCGTGCGCGTTATCGTGAACGGTTCCGGCGGCGTCCGGTCAAGGCGGAGTGTCTTCGTCACAACCGGCGACCAGACGCCGTTCTCTTCCGCGGAAATCAGGAAGTACCAGATACCGTCGCTCAGGGAGGAAAGGTCGTAGGATACATTCGTTTTCTGGCTTGCAACGGCCGTTACGGGAGGCGTCATGTTCGAACTGCTCGCAAGAACATACCAAACGCCATCCGCGCCGATCGGCATGTTCCAGTTAAATTGGATGCTATTCAGAGAGTACCAGGTATCATCTTCGGTTGAAGGAGCGGACGTGACCACGATACCAGAAATCTGAGCGGCGGCGGGTGATGGTGTCACCGCCGAGGCAGGACCAATCGTGAACGAAGCGCCCGACATTGACGTGAGGATATTCGTGCCCTTACCGTCGTTTGCAAGGACCGATCCCGATGAAAAAGAGACCGGCGCAACTCCTTGGGCCATGGCCTGAAACGTGATCCTCAGGACGTCGCCTGCCGCACCCGAAAATCCCGGGCTCAAGACGACGCCCTGGAGCAGAACGTCTCCGGTACCTTGAGCGTTCGAGAACGACGGACTCTGAACCCAGAGATTGATGACCGAGTTCGTTTGCGAGACCGAAAGCGCGCGCAACTTGTCCGAAGGGAAAGAAATGTCGGCCGATACCGCGTTCATCGCCTGGTCAGCCGAGGATACTTCGAGGGCCACCGTGAACGTCTGTCCGACAGCAAGCGTTTTTGTTCCCGGCGAAAGATACAATGAGGCGGCGAGAACGCGGGGGATGAAAAATCCGAATGCAAGCGCGATGCCGCCGGCGAGCATACTACGGCGCAGGGTCCCGGATAACATCTTTCTATTATACCCCTGATGATTTTTTTCTATGCCGCAGGAATCGGATAAGCCAGAACACGCCTGTCAAAAGCGCAGCGCATACGATAATTGCCGCTATCTTATACCACGGCGGTGGCGCTACGAATCGCGTGGCGACAACGCCATAGGGATGTCGCGCGGACAACTCCACCACGAGGAAGCTACCCGCATGATTAACCGCTCGGACATAGACATTGCTTGATAAGCTCTGATCTTGCAACAGGTACGGCGATGTGGCGACCTGCCATGAGGGAGTAATATGTGACGAGGGATTCGTAGGCACCTCCAAGACCTCATAGTGATCAATGCCGCTCCCTTTGTCGACGGTAGAAAATACAAGGAAGAAATCCCCGTCGAAGAGATTCGGATCGCTCGTGACCACCGGCGTGAATAGTTCGGGGGTGATCGCCGAGTAATTTTCCGCGGTGGAGGATCCTGTATAGGTTGCAGACCCTGCCGCAATATCCTCCGATGCCAGCGTGACGGGAAGCGCGGAGCCCTGACCATTATTTCGGAGGACCGTAGCCGTTGCGATCTCTATGGTCCCGCTACCGCTCGCAAGCGGCGTAAGGACGAACGAGATAAGAGATCCCGATGATCCGACGTACCCTCCAGAAATGATGCCCGCGAAATTGATTTCTCCCGACGTTGACGCGATCGGAGGAGTAATCCAAAAATTGATTATGGACGCGCCATCGTTTATCGCAGTCACCCGGAAGCGGTCGGCCGGAAAGAGGATTTCTGATTGGACCGTGTTCACGCTCTCCCCTTGCGTATCAAGTGTGACCTCCACGCGTATCGGTTCACCGATCGATGCGACATTTTTATCGGCAACGATATGTAACGTTGCGGCATGAATGACGCACGGCACGGCAACCGCGAGCAACGAAACAACCAATGCACATGTGAAGAATAATAGGATTTTTTTCTTTGTGGTCATCGCTATCATGTTCGTCATAAAAATAAGCTACCCTGTCCAATAATATGCCATAATACTGAAATCTCGGAGGTCAATTGTATCCGCGCCGTCAAGACGATATGCCGCCGGAGGATTCGGATGGCCATACCAATAGGCCAATATGGAAAAATCTATGAGGTTGACTCTGCCGTCCCCGTTCAAATCTCCTTCGGCTTCAGTCGGAGCTGTTGATTCCGCTTGGGCAAGCACCGTATGATCCCCGACGGTGAAACCACGGGAAACGCTGTAATCGGATATCTGATCCCCCTGGGCCGCTTCCGATTTTGCCGCGTGGGAACCATAGTCAAGCGAGGCGCTGTTGAAATCATAAAGATAGGCGCCACTCTTATCCGAGGTCGCATTCAAAAAGTAAGGTTCGGCGGAATCCACCTGGATCGTGATGGCGGCGTTCGGAATCGACGCTCCAAAAATGGTGATCGTGTCGCCCTTGCGGACCATCTCTTTATCAACGTCGATCGTCGGCGAAAGAAATACGCCGCTGATCTCGGTCGTCGCTCCTACCGTGATGGAAATGGGGAATGTAAAGAGGGTGGATCGTCGGCCGGCATCATCCTCGCCATACACGGAAAAGATATAGTTGCCGCCGGAAAGATTATTGACAATCGCCGTAAAGATGCCATCGGGCCCCGCGACCGTCTTGATGGCGATTTGACCATCCTTCAAGATCACCACCTCACTTAAGGGATATGCGGAGCCCGCGATGGTAACGTTCGTATTGCTGGTCGGCGGAAAATATAATCCCGCTCCGCCTCCCCCGCCGACCGGACCACTCGGCGCTGGCGCTGGAATCGCAGTTTGGACATAAATCACATAAGTAGTGAAGTGCTTGGTCCAGACAATGAGGTCCGTGCCGTTGTCAAATTTGCAGTCCCCGCCAGCCGGCAGGGCGTCGCCTACGGTTTGGGTATCCGTGGAACAGACAGCAGTTACCTCTGTAAATGCGCCTCCCCGCGACCAACCGACGAGTTTGCCGGTTTGTCCCGCGAACAGAAGCCGCGCGGCTGAATCGAACGTGAGCGGCGTGTTGCCCGCGCCGATCGCGATGGCGACTATGGCCGAAGCGGTGTAGCCGGGGTAAGACGTTGGGGCCGTAAAAGTAGTGGTGGCTTCGGGAAGCATGAGCGTACCGTCCCACGACGGAGGGCCGGTTATCGCTGTCCCTGCCGGGATGTTAACTGCGACATCAATTCCGCTGGAGATTGTGGACGCTGCTGTTGCATTGGTGGTGGTCGCCGAAACGGAGCCGTCGGGATTGGTCGTTGTTGCTAGAACGAGAAAATTAACGGGCGTAGATGGCGCGGCGTAGGCAGTGGTCACGCTCGCCTCATCGCTATAGGGAGAATAGTTGGATCCGGCAAAAGCCCTCACGCGATAAAAATAAGTGGTTGCGGGAGTTACGGAGTTATCCGTATAGGTCGCTATGTCGGTCGCTGTTATGCCGATTTGCGCATAGGTCCCCCCCGCTCCCGTTTTGCGTTCAACGCTAAATCCATCCTCATTGTTAGAGTTATTAGTCCACGTAAGCACCACTTGGGTTGGGGCGGTTGAAACGGCGGTGAGATCAGAAGGTGCGTTGGGTACCACTACTATCACGACGGACACCGAGGTTGGGAGCGCAGCCGCAGATGCGGGTAGGATTATGAAGCATACGCCGACGATCGCAAGGACATAATAGAGATGACGAATATGCATAGTCGCGGCGCGGCGTCACGATCACGACGTTATGACATTATTCAACCACCGCTCTTTTTTTACGGAGCCGGAATGTCCACAACCGACGTCCGATAAACAGAAGCGCAATGAGGCCGATGAGGTAGTAGTACCAGTAGGTTTTTAAAGAAGAGAGGAACAATCCAGTAGGCGAGAGCGATCCCGCAGGGAGGACATGGAGCACGGTTTTCTGGCTGGCAACCACCTGGTTATCTTTATAAAAATTCACCACTGCCCAGTAATCGCCTATTCCCAAATGAAAGCTGGTAGGGAATTCAATGACGTAATTGCTCGTCACGAACGGCGGTGTTGCCGGAAATCCGCTTTGCTTTTCCGCAAACGCAAGGCGAACCACATCATACTCGTCGTAAAGATCAAACGTCGCAGCGTCAAATGACTCGGGTATATTGCCATCATTCTCAAAACGCACCGCCACCTTCGGATTCCATCCTTCCTCAATATCCGGAAACGTGATCAGAGGGACGGAATATTTTTCATAAATACCGTTACCAACCGTAAGGCTGAGGGATACGTTCACCCCCAGGGCTATCGTCACCTGCCCCGCTTTTCCCGGAACGCTTTGGAAACTCACGTTCCCCGTATACTTTCCGAGCGGTTCCCCCTTTGGCACCGTAATAGTGACCTGTACCGGGAACTGGCGCGTGCCCTGCGGTATGATAAAATCGTTTCCCGTGTCAAAACTTATCCACGGCTTGATGTGATCGGGCACGCTTAAAGCCGCTCTGATCTCAAGATCTTGATTGGGCTGGTCTTGCACGAGGTAGATCGTCTGCTCATATGTGACGCCGGGCACGAGATGGTCAGCGTTGATGAAAGGAGGCGAAATGCCGAACGCCGCAAGGCTCCTCTCCGTGCTTCCCAATAGCAACACCACGGCAAATGCGAAGGCGACAAAAAACAGAAGGCCCAACTTTCGGAAGGAATGCTTCATACCGTTATGGGTATATTGTAGCATATTCATCCCCTGCGCGCACAAAAGACGTTTGGAACGGTCGCGCAGAAAAAATCGAAAGGTCCTAGTTTACCGATTGGCCCGTGAAAAGATTGGTGCCGTTGTACGTTCCCGTCGGCGTTCCGTTAGGAACCTGCAACAGCCAAAATACGTTAGTTGAAACCGTAGTGGTGCTTATGGGAGCGGCGACTGACAGGCCACTCAATGTAACCGCCGTGCTGCTCAAGGCGTAGCCCGTGCCGTAGGAAAAGCCCGATGACGTTGCGTATTGCTGGGAACTCGTCGCGAGCGTGGTCGTCGGATTGCCACCCGTGAGGGATGCCGTAGCCGAAAATTGGAACGTCGTTGAAGTATTGCCGACATCTGAAATCGTCGTGGTTACGGAAGGACTGTTAATTCCGGCGGGCGCGAGCGTTCCATAGCCTATCGCGCTTGGCGTTGAGCTAATTGCCTCCAAACTGTTCAATGCGGTTGTTGCAGAAGAGGTGCTCACGCTGATCTTCGCGGGATTCGTCAATGTTATCGCTCCCCGCCAACCCTGCCCATAGTAGGTATAGGAAGCATTGTCAGTTGGCGTGGCGAAATAATACATCGGGAATGTTACCGTGGCGTTAGCAGTATAGCCAGCGGCGGGGCAGGTTGACGTTGAAAACGTGCTGGTCGCATAGCAAATGAGGGGGTTCGGCGTGCTACTCGCGAGACACGTCGAGGTTGCAATATCGCCGCGCAACAATGCTATGGTCTCGGTGCTGTTACTAAAATCCGCGCAGCCGTTATAATCCGTCACTGTGAGGGCGACGGAGATCGGCGTTGTCGTATTGGCGTTAAGGCTGATAGCCGTACCTGAATTCGGGCCCGAGACAAAGGAAACGATAGGCGCCGTGCTCGTCACGGTCGCACTGCTCGTAACATTGGTCGTCGTCGCGGTACCGAAAACGGTCTGGGCGGCCAACAAAAAGGCTACGGTAGCAAGCGCAGTAACAGCCACAATCTGCGCAAGTTTCCTATCCGGTTTCATATGCTTTCATTGTAGCAAACAGAATGTTTCTTACCTGTGGATAACTAAACCAGCGTTGCGAGAGGGGTCCTAGGGCGAATAGAGGGCGGAAAAGGTAGTTGTGCCATTGTAGGCGCCAGTAGGACTGCCGCTCGCGATTTGCAGTCCCCAGAAAACATTGCCTTGCACTGATGTTGTTGAAATGGGCGCCGGAAGGGTGAAACCGCTCAAGGTAACAGCCGTGCTGCTCAGAGAATAGCCCGTGCCAAAGGTAAAGCCCGATGACGTTGCATACTGCTGAGAGCTCGTCGCGAGCGTAGTCGTCGGAATGCCGCCCGTGAGGGATGCGAGCGCGGATAATTGGATCGTGGTTGAGCAGTTGCCCGCATTCTGAACCGTTGTCGTGAAATTTGTCGGACTTGTTTGCGGCGGCGCCAAGGTTCCGTAGTTGATGCTCATTGGCGTGACATTGATCGCATTGAGTATACCCATATTCACGGGGCTTGAGGTGGCGGTCGCCGTAGTATTCGCGGAATCCGCAACCGTTATCACGCCTGTCCACGAGTCCAACGGGTAACTTGACAAAGTGATGCCAGCGGAATCGGCAAAGTACCAGACATTCGCGGTGCACGTCACGGTCGTTGTGCCGTTGCTGAACACACAGCTTGAGCTTGCGATCTGATAGCAATTCTTGTTGTTTGCGACGCAGTTTGGTCCGAGGGAGGTGCGATAAATGGTTGACGTCGCGAACGCTATCGGATTGCCCCCTGCCATCGTTGAGGCGATAACGGAAATGGGAAGCGTCCCGCCCGGCGAGAGCGTGATGGTCGTACTGCCGTTGGCAAGAAGGGCACTGAAAATCCGAGGGGGCCGGGTCCCGTACGTGACGATCTCGGGATAAGCGACGTACGCATAGAGCGGCGTACTGCTCGCAAAAACAGCTTCAAAACAATAATCGGTGCCTTGGGGAGAACCATTGTCCACAAGCGAGAAATCCCAATTGCCGTCTTGTCCCGCGTAGATGGTCGAAGTGGGCGTAAAATTATTTGACGATTGATAGGTTTCTTCCACAACCGTGCGTCCCCCATCCACAGGATCGGTTGAGGTCGCCGCAAGCGCCGTTCCATTGGGAACGTTAGAATTCGTATAAAACGCGATTGACGTTGCACTGGTGATGGCAGTGTAACTGGCTGGCGGTACGGCGCTGCAATTGGCATAGCCACTTTCATTTGCAAATTCAAGCGCGAATGAATCCGCGCCGGCGATCGAATTCGTCGCGTCAACCGCAAGGAGCATGCGCAAGCGGAACTGCTCGCCTGTAGAAATAAGCGTCGTCGAGGCGTTCGCCACCGCGAGCGTGGGACCGACCTGCGCGGAATTTTGATTGGCAAACCATTGGTACGCCGCTTGAGTATACGCGGTGGGCGACGAGCTGGTGGCGAACGACCAGTTGCTGTTATTGCCACAATCCCTGTTCGTGATATTCTGGGCACTGATAGCAGCGGGACCGCTGGAAGCATTGGAACGGCTCACGTTCACATAGGCAAGCGGCGTCTGGTTTCCCGAAACGTTGAGGAGCCACTGACCGGAACTGACGGAATTTCGGAAATAAATAGGATGGCCGGACGGCCCGACCCAATTGGTATTCGTGAAGGTATAGGTGGAACCATTGCTGTATTGAACCCCGACGCCCCCCGTCGTAACGGTGTAATTGTTGGTGACGGTGGCGCTCGCGGAAAACACTACGCTTGGCGTAAAACTGGTGATCTCACAATCCGATGGAACGGTGCCGGTACTGTTCGTGATGACAAGGTTATAGAAAGCGGACGTTCCCGTCATCGTGCCTGAGAGTGTTTGTTGTGGACTGGTTCCACTGAGCGTGGTTGTGCCGTTGCGCGCGGTAAAGATACCATTGTTCGTAAAATTACCGTTTAAGGTCAGTGCGTAATTATTGGTGCTCACGTCAAACGTGCCGCCATTCGTAAAACTGCCGTTCACGGTAAGCGGCGCGCCGAGCGTCCACGAGACAGCGCCGATGGTCAAAGCGCCGAGGATGGGCGAGGTCGGCGCGCAGGTCACCGTGCCGCTGCCGCCCAAGGTGAGGTTGTAGTATTGGGTGACTTGGCAGGTCTGTCCTGCGCCGTTGTAGTTCATGGTGCTGCCGGTGGAGACCGCATTAAGGGTGCCGATGGCCAAAGTGCCTGCCGCGTTAAGAAGAGAATTGTTTCCCTGCGTCCAGCTTCCGCTGCCGGTAAAGTTCCCTGTTATGGTGGTCGTGCCATTGTTGGTAACGGCTCCGGGTGAATTTATAGTTACGATAGTAGCGGTAATCGTGCCGTTGTTCGTCACCGTGCCGGTATTGCTCCATGTGCCAATCGCAGTGACCGTGCCGTTGTTCGTTACGGTCCCAGTACCAGTCAAGGTGCCGCTCACGGCAAGCGAGCTGCTGTTTGTCACGGCGCCGGGACTCGTCACGGTGAGGTTCGCGATCGCAATCGCGTTTGTGCCGCTCATAACCGCCGTACCGCTCGATACGGTGTCCGTTCCGGTGATCGCCACCGTGCCGCCGTTGTTCGTAATGCCGGCGGGCGTAACGATGAGGGTGCTCGTTCCATTCAAAGTACCACCACTCAAAGTCACAAGCCCTGTGAGCGTTGTCGTGGCAGCGCCGTTCAAGGTGAGCGTCCCCGCCGAGATGGTTGTCGTAGTATTCACGGTGAACGGAAACGCGCCGGTCGTAACTGTGCCGCCAGAGCCGGAAACCGTGAAACCCCCTGTCACGGTCATCGACGTACTCATCGTCCAGGTGCTGGTCCCGCCATAGACGAGGTTCCCGAGGATGGGCGAGATCGGCGCGCAGGTCACCGCCCCGCTGCCGCCGAAGGTGAGGTTGTAGTATTGGGTCGCCTTGCAGGTCACAGCCGCGCCGTTGTAGTTCACGGTGTTGCCGCTCGCGGTCGCGGTGAGCGTCGTGATGCTTGGAGAGCCGCCGGCGTAGTTGAGCGTGGCATTCGTGCCGTTCGTAAAGGTCCCGACACCGCTCATCACCACGTTCGTCGTGCTGCCGGAGAGCGTCGTCGTAGCGTTGTTGGTGAAGGTTCCCGCGATGGCGAAGGAACTCGCGGTGGTGGCGCTGTCGGTGAACGCGCCGCTGTTGACGAAGACGCCACTGTCCGTGAAAGCCCCCGTCATCGTGACGGTCCCGTTGTTGGTCGTCGTAGTGCTCGCAGGAACGGTGAAGGTGGTCGCGGTCAGGGTGCTGGTGCTTGTGAGCGTCAGCGTCGTGCCGCTCGTCAAGGTCGCAGTCGTGATGCTCGATGTTCCGCTCAGGGTCTGGTTGCCCGTGAAGGTCGCCGTGCCGGTGATCGTGACGGCACCGCTACCCGATTGGGTAAGACCGCCTTGAAAAATAATAAGGGTACTGTTGCCAGAGAGAGTCCCCCCGCTCACCGTCACGAGCCCTACAAGCGTTTTGTTGCCGGTGCTGCTGTTGAGCACAAGTCCGCCGGAGGAAATCGACGTGATGCTCGATGCGGTGAAGGCGTATCCCGCGGTGGTGAGGGTTCCGCCGGAGATCGTTACCGTGCCGGCGACCGTCGTCGCCGCGCCGAGCGTCCACGTGGCGGTGCCCGTGACGACGAGGTTCCCGAGGATGGGCGAGGTGAACGAGGTACAGGTCTTTGTGCCGCTGCCGCCGAAGGTGAGGTTGTAGTATTGGGTCGCAATGCAAGTCTGTGTGCTCGCGCGATCATACGTCACGGTATTATTGTTCGTGTGTGCATCAAAAATCCCCGTCCCGCTGGTTGCAATGGCTACGCTAAATTCAAGGCCAGACCCTGCGCCCTGGGTCCAGTTCCCCGTCAAGGTGAGCGTGGCACCGGTTGAAGAAACGTTGGCATTATTTGTCAGTGTGATGCCTGCGGTACCGACTGTCATTAACCCCAAAGTCATCCTGCCGTTCAAGGCCTGACTGTTAGTGCCGAAGGTCGCCGTGCCGGTGATCGTGACGGCACCGCTACCCGATTGGGTAAGACCGCCTTGAAAAATAATAAGGGTACTGTTGCCAGAGAGAGTCCCCCCGCTCACCGTCACGAGCCCTACAAGCGTTTTGTTGCCGGTGCTGCTGTTGAGCACAAGTCCGCCGGAGGAAATCGACGTGATGCTCGATGCGGTGAAGGCGTATCCCGCGGTGGTGAGGGTTCCGCCGGAGATCGTTACCGTGCCGGCGACCGTCGTCGCCGCGCCGAGCGTCCACGTGGCGGTGCCCGTGACGACGAGGTTCCCGAGGATGGGCGAGGTGAACGAGGTACAGGTCTTTGTGCCGCTGCCGCCGAAGGTGAGGTTGTAGTATTGGGTCGCAATGCAGGTCACAGCCGCGCCGTTGTAGTTCACGGTGTTGCCGCTCGCGGTCGCGGTGAGCGTCGTGATGCTTGGAGAGCCGCCGGCGTAGTTGAGCGTGGCATTCGTGCCGTTCGTAAAGGTCCCGACACCGCTCATCACCACGTTCGTCGTGCTGCCGGAGAGCGTCGTCGTAGCGTTGTTGGTGAAGGTTCCCGCGATGGCGAAGGAACTCGCGGTGGTGGCGCTGTCGGTGAACGCGCCGCTGTTGACGAAGACGCCACTGTCCGTGAAAATCGCGTTCATCGCGATAGTTCCGTTATTTGTCGTCGTCGCGCTCGCGGAAATAGTGATCGCGCCCGCGAAAGAAAGGCTTGCGCTGGAAGAAACGGTTTTATTGCCCGTCAAAGTGGTGAGTCCCGTATATGACGGCGTTCCGGTTCCATCAATCCATGCACCGGCTCCGCTTAACGTTACCGCACCCGTGCCGGAGAGCGTTCCATTGATGGTAAAGCCGTTCGGCGCCGTGCCCGTTCCCGCGTCGGTGAGCGTATACGACGAAAGGGCCAACCTCCCGCCACTATCGATGACCACCCCCGCAACCTGCGTAGCCGCCACCAAGGTTGTCGTCACGCCACTCAGAATTTCAATGGTATCAGTGGTCGCCGGCGTCGTGCCGCCGCAGTTCGTCCAGTCGGCCGCAACGTTAAAGTTATAGCTGCCAGCCGTGCTCGTGGTTACGCAATTATTGGCATGGGCCGTTTTGGTTCCGATCATCAAACAACCGAAAAAAAATAAAACGGAGGCTAATATGAAAAACGTTTTCCGAAAAAGACGCTCCCTCATCGAACAATGATGTTTAATTGGCAAAAATTCGAGATCACGTTTCCGTCGGCTTCATGCTCGTGGTAGATCACGGAAATATTGAAGGAGCCGTGCTGGGCGTCCGCCGCTGCCCGAAAGGTGAGTGACGAGGTCGCCGCGATGGGACCGGTCGGACTGCCTACCAAAACGACAACGCCATGGGGAAGATATCCCGTGGAAAGATCGTATGATATGCCATTAATAGAGGGATGAAGCACGGCGATAAACTGCGCGGTCCCGCCGAGGGGTAATTCCTGCGAAAAGGGCTCTATTTCGCAGGTTTGCTGGGCACCGGGATTCACAAGCGTGATTCGGACCGGTGGCGCGGTGGAAGAGACCTCTTCATCCGTCGAACTTGGCGTGACCGGCGTTTCGGCCACTGATGGCAGTTCATAATGCACCTCCACAAGCATCCCGTCTAAATAGACCGGCGGCAAAGGATCCTGCGTCGTCGGGATCCCTTGGACCCTTATCTGAAGGTTCTGAAGATCGGTCCAGTGCGATATCGGGAGCGTGACCGTGAACTCTTGCCAATTATCCACATTGACCTCGCCGATACTGACCCATGTTTGCCCGTCGGTGCTGTAGCTCACGTCCAAAAAATTCTCGTCGGGGGTTGCCGGTGGGGCGGTCGCGGCCGTGGCTGTCGTACTCGTTGAGGCGATCGTCTCTTCCGATGAAGTTGACGCGGATGACGTGGGTGTTGAAGTCTCGGATAAAAGGTTCGCGATCAATGGCTCACCTAATATCACCGTTTGAGAGGCATCGTCATCCGCGCGCGCGGCAGGAACAGCCCATGAAAAGAATTCCGGGGGCGAAATAAAAGAAGTTGTTGAATCGTTTGTATCATTCGTTGGTGCAGGCGGCGGAAGCGGCGGCGAAGGTGGCGGGGGCGTCACGACCGGAGGCGTTTCCATGTTGCCAGAAGATGAATTATCAACCGGTGCGGCATCGGAAGACGTTCCACTGGCCTCTGTGTCCGGAACAACAATAGGAGCAGTGTCTGTTGGCACGACGGATGTCGCCGTGGTAATTGATGTGGTCGGAACGGTGGTCGTGGGCTCCCCTTCTTCTATGTTCTCCATTGAGGAAGCCGATGTGGCGCTACTCGAAGTTGAACTCGTGAAGTCCGGCGACGAAGTTCCATTCGCTTCATCCGACGGTGCCGCCGCGGCGGTGCTGGTCGTGGTCGTGGCGGTGACGGTCGTGGCGGAAGCGGTTTCGTCACCTATCTGCCACATGAACGTGAGGCCGACGTTCGTGATGTTGCTGGAGGTTGGAATATCGCCGCTCAAAAACCCACCGCAAAAGATCTGCGTGTCCGAGCCGTTGCTCAACGCGGAATTTTCCGCAGAGAACGGAGTGCCCGTGGCCATCGTTTCGGGCCGCCCTTGGGCGTTTGCGGGATTTTGCCAATCACCAAGACAGATGGATGGATAGAAATCTTGCACATCGGCGCGGAGCGAAAGGAGGCGAACACCAAAAAAAACAGCGACGACGAGCGCTAAACAACCGAGTATCCAAACCCAAGGGTGCCGCACCCGGAAGTTCGGCCTGAGATTAAGCGCGTTCTTTCCGTAGAGGATGTGCTTAAGGATGTTTTTTGAAGACGGGCGTGATGCCTTATGTACATCAAAAACTTTCTTCTCTTTACTGTCTTTTCTCGAGGAGGTCATTCCTCTCTATTTTACCATCAAAAACAGAAAATCCGCAGAAAAACTGTGGATTTTCTAGAGATGCTTCTCTACCTCGCTCCAATTCACGACATTCCACCAGGCAGTGATATAATCCGGGCGCCTATTCTGGTATTTCAGATAGTACGCGTGCTCCCAAACATCCAATCCGAGCACCGGTTCCTGCCCTTTCGTGAGCGGGCTATCCTGGTTCGGCGTTGTAGCGACGATCAGCTTGCCATTGGCATCGCGCACGAGCCATGCCCAGCCACTTCCGAAAACGCCCCCCGCCGCTTTCGTAAACTCCTCTTTGAATTTCAGGAATCCTCCGAACGTCCGTGCAATCGCATCCCCTATTTTTCCGCTCGGCTCGCCACCTCCGCCGTTGTTTGGTCCGGCCATGATCGTCCAGAAAAACGAGTGGTTCGCGTGTCCCCCGCCGTGATTGCGCACCGCGGTGCGGATGTCCTCCGGCACGGAATCCAGCAACCGCAAGAGTTCCGCAAGCGGTCTGTCGGCGATCTCCGGATACTTTTCAAGCGCGGCATTCAGATTGTTCACATACGCCTGATGATGCTTCGTAAGGTGGATCTCCATCGTCTTCGCATCAATATACGGTTCAAGCGCCTCATAGGCATACGGCAGTTCTGGCAGTTCGTATTTCATATTATTTTTTATTAGTTAATTATATTTTCGCCCTTTATTATTCTTCAGATTTTTATTATACTCTGAATTGATTGCGGGGTCGTCTAATGGTAGGACAGCGGCCTTTGGAGCCGTTTATCCTGGTCCGAATCCAGGCCCCGCAGCAGTCTAGTTTAGTTACGATGGACCAAGAGCCGTCGAAAACCGGACATCTCCGTCCCACCCACGTCATACCGGCTGAGCGCCGTATCCAGAGAAGAAAACCGCCGACTACTCGGCGGTTTTCTTCGTTCTTGTCTAGTTTACCCTGTATGATATTTTTCCACGTTCGTCTGCGTCTGCTCTTATTAAAACAAATTCTAGGTTGCCATTCTCGATGGTTCGCTCTATTGAACTTTGAATTTTCTCATCGGCCCTACTTTTTGCACGCCTAGACATGAAAGATATTTTTTCGACATCGTCTTTGCTGGTCATGCCATGGAAAACAACGAATTCGACCGGCGAAAATAATAACCTCGCGTCTTTTGGATAGATATTTAGTTTTAGGAAAGTCTTATCCATGCCTATTTTCTTTATTTGACTCACGGCCTGTCTCCTGCCTTTAATTACTACCTTCCTTGTATAAATTGGCTCAACCTTTTCGTACTGCTCTTGTTTATCGCTTAAATCATTTTGTATATCATTAAAATCCCATCCCAATAATTTAACTCGATCCTTGTAAGAATCAAGTTTCTCTTGCTCTTCAATAATCTCACCTAATTCAGGCAATGTTACCTTCTTCCCCATTATAAAAAGGGCGGCGGCGCTTAGTTGAAAGATCTTGTTACAGCACGGACATATGCCAAAAATATAATGCTGCTCTTTATAAAACAGAACTAAAAATTTTGTGATGTCCATTTTAATAAGGTATTAAGTTGATAGTCGATTTCCCCTCTCCGGCTTCTTTGACTCTTTCTTTTACCTGGTGCTGAGTTCTACTTAGGGGCTGACTGCCTGTCTTAGCTTCAATAAATGAAATTTTTTCAACCTTCCCCTTTTTTGTTAGCCCACCAAAAGATATGTAATCAATTGGGTTTAATATGGCCCTACAATCCCCATTCTCAAATCTGAACTTGTTTGAGGCTGGTAAAATTTGGTCAAATATTTGACCGATATTTGTATACTTTGTAATAACCTGAACCCTCTTGGGTCTTTCTATTTTGCGATGTTTTAATTTTTTTATTTTTTCTTTTATGTCTTCGATTTTTTTCAACCAAGTTTCTTCTTCTTTCTCTGTTTTTTTAAAAGCTTTTTTGATATTATCACGCTGCTGATCTAATTTATTTAAAACATATCCGGGGTATGGTTTTTTTCTGATATCAAAAAGGTGGGCGTTCTTCGCACCGAAAGCTCCTCCGCAGTGATTGCATTTAATAGTTAGGCCCTTAACACCCTCCAGTATTTTTATTATGTCGATTTCTTCGTTCATATTGCTTTTTATTTTTACGGGCGTCTTATCACGACCAATCTGATGTCCTTATTTGCGCTTCCTTTCCTGTTTAATTCTCGTCCCATATCTTCCAATACGACGCTACAATCTTTCAGCGAGGCAAGATCCTTAAGGATTAAATCCCCCAATGTAGACGCATAATGAAAATCTTTGCTTGGTCCTTCAATATTGACTATCGTACGCTCCCCGCGCGATAGGTTAGCTTCGTCGTTTATGCTATTAAAACTTTCTAGTATTTTTTCGGAACCTGTCTTGGGTCCCACCGTGCCGTAGCCGGTGCCTGAGCAGATGATGTTTTGGAAACACTGGAATGCTTCGACGGCGCGCTCAGTCGCAGCGTCAAAGGTACCATTGATGAAAACGCCTGTAGAGAGATAACCGTCCTCGACCAGTATGTTCTGGAGGGTCGTGACCTCGGAGCCAACGCTCCCGAGAGAAAGGGATGATGCGGACGGGGCAAGCTGGGGAGACGAAACGGCAGTTGTCGGCGATGAGGATGGAGAAGAAGTGGGTGCGGAGGATATCGTCCCTCCCTCAAGGTTCTTGAGATACGCCCGGGTTATGGGGCCGAGGAACCCGCTCGCGGGCGAGATACCTGCACTCGCCTGATACTCGGCGAGGGCATCCTTCGTGAGATTGCCGAAGTAGCCCGTGGGATTGGTGAGCTTGCTTCCGGCGGGGCCGGTGGGGGCAAGGATATTGTTCGTGACGAGGTAGACCTGGAGGGCCCAGACGTCATCACCTTGGGAACCCACCGTCAAATTCCGGCCGGCATTCGCTGTGAAGAACATCTGGAGGGAGAGGGAGCGAACTTCTTGTACGAGTTGTAGCAACTGGGTGAGAAGATTAGTGCTTGCAGTGGAAACTATGGAAGTTGAGCTGCTGCCAGTTGTGGGCGGAGAATAGCCTCCACCGCCTCCACCACCACCACCGCCGCCGCCACTGCCGCCACTGCCGCCACTGCCTCCCGATACGACGGCCGCCTGGGTCGTCGCGCTGGTGCTCGAAGATTCTTCGGAGACATTGCCGGCGGCGTCGTAGGCATCAATAGTGTAGGTGTACGAGGTACCTGCCGAGAGACTGGTGTCATTGTAGGTTACGACGCTCGTCGTAGCAATCTTCGCACCGTTGCGGTAAACATGATAGCCAGCGACACCAACATAGTCCGTCGATGCGGACCAGGATAGGTTGATCTCGCTTTGGGATACTGCGGTTGCGGTGAGGTTCTGCGGAATAGAAGGAGGTGTGCCGTCCACGGTCACGGTCACCTGGGCCGTTGAACTGCCGTTCGCATTCGCCGCCGTGAGGATATAGACGGTGGTGGAGGACGGAGAGACGACGACGAAGCCCGTCGACGTGGCGGATTGGTTGCCGATCCCTTGACTGATGGCGACAGTCGTCGCGAGCGCCGTCGTCCAGGAAAGGGTGCTTGATGCGCCGGGCATGATGAAGGCCGGGGACACCGTGAAGGACGTGATGGTCGGGGCGAGATTGCTCGGGGTCACGCTGTTGGAGGCCGAGGAGGACGCTGATGTTCCCGCGGCGTTCGTCGCCGTGACCGTGAAGGTGTAGCTCGTGCCGTTCGTGAGGCCGGAGACGACAATAAGGCTCGCCGTGGAGGAAGCCTGGATATTGCCGGAATCGGAGGTGGCTGCGTAATAGAGAACGGACGATCCCCCGTTCGAGCCAGGGGTGAAGGAAACGGTCGCTTGGGCATTTCCGGCAACAGCGGAAACGGACATCGGCGGGCTAGGGACCGTGTACGGCGTGGAGGAGACGACGTTGGAAGGCGTGGACGTACCGATGCTGTTCTCTGCCAGAACCTCAAAATCATAGCTCTGCCCATTCGCGAGGGAGGTCACTGTTGAGGTGGTTTGGCTTGGGGTAGTCGTGGCGTACAAAGCAAAGGTGGACGAGCCCGTCGTACGGTCGTAGACGAGGTATTGGGTGAGGATCGATCCACCATTTGAGGCGGGCGCCGACCACGAGAGGGATACCTGGGCGTTGCTGGGGATGGCAGACAGGGACTGGGGTGGGGTGGGAGTGGTCGAAGTGACATTCTCAACGTTCACCGTGGTCGAGGCCGTGGAGGTGTTGTTTGAGGTGTCAGTCGAGAGCGCCCAGAGGGTCGTTGAACCGTTTGCGGTGCTGGTCGTATTCCAGAAAATGGAATAAAGGGTGCCGCTTGCGACCGTGGAGGAACCGACGAGGGTGCTCGAGGCAAGTCCCGCGCCATAGCTCCCTTCATAGAAAGCGACGCTCCGGACGTCAATATTGTCCGTGGAGGAGGCCGTGAGCGTAATGGTCGAGGAGACGGTGGCATTTGCGGCGGGGGCGATCCAGGTGACAACAGGAGGAGTGGTGTCGTTTGCGGTTGTAAGCGAGAGAGTCGCCCTGTCAAAGAAAGGCCCCGTAGAAAATGTATCATCCGCCTCAACGGTGAACGTAGTCGTCGTCGCGACAGTCGGCGTTCCCGAAATGACCCCGGTCGAGGTAGCCAGAGAAAGGCCCAGCGGCAACGAACCGCTTATGAGCATAAAGCTTACCGTTCCCTGCGTAGAGGTGGTCGTGAGCGTTTGGAAATATGCGCTGCCGACCGCGCCCGTAGGAAACGAGGCGGTCGTTATCTTAATAAAGGAGAAGGACATAACTCGGTTCGCTGAGTTGTCAACGGCAAAAAGCCGATTATTCACTGGATCGTAGGCCAGACCATACGGCGCACTAAGCCCGGTCTGCGTAACGCTCCCTCCCGATGAGGAAAAATCCGGCTGCCCAATATCGTTTGAGGCGGCCTCACCCTTTTGGATAGTCGAGGTTGCGACATTGTTCCAAACCATAATGCGTTGGTTTCCCTCATCGGTTACAAAGAGCCGTCCATTCGTCGCATCATATGCAACACCGAAAGGAGTGCTCAATCCATCCGGGGCAGTATTGGTGTCTGATTCACCGAAGTCGGCCTGGCCGAGCTCGCTCAATGCAGCCTCGTGATTCGGAAAAGTTGACGTGCCGACCGCGAAGACCATGATGCGGTTATTGGTCTGATCCACCACAAACAGATGATTCAACGTCGGATCGTAGGTCACAGCCGTCGGCCCAGCAAGCCCCTGCGATGAGGAGTCCGCGGCCACTGTGGAAAAATCATCCTGGCCAAGCTCATCCGTCGAGCTCTCGTTGGTCGTCGCGATGGTTGAGGTGGCGACATTGAAGACCATGATGCGACTATTGCCGTGATCCGCGACAAAAAGGCGGTTATCCGCCGCATCGTAGGCAAGACCGTACGGCGCATTAAGACCGGTCTGCGTCGTGACGGAAGAGGAACTTGAAAAGTCCGCCTGGCCGAGCACGTCCGTTGAGGTCTCATTGGTCGCTATGGCTCCCGGAGCCATATTGAAGACAAGGACGCGATTATTCCCGCTGTCAGCGACAAAAAGACGATCGTCCGCCGGATCATAGGCGAGACCATAGGGAGCATTGAGACCGTTTTGCGTTGTAGCGGCGTCGTCGCTCGTGAAATTGCTTTGTCCGAGAACGAACGAGGCGGTGGTGCTCGAAAGCCTGTTGTTCGCGTCCAAATTGAAGACAAGCACGCGATTGTTGAGCTGGTCCGAAACAAAGAGCCGATGGTGCGCGACATCGAGTGCGGCATCAACCGGCGCATTGAAACCCTGGCCGTTCGGACCGCCGTTCGGCTCACCGGCGGTATATGTCGTCTGCCCGAGAAGACCGGAAGCGCTTTCGTTAGTGGAAATAGGGGCAATGACAGGGAAAACAATGACGCGGTTGTTATTCTGATCGGAAACGAAAATCTGATCGCTCACCCCGTCAAACGCAACGCCAAAGGGGCCGTTCAGCCCATTTTGCGTCGTATTCGGGCCCTCACCCGAAAAATCAGCTTGGCCGATGACGCTCGTAGCGTCCTCGTCAGTCGGGAACGTCGAGGTGCCGACCGCGAAGACCATGACGCGGTTGTTGGCATTGTCGGTCACAAAAAGACGATTATTGATTCCGTCGTAGGCCAGTCCTTCCGGACCGGAAAGGCCGTTTGATGAGGTATTCGGGTCCGCCGTTGAGAAATCCGCCTGGCCAAGCTCATCCGTCGAGCTCTCGTTAGTCGTCGTGATGGTTGAAGTGGCGACGTTAAAAACAAGGATACGATTGTTGCCCTGGTCCGCCACGAAGAGCCGGCTGTCACCGTCAAAGGCCAAACCACAGGGAGTCGTAAGCCCTTGTTGCGTCGTGGTGGCGACGGAACTTGAGAAATCCGCCTGGCCGAGCTCATCCGTCGAGCTCTCGTTGGGCGTCGCGATGGCTCCCGGAGCTGCATCAAAAACAAGGACACGATTGTTGCCTTGGTCCGCCACGAAGAGCCGGCTGCTCGTTGTGTCGTAGGCAAGGCCGTACGGGTCATTGAGGCCAGCCTGCGTCGTGGTGGCAACGGAACTTGAGAAATCCGCCTGGCCGAGCACCGCAGACGCAGCCTCGCCGTCCGCGAATCCCGGAGTCACATCGAACACCATCACGCGGTTGTTTACCCCGTCAGATACGAAGAGCCGCTCATTGACCGGATCGTACGCGAGGCCGTCGGGATACGCAAGGTTGGTTTGCGTCGTTATGGCGTTCACCGATATAAAATCGCTTTGTCCGAGAACGGAAGTCGGCGTCGTGCCCGAAATGGTGTTGTCCGCGTTAAGCGCGAACACGAGTACGCGGGCGTTGTTCTGGTCCGTCACAAAAAGACGGTGATGGAACGCATCCAGCGCGACGTCGCCCGGGTAATAGAATCCCTGGTTATTCGGACTATTGTTCGTCCCCCCTGCGGTATAAATAGGATTACCAATTTGGTCGACGTGCCCTAAAATACCGTCCGCATTATATAACGCGGCACGCGCGGCAAGAGGAACCGTACAGACAATAAATCCAGCAATGGCGAAAAGGAAAACCCACCGAGAATCTTTGAGAAACGATCGACACATCATAGCTAGGAAGTCTACGCCAATCGGGTCGAAAAAAATAGGAAAAATTGTGGACAGCCTGTGAAATAATGCGCATACCGGCTCTCCAAGATCAGATCCGACAAAGAATGATACCATCCGAGCTTCAAATCTGGCTTCCCGAAAGGACGAGGCATACCCAATAAGTTTCCTAAATAATTCCCTAAAAGAATCCCTCCATTCATTGCATTGATTGCGGGATTGATTGCAAGAATGGAGGGATGCAAGTTGAAAGTTTCGTCACGGCCTCGGGATTGTCGCAGAAACTTCGTTTGACGGGACGCTTTCCAGTTCCGTCTCAGATGGATAGGAGCACGAACTGCCATGGACGTAATCCGCTACAGTGGTCACCACGTGGTAATACGTGTTGCCTGCCTGGACGTTATAGTCCGGGTAAAATGTCCCGGGAACATTCCCAATCGTCGCATAGGGTCCCCCCGATACGGACGAGACCTTTATACGATAGCCCAGGTTCGCGTAACAGGGGTTCGTTGCCGAGGTGCTTGCGGTCCAGTATAAGTCAACGTCGTGCACACCCGTTCCGCTGAGCGAAACGGTCGGAACGTTCGTCGCGGTACTTTGGACCGAAAGCGTCCCGCTCGCGCCGCCCCCTATGGTCGGGCTGAACATCACTTTGAAACTCGCGGTCCCTTTCGCGGGAACCGCTACCGGCAGTGAAATGCAACAAATTGCGAACTCGCTACTGTTGCTTCCGCTGCCACCGCTCACAGTGATGGTATTAAGGGTCACCGCCACGCTGCCAGTGTTCGTGACGATGATCGTTCCTGAGTTCATGCTGTTCACTACGACCGCCCCAGCGTTCCAGATAGTCGGACTCACCGATATCGTCCCGGCCTTACCGAATGCACTCCTGGCACACAACAAGACAATTAGAGCAACTAGCGCAAGTCGGACGCTTCTCATCTCGTGATCCTCCTTGTTGTTTCCAACCTTGTTATTTACAATGCAAACTCCGTCATCATCATATCGCAGAAGGGGCTTTACATCAACATTATGTGAGGCCGTTCGAAAACCAAAGCCATAGTAATCCCTGAGCGCTGCGGGTTAGCAAAAAACATTCCTAAAAATAACACATTCCACCGTCACACGCCGACCTCCAGTGGTACAGTAAGGAGATGCCGGGCGACCGGGTTCAAAACGGCGTGAAATTACTCAGTCGTTTGGAGGGAGAACCCCGATTATCAAGAATCTTGCCATCATTGCGCTCGCCATTGGGATCGCCGCGGACGTCGCTCCACTTGAGGAGAAAAAACAAGAAAGGTAGCGGGACCACAGCACCGCCACATCCATCACCGATTCGCAGAGGCAAAAGTAACGAGCCGATGTTGCAGTCCCGCGCGAACATTGAATTCCTTTTTGGCCGCCCACGCATAGACGCCAAAGAGTGCCGCGCCAAACCCAAAGTCCCCGAGAAGCGTGTTGCGGAAGAAAGGAATCGCCGTCACGTAGCACGCGAGAAGACCCGCGAGCGTGTGCGGATACCACGGCGAGAGCGCCCACACGGCGAAATTCGTTGAGAGATAAAAGAGAATGGAACCGGTCGCAGTGCCGAGCGCAAATTTCCGCCACGTAAAATTCATACCAATCCAGTTACCGAGGAATGTTGCGAGGGCGAACGACCCGTAGACCGCGACCATGAGCCGCCAGTCGTAAAATCCGATCACGGCGTCCGAAACGAACATCGCGCCGAGGACGATGCCGATGCTCTGCCTTCGCGGCAAACGCGCGCCGAGAAACAGCGCGAGTGCGCCGATCGGCGCAAAATTCGCCGGATGCGGCAGGAGCCGAAACGACGCGGCGGCGAGCGCAAGAAGAATTGCGAGAAAATATTTCATGATGGTCTCGTTATTATTGCTGCGATGCGGTAAATTTCCATTCTATGCGGTCGCCCGCATGCACTGTGGCGTGATCGGCGCCCTCCGTGGCATACGCACCATTCACCCAGTACTGCCAGTACGCGCCGCCTGCACCATTTATCTTATCACCGATCTCCGTGATGAGAATCCCCGTGCCCGGATAGACCTTGTAATCAAAGGCAAGTCCAGTATTCGCGGCAGCAGCCTTGACCACCGAAAAAACGGTGGAGGTGGCGGCCACGGGAACGGCGCTGTTCACGATATTTTTCGTACCATCAAAGACAACGAGCGTCGTGGAGGCGACTGGCAGCAAAGCGGGCATGGACGCGGATGATGACAGGACTTTGGCGGGGACCGCCATGGGTGCGGCCCCCGGCGCCGGGAGCGGTGCCGATGAAAAGGAATGCCATCCTGCCCAACCGGCGAGTGCCGCCGCAACCACAACGCACGCAATGATAAAAAATCTTTTCATTGGCTCGTACAAAGATTATTCAGAACTGCGCGGGTTGCGGAACCGACAAAGCCGTTGCCGGACGAAAGCCCTTTCGGCGCAAGGATCTGATCGGCAAAAATATTTTGGAAGGCGGCAATCGCATTTTTGGTCCCATCGCCAAAGTAGGCGGTCTCGTTGCCCGGCGAGCCTGGGCCGTCCTTCGCCACCTCCGTAAGTGAGGTGTAGTTGAGGACCCTTTGGAGATTCTCTACGTCGGGGTCATGCATTCCCTGATACAAGTTCTTATTGAACGCGACCGCGCAATCGTTCGCCTTGAACTCCAGTGTGACCAATTCCTTTTCTAAATCAATGAGCTCGCCGATCACACTTGTCGTTGACGCGCCGAGAATCTCCCCCGCCGTTGAGGTCGGGGTAGTCGTGGCCATGCTCTGTAGAGAAGGCGACGATGAGGATGCCGCGAGCGAAGATGATGCCGACACGCCGCTTCCTCCACCGCCGGAGCTCGCGGATACAGCCGGCGCCGTGACCGTGAGCGGCAATTCGGAACCGTCACCATAATACCAGACCACGTTGTCACCTTGCTTCACATTATAATCCGCCGCACTGACTGAAGGAGAAACAAAATTCACGAGATACAGCCACCCGTCCGCGCCGGCTGCCGCAACGGATCCGATTTGATCCACGTATGATCCGAAGCTGTACTCGTGAACGTGATAGCTCGCGCCGCAGGATGACGACGCGTCCGCAAGAACATCCATCGCCGTGAGTGCCTGCCCCGTGCCCGCGCAGAGTTCCGCGGACGGTCCTTCAATGCGGTAAGAAACCTGCACGGGCGCCGGTCCACCGCTGCCTCCCCCTCCCCCACCGCCTCCGCCGCTCCCTCCTCCCACTAGCACGACGATCCCCGTTGAGGTCGCCGTGGACGTCGTGCTTGTAGCCGTCGTTTTGGAAACTGTGGAAACTGGCGTAATCACGGCGGTCGGCAAAAACTTTCCAAGGAGAGCGATCACGGCATATGAGGTTGTCACCGGACTGAACGAGTCCTCACCGCTCCCCGACTGGTATTCAAAAAATCCGGAAGACGCGTTCTGAAACGAAAGCAAACTCGCCACGGGATCGGTGCCGCTCGCCGCGGTCCAGGCGGACGACGTCGGACTTTGCCCGAGTGCATTGATCGCGGAAATAATCCACGAATCGGATGAGGCATCCGTAGACGTCCCGTAAGGGCTTGTGGGATCATACGAAAACCCGCCATCGGGGTTTTGCGCGCTCTTCAAATATTTGACGGCATTCTGAATGGCAGAGTCGGAAACATTTGACCCGGTCGCAAGGAGCGCCATGACGGCGGCTGCGGTCGTATTCGTATCGCTCGTTCCGCCGATGACATATGTGAAGCCGCCATTGGTGACGTTCTGGTTATTCAACAAAAAATTACGTGCGCCCAAGACCGTCGGATCGCTTGACGACACTCCTGCCGCACTCAACGCGAGCAATCCGAAGATGTCGTCGTTAAGCGTAGAGGTGCCGCCGATCTCACCCGTCGTCGTGCTCACGAAGCCTTCAAGGTCCGCAACGAGGTCTTCACCGCCAATGATTGTGCGCGGATCGCTGCCGATCGCCGCGATCGCCATGATCGGCGCCTCAAGACCAATTGCCGTAGAGGTACTCGTGCTCGCGAGCGCAAGCGACACAGAAGAAGTGCTCGGTGCATTGCCCGCCGCAGAAAGTGCCATGATGCTCCACGGATTAAACGACTTGGATTGCAAATAAGAAACAGCAGCGGCAATTGCCGAGGAAATGTCCGGCGTCGTGGAAGTGGTGGAACTCGCGTCCACAAATGAATGCGTGGGCGACATCGACACAAAGAACAACGCAGCTGCGGCCAAGAGCACAACGAACAAAAAAGTTTTTTTCATGAAACGAAAAATCCCGCAACGGGCGGGACGACGGGTGACAACACAACACCTCCACCGTCCCTTAGCTCGAGGAACCTGGTTTATTTTTATGTATCAGGAACGGTAATCGGACTTTCCGCGGCTCCGCGGATCACCGTAGCGGCACTGTGCGGGATTCCCACCCGCTTCCCCATTCCTGATACTGACCTTTCAAATTGTGAACGGTGCCTTTCCAGTGTAAGAACCCGTCCCACCGCGCGTCAATGGCCTTTCTGTGGATAACTCCCACCCGCCGCGCCCACGGTATAATCATGCATAATGGTACGTTCGCGGATACGCCGCTTCCTTAAGGTCCTCGGGCCGGGTCTCATCACGGGCGCCGCGGACGACGACCCTTCCGGCATCGCAACATATTCACAGACGGGAGCCCAATTCGGTTACGGACAACTTTGGACGGCGGTTTTTCTTTACCCGCTCATGACTGCGGTTCAGGAGGCGGCCGCCCGCATCGGCGCTGTGACTCGAAAAGGCATTGCCGCAGTTACAAAAGAACATTATGCGCGGAGGGTGCTCTACGGCATTGTAGCGCTCGTCGTCGTCGCAAACACTATCAATATCGGCGCGGACATAGGCGCGATGGCCGCATCGCTCCGCCTGATTATTCCCGTTCCTTTTGTAATCGCCGCCCTCCTCTTCGTGGTTGTCATACTGCTCCTTGAGATTTTCATCCCGTATAAACGCTACGTGTGGATACTGAAATGGCTCGTTCTTGTCATGCTCGTCTATCCCGCAACGATGCTTATTGTGCAGGAACCGTGGGGCGAGATCTTGCGCGCGACTTTTCTTCCCCATCTTGCGTTCTCTCCCTTGTTCCTTTTCATTCTTACTGGCGTCGCCGGCACCACTATCTCACCGTACTTGTTTTTCTGGCAGGCGTCGGAAGAAGTCGAGGAGGAAATAAAGAAAAAGACCGCGATGCGGACTTCAATCGGCAAAACATTCATAAAAAATATGCGGATTGATAACGCATTCGGCATGCTCGTCTCGCAATTCACCACGTGGTGCATCATTATCACCACCGCGACCGTTCTCAATCAGCATGGCGTCACAAATATTGCCACCGCCGCCGACGCGGCGAAAGCTCTCTTTCCTTTGGTGCGTACATTTCCCCATGCGGGATTCCTTGCCGAATGCATCTTCGCCGTAGGCGTGATCGGGCTTGGATTGCTCTCGGTGCCCGTGCTCGCCGGGTCTGCGGCATATGCGGTTGCGGAAACATTTGACTGGCACGAAGGACTTTATAGAAAACTACGTTCGGCGCACGGATTCTACGGCGTGATCACGCTTGCAACCCTCCTCGGCCTCTGCATCAACTTCATCGGCATTGATCCAATAAAAGCACTCATCGTCGCAGCCGTCGTGAACGCCGTGGCCGCCGTGCCGCTCATCCTCGTCATCATTTTCATCTCATCGAACCGCACAATCATGGGCGAGCACGCGAGCGGAATTCTTTCGCAGACGTTCCTCTGGATCACATTCGCGGCGATGCTCATTGCCGCCGGCGCGACCCTATGGACGACGTTTTTGCCCACTTAAAAACTTGCAAGGCCGAAGCATCGGTAAAAAGTAAAGGGTTGGAGTTTGGGAAAATCAATGCACGCGAAGGGAAGCAGGGTGACCCCCATGTGGTTTGAATCTAGCCGCCGGAACGGACAGTTTTGGTGAAAGTGACCTGCCCAGGGTCAGTAAAGTGCAAGGTGAATCACCTGCGCGGCGCGGAGACAACGAGGAAAAGTACAAAGCCGAGGAGCGATACCGCGGCGGCATACCCGAGCGCGACGCTTGAATCAACGATTGTCCATAAAAATCCGCCGATGAGACCCGCGCCGAGCGACGAAAAGCCGACCGCCATGTTCAAAAATCCCTGGGCCGTCGCGATGAGCTCGTGCTCCGCGCCGAACGCTTTCGCGGCGAGCATCCGCTGCATCCCGTCGGTCGCCGCGGAGTAAAGTCCGAGCGCGGCAAACGAAACCGTAAGCATTACAATATGCGCTGAAGACAAAAGTCCGAGGTATGCAAGGACCGCAATGAGAAATCCTCCGGCGATCACCGCGCGCTCCCCGATCCGATCGGCCAATCGGCCGAGCGGTATTGAAAAGAGTACGAACGCAAAGCTGTACACAAAATACATGAGCGGCACATCGGCCACGTTGCCCACCTCCTTCGCCTTCAAAAGCACGAGGGCGATAGGAAGCGTGCCAAGACCGAAGACGAAAATGGAAAGGACGATGGATACGAAACGCCGATGTGTGCGGAAAAGATTCCAGTTCAAACGCGGACGCGGTTTTTGAATGGCACTTTCAACTTTCTTATCTTTCACAAACACGAAAGACGCGATAGCCAGGAATCCGAGCACAAAGGCGATAAAAAAAAGCTTTCTGTAGTTCCCACCCAAAAACGGTAAAAGAAAAAATGCCGAGAGCGGGCCGATCGTCGCGCCCAATGTGTCCATCGCGCGGTGAAAGCCGTAGGAACGGCCGAGCTCCGATTCGGGCACCGACTCGGCGATCAACGCATCGCGCGGCGCGTCGCGGAAGCCCTTGCCCACGCGATCCACGACGCGCAGGCCGAATACCTGCCAGAAGTTTTGCACGAACATCAGAAACCACCTCGTGGCATCCGAAATGACGTAGCCCACGACCGCCGGCAGTTTGCGCTTGTGGACCTTGTCCGAGAACCATCCGGAGACCACCTTGAGCACGCTTGAAATTGCGTCCGCCGCGCCGTCTATAAAGCCCACGAAGATCGCGGGGGCGCCCAGGACAGAGGTAAGGAAAACGGGCATTACCGACTGCACCATTTCGCCCGAGAGGTCATTGAACATGCTGACGAGTCCGAGGAAGAAAATATTCTTCCGCACGCCCATGATCTTTTTCTCTTCGTCCATCGCTCTATTATACCGCGCGTTTTGGGATATACTAATGGAATATGCCTCCGCAAAAAAGATCCGTCATTTCCCGCGCACGGAGCTGGTATGCGCGGTTTGAACGGCCGATCTCGTCCCTATCGCTCGTCGGCGGGTTCGTATTTGACGCACTCACGCTGCGGCGCGTGGACGTGTGGCTGGATAATTTCTGGGTGATCGCGCATCTTACGATCGTCACGATCTGCGCCGTCTGGATCAATCTTTTGGACAATACCGTGAGCGAGACCGGCGTACGGCCGGAAGTGGACCCGCGCAAACTCCACTTCTGGCTCGTGAACGTTATGCAGTTCTTTTTCGGCGGCATCCTGTCCGTCTATCTCGTCTTTTATTTTCGGAGCGGCACGTTCGCAACGAGCTGGCCATTCCTTTTGCTCCTTGCCGTCGCATTCCTTGCAAATGAATCCCTGAAGCGGCGCTTTGCGCGGCTCTCGTTCCAGATCGCACTTCTCTTCCTCGCGTTCTATTCCTTCGCCATCTATCTCATGCCGATCCTCCTCCACACGATCGGCACGACGGTATTTTTGATAAGCGGCGCAGTAAGCGTAGCCGCGATCTGCGTGCTCCTTCTCATCCTTGCCCACTTTTCGCGCGAGCGGTTCAGGGGATGGAGCGGCTGGGCGGTGCTCTCTTCCATCGCGGGCATACTCATCATCGTGAACGGCCTTTATTTTTTGAACCTCATCCCGCCGCTTCCCCTCTCCCTGAAAGATGCCGACGTGTATCACTCGCTCGTTGCAAACGGTCCCGGCAATTATACGGTGGCCGACGAAAACCAGCCTACGACCGGACTTGCTTCCGTGGATTTCCTCACGCGCTTTTTCGCAGTGAGCCAAACCGTCCATATCGTGGCGGGCGATTCGCTCACGGCATATACCGCCGTTTTTTCTCCTACGTCATTAAACGCGGACGTCATCCATGAGTGGCAATATTACAACGCGACGACGGGTACCTGGGTCACGCGCGGCCGCATCCCGCTCTCCGTCGTGGGCGGCAGCGACCGGGGCTACCGTACTTTTTCCGAAGAATCCGCAATAACCGCCGGTCCATGGCGCGTAAACGTGGAAACCCCGACCGGCCAAGTCATCGGACGCCTGAACTTTGACGTGGTCGTGCAAAACGCGGAACCCGCGCTTGTCACGAAGGCGATCGGCGGGGCCGCAACGAATTGATACCCAATCGCATGATCTCTTTCGCGCACGCAATAATGCTCGGCCTTCTCCAGGGCATCACGGAACTTTTCCCGATCTCAAGTTTGGGACACAGCATAATACTGCCCGGCCTTTTGGGATGGCATTTTGACGAGAACGCGACGGACGTGGTGGAATTTTTGGTCGCCACCCATCTTGCAACCGCGCTCGTATTATTCTTTATTTATTGGAAGGATTGGGTGCGTGTCATACGCGGCATTTTCCGATCGCTCGCGGCGCGCGAAATTGCGCCGACCGACACCGATGCGAAACTCGGCTGGCTCCTTGTTGCGGGCACCGTGCCCGTCGGCATCGCGGGACTTTCGTTTGAAGAACAAGCCAAGCAATTTTTCGTCTCCCCGCGCCAAGCGGCATTCTTTCTTATAGTAAACGGCGCAATCCTTCTTGGCGCCGAACTCCTGCGCCGCCGCAAAACGCGCGCAAAACCGCAGGCCGAGATCGTTGAGGGCGCAGACGAGCGGATCGCAAAACTCTCGTGGGTACAGGCAATCAAGGTCGGCTGCATGCAAATACTCGCACTTGTTCCCGGCATCTCGCGGACCGGCTCCGCCATGACGGGCGGCCTTTTCGCAGACCTCTCGCACGAAGACGCGCTCCGCTTCTCGTTCCTGCTCGCGACGCCGATCATCGGCGCCGCCGCGCTCCTTGAACTTCCCGGGCTTTTCGCCGCAGGCGGCGCTATCCTCCAAGCTGCTCTTGTGGGCGCCCTCGCGGCCGCCATCGCCGCCTATCTTTCCGTCAAATTCCTCGTCCACCATTTCAAAACGAAAACACTCCTCCCTTTCGCGATGTACTGCTTCCTCGCCGGCGCGCTCGCACTATTTCTTATCCACTGACCCGCCCGCGGCGGCGCCCGTACTCTTTTTCCCCGTCCTGAACCACGCGAATACGAACAACGCCGCGCCCACGATGAATGCCCCCAAACCGTGTTTGAAATGGACCGAGCTCAACGCCGGATTATATCCCGGCAGATACGACGGCAGCATGTTCGCCGGCGTCATCCAATAGACGAGCGCCACCCCAACAAAGACCAAACCGACCACAACCGCGAGCACATTCAATGTTTTACGCATGCATCAATTGTAGCAAATTACCGCTCAATCTATCTGCCATTATATTTCCTCATAATCCGGCGATAGATCCGGATGAGGACGAACATAATGACAGCGACCGCAACGACCGCCGCGAATAAGCTTACGATGTTAGAAAAGTCGCTCCAATAGCTTCCGACCGCATAGCCGAGCGCGAGCGCCACGAAGGGCTCTATAAAGTTCCCCAGAAAATCGTAAACGAGGAAGACAAAAAACGGCACCGCAACGATGCCCGCGAGAAAATTCGCGATCGGGCTTAATGAGCCCGCAAAGCGAGTGGTGAAAACGGTGACCGCCGCGTCCGTGCGGAGCTCTTCTTTCAGATAGTCAAAAAAACGGGCTTTGTGCAACCGCAAAACCCGAATGATCGCGTCGCCGTAGCGCCGCGTGAGCGCGTAGCCCGAGAGATCGCCCAGGGTGTTTGCAACGACCGCGACCGCGAGCGAAAGCCAAAAGCTGAAATAGCCCTGGCTTGCGAAGGCGCCCACGGCGAGGAGCATCGTGTTCCCGGGAAACGGGACGATGAGTGCGGCGGAATAGACGATCAAAAAAAGCGCGGCATATTTGTACACCAGGACGTACGACAAAAGCGGGCCGAGCAGCGCTTCCATTGGTCGTTTATCGTGCCGTCAGATATTCACACACTGCAATTTCCACCTGGTTTAAAAACGCAGTGGGGTCCAAAGACCTGCTCCTCGCGTAGCCGCCGAGGGAAAGCTGCGGATAATGCGGGTCAGCAATGGACAAGCGAGTTCTCAAATAATCGGGAGGGAGATTGAAAATCTTGTCCAGATAATCAAACGTCATCCAGGAGCGGATAAGGCCCACGTCGCTCGCCGTCAAGGGACCGTGATACTTGACGAAAGATGCTATGAAAAATTCGCGCGCGTTCATGATTTGAGCACGCCGCAGTGCGCGGTATTGCAGCACAAAAAAGACGACCAAGACGGCGAGAATTATAGCTAGGATTATCAGGGTATACTTTACCTGCCGGGCAAGCCGCTGGTTCCGATGATTGGGTTCGACTGGCATATACCTATTATAGCCGTTCCACGCGCCGTTTCGTTACCCGCATGGATATAAACTCGTTTAACGACTTAACAATTAACAGCATACGAAATTGTCCGCCATTTTGCAACGTTGCCCGCGCAAGCCCGGCCGTGATATACTCTCCGTACCGAATGACCAAAGAACAACAGTGGCAAATGAAGCAGGTGAGGCGTGCGACATGGATTTTCATCGCGATTGCCGCCGCACTTTCCATTCTTCTCTACCTCAAAAATCTGCCGCCGCCGAATGGAACCTATGATGCGTTTGCCAAGTGCATCGCGAGCACCACGGCGAAATTCTACGGCGCGTTTTGGTGCCCCCACTGCGAGGATCAAAAGCGCGAATTCGGCGATGCTGCCCAGTATCTCCCCTACGTAGAATGCTCAACGCCGGATGCCTCGGGAGAAACCAAGCCATGCAAAGACGCGGGCATCACGGAATACCCGACATGGTACTTCCCCGACGGCTCAAGTTCCACAGGCGTTCAATCGCTGCAGACGCTTTCCCAAAAAACCGGCTGTTCCCTGTCCACGTCCACGCCGTAGGGCATATGTAATATAATTCCATCTATGGCCCCGTTCGCCGAGCACATCACGGATATTCTTTCGCTCCTCACGCTCCTCGCCGACATCTTTGCCGTGGCACTTTTTCTTCTGCTCATAACCCCGCTCAAGCGGCATGGCTGGGGCAGAACGCTCGCCGACTTTTTCGGCGAGCGGGCAATTTTCCTTTCGTTCCTCACCGCCTTCGCCGCCACCTTCGGCAGCTTGTTCTATTCGCAAGTAGTGGGATTCCCGCCATGCGATCTCTGCTGGTGGCAGCGCATCTTCCTCTATCCGCAAACGATCCTCCTTTTCACCGCGTTCATAAAAAAAGACGAGAATATGCGCCTGCATTCCATCGTCCTCTCAAGCGTGGGCGCCCTGATCGCGCTCTATCAGACATTCATACAATTCGGCGGCATGTCGCTCGTCCCCTGCTCCGCCACCAGTCCGAGCTGCACCGTCTTATATTTCCTTGAGTACGGCTATATCACCATCCCCACAATGTCCCTCACCGCGTTCGTGCTGCTTCTCCTCTTTATGGCGGCGCCGAATCCCAAACGGAAGGAAGTGAATGAGCTGTAACTCGCGCTTTCTTACCGCAACGTCACGCAAACAATCTCCGATTTCGTCCCAAACCGCAAGGGCGGCCCCCAAGTACCTGCGCCGCTTGAGATATATACCTGCATACCATTCAAACGCATGAGGCCATAATCAAAGCCGCGATATATCCTCCGAGTCAAAAAATTAATCGGGAAGATCTGGCCATGGTGGGTGTGGCCGGACAGCACGAGCGGAACTCCCACGTCGCGCGCGACCGTAAGGTGGCTCGGTTCGTGTTTGATAAGAATTGTGGGCTTGTCTTTGGGAATACTCATGTCGTGTAATACACGCGCGAAATCGTTTTTGTGATGTACGGCCCTATTGTCCACGCCCGCAATCGCAAGTCCCTCGAGATCCGCAACTTCGTTATTTAAAATCCTGATGCCGACGGCCCGTATCGCTGCAAGCGCCTCCGTCATGTTTGGCAAAAAATATTCGTGATTGCCTGTCACGAAATAAACACCCTGCAGCGGGCGGAGCGATCGCAGCGGTTCAATGAGCGCCGCGGCATCGCACCGCGTGCCGTCGTAGAGATCACCGCCGATCGCAACGGCTTCCGGATGCAATGCGTTTATCCTCTCCGCAACCTTCCGCGCGAATGCCTGACGCCGCACATTCCCCAAGTGAAGATCGCTCACGAACGCGAGGCGTTTCCCCCGCCACGACGCGGGGAGATCGGGAAGCGCGATATCCAAAAACGTCGTCCCCACCCTGCCGCTCATCCACGTTCCATAACAATGCAGAAGAAAAAGTGCCCCAAAAGCAATGCCGCCGAGGAAGGCGGGCGGCACATAAACGTTCGTGCGATACAGCACGTTCGCGGACAGGAAAAACAAAACTGCGCCCACAAAGAGAAAATGTACGAGACCGAACCAATATGCAGCAGCGGTATAAAACCAGTCAACTGCACGGCCGCGGTACCGGTGGGTAAGAAGGGACGCCGAAAGAAAAGTAAACGCCAAGACCGTAAAGGCTATTTCAAGCGCTGTCCCGCCGATGCCGAACGCCGCAGCCAAGGTCGCGTACACCGCGAGATGGACGAATATCAAAAGAACTTGCAGCGCGCACAGCACGAGGATGACCGTAAGCAGCATGGCTACGAATTCTCCCTTGCTATTTTTCCCAGGATTGCGATGAGTGTCGCGCGCTCCCGTGGCGTGAGTACCGCGAACATCCTGTTCAACTGCCCTGCTTTTTTGCGGATACCCTGTGCAAGGAACTCCTTACCGCGACTGGTAAGCTTGATACGCACCGTACGCCGGTCTTTTTTGTCAAACGACCGCGCAAGCAACTTGTCCTTCACCAATCCGTCAATGAGAAGCGTCGCCGCCGGCGGCGTCACGCGAAGGTACCGTGCGACATCGTGCATGAAGGGACGCCCTTCCTCTTGCACATATCGAAGCGTGTGGAAATGCAGCATGGAGTACGCATGGTGCTCGTCCCGCATGCGGCGTCCGACGCAAAAGAGCAAAGAAAGGATCTTGACGTTCTTGGAGGGCATGGATAATTAGGTTACTTAACTATTATGCGGCCTGGCAGCGAAGGATGTCAAGGAGGCATAGTGAATGCTATAATTAAGGCATTCAAACGAAAGAAACAAAAGCCTGTCAGAATTGCAAAAACCAATTTACGATTGAGCCGGAGGACTTCGCATTTTACGAGAGGATTGACGTCCCGCCGCCGACATGGTGCCCAGAGTGCCGAATCCAGAGGCGATCGGTATTTTGGAACGAGCATTCCCTGTTCCGCAAAAAGGACGCCCTCACCGGAAAAGAAATATTTTCCACCTATCCCGAAGAGTCCCGCATTTCGATTTACGACCATGATTACTGGTGGTCAGACGCGTTCGATCCGATGCGGTACGGGCGGGAGTATGATTTCTCTAAACCATTTTTTGAGCAGTTCAATACACTGTCATATGAAGTTCCGTGGCCTTCACGAGCGGTCCAAAGGTTGGTGAACAGCGATTACTCGAACCAAGCGTCAGATGACAAAAATTGTTACCTTTGTTTCAACGGGAACTTTGGCGAAGACTGCCTCTATGGAGTTGCTTTCAACCGGACGAAGAACTGCGTTGACTTTTATCAAATCCAAGATTGCGGGTACTCGTATGAAATCTTTTCAGTAAACAAGGGCTACAAGAATTTCTTCACCGTGGAGAGTGACAACTGCCGCGAATCATGGTTTTTGCTCAACTGCCACGATTGCGACCATTGTTTCGGCTGTGTGAACCTGTGGCACAAACAATACCACATTTTCAACGTCCCCTACTCAAAAGAGGAGTATGCAGAGCGGATAAAGAAGCTCAACCTGGGATCCTACGAATCCCTACAGAAAATACGCAAAGAAGTGCTTGCATTTCAGACGCGATATCCGCTGCGGTTCATGCACGGGGGAGGACTCAATACCAATGTCACCGGAGAGTACGTCTACCAGTCAAGAAATGCGCGGGATTGCTACCAAGGGGTGGCGATAGAAAATTCAAGGTTCGTGCAAAGCGTCTCTGACGGCGTCAAGGACTCATATGATTACACGAACTGGGGCCAGAACAGCGAATTGATTTATGAATCGGTAAGCATCGGGGAGGATTGCCAGAGAATCAAGTTCTCCTTTGATTGCTGGCCCGCGTGCCAAGACGTTGAATATTCCATGAATTGCCACTCCTCTTTCGGATTGTTCGGCTGCGTCGGACTGAAAAAGAAAAATTACTGTGTCCTTAACAAGCAATATTCGAAAAAGGCCTACGAAGACCTGGTGGAAAAGATCAAGGCGCATATGAATTCAGTGCCGTATAAGGACAAGGCGGGAAGGACATACCGCTACGGCGAGTTCTTTCCGCCAGAATTCTCCCCTCTCGCCTATAATGATTCATCCGCGATAGATTACTTCCCGCTCAGCAAAGAGTCAGCGACAAAAGGCGGCTTTGCTTGGCGCGATGCTCCTCCCCAAAAATATGTAGCCGATGTCCTCGCTCGTAATTTGCCGGATCACATAGACGATGCGGGGAAAGAGATCACGAAGAAGATCATCTCCTGCGGTGCCTGTTCAAAAGCATATCGGATAGTGCCGACCGAGTTTGACTTTTATCAACAGTTCGGCATTCCGCTGCCGCGGCTTTGCCACAATTGCCGCTTTTCGGAGAGACTGAAGTTCAAAAACCCACCGAGGTTCTGGCATCGCGCTTGCCAATGCACAGGTCAAAAAAGCGAAAACGGCGCATATGCAAATACAGGAGTCCATTTCCACAAGGACACTCGTTGCCCCAACGAATTTGAAACACCCTATGCCCCCGACCGCCCCGAGATCGTGTACTGCGAGCAGTGCTACAACGCAGAAGTGGTGTAAGGCAGTGGACAGTAAACACGGTGCTCAAAAAAACCCGCACACGTGCGGATTCTTTTGAACAAGAACATATTACCCATCGCTGGGCCCATTGCTAAGCCCGTTACTGGCCCGTTGGGGCGACGCTACCCCCGCTGCCATTGCCGCCGCCCCCGGGGCCGGGCGCATTGCCTCCGCGCACCTGGATGGTCTGCGCGGTTACGCTCCCGTCGGAATTCTGTGTCCCTCCGATGATCACGCTTGTTCCGGGTGCAAGATCACTTACGGACGCCGGCGAGGGTTTGATGACCGAGGTAGAACTGGAATAGAACACAACCTCGGAATTGCCGTTCGGAAGCTGCACCGTCAAGCTCTGCGCGTCCTTGGAGGTGATTTGTCCCGTCACGAAACCGCCGCCGCTCCCCGTGCGACCGCCCCCGCTGCGCGTTGAACTCGCAAAGGCGCCACGCCCCGCAAACGAAGGGGAAGCCGTCGCCTTTCCGTAATACATGCCGCCCACGAATGCCACGATCGCGACGACAAGCCAGACGATATGCACGATATATTTTTTCATAAACATTTAACGATTGATTTTAACGACCTTTCGTCACTCATATCGCAACGCTTCAATAGGACTCAATCCTGCCGCGCGACGCGCGGGATAATAGCCAAAAACGATGCCGATGGCAGCAGAAACGCCGAACGCAAGGATGATAGAGCTCAACGACACGCTGGTCGCGATGGAAGTGAAATGCGTAACCAAGAACGCGATCAGCCATCCAAGAATGATCCCGACCATCCCGCCGACGAAGGTCAACATGACAGATTCGGCGAGGAACTGGAGCGTAATGTCCTTCCGTTTTGCGCCGATCGCCTTACGAAGGCCGATCTCGCGCGTACGCTCCGTGACCGTCGTGAGCATCATATTCATGATGCCGATACCACCGACGAGGAGCGAGATGCCCGCAATCGCAGCGAGAAGCGTCGTAAAAGTACCCGTTACGGACGATGCCGCCGCCACGATATCTGCCTGATTCAGCACGTTAAAATCCGCCAGCGTCGGATCGGAAATATTGTGCCGTTGAAGCAAGAGGTTTGCAATATCATTTTGCGCCTGCGTCATAACCGCCTGGGTGGCAGCTTCCACATCAATCTCCGTGACGTAAGAAGTACTGCCCAAAAGAAAGTGCTGTGCCGTCGTGAGGGGTACATAGATCATGTTGTCCTGATTGTTGAACCCGCTACCGCCTTTAGAAACGGTAACGCCGACAACTTTGAAATCAAGATTTTTTATGCGAATCGTCTGCCCAATTGCCATATCCGGCGTCGCGGTGGCATTCGTGCTTCCGAAAAGATCTTGAAGCACCGTGGGACCGATCACCGCGACGCGGCTGGAGGCGGAAACGTCTGCGTCTGAAATGAACACCCCCTGCGCCACCTGTAGGTTGCGCACCTGGGTATACGCGGAAACCACTCCCATCACGCTCGTATTGGTATTCGTGCCTTTGTAAAGCACTTGGTACCGCCCACTCACCTCGGGCGAGATCGCCGCGACGCCCGAAAGCTGTCCGATGGCGGTCGCATCGTCGGGTGTGAGTGTTTCCGCGCTCCCCCGCCCCGCGCTCACCGTGGAACCAATGGAACGCTGCGTGCCCGGCATGATGATAAGAAGGTTGGAGCCGATGGACTGGATGCTGGACTGAATTGAACCTTGCGCGCCCTGCCCAATCGCCTGCAATGCGATCACGGACGCAATGCCGATCACGATGCCCAACATCGTAAGCCCCGACCGCACTTTGTTTACGGTCACGGCGCCATAGGTTTCTTCAAAGAGATCTTGAGTGGTCATGGCAAAAGTTATTGCAATTCCTTTTCGTGCCGCGCGAGGCGTTTTTGATGATTTTTTTCGTCGCTTAAAATGTTTCCGTCGCGGATATGGATGATCCGGTCCGCGTGCTTCGCAATATCATCTTCGTGCGTGATCAAGATGATGGTCTTGCCGTGTTGTGTGTTGAGTGTCTGGAACGTGTACAGCACCATCTCACCGGTTTTGGAATCAAGGTTGCCCGTCGGCTCGTCGGCGAGGATAAGCGCTGGATTGTTCACGAGCGACCGTGCAACCGCCACGCGCTGCATCATGCCGCCACTAAGCTGGTTTGAGTGATACTGCCAGAACTCCTCAGGAAATGCTGAATCGCGGAGCGCTTGTGCAGCGATCGTTTCCCTTTTTTCCTTGGCAACCCCTTCGTAGATGAGTGGCAGGGAAACATTGCGCAATACCGTCGTGCGCGGCAAAAGATTGAACGCCTGGAACACAAACCCTATTTTTTCCCGACGGATGTCGGCAAGCTCGTCATCCGAAAGTTCCGCAATATTCTTACCGTCCAAAAAATACTCGCCGCCCGAGGGCGTATCCAGCGCACCCAAAATGTGCATAAGGGTTGACTTGCCCGACCCCGACGGTCCCATAACGGCGACGAACTCACCCTCTCCGATGGAAAACGTAATGCCTTTCAGAACTTCAGTGTCTATGCCGCCGGTGTGATAGGTCTTCCGGATATCATTGCATTCAATGATGGTCTTCATCTCCCTGGTGCGCCTCCCCCGCCGCCCCCGCCCAGAATGCGGAAGACGCTCGTCCCTCCACTCGTCACAGACCCTGCACTCGCCGACGCAGAAGAAGTAAGGGTTTGAGTAATAATTTGGTCGCCCGCGCTCACGCCCGAAGTGATCTCCGTGAACGTATCATCGGAAAGCCCGACCGTGACTGGCACGCGCTTCACCGCGGGGAGTTCAACGCCCCCCGTCGCGCTCGCCGCAAGCGTTGAAGTGGAAACCGGCGTCGCGGGCTCTGTCACATAGCTCGTCGTCCCCTGCGCCGTGACCGCCGCATTCGGTACCGCGATGACATTCTGATGCACCTGCGTCACGATGTCCGCTGTCACGCTCATGCCCGGCTTCACCTCGCTCGTCCCTGACGCCTCTTCAAACGCAACTTGCACGTTGTAGTTCACGACGCCTTGGCTCACCGTTCCCACTGTGTCTATCTCCGACACAGTGCCCGCAAGCGAAAGATCGGGAAGCGCATCAAAAGAAAGCGTCGCTTTGTTGCCGATTGCCACCTTCGCTGCATCTACTTCGTTCAGGGTCACCTCGGCAAGCTCCCCTTGCGTCACCATACTCACGGCGGGCGACGACACTGTCGTCCCCACGATCGCAGGAACGGCGGAGATCACCCCGCTGATCGGCGCACGGATGGAACAATATGCGAGGTTCTGCTCCGCGGTCGCAAGCGCATTTTGCGCGCTCTGAATGCTGATCTGCTGAGAAAGAAGGTTAAGCTGTGTCGGGCCAGCGACCAATTCCGCAAGCGTTTCGCTCGCCTGCGCAAGCGAAAGCTGGTCGTTCTCAAGGGTATTCTTGTCATTCGCAATGCCCACGATAACGTTCTCTACGCTTGAGACGTTGTTGTTGACCGCAGTGATTTCGGTGCCGAAGGTCGTCTGAAACGTGGTCGTGATCGTGGGAAGCGGGGCAAGCCGGTTATCCTTCGGATAATTATTCACCACGTAGTTCAGAAGGTCATTGATCGCCTTCACGCTCGCGCTCACGAGCTGTGTCGTCTGATAGGTTTCCGAAAACAGCGTGTCAAGCGTGGTGCGATCCGAGTTCTGCGCGGCGGTATGGTAGTCGGCCAGGTTTTGCTGGTACGCGGTGAGGGCGGCGTTGTAGCTCGGCGCGACCGCGTTGCTGTACAACTGCGTGCTCGCCTGAAGATAGGTCGGCATGATGCTTACGTACGCATCAGGATTTTCCTGGCTTTTATTGATGTTGTTCCCAGTCACGAAGTTGCCCGCATCCGTGATGACGCTCTGGAGGTTCACGAACACGGACGAGAGCGTGTCAAAACCGTTTTCATAATCCGAAACAAGCGTCGTAGAGGCATCAGGGATGCTTTGCTGCGCTTTTATAAGCGCGCTCTGGTCCTGGAGCAAGGTAGTCGTGGACATCTGCTGCAACTCTGCAAGGGAAAGCTCGGCCGACTGGAGCGACAATTGCGCCTGGTTCACCGCCCTTTGTTCGTTTGTTGTATCCAGCTGCACGAGGAGCTGCCCCGCCGTCACGTGGTCGCCCACGCTCACGTACACCTTCGTCACATTTTCGGAAACCTGCGGCTTAATGTCTATGGACGTCACCGCCTGAACCTGCCCGCTTCCCGTGACCGAAGAAACGACTGTCCCGGGGGTTGCATCCTCTATAACATACTTAGTCACCGTCACCGTGCCCTGCGAGGAAGAATACCAATAATAACCGCCGCCAACCACAAGAATCACCACGATGGCGGAGATCACCTTGTGCGCACGTATGCGTTCTCCTAATTTCTTAAACATGGAGCGTGATCTAGTTTAGCTGCAGCTGCAGTTGTGGCTGCGGCTGCCCATCGGGCGACTGGGACAGTGGCGGCACGGGGAGAGAAGACGATGACGCAAAGATGCGGACAAATTGTGCTTCAATTTGTCCGTTTTCGTTCGGCGCGCCGATCACGACCACGCCGTTGCCTACCTGCACATCTGACAGCATAATCGTGCGATCGGCTTCCCGGATCACCGTAGCGGGCTCGATCGCGACCGAAGATTCGTCGCCGTCGGCGTCACGCACCGAGAGCGAAGAACTTGCCACATCAATCACTTCCCCCGCCACCCCGTGCCCATTCGCCATGCGCCCTGGCGGAAATTCACCAAAAAAATTGCGGTAATAATTCTCGCCGAACCGACCGACATAGAAGGCCCCGTGATATCCTACGAGCACTCCCGCGCCAAACACAAGGAGTACCACGATGGCTGCCCCCAATATCCAAAGGATCGTCCGCGTTTTTGAAGATTGCAAAAGGTCTTTCACGTTTTTTCGGGTTTGTCCCGTTACGACAGCATGGAAAACATGTGCCGCCCTTGCATAGACGCCATCTCGTCTATAAAGCGCGCTGCCGACCATACGGCGACAAAAATCCCTGAGAGGAGGACTGCGGCGGAAAACACCGGAAACGATTCCACGGCGGAAAGCATAAAGTCAGAGAAGCTTGCAATCACCGCGGAGAAATCGGAGAACAAAAGCGAGGAAAACATCACGAACCCCGATCGCGAGGCCTCTCGCACCACATCCACCGATCCATATACGATGAGTGCGACGGAAGCCGCAAGCAGCGCACCGGATGCAATGGTCTTTATCATCAGGCGGCGGCGCTCTTCTTTCTCAATCCGAAGCAAAATCCGCCGCGCCAAGTCGGCGTGCGGCACAACCGCCTCTCCTTCAATACGTGAAAAAATTTTCTTCATTTGCTCACCACCCATGATTATTGCTACGAAGCAATGGTTCTTTTTGGTGCGTGTTGCCATTAGGCGAAACTTGACCCGCCCGCATCTCCCGAGATCACCCGTCGGAGGAGTATGATCCCCCGCCGGTGTTTACTCTTTACGGTATCAATGGGTTCCCCCAGCGCTTCCGCGATTTCGCGAAACTTAAGGTGATCGCGGTAGCGCATGGCAAGCACCGCCCGGTACCCGGGCGGGAGAACTCCCAGGGCGCGTTCAACATCTGCCGCCACCATCTTGCGTTGAAGCAAGGCATCGGGAAGTTCCTGCGCGTCAGCATACGGAGCCAAAATCACGTCAAGCTGGTCGTCATCTTCGTTGATCTGCGAGAACAAAAGCGGTTTCTTCTTTTTGATAAGGTCAAGCGCGGCGTTCTTTGCGATCGTAAAAATCCATGTCTTGAAATTCTTTGTTGTATCAAACCGTTTGAGATTTTTCCACGCGCGCACGAACGTTTCCTGCGTCACGTCCTCGGTATCCGCGCCATGGCGGAGGTAACGATAGGCAAAACGGTATACCCCGTCCATATGACGCGTGAGCAGTGCGGGGAATGCATCCTTATCCCCAGCGAGAACTGCACGCACAAGCTCCGCATCTGTTTGCTCCATAGTAATAGTATTGAAATCCTGTTCCTAATTCTCGCGCGTATAAAGCCCGACGAACGACGCCTCCGCGAGAAGGTGCTTACTTATCTCTGTTTCAAGTTCCGCCTTGCCGGAAGTACTTGCAAGATCAAGCAGCGCATCCAGCGCGTAAAGATGAAACCCGTAATGGTGCATTCCCGACGGCGGACAGGGACCGATATACCCCGTGCGCCCCGCGTCATTTTTCCCTTCCACGCTTTCCGGAGGAACCCCGTTCTCTGCAATGGCCATCGTCGCAGGATTGATGTTCCAAACAACCCAATGGGTAAATCCGCCCGCCCGCGGTGCATCTGGGTCGTGCATGATAAGCGCCAAACTTTTCGCGCCCGCCGGCACTCCTTCAATCCGCAACTCCGGGCTTGTGTTACTCCCGTCGCAGGTGAACTCCGCGGGAATCATTCCGCCATTTTTAAGTGATAGACTGGTAATGTTCATCATAGTGATTTCTGGTTCCCCTGGCCCCTGCCCCGATAACACCCAAAGCGTCACTGCTCCGAGCACCGCAAGCAAGACCACCGCAATTATAGCGCCTTTTCTCGTATGCATCAATCAGCCCCCCTTCGATACGAATTCGTCGTACTCTTTGCGCACGAGGCCGACGATAACGGCACTGCGCGGCTTCGTGACTCCAGGATAGCGCCACGCGCTGATCACTCTCCGATGTGGGCCGACGTCCTGCACCATCACCCAGATTTCCTGCGTCCATGTTTCTTTGCCCTTAATGGTTCTTTTGAACGAAGCCGGCTGCATCATCGCAACCGTCTTCGGCGCCACGCCCTCCTCCACGCGTTTTGGTGAATTGAGCACGCGCCGCACCCGTGCCTGCGACAATCTATAAAATCCCATCTTCGCCTGCGCGTGGAGGGTCCAGGAAAGGATCTTCGGCTTCGGAACGGTCGCAACGGAAAGCATCATCAGTATTATATCAATCGCGAATTAAATGTTGATAAAAAGGAAGGAGCCGCGCCCGAGGACGCGGCCCACAAAGAAGAAACCGGAACGGCTTACGAAACGAAAAGTTGCTCCACCGTTCTATAAAGGGCAACAGCGGGTAACAGCGTTGCCACTGTTACCGCTGCGGATCCAAGCCAAACCCACATGGTTGCTCTGCCCAGCGGGAGAGGCATCAATGCCGCAATACATGTGCATATCGCCCACACACTGTACCCCAGCGCAAAAGAAATGAAACGCTGCCAAGCGCGGCACTGCTTGTGCTCCGGCGGACCTCCGATAACCTTCCGCCATGCCGTGGCATATACCAGGGAATACACCACAATAGCCAGCGCAAGGCTAACCGCCGTGGTGCCGAAAGCAAACCAATAACCGTCGATGACATCTGTGAACGACACCAAGCGCTTAGAGATGGAGTCAGATAACCAAGACGCCAGCCCCCAGATAATGCAGGCCGCCTTAAATGACCCGCCCCGAAGCAACCACATCCTCCGCCGTGTGCCCATAAAGCCTCCATTCCGCGCAAGATATGCGCAAGATAATAACCAAAAACCTGAAAGCAATATAACCCAACCAAAAGGAAATTACCACTACAGCCCTTCCGCGGCGCGGCGGTAGTTGCAATAATCGCAGGTCAGCGTCGGGTCCGGCGCCTCGGGCTGGTCCAGCGTCGCCCGCGCGCTCATAAGCGCCTGCGCCACCCACGAATCGTCGCCAACGAGCGGCTCCACAAAAAGATCAAACGCAAGCGACGCGGTCCCGTCGCCGAATCCCTTCCCCTTGTCCACGCGCGCAAACACAAAATAACCGACTGAAGCAACGTCAAATTTGTTTTGCCGCAAGAGCCACTGGTAAATTTCCATCTGCCGCCGATAGGAATCATAAATCTTGTGCTCGCGCGCGCCGGTCGCTTTATAATCCACGACGATGAGCTTTCCCTCGGGATTCACCCAGATATCATCCACCGCGCCAGTGACCAAAAAGTCCGTCGGTTCGTGATGGAACTGTACGCCGGTAAAATTATGCCGCCACTGGTCCAGCTTTTCGTGTTGGAACGGAATCGCGTCAATTTTATTTTTGACCATCACTGGATGCGGCCGCCCCTTCGCGCGGTGTACGTCAAATTCCTCTTTCAGCAAGAAATCCACCGCATTGTTGAGCGTAAAGGGCATGCTCGGCGGGCGCTTGATCCCCTTGTTAAGATCAAGCCAAAAGCACTTCCGACATTCAAGAAACAGTTCCAACTTTGAGCGGGAGAGTTTCGTCATTGAAAAACAGTGTCACTATTATAACTGAAATTCATTTCATTGAAAAATCAGAAAATTTACCAGTAGCCTCCGACCACTCCGTTTCCACCCGCTCCACCTTCGCAAGCCACGGCCCTTTGCCACACCATGCGAGAAAATTCTTAAGCGCTGCCTCCTGCCCCTCCACTTCAATGTATACCGAACCGTCCGGCTCGTTCCGCGCAAAGCCCACGAGCTTTCGTTTTCGCGCTTCCGCTTGCGCGGCGTATCGGAACCCAATGCCTTGCACGCGCCCGTAAATTCTAATCGCGAGACATTTCATGAAGTATCTTCTCCGCCCAGGTAATCGCGTAATCGGCGATTTCTTCCCATCCCGGTTCCACAACGGAGAGATGGGTCCTTTGTGGAAACTCTTTGAATTCGGTAATTGCCTTTGAAGAACGATACTTCGTGAAATTGGCGCGATTCATGCCGGGCGGCACAACATTATCCCTTTCCCCCGCAATGAAGAGGAGCGGAGCTCGCGCCTCATTCGCAAAATTGACCGCTGCTTCTCTACTAAGGAGGAGTTGAAAAAATATCTTCCCTGGCGCGGGAACAAGGTAAGCATCAACCAGTTTTCGCTGTGCCGCTTCCGGAAAGGCCTGGGCAAAATTCTTTTTCAGATTTCCGAATGACAACGTAACAGTTTTCTTCCAAACGCCCCAGTGAAGAAAGGTGGGAAGAAGTCCGAAAAGCTTCCGAATCGCACTCCACCCTGGAAATACACCGCGTGGCGGTCCCGATTCGATAGCAATACCGCACGCGCCCAGCCCCCTATCAAGCAGAAGCTGTACTAAAAGACCGCCAAAAGAATGGCCTATGAGAATCGGCGGCTCATCAAGCTTCGTGATAATCGCAGCGTAGTAATCGGCGATCTCTTTTATCCCAAGCGTGGCGATGCGAGGATCGGTTCGTTGATTCAGCTCCGCCACGGAACGATCGAAATACGGCCATGCAGGCGCAAGGCAATGATAGCCGCGCTGTTCGTAATAACGCTTGAACGGTTCCCAATATTGCGGAGTCACCCACGCGCCATGAATCAAAACGATGGTGTGCCGCGTGTGCAACATATCATTCCTTATGCCCTTCTTGGTTCGCATAGACGAAATAAATTCATGCAGCGCCATTTCGTAGTACGACTATTTTCCTGTCGCGCACGCTCACCACAGTTGATGGCCTCGCCGCCAACCGTCCTGTATCAATATAAAATTGCACCTTGTCGCCGAAATATTTCTTCGCTTCGCGGATCGTCCTCGCCGACGGCTCACCTTCAACGTTTGCGCTTGGTGCGACGAGCGGACCCGTTTCCCGAAGCAACGCCCGAAGCCACGTTGGTTTGGGCACGCGGAATGCAAGCGTTTTGGTTCCGCGATGGAGATAGGCGAATGTTCGAGAGCGGCACGGCAAAATAATGCTTACCTTTCCCGGCCATACTTTCTTCAAGATCTTTTTTGTGCGCACGTTGGGCTCTACCCCAAAACGCCGCATCTCATCCGGCGACGCGATCAGAACAATCATCGGCTTTTTCGGATCCCGCCTCCGCAAACGATAGATCCGCTCCACCGTGCGCCGCCGGAGCGCGGAGCCGACAAGGCCGTAGATCGTGTCGGTCGGCATCACACCAACATCACCCGCCACGAGTATCTCGCTTGCGGCTCGGACGGTCCGTGCAAAACGGCGCATTTTCACGTTGCCCATAGCTCTTATGGTATCATTATGGTATGGCCTTCATAAACAAATACAGCGGAATCATCATCGTCGTGCTTATTATCGCAGTCGTCGTACTCTCCGCGCTCCTTATAGCGCAAAACAGCGGCACCCCGAGCCCCTCGCCCACTACCGCACCGATTCCTACCTCTACCTCCACCACCTCCGCTTCCGGCACTCCTGCGCAAGCCGCCGAAAACCAAACCTCCACGAAATCTAATGTTCCTTCCGCTCCGCGCCACAGCGCTGCCAGCAGTGGCATCGCGCCTGCAACGACCGGTTTCGTCATTCGTCTCGTTAATCCGATTCCGGGCGAAATATGGATCATCGCGCAGCAGAACCTCATAAGCTGGGACCGTGAAGCGGGAGTGGCGGGGCAAATAGAACTGCTTGACGCTGCAACCTACAAACTGGTCGGCGTGATTCTCAATCAAATCGGACCGAGCCAGACCTCCTACACGTGGAACACGAGGGATCTCCTTTTGAGCCGGAACAATCCTGCAAAAACAACGGTGGTGCCGGGACAATACGTCGTCCGGATCGCGTTTGACGGCAACAACCTTTCGCCGATCACGAGCCAGCCGATAACGATCACGCAATAAAGAGACGCCGGCGGAGCGCCTTGTGATATCCGATCGCGAACCGGTGCGCTTCGTTGCGCACGCGGACGAGCGTGGACTTCTGCACGCCCTTGGGAACAGTGCCTACGACGTCGTTGCGCTTCCGCTCCGGTCCCTTCGCGATGCCTATGATCGGGATCCGCAAGCCGGCGTGCAGGAGCACGCGCCGCGCCGCATTCACCTGCGCGATGCCGCCGTCGATCAGGATGAGGTCCGGCAAGCGCCATCCCCCGGCATCATTTTTTCCGTCTGCGGAAAAACCAGCGCCGTGGCCAGCACTTCTAAAATGCTTGAACCGCCGCTCTAAAACTTCCGTGAGCATGCCCACGTCATTCGGTTTGAAAATGCTGCGAATCCTGAATTTCCGATATTCGTTCTTGTTCGGCTCACCGTTCTCAAACACCACCATGGAACCGACCGCCGAGGTGCCAGAGATATTTGATATATCGTATCCCTCAATGCGGTAAACGCTGCCCGCCGATTTTTCGTCCACGCCATTCGTACGTGCGCCCGGCATTACCAATATCTCCGAATCGGAAATGAGCGCTGTGTCGCGGATGTGCCTGAGTGCGAAGATTTGCCGACGCAACTTCTCCGCCGCTTCAAAATCCAACTTCCTGCTTGCCGCATTCATCTCTTTCATTAGTGATTGGAGAAGGCGCTTTTTCTTCCCGAGAAGAATGAGCCGGAGTCGGTGTATGTTCTTCATATACTCTTCGCGCGAGATCTCGCCCACACACGTTCCCGGGCACAGCCCAATTTCATAATCAAAGCATGGCCGCGTGAACTTCCCGAGCCGTTCCGGATCGTGCGTGCTCCACGGAAAGATCTTTCGGAGAATCCGCAATGCCTCCCGCACATTTGAAGCCGACGTGAATGGGCCGAAACGCGAACCGTTCTCAGGACTCTTCCCGCGCACCAAGAGCACGCGCGGAAACTTCTCTTTCGTAATTTCTACGCTCAAGAAACTTTTGTCGTCCTTCTCGCGCACATTGAACGGCGGCGTGAACTTCTTGATAAACTCCGCCTCTAAAATGAGCGCCTCAAGTGCCGTGTCGGTTTTCTCGTAATCAATCTTCGCGATCTTCCGCACAAGCGTTTCAATCCGCACGTCATGCGGCCGCTCAAAATAGCTCGCGACGCGCCGGCGCAGGTTCCCCGCTTTCCCTACGTAAAGCACGCGGCCATTACCGCCCTTCATCAAATACACGCCCGGCGTCTCCGGAAACTTCTTATAGTTGATCACTTTTTAATTTTTAGCAGATAAGCGGCTAACTCCCCAACAACACATACACCGCGCACTTGCCAATCTCGGGCAGGAGGCCACCCTCTATCGCTTCGCTTACCTTTTCTAAGGGAATCTTTTCGTTGCTACCGTAGGAAATCAGATGGTCACCCTCCAGGTACGCCAGCTTGTGGCCATCCTCGCCGTACACGAAGTTCGCCTCAAAGTAGCCGAGTCTTTTGCCATCATGGCGCGAATGTGATCACCATCAATCCACCCCACCTTCTGCCCGCCGCGCCAGATGTCGTTGCCGACGATTTTGACCATAGCCTTATTATAACAAATTCATTGTGCGAGAACTTTCCTCAAATACTGCCCGGTGTAGCTCGCCGCCTTGCGCACGATCTGTTCCGGCGTGCCAACCGCAACGACGCGCCCGCCGCGCTCGCCGCCTTCGGGACCAAGGTCAACAATCCAATCGGCGGTCTTGATAACATCCAGGTTGTGTTCAATGATAACGACGGTGTTTCCCCTGTCCACAAGCCGCTGAAGCACTTTCACCAGTTGATCAACATCTGCGAAGTGCAAACCGGTCGTTGGTTCGTCAAGCAAGTAGAGCGTCCGGCGCGTGTCGCGCTTGCCAAGTTCGGCGGAAAGCTTGATGCGTTGCGCTTCGCCGCCGGACAAGGTCGTCGCCGACTGGCCGAGTTCCAAATATCCAAGCCCCACTTCTTCCAAAATTGTGAGCTTCTCGTGAAGCCACGGAATGTCCTCAAAAAATTTCACCGCTTCCTCCACTGTCATCCGCAAGATGTCGTAAATATTTTTGCTGTGATACTCCACCGCGAGCGTCTCGCGATCAAAGCGCTTGCCCTTGCAGACATCGCAGGTCACATAGACCGTTGGCAAAAAGTGCATCTCAATCGCGATCGTGCCATGGCCTTCGCAGTTCTCGCAACGGCCGCCCGGCACATTGAAGCTGAACCGCCCCGGCTTGTAGCCGCGCACGCGCGCGTCCTCCGTCGCGACAAAAAGATCGCGGACGTGCGTCCAGGCGCCCACATAGGTTGCAGGATTTGACCGCGGCGTGCGGCCGATGGCCGACTGGTCAATATTCACGATACGGTTTATGTATTCCAAACCGAGCATCTGCTCCATGCTGCCCGCCTTGTAGTTCGCGCGATTCAGTTTATCCGCGATCGTTTTATAGAGCACATCGTAAACCAGGCTGGACTTGCCGGAGCCAGAAACGCCCGTCACCGCTACCATCCGGCGCAATGGAATATCCACATCAATGTCTCTCAGATTGTTCGCGTGCGCACCGCGAATCTTCAAATATTCCTGCTTGCTGGGCGAATCCACCTTCCGCCGCTCGGCCGGCACGTCAATAAACTTTTTCCCGCGCAAATATTGAAGCGTGAGCGAATCTTTTTTTGCATCTTTGATAATCTCCGGAATCGGCCCCTGCGCCACGATGCGGCCGCCATGCACGCCAGCGGCAGGTCCGATGTCCACGAGATAATCCGACTTGCGGATCGTTTCTTCGTCGTGTTCCACTACAATGATCGTGTTCCCAAGGTCACGCAGGTCGTAGAGCGTCTGGATGAGCTTCGCGTTGTCGCGTTGATGGAGTCCGATTGTTGGTTCGTCCAGAATATAAAGCGTGCCGACAAGCCGCGACCCGATCTGCGATGCGAGCCGGATCCGCTGCGCCTCGCCGCCCGACAACGTTCCCGCCTTGCGGTCAAGCGTCAAATATTCCAAACCGACGTCTGTCATGAACTTCAGCCGGCTCTTGATCTCGCGGAGCGGCGCCTCGGCGACTTCCGCGAGCGATGTACTCTTGAATTTCATCTTTTCAAAAAAAGTATATGCCTCCTCAATGGAAAATGCCGTCGTGTGATTGATGTTTTTGCCGTCAATCAAAACACTCAAGCTTTCCTCGCGCAGGCGCTTTCCCGCGCACGCGGGGCAGATCTCTTCCGACCAGATATCTCTCGTGCCCAAGCCGTGGCATTCCGGACACGCGCCGTAGGGGCTATTGAACGAAAATAGGCGCGGCTCAATCTCGGGGAATGAGAATCCGTCATGCGGACAGGTGAACTTCGCGGACAAAGAGACTTCCTTGTCCGTGATGATCGTCACGACATCATTGCCGTATTTCAGCGCCGATTCAATCGCCTCCGCGAGCCGCAAGCGATTATCCTTCTCTTTGAAATTCATGCTGGCGGGCATCCGGTCCACGACAAGCTCAATCGTATGCGTCTTGTAGCGCGAAAGTTCCACGCGCTCACGGAGCGAATGATATTTCCCGTCAATGCGCACCTCGCTGAATCCGGCGTTCAGAAAATCGTAAAGCATCTGGTAATACTCCCCTTTTCGGCCGCGCACGACGGGTGCCAAAATGACCATATTTTTCCCAACCGTGTCGCGCGCAGGGACAGCATTTTTCTTGTCGTTCTCGCTCGCGATGCCAATCGCTACGTCCACGATCTCTTCGTTCGCAAGTTTTTTAATCTCACGGCCGCATATAGGACAGAACGGTTTTCCGACCCTTGCAAAAAGCACGCGGAGGTAGTCATAGATTTCCGTGATCGTCGCGACCGTGGAGCGCGGGTTTGAGGAATGGCTTTTCTGATCAATGGAGATCGCGGGCGAGAGCCCCTCAATATCGTCCACGTCCGGCTTGTCCAAGCGCCCCAAAAATTGCCGCGCATAGGCGGACAAGGATTCTATGTAGCGGCGCTGACCCTCGGCGAAGATCGTGTCAAACGCCAAACTGGACTTCCCCGAACCAGAAAGCCCCGTAAAAACGACCATCTTGTCCCGCGGGATCTCAAGATTGATATTCTTCAAATTATGCTCGCGTGCGCCTTTAATGATGATCTTGTCGTGCGGCATGGTGGCAATACGTAAACTTCCCCCGAGTCGTGCTCACGAGGGGTATAAGAAAAAGCTTAGTGATATCCGTACTGAAAGTCAACGCGCTCCTTGTTAGGTCAGTGGCTATCGGTGGCTACTAGATGTAGCGTGCCAGCAGGCCCGGACGATGCTTGTGCACAGCTACTCTATGTTTGCTCTATGCTAGAATAAGTCTGTGGACGATTTGCGCCAAAATATGTCTGAGCAAGTCCATGGATAATAAAGGTAGAGGAGTCATACTGGACTTTTCCGCGCAAAAACGGCGTACATTTCTTGTAACGGGTGTTGTTTTTGTAGTCCTGCTCATAATTCCGGGGTTAATCGGCGTCGCCTATTACCAAGCCGACCAAAGCCTTACGGCACAGATATACCTTCAGCAACAAACTTTGGTCAATCTTGCGACAAGCGCGCTGGAAATCAAAATCAATCGTCTCGTTGAGATAGGAGAGTTAGTTGCATCGTCTGACCAAATCTCCAAGGATGCCGCGAATGGCCATTGGAGCGATGCAGCGAACTTTGCGCGCGATATGGAGAACGATGTTGCCTATGATACCTTCATCGATAGAATTATCTTCTACGACGCGGACGGCATCCAACAGTCGGCATATCCGGAACTCAAAGGCGGCCTTGGGACAGCTGCGACGAGCACGGATTGGTATCGTTTATTAAGCAGTGGAGGAAACTTCTACGTTTCCGGCGTGTCACAACGGATTTCTGTACCACGGATCAATGTGGTAAGCATTATAACGCCAATAAAGACCGGCGGGACAATCAACGGCTTTTCAGTTCTCCAAATCCCTGCGCGTAATTTCTTAGAGTTCGGTACGGATCTTTCCCTTGGGACCTACGGGTTTGCATATATTGTTGACTCAAAAGGCAACCTTGTGGCGCACCCACAGTTCTCTTCGCAGAACGGCGAGGTGGTCAATTATTCTTTTGTGCCGGCGGTAAAGGAGATAATGGCAGGTAAGACGGGAGTGATGATTGTTTATAATCAGAATGGGACCGAGAAAAGCATTGTGGGATACGAGCCGTTGCAGCGGTATCGGTGGGGAGTTGTGATACAAGAATTGTACGACGAAGTGTTTGCACCAAGAGACAGCATCCTTTTTTCCTACCTGATCGAGATGATAACCGCCTTCGTATTTGACCTCTTGTTTTCCTATCTTGTGCTCAGATTATTGCTTGCCAAGGCCAAGAAATACCAAAAGCCATGAAAAAAGGCTTCACCCTCATCGAGCTTTTGATCGTGATCGCAATCATAGCGGTCATCTCGGTCGTCATCATTTTATCTTTGAACCCAGCGGAATTGCTGCGTCAAGCAAGAGATTCCAACCGGATCTCCGACATGGCAACATTGAAAAGCGCCCTTTCGCTTTATCTGACAGACGTAATAATCCCCAATCTCGGAACCTCCACCATCTGTTATGCGAGCAACAGTACCACGACATTTGCCGTCGTGAGCAGCACGGGGTCGTGGACCGCGCCTGCCACCGCCGCGAACTGCGCGTATTGGTTTTCCACCGCAAGCACCACCAACACGATCGCCACGACGTCAAGGTTGACAACAGGTAACGGTTGGCTCCCGGTCAATCTCGCAGGTATCTCTTCCGGGTCGCCCCTTAGCCAGGAGCCGATTGACCCCAAAAACCAGGGCGGGGACTCCACCTGCACCGGCTCCTCCCCCGCGCTCTCGAGTTGCTCCCTTTTCTACAGCTACATCACGAGCGGTACGAGCTTCAAGCTCGCAGCGTTCATGGAGAGCGCGAAATTCTATAAAGGCGGCGCTAGCGACGTCACGTCAAAAGACGGCGGGAATAACCCGTACGTTTACGAGCAGGGAACAGGCCTAAGTCTGTAGCCGGTGCCTTGGATCCTGGCTTAATCCTTCCCTACCTTTTTAGCCAATTCCCTTATTTCATCCCTCAAGAGTGCCGCGAGTTCAAAGTCCAGGCGCTTGGCGGCCTCGCGCATCTCGTGTTCCTTTTCGGCGATCAGTCTCTGAATACCGGCCCTTGATTTGGGCACCGGTTTGGTTTCCAATTTCAATATCTCATCCACATTGGGCAGGATGTCAGAGATTGCTTTCACGATCGTGCGCGGCGTGATGCCATGTACCTTGTTATATGCGGCCTGTAATGCGCGGCGCCGTTCGGTCTCCGCAACCGCGCGCTTGATGGAACCCGTGATTTTGTCCGCATAGATCAGCACTTCGCCTTCCACATTCCGCGCCGCACGGCCGATCGTCTGGATTAAAGACACCTCGCTTCGCAGAAAACCTTCTTTATCCGCATCCATAATGGCGACGAGTGACACCTCCGGCAAATCCAGTCCTTCACGCAAAAGATTTACGCCGACAAGCACTTCAATTTTTCCACGCCGCAATTCAGTAAGAATTTTAATACGATCCAGCGTCTTCACGTCGCTATGGAGATAATTCACTTTCATTTTGCGCTCCTCCAGGTACGCGGAAAGGTCCTCGGCCATTCGCTTCGTGAGAGTTGTTACCAGCACGCGCTCTTTCTTTGCCACGCGCTCCTCAATGCGCGGGATGAGGTCATCCACCTGCCCGCGCGCGGGGCGCATGGTGATCTTCGGGTCCACAAGACCGGTGGGGCGGATGATCTGCTCCACGATTTGTCCCGAGCCGGTCTTTGGATCGCTTTCCTTACGCTCATAGGGACCAGGCGTCGCAGAAGTATAGATCGTCTGCCCGACACGGTTCACGAATTCCGCGAACCGCAGAGGCCGATTGTCCACGGCCGACGGCAGCCGGAAACCATACTCAACGAGCGTCTTCTTGCGCGAGGCGTCGCCCTCATACATCCCTTGGAGCTGCGGAATGGTCATGTGCGATTCGTCAATTACGGTCAAAAAATCCGGTTTGCCTTCCGTTGTGTGTGGGAAATAGTCCAGGAGCGTGTCCGGCGGCTCGCCCGCCGCGCGACCAGAAAGATGGCGGGAATAATTCTCAATGCCGTGGCAGTAGCCCACCTCGCGCATCATCGCGATGTCAAACTTGGTGCGGCGCTCCAGCCGCTCCGCCTCCAAAAACTTTTTCTCGCGCTCAAAATATTTCAGGCGCTCACGGAGCTCCTCCTGGATCGCCTTGATAGCCCGCTCGCGTTCCGGCGCCTCAGTGATGAAGTGCTTTGCGGGAGCGAAAACAACGTCGGCGATACGCGGCGTCTTGCCGACCTGAAATCCAACCACCGGATCAATCTCATAAATGGCACGAATCACCCTATCCTTCACCTCAAAGTTATAGACCACCTCGCGGTCGGCGGGCATGATCTCCCAATTTTCGCCGCGCAGGCGATAGGTGCCGCGCTTCAGGTCCGCATTCGTGCGGGAGAATTGCAGTTCAACGAGCTTTCGCGCGAAATCCTTTCGCTCAATCCTGTCCCCAACCTTGAAATGGAAAATATTCTGCGCATAGACCTCCGGCGCCCCAAGGCCATAGATGCACGACACGGACGCCACGATGATCACGTCGCGCCGCGTGAGGAGCGCGGTCGTCGCCGCATGGCGAAGCTTGTCTATTTCGTCATTGATCAGCGCTTCCTTATCTATATATGTATCGCTTGACGGAATATACGCCTCCGGCTGGTAGTAATCGTAGTAGGAAACAAAATAATTCACCGAGTTCTTTGGAAACAATTCACGGAACTCGTTGCAAAGCTGCGCCGCCAAGGTCTTATTGTGCGCGATCACGAGCGCGGGCATATCGCACTCCGCGATCACGTTCGCAACGGTGAACGTTTTTCCGGAGCCCGTGACACCCAAAAGCGTCTGATCGCGGTAGCCCTTTTCTAAACCCGAAACGAGCGATGTGATCGCCTTCGGCTGGTCCCCTGCGGGTTTGTTCTTTGAAATCAGTTCAAAATGGTCCATGGCCATGCGTGAATCCCCCGCGGGCCCGAGCCCTAAGGGGTAGCTATCACACTCTAAGCGCTAAACCGCCCACCGTCAAACAAAAACCGCTTCTCGCTTCACACGAAAAACGGCTTTTGCTCCGTTAACTCATCGTTAACTACAAGAACCATTGTAGCAAACCTGCTCCGGAGGCAACTGTGGATAAGAACTAGCGGTTCAAGGGTGTCCAGATTTCGTCCCACCAACTTGAAGGATCTTCTTTCATGATCGCTTTGGCGAGCTTTTTCGCGCTTTTTGATCTCAACCGGGAGAACTGCACGTTTTCCTTTTGGCCGCTCTTGCCCCGCAGCCATATGCCGGCTTCCTTGTTTCCCTGCCATTCGTATTCCCGCAGAAGCAGAATCTGGTCCAAGAGGTCCGCATCTTTCGCTATAACCGCTTCTTTTGTTTCCCGTTTATGATATTCCATCGCAAGGTCCTCAAGATCATGGTATGGCAACGTCCCAAGCTGTTCTTTCATAATCTCTTCGTCAAAGACCTTCATGTATCTTTTATGAACGTAGTTGTGGTCGCCGCTCCGGGCCTCTGCCATATCGTGTACCAGACACATCATGACCGTTTTATACACATCCGCTTCCTCCGCTTTCGCGAGGAACCACCCAATGAATGCCACGCGATACGAGTGCGCCGCAATGCTGTCCGACATGTCGTCCGTAAGGAGCGTCTGCCGGTGCATGCGCATCAGCTTTCGCATCGTTCCCACTTCAAAAAGAAAATTGGCGATCCGCCGGTCTTTGTTCATCATCCAAAGTATAGCAAACTTTCCGCCCCGCTAGCTTGTCCCGCGAAGCACCTTGGTAAGTGGACAGAGTTCGTGGCGGTGCGGCCGCGCGGGGCAATACTTGCGGCCGTAATCAATCAAAAGATAGGCCACGCGGAACCAATCGCGGCGCGGAATGATAGCCATCAAATCGCGCTCTATCTTCTCCGGCGTTTTCTCACGCGAGAGGCCAAGGACGTGGGCGAGGCGTTTCACATGCGTGTCCACGGCGATCCCCGCGACTACGCCGTAGGCGTTCCCCAAAATCACGTTCGCCGACTTGCGGCCCACGCCCGGAATCGTAATCATTTCCTCCATCGTCCGCGGCAGCTTACCGCGGAATTTCTGCTTCACCACTTTTGCCGCCGCCAGGATATTCCGCGTCTTTGCACGATAAAATCCGCACTGGTGGATATCGCGTTCAAATTCACGCGGGTTTGCACGAACATAGTTATCTAACTTTCGATATTTTTTGAAGAGCGCCGGCGTCACCTCGTTCACCTTTTTGTCCGTACACTGCGCGGAGAGCTCCACTGCCACCAAAAGTTCCCAATGGTTCCCGCACTTGAGTGCGATCTTCGCATCGGGAAAAAGTTTTTTCAAAACCTTGAAAATGCGCGCCGCGCGCCACCGCAGCCGTGGGAGGTCCTTTTTCTCAATCATCTTTCCATTATACTGGCCCCTTGTTAAAATGACAGGAATGAGCGAACAAAAACCGAGGGTCGGCGTTGGGTTTGGCGTGATGTTTCTTAAGAACGGCGGCGTTCTCCTCGGGAAACGGCATGCCGATCCTGCGAAGGCCGACAGCGAGCTTCACGGGGAAGGGACATGGACTATGCCGGGAGGAAAACTGGAATTCGGCGAAAGCTTTGAAGGCGGCGCTCTCCGGGAAGTTCTGGAAGAAACCGGAATAAAAATTAACGAGAAAGAACTCACACTGATCAGCGTAAGCAATGATAGGGTCGAAGACGCGCACTTTGTAACGCTCGGATTCCTCTCGGAAGATTTTGAAGGCGAAGCACAAATCAAGGAACCGAATGAAATCACTGAATGGAAATGGTTTCCTCTAAATGACCTGCCAAGCCCTCTTTATTTTCCCAGTAAAAGAGTGCTCAAAAACTATTTGGAGAAAACAATCTATGGTTAGAAATCACTCCTCTATCCGATAGCCGAAGCCGTGGACGGTCTTAATCAGTTTCTTCTTGAAGCCCTCGTCCATTTTGCCACGCAGGAAACGGATGTGCACGTCCACCGTGTTCGTGAAGGGATCGGCGTTCATGTCCCAGACATGCTCCAAGATCATCGCACGCGTCAAATTCGTCCCTGGATTTCTCATTAAATATTCAAGCAGCGCAAATTCCTTCCGGTTGAGCTCAATGCGCTTCCCGCCGCGCTTCACCGTGCGGGTGTGGGTATCCATTTCCAGATCGGCAACCGCGAGGATCGGCCCCGTGATCTTTTTCTCACACCGGAGAAGCGCGTTCACCCGCGCCAAAAGTTCGGCGAACGAGAACGGCTTTGCCAAATAATCGTCCGCGCCGAGATTGAGCGCCTCTATTTTCATCGTCACATCCCCCGTGATGGAAAGGATGATGATAGGAAACGTCTTCCCGCGTTCGCGGACAGCTTTGCACACTTGGAGCCCGTTCTGCTCACCAACAAGTTTGATGTCAAAAATACCCACGTCATACGAGTTCACCTTTGCCCACATGAGCCCCTTTTCGCCCGTTTCGGCCCAATCTACCGCAAATCGCTCGGCCTTAAGGCTATTCGCGATGTAGTTTCCCATATCCTTTTCGTCCTCCAAAAGAAGTACACGCATGATGATGTACCCCAATTATGACAAATCAATCATTAAAAAATTCTAAAATCCCAGCCTCCCAAAAACCCTTGACAGGATGCGGCTATTGTGTGCTCACCGACAAAAGCTCAACCGTAAAATGGAGTGTCGTGTTCGGAGGGATGACCGGCGGATAGCCGTTCGCGCCGTAGCCAAGCTCCGGCGGAATTGTAAGCTCCCGCTCCCCGCCGACCCTCATGCCAACCACGCCGAGATCCCATCCTTTAATGACCTTGCCCGCGCCAAGCGTAAAAATGAACGGCTGATTGCGGTCATATGAACTGTCAAACTTCGTACCGTCGTCCAATGTACCTACATAATTCACCGTCACCGAATCGCCGTTCTTTGCCTCGGCGCCAGTGCCCACCGTCACATCGTTTATTTTTAAGTTTTGCATAATTTGTTGCGGCGCTTGTTCCGCGGCCGCGCCCGCCTGTACTTCAGCCGCGCGCATCGCTTCATCGGATTTTGTATTATACCACAGCGCCGCAGCAACAATCCCGGCGGCAAGCACTACAAAAATAATGATGGAGAGAGTTTTTCTCATGTTTGGATATTTTATTTTACGATACTTCCGAACCCGGTGGAACAGGGCTCTTGGGTACAAGGAGCACCGGCTCGCCGCCTTCGCCATGCGCTGCAAGCAGCATCCCTTGGCTTGTGAGTCCCATCAATTGCCGCGGTTCAAGGTTCGCCACGACTATAATTTCCTCCCCGACCAGATCCTCCGGCGCATACGCCTTTCCGATGCCCGCCACGATTTGCCGCAGCTCGCCAAGATCTATGTGCAACATGACCAGCTTTTCCGATCCCTCCACTCGTTCCGCGGAAAGAATTTTCGCAACGCGCAGCTCAACGCTCCCGAATTCATCCAAGGTCACGAGGATAGTGTATCAAAAGTTCCAATTTCCGTCGAGTGGAGTCTCAAAACTCGACGAAGCCTCCGAGCTTGAAGAAGAAGTAGTCGCGGTACGCGCCCTCTGAAAGTGAAAATTATTTTCGTTCTCTCCGCGACGTGGGAACGGTATAGGCGACGCAGGCGTTGTAGTCGCAGACGTCGTGGTTGCAACTGTCGTGGTCGCAGTCCCTCCGTTGAATTCGAAATTGCCGCGCCCGCGAGAACGTCGAGGTTGAGGTGGGGATTGAGCAGGATAAGTGCTCGTCGCTGCCGTCCCCACAGGAACCACGGACGACGATGTTGCATTCGCTGATCCGCAGCGGTCCTCAAACCGTTGGAGAACATTGGTATGACCCAAGAATCCTCCTTCCACAACCGACGAGGAAGGATTTAAGAACGACTGGAGCGTTCCGCATACCCTCTTCAAATTATCCGGCTTAGGCGATTGCGCCGTACTTGATGCGACCGGTGAAATCATGGTGTTTGCCACGGGTCGCGCTGCCGGCGCGCCGTTACCCGTTCCCGTTTCTCCTCCCCTATTTTCGGTTCCGCCAAGAGAGGCAGTGACCGCGTTCGCAAGATCCTGTGCAAGGTTTGGCAAAAGCGTGCTTGAGGGATGCCGCTCCGCAAGATCGGTGATTTCGCCTGCCCGCCGCGCGGCAAGCGTCGCTTCAAGCTGCGGCTTTGCGGCAGGAACGGTGAGCGTAAGCTGCACCGATTCGCCCAATCGTTTCAAGGGATACAGCGGATTATCCGCAGGAACGTTTTGGGTATCCGCATAGACGGTAGCACTGCCGAGCGCAACCGCCGCAATGCCGAGCACAATGGCAAGCGCCCGTATCGCGAGGACGAATTCCGATGTGCGCGGACGCAGAGGTGTGGGATAGCGCGCGTCAAACGCCGCCAAAAATCGCGCCTTGGTTCTTTCCTTAAATTCTTTTGATGGTGAAAAATTAAATTTCATGCTTGTGAGCTTTGAAATGGCGCTTTATTTTCTCTTTGACGCGCAACGCCGCCACGCGGAGGGCTCCCTCGGACCGGTGAAGGAGCTCGCTCATGTCTTTGTAGGGCATTTCCGCAACATAGCGAAGTTCAAAAATTTCCCGCTCATCGTCATCCAAAGTTTTTATGAATTCTTGCACGTTGCGATAGCGGAGCCGATGATCAAGGTCCGGTGCCGCGGTTACGGACATCGCTTCCACCTCGCTCTCTTCAAACGAGGAAAAGGGCGTTTCCTTTTTGCTGCGATAATGGTCCACAAGCAGGTTGCGGGCCATCTGCCAGAACCATACAACGAATCTTCCGCGCCTTTCGTCAAAACGTTCAACGTTCTCCACAAGCTTCAGAAGAATGTCCTGTGAAAGATCCTCGGCAGTTTCCTTTTTTCCCGTCCTCGCAAAAAAGAATCCGTACACTTTGGGCGTGAGCTCATCGCAAAGCTTCGCAGCCGCTTTCCGGTCACCATGCTTCATGCGCACCGCAAGGTCGGTCAGCGGGTCTCGTTCAAAGATGTGAAATGCCATAAGAAAATACGTTTGAAGAGAGGAAATTGTTACGTTATGCGCAAGAAAATATCATACCTTCCTGTCGCGCGAAAATCCAGTTACAGCACGCCCCACGTCTGCAGCTCGTCGCTCTCCGCAAACCACTTCGCGCCGATGTCCGTTCGGTAGAACATATTCTGCAGCATGATGCTGTCTATCCGGCGATAGGCCTGCCGGCGCGCGTCAGCCACCGTGCTGTTGGATCCCGTGACGACGAGCGCGTAGCCGCTCTTCCCCGCCAACTTCCAGTCGTTCTCCACCATCTTCACGTCGCCCAAATGGATACCATCGAGATTTGATTTCTTAAACAAGATAGAAATGTCTTTGTAGATCTGCAGCATTTTCTCGTCACGATACGGGAACGGCGGCACCGCCACGACCACGCCCACCTGAAACCCTTTCTGAACCCTTAGGGGATATTGTTCTCCTTTCGCAATCGCATAGAGAAATTCCCCCATTGGGCTCTGGATGCCTTCCATATGGATGCTGATCGTCGGGTACCCGAAGCGCGAGGTGAATTCCAGCGGATACACGCCGCGTGCGTTCGCGATGCAATTCACATCAATATACCCAACGTACTTGCTCGCGCGCAGCTTCGTGAGCATCCTGCCGAGCGTATCTTGGAAAAATCCGTTGGGCTCCGCCCAGAACATGAGCGTGCCCATCTCTCCCGTCGGCGGCCCGATGTCACTCGGAAATAATTTCTTGTGTTCAAAGTTGATATTGATCGGCGTAATAAAATCGTGCCCGTTGAAAAACGCCCCTACGGCGATCTCCGCGCCTGACGCGACTTTCTGCAACTGGAACCGTTTGATCTTCCGCGACCAGCTTTTGCGGTTGTGCTCCAGCACTTCCAAGAGATCCTTCCCATCCTCTTCATGTCCGATAAAAAGAAGATTCTTCATGTGCCAGTCCAAGTCGCCCTCGGATGGTTTGAACACGTAGCGGCCAGGATTTGCTTTCAAAAATTCTATCGCGTCGCCGAAGTTATCAAAGTCCCAGTGGGCTAGCACAAGCATCCCCGCATCTTTCATCTCCTGCTGCCCGAACTCGCGGTCTATTTCCAACCGGTCGGTATATTCGCTCCCGCCGACCACGAGCTTCCCCTTCGCGCGCAGCTCGTCGGCCATTTTTCCGAAACCGTCCTCTCCCGCAATCACGTCGTCAAAAACAACCACATCCGCCCAATCAACGTTCGCTTTCCAATCATCCACCTTGTCCACAAATCCGTCGCCGATGTCCTGGTCATCCTCCTGGCCAATATACATCTTCACCTCATTGCCTTCCTGCTTGATCTTCCACGCCAAGTCAACCGAAAGCGCCTCGTCGGTCACAAAAAGAAATTTTTTGCTAAATGTCGGCTCTGCAACAACTTCCTCCACAGGAACATTGTCATCACTTCCGTTCGCCGGTTTCTGATTCTGATCGTTTTCCATATGCACGTAACTTCCCGTACCTTTTATCTTACTTCTTCCCCACAGAAAAAACAAAGGTCTTGTACCGTGACGTAGGACAAAATTTATTTTTGAACGCGGTGAGTGCTTTTTCTCCTCCTGCCATATCAACTTCTCGATATCCACGCTGCTGCAACCACACTAAGTCTTCTAAATATAGCATTGATCCTAGATCCTTCACTGAATAATTGTGGATGCCCATTGCACCATAATAGCGATCGCTGTTCGGAATAGGCCAGCCTCCGTTAATTCCCGCCGCCCTGCCATCAACAATAAATACGCGCGCTTCGGTCATGCCTTCAAAATTTCCATCTATTACGTTGTGATATTCTGCTGTCCATGCACGATCATGGGCGTTACGCTTCTTCCGCCAATCGTGTATGATGGCGTGCAACGCTTCTTTGTCGGTATAGGTTTTTGCATCACGTACCGCAACGGCATGCTCACGATAAAATTTGTGCTTTTCTTTCCGCAACGCCTTATAGTGCCCGCCGGGAAGCTCCGGATCGAACGTACGGAGATCTGTCACTGGCAACGTGAGCGTGTTATTGATCGGCCGGGCTCTCAAACGGTCCGGCAAAAAGCGCAAGAAATCCCTTCGCAGCGGAGCTTCAAGCTCAAGCCAGATCTTACGCGCATCCGTATTTGAAAAGATATATTTCGCGTATTCAATAAGGAGTGGTGCGCGCCGCTCTGGAGGCGCAACAGGACTTGAAAACACAGTATATTCGTGCTTGGCCGGATCCTCCTTTGTGAGCAGCGCACCTTCGTCAGTTTCTACAAAGACATTCTTGTCTCCTTCTTCGGAGCTGAAGTGATACCACCAGAAATTATGTTCCGGAGCATACCCATACCGACGTATTGATTCTTCTATGCGCGTCCGTTCCGCTAAAATATCATCATAAAATTTCATGCTTAAGAAAAGTATAGCCAATTATGATATATTTTAACAATATGTTCTTAATCACCGATACGTCATACATCATAAAAAAAATAAAAGGGAAAGGGCGCGGTGTTTCTGCGACGCGCGACATTGATGCGGGAACGGTAATCGGCGATTATCTCAGGACCATCATGCGGCCAAAAGACACTGATGAAAAGAAAAACGGCCTCTATGATATGGCCGGCGGAGACAAGTATGATATCTTAGGCGATCCTCGCGTTCCGGGGGTCCATCTCATCAACCATTCCTGCGCCGAGAACTGCGAGGTGTATCCATACAAAGGACACATCCTGTATTTCGCCTTACGCAAGATTTTCAAAGGAGAAGAATTGACGGTCAACTATGATCTTTATGCCCCTGATGAGAGGAAAACTACATGCGATATGCACGCCTGTTCTTGCGGAAGCAAGATCTGTGTGGGCACTATGCATCACGCTCCTTCGCCCGCGGACGAGGCGTGGGAAAAATTAAAAAAGAAAGAATTTGGGCCGTTGTATCACCACAAAGTTCCCGGGAAATATGGCACCTTGCTTCGTCCGCTTAAAAAATATCCGCATGCTATTCGCGATCACGCAAACCTCTACGATATATTCGGCACTGAAACAAGGCTACCTGCCCGCTACGCCGACCGGACACTCCCGGCCATTGGAGCGTTACGTAAGAGAATCCGCGAGACCGGCCGACAACTTTCTTTCCCGAATTTGCACCTACAAGTTTACGGAATAAGGAGCGGGATGCTGATAATAAGGCGTTAGGCGCTACGCCCCATGGCACTTTTTATATTTTTTGCCGCTACCGCAGGGGCAGGGATCGTTGCGACCAATTTTTCCGGAACGTGATGCGCTGTGGGACGATGGGAACGCCGCGCGGTTCGGATTGGCGACACCACTGGCACCGCCCGCCTGCGCGGGAAAATTCAGCAACTTGAACGCGTTCGCAAACACCATGCCGTTGAAATTGTGCCAGAAATCCTTGAAGAGCCGGCTCGCTTCATGGCGGTATTCCACGAGCGGATCGCGCTGGCCGTAGGCGCGGAGGCCGACGGATTCCTGGAGTGCTTCCAGATCCTCAAGATTCGTCATCCAAAGCATGTCCAAAATGCCGAGGAGTTGGTTTTTGGCGAGTGAATTCTCCGCCACCTTGGTCGCCTGCGCTTCCAAAAACTTTTTCGCGTCGTCCGCGGTTTTCAGATTTTCAAAGGCAATATCCCCTACAGCGCCGCTTGGAATGAGCTGCGCCTCTTTAAATACCTTCGCAATCCCCTCGCGCTGCTCCTGCGATCCTGCGCCAAATTCTCCTTCAAACATCGGCGCGAACGCCATGTCAAAATGCGCCGTCACGGCATCCGCGATTGTCTTCGCAACGTCCGTTTTTGTCAGCAATCCCAAAATTTCCCCACGGCGCTTATAGACCGCTGCGCGCTGCTTATTCAGAACGTCATCATATTCAAGTAGATGCTTGCGGAGATCAAAATTCGCGCCCTCCACCTTCGCCTGCGCCTCGGCAACCGCCTTCGTCACGAATTTGAACTCAATCGGTTGATCATCCGGAACGTCAAGCCGCTCCATCATATTCTTTAGCCGGTCGCCGCCGAAAATCCGCAGCAGATCGTCTTCTGCGGAGAGAAAAAATTGCGTGGAGCCAGGATCGCCCTGTCGCCCGGAGCGGCCGCGGAGCTGGTTATCAATGCGCCGCGCCTCGTGCCGTTCGGTGCCCACGACGTGCACACCGCCGAGTTCGCGCACTCTTGCCGCGTCTTCCGGCTTCGGCGGATTGCCGCCCAAAATGATGTCCACGCCGCGTCCGGCGACGTTCGTCGCAACCGTAACGGCGCCGGGCCTGCCTGCCTGCGCGATGATCGCACCCTCGCGTTCGTTGTTTTTTGCGTTGAGAACCTCGTGCGAAACGCCTGCCCTTGAAAGCGCGGCTGAAAGAATCTCGTTCTTCGCAATGGAGGTCGTTCCAATGAGAACCGGCTGGCCCTCCTTCTGCCGCTCGCCCACATCCTTCACGACCGCATCAATCTTCGTCCTGAAATTCTTATAAATGAGATCGTTCATGTCGCGGCGCACAAGCGGCCGGTTCGGCGGGACGCTCATTACCTCAAGGTTGTACACTTTGAAGAATTCCTCCGCCGAGGTCTGCGCGGTTCCCGTCATGCCAGAAATTTTTTTATACATGCGGAAATAATTCTGGATGGAGATCTTCGCGTACGTCCGCGATTCTTCTTTTACATTCACGCCTTCTTTCGCTTCAATCGCTTGGTGCAATCCCGCCTGATAGCGCCGGCCTATCAGCATCCTTCCCGTGAATTCATCCACAATGATCACTTCCCCGTTTTTGACCACATAGTCGCGGTCGCGCTGGAAAAGCGCCTTCGCCTTTACGCTTTCTTCCAAATAATGCACGAGGCGGATATTCTCCGGCGCGTAAATGTTCTTGATACCGAGCATCTTTTCCACTTTTTCCACGCCCGCATCCGCGATCGCGACAGATTTCCGTTTCTCATCCACTTCATAATCCTTTTCTTTTTCCAAAAGCGCTGCCACCCGCGCAAAGGCTTTGTACGCGTCGCTCGATTCCGAATCGGCCGCCGCGATGATGAGCGGCGTCCTCGCTTCGTCTATCAAAATGCTGTCCACCTCGTCTATGATCGCAAAGTAATGCTCGCGCTGGACTCGATCCTCCAAGCGATACACCAAATTATCGCGCAAATAATCAAAACCGAACTCATGGTTCGTGCCGTAGGTGATGTCCGCATTATACGCTTCGCGACGCGGCACCGGGCGCAAAAATTCCTGCTGCACTAAGAAGCTACCGGTCGTGTCCCGTTCTTTGTCCAACAGTTTTGATGCCTCGGGATTTTGGGAAGCTGCTCCCTTTCCCTCTTCCGGCGCTTTATAGAGCGGGTCGTACATGAACGCGGCATTCGGCACGAGGCACGCCACGGAGAGGCCGAGCGCGCGATAGATTTGTCCCATCCAAACCGCATCGCGGCGGGCCAAATATTCGTTCACGGTGACGATATGCACACCGCGTCCTCTAAGCGCATTGAGATACGCAGGCGCAACGGCCGCAAGCGTTTTCCCTTCGCCCGTTATCATCTCCGCGACCGCGCCCTTGTGAAGCACGAGCCCGCCCAAAAGCTGCACGTCAAACGGGCGTTGGCCGAGCGTCCGCTTTGCCGCCTCGCGCACGAGGGCAAACGCGCGCGGGAGGATCTCGTCAAGCATTGTTGTATCCACCTCGCGCTCGGTCGTTTCCCCCGCCATCTTAACCTTCAGTTTTATACTCTCCGCCACGAGCCCTTCGTCGCTCAATTTCGCAATCTCCTCCTCAAGCGCATTTATTGCGCGCACCGTCTCGGAAAGCTCTGTGAGCGACCGCTTCGCGAAAAATTTTTTGATGGAGCCGAGCATGTGTAAGGATTATAAGCGCTCTATCGGAAAATTTCCACATGAATTAGACAAAATGACTATTTTGTGATAAGATTATTCCCAGCTGGGAGCCCTACCCTAGGGGTTCCTGGTGGAGGTGAAAATTGACTTCGCGAAACAACCACGTTGGGCTGATGGTGCTGCTCGTGATGGTACTTTCATCGGCCGCACGCGCTCAGGTCCAGGACTTCCGACAACGAACGCCAGAGGAAACAAAAAAGGGCTCCAGGAAACTGGATACCTTTTATAGAATTTCCCGGCTGTATCTCGGCGTCGGCACCGGACTGGACGGGTTCAGCACCGCTCGGGTGTTGAATCACCCCACGGTAGCATACAGGACGGACAAAACCGTTCTGGGACACTTCTACGGTGTGGAGGTTGGTTGGGCAGGCTCTGTCGTCGGGAAGAGGAATACGGACGCCGTAGTAGCGGCGAACGTTCTTCTGAACGTCGGCATAGAACGACTCAGCCGAACTCTCTACCGTCGCGGGGGACGCTGGCGGTTTCTCGCCATCGGGCTTGTGCTCTGGAAGGCAACAGACAGCACGGTGGCAGGGGCCGGCAACCTGAAGTTCGACGCGGGAATCGATGCAAGATTGCGTATGGCGACGGGTTACACGGGGAAGATTATCTGGTCCCGCTGACGGGATTGATAGATCTGAACTGGTAACCCTGCGCATGGCCGGCGGCCGAGGGGTAACTCCTTCGGCTGCCGGTCGGTTTCACCAAAGCCGCGAAGTCAAATTCGGCCTACCATGTCAACCCCTTGACATTTGGGATTGTCTTGGTAGACTGAATCTAGGTCTTGTTTTTTCAGCTGGCCGGGTGGCCCTGTTGCTCGCAGTCGAAGCTGCGGGCGGCAGTAGGGGGCTGAAAAAACCATACTCGAGAGGAGGGTTGTAGCCTTGGCTCCCCTCCTCTTCGCTTTTTAGAACCGGATTATCGAAATTTACCGCCCGGCGATTCTCCTTATCGACTTCGCAAATTTCGTTTTATACTTTTCAATCTCCAGTCGCAGCGTGTCCTTTGTTCGATCTATCGCCTTGCGCACGTCATCCGCATACTCCTCGGCGCGGAGGATCTTTCGCGGCAGGCGCAAATCCGCGACCACAAGAAACACTTCCTCACCTTTCTGGTGATGGCGCGTGGTGCGGGAGATCTCAAGCCAGATCTCGGCATCGCCGGTCTCGTCAAACTTTTTCAAAAATTTCGCAAGCGGCGCAAGTTTCTCATCAATATAGGCGCGGAGGGGCGCCGTAAGATCAAGGTTGGTTTTTATGTTGATTTTCATAAGAGTTATATGATTTGCACTTCTTCTTCCAGTTCCACGTCGAATTTTTCCTTCACGGCGGACTTTGCGAGCGCGATGAGTTCCTTCACGTCGGAAGATTGCGCGCCGAGGACGTTCACAATGAAGTTCGGGTGTTTGGCGGAGATCATCGCGCCGCCGGAACTTACCCCGCGCAGCCCGGCTTCCGCGATGAGCTTCACCGCATAGATCACGGGAAAAGGATCGGTCTTTATGGAAAAATGAGAGCCGCGAAAATGGAGCTTTCCTTCTTGCAACGCTTTCTTGTATTCTGCACTGCCCTTTCTATGGACTGCCGCGAGCGGCACATTCTTGAAAATGCTGCCGATATTGGGATAGTCCAGCGGGTGGTTCTTCGCACGATGATTTATCTTCTCCTGGATCGCGGCGGCGATTTCTTTTTTATCTCCCTTCTTTAGTCGAAGTATCGCCGAGAGGATAATCTCCTGGCCATCCTTTTTTTTGAAGATACTCGCACGATAGCCAAACACGCATTTCGCGAGGGGCCGCTCAATTATCTTCGTCGTCTTCGTATCAAAGCTCCGCACCGATTCCACCACGTCTTTTATCTCGCCGCCGAAGCAGCCGGCATTGCCGCGGATCGCGCCTCCCAAAGTTCCCGGCAGGCCGCCTGCCCACTCAAGACCAGAGAGCGATTTCCTTGCGGAAAATTTCAAAAGTTTTTCCATGGACAACCCTGCGCCCACGATGAGTCTCGTACCCACCGCTTTGAGCATGAGGAGGTCCGGCCGGAGCACGAGCCCGTCAAACCCGCGGTCATCAATCAAAAGGTTCGTCCCGCCGCCCAAAATAAAAATGGGCAACTTTCTCGCTTTTGCCTCTTTCACCGCCCATTGCACCTCGTTCTCGTTTTTGGGTGCAAAAAAGAAACGCGCCGGGCCGCCGATCCTGTAATTGCTGTAACGCGCGAGCGTCACATTTTCCTGAAATTTTGGCATATTGATTTTTGAGCCGCACGTTGAAAGCCCACGCCACACTACGCGAGTGAACGGGGAACAGAAAGAAAATAAGACCGCCGCTCCACTCAGTCCTCAAAGAATTTTACGAACCACGCGCCGCGAGGGTGCGTTTCCTGCTTTAAAGAACTGGGTGGAGCGGCTGTGGTGACCTCCAATTCTTTTTGTGGTTGAATGAGTGCTCTCCAGCCGGCTCCGCTATCAGTATAGAATATGAGCATTAAAATTCAATAAAACGGCTTATAAACCAAAAGTCCCCTTGCGGGGACTTCTGGCCAAAAAGAATTGTGTGGGATTTTCCTCAGTCGACGTCGTCGTTAAGGAAAACTCGCACCCATTCACTGGCATTATAGCAGATAGCCGGAGAAAGCGCAAGTTCTACACCTGCTCCGCAGGCTTCTTGAAAACGAGGTATTTATAGCCGAGGAAGTCCCACAGAAAGGCGGCAGCTACCCCAACGATCGCCCCGACATTCGCCCAGAGGTTCGGGGAAATCGTTGTGGGGCGGCTGACATTGCTGAATACATAGGATGCGAGGCCGACATTGAGGCAAAATCCCACGATCGCGACAAGGTAGAATTTCACGGTTTGATTCGCATTTGCGGGCTCGCGCGAATTGAACGTCCAAAACTTGTTCCAGAGAAAGCTGTTCGTCGTTGCCGCAAGGAACGAAATTGCTTTAAAGATCCGGTATGGCCAGGCAGCGGGCGTCCCGAAGACCAAAATCTCAAGATTGAGAACGCCGATATCCACAAAGGTATTCAATACGCCCACGGCCGCGAACTTCCCGAACTGGTAGAGCACCGGCACGAGTTTCCCCAAGAGGTAGAGAATGAAGAGCGCAAGCGGCGCAAGAACGATGAAACCGACGAGTATTCCCGCGCGCAATGCAAACGTGAGATTGAGGTGAAGCGAACCTGCCACGTTCGCCAAAATCGCCTGCGAGAGAAGTCCCACCACTGCCCCGATGACGACGATCGCCCACCAATCACCTCGTTTCATGGGAAAGATTAGTTCAGCTGGTAGGTAATGCTCACGTTGTCGGTAATGTCCTGCGTGCCCGGCTGGATCGTCGGCGCAACCGCAGCGCTTCCCGCACCCATCGCTTCATTGGCAACTGAAAACATAGCCCGCGGCGAAGGAATGTAATTATTCTCCGCAACGCTGACCACCTTCCCCAAAGATACCCCTGCCTCCGATGCCATCTCCTTCGCTTTCGCAAGCGCTTTCGTAAACGCATCCGCCCGCGCGGCCGCAAGAACCTTCTCCTCGTCAGCAAACGTGAACGTGATGCCGCCGATCTGATTCACGCCCAAGGGGGCGAGCCCGCCGACCACCGACGCCACCTTGCTCAAATCTCGCACTTTCACCTCCACTGTCTGCGTGAGCGTGTAGCCCGTGATGTAATTGCGCTCTGTGTTCTTATCCCATTCATAATTCGGCGAAAGATCGTAATTGGTCGTCGTAATATCGGCATCCGCAATGTTTTGCGATTTTACAAACTGCAAGACCGCATTCATCTTTTGATTATTGTTGTCGGAAAGGGTGGCAGGATTCTGCCCTTGGGTAACGACCGAGAAGGAAACTTCCGCAAGATCCGGACCCGCCGTTGTCTTCCCTTCCACCGTAACCGTAATGGTCCGCGACGGATAGAAACTATCCCCTATTTTCTGGAGCATGGGCATTACGAAGAACACGACATTGATGACCGCGACCGCGATGAAGATATCAAACACGATCCAAAACCATTTTTTTGCGTTATCCATGTAGTTATATATTGGTTATTATTTTTTTGAATTCACCGGCCTTTATGCTCGCGCCCCCGACGAGAGCACCATTTACTTGATTACATTGTACATAATCGGCAACGTTTTTGCTGTCCACAGAACCACCATATAGCACGCGCGGGGCAAAATGAAAAGTTTCCTTTAAGAAATTTTTAATGCTGCCGACCATAGCTGCCGCATCCTCCGGACGGTCGTAGCGGCCGGTGCCGATGGCCCAAACCGGCTCGTAGGCAATCGTGAGATGCGAGATCTTCGCGCGTGAAACACTTGCAAGATCTTTCTTGAGTTGCCCTTCCACGAATTTTTTCGCAGATGCTATCCCTTTCTTGCGAACCGAAAGCGATTCGCCGACGCAAAGGATCGCGTGCAAGCCGTCGCGCAATGCACGCCGCACCTTCTTGTTGATCATCGCATCCGTTTCTTTAAGCCACTTCCGCCGCTCCGAATGGCCGACGATCACGTATCGCACCCCAAACGATTTGAGCATCCGCGGCCCCACCTCGCTCGTGTACGGGCCTTTCTCTTCCCAAAAAACGTCCTGCGCGCCGAGCACGACATGCCGTCCATTCCCGCGTTTTTGGAGTTCTCTGAACTTTTCCAAATAGACGAACGGCGGACAGATTGCTACTTCAATTTTTTTTGAATGCTTTATCTTTGCCACGGCGCGGAAGAGGGCGATGGCCTGATCCTCGCTCTTTGGATTTTCTTTCCAGTTACCGACGATCAGTTTCATTACCATCAATCATCGCGCGATGAGGGGAGTTTGTAAATAACCCTTTACTGGGTTGGAAGGGAATATGGGAGGGGGTTCCAAGCTATTAAACTTACGGTGTGCTGACAAATTGTTCGAAAAAGTGTTACATTATGCCCAGCTTTCTTGGAAATTGAGTAAGTCATCCAAGGACGGAGTGGCCGAAAAAGACTGAGGGCGCGAACCCGAGGTCTGGAGTGCGGCTCCAAAGGCATTCTGCCGCCGCAAGCGGAGCAAAAAGTGAGGTGAAACATGATCGTAACAAGAAGGCATGTTCAGCATTACCGCATAAGGTATCTTGCGGCACTGACGACAGTCATGTGTCTGTTTGCTACGTTATTCATTATGTCCGCCGATGCGAAATGGGGTTCACCGGCTCGGGGCAGTTGGAAGACCCTCCTAGATATTTTGCTATGGTGCGTTGTGGCCGCAGGGGTGAGTTCTTGTGCTACCCTCGTGTTTGTTGGTATGAGTGGCGGAGAAGGATGGAGAGAGGTTACGAAGATACTCTCCGACTGGGAAGCCATCATGAAACTGTCCCCCAAGTACTTTCCGCAAAACACGGAGGAGGTGGAGACCCTTCACGAGAGGATGCTGCACCGTTTGCTTATGCTCGGGCGCCTCGCGATGGTAACTATCGAAACGCGGAACAGGGCCTCCACAGCGCTCAAGGAGGCAGCGAGGGCAATTACCTATGAAGGTGCCGAACTCAATGATCTCCTCCGTATTCGCAAGAAGTTTGCCCGCGAACAAATCGCATTCGAAAAAGCCGAGCGCCGGGCAAATAAGGCTCACCGCCTGTTTCTCCGTGCATGGGATTACCTCGTCACGAAGACAGGGTTTCTTCGGGACCTTCGCGGGATGAACCCGGATGTGTGGAGGGATGAGAATTGCAATACCTTGGTTGACTTCGGAAAATTCAACTGAGGGCCTAAACCGTTTTGGGGGTGTACGGCGAAACACCTCCACCAAATCTGAGTTCACAAATCTTTTGCGATTTCAGATCTGATTACTCAAATAATTTCATGCCCCACGGGGAATCTCACTGCTCGGCGGCCTTCGGCCGCCTGCGCTTTCGGCACCCTCGGTGCCGAACTGTCGCCGCAGACGGCGACCCTCCAACACGGGGAAACCCAGGTTTCCCCGACCCCTTTCCTCGTTCGATTCCCGACGAGAAAACAACAAGGAATAACAAATGCTCTTGAAAGGGCATCTCGGAGCCACGGCGGCTTGAGGCAACCTTCAGGTTGCCTGCCGTGGCGAGAGCGAGGTGCGTTTCCCCGCCGGAGGAAACGACACCGTCCCTTTCAAGAGCATTTGTTATTCCTGCCGTAGCCCCACGGGGAATCGAACCCCGATTTGCGCCGTGAGAGGGCGCCGTCCTGGCCGTTAGACGATGAGGCCAACGCACCACGTATCTCCGAAATCTTAGCGGGATTTGCTCCGAAAATCAATGAGTGAAGAAGAACTTAGAGGCGGTCCGGCGGAACGTTCTCATAATTGATGATGTACTGGGCAAGTTCCTTGAAGGCCGGCACGACGCTCTGTGCCGCGAGAGAGGTAGAAGGCAGCGTGTTCAACCGTATGAGCGCGATGAAACGCGGATTGGAAGTCGGCCCGAATCCCACATATGAGTCAATCAGATTATTGGTATATCCGCCGTGCACGAGGTCAGGAATAAATGCACTCCCCGTTTTTCCCGCCAAGGCATAGCCGTTGATGCTTGCGACCTGCGCCAAATCTACCGCGTTCACCATCATCTGGGTCACTTGCGCCGCAGTGCTCGTACTTATCACCCTTCCCTGTGACTCCGGCGAGAGCGCCGCACTTAGGTAGGGCCGCATCATGAGGCCGCCGTTCGCGATCGCCGCAATCGCACTTACGAGCTCTATTGGCGTTATCGCCACGCCCTGACCGTACGCCGCCGTATCAAACGCGACCTGCCGCGACTTTGGATTAAGCTCGCTCAAATTCCCCGCCACTTCCCCCGGAAGGTCAATCCCTGTCTTTTGGTCCAGGCGGAATTTTTTCATATAGCTTGTAAAAATGTCGTTGCCCGTCTGGTTTTCAGCGAAGATCGCACCGGTGTTGATGGAATGTTCAATCACCTCGGTCATGGTGGTGCCCGGACCGTACGGCCCGTGCGTCGCAAAATCATAGTTCGTGATGTGGGCGCTATTCACGTTCACGTATCCTTTGTCATCGTACGTGGTGTTCGGCGTAATTTTCCCCGCATCAATCCCCGCCGCCATCGTGAACACCTTGAAGATAGATCCCGGTTCATACACCGCCTGGATATTCGGATTCAAGAAATTCGCAATGGGCGAAACACTGTAGTTGTTCGGATCAAAACTCGGATTGCCCGCCATCGCAAGGATTTTTCCCGTTTGTGGATCTTCCACAATAACGCTGCCGCCGGTGGCACCGTTCTGCGTCACAAGGTCATCCAGCACTTTTTCGGCCTCAATCTGAATGTTCGGGTCAATCGTCAAATTGATGTCCGTAGCATCTGCAAGCGTACTCTCATAAAATCCCTCAATGCCGTAATGGCCGCTCTCGCCGTTGTTCGTCGCATTCGGACCCACGTACCCCAAGACCTGCGACGCCACAGTCCCCAGAGGATAATAACGCTCGGGCTCAAAATCGGCGTACACTCCCTTGAGGTTCAGATCGGTAATCTCCTGCGCCACCGAGGAATCCGCCTTGTGCATTAAAAGCTCGTATTGGTCGTTCGGTTTTGAAAAAAGTTTTTGGAGCGTGGCTACGGGCATGCCAAGAATCGGCGCCACCGTGTTCGCCGCTTCCTCTGCGTCCGCAATCGCAGTGGGTACCGCGTAAATGATGGGGAATTCCTGCTCAATGGCCGCCGGCAAAAGCGTGCCAGTATTGTCCGTAAAATAAATGGATCCGCGGCTGCCGCTTGTACCCTGCGTTGTTGTTATCTCGGCCTGCGCCTTCGCAAAATAATAACCTCCTTTTGTGATCTGTAGCTCATAGAGATGAAATCCCAGCAAAAAATATGCCGCTACGAGCACTACGATGATTATTGCGAAGCGATAGGCCATTGCTGATTGGCTCTCACATATTGCGGTTTCTGTTCTTGCACAAGTCCGTCCGTTGCCGCGAGCTTCGCCGCATCGTCGCTGCCCAATAGCCCTATGATCGTATTATTTAAATTGGTATTTGCCGCGCCCGTCGCGTCAAGCTGCGCCTTCGCCGCCGCGATGCTGTGGTCAAGGTTCACCGTGGTATTATAAAGTGCCACCATCCCGAATACTTCCGCGGCAAGCACAACACCGAACACCACGAGTATGGCATTCACAATGTATCTCTTTTTGTTGGGTTGGATAAACGTCATGGTTATTGCACGCGGGCTGCCCGCAATTTTGCTGAACGACTCCTCGGATTTTGCATTATTTCCTCCCGCGAAGCCGTGAGCGGCTTTTTAGTCAAAATTTTTATTTTTTGTTCTCTCGCCAAAACTTGGAACGATTGCTTTACGATGCGATCCTCAAGCGAATGAAATGCGATGACCGCTACGCGCCCGCCTGGTTTCAAAATCTCCGTCAAACGCTGCAGCACGCTTTGCAGATTGCCGAGCTCATCGTTCGCCACGATCCGCAGCGCTTGGAACGTTCTCGTCGCAGGATCAATCCGCCCGCGCTCGTAGTTTTTCGGCACCGCGCCCCGCACGACCTCCGCAAGTTCCCCACTGGTCGCAACCGGTTTTTTCCGTCCATGCTCTTTGATCGCCTTTGCAATCCTCCGCGAAAACCGTTCGCCGCCGAATTCGAAAATAATGTTCGCGAGTTCTTCTTCGCGGAGTCTCCGGAGAATTTCGGAAACCGGCGACCGCGTGTCATCGTAAGTCATGATGAGCGGCTCGTTCCGGGCATCTTCGCCGAAACTGAATCCCTTTCCTGAACACGCGAGTTGCTCCGAAGAAAATCCAAGATCCAGAAACAACCCGTCCGCCTTGCCCAACTTTTCTCTCGCAAGGATTGCGGGCAGATCTGCATAATTTCCCTGCACATATCGTTCGCGCCTGCCGTAGGTACGATGGGCTTCACGCGCCTCAATCATTCCGCTGTCCCAATCCACGCCGAGCAACAACCCGCCGGGCATGATTTTTTTCACCATCGCCTCGGCATGTCCCCCGCCATCCACTGTGCCGTCAATCAGGAAATCGCCGGGCTTGGGATCAAGATAATGAAGGACTTCTTTTAAAAGAACGGGGACGTGCATATTAGTAACAAGTTACCGATACCTGGTTACTAGATGCCCAGTTCACCCAATTTTTCCGCGATCTCTTCCGAAGCACTTTCCGTTTTTGTCTTGTAGGACCGCCATACGGCCTCATCCCAAATCTCAATGCGATTGTAAAGCCCCGCAATGATTACTTCTTTCTTGAGGGCGGCGTACTTGCGAAGATAATCGGGGATCAGAATCCTCCCCTGGTTGTCTATCTCCACGTCCGAGGCGCCCGCGAGCATGAGCCGCACGAATGCGCGTGAGTTCGCTTGAGCAAGCGGCAACGCGATGAGCTTTTTTGCGAGCACTTCCCACTCGGTGTTTGCAAACACGAAAAGACAATTGTCAATTCCGCGCGTGATGATGGCTCCGGCTGATAATTTGTCGCGGAATTTTGCCGGAATCGCAACCCGACCTTTGATATCCAAATTGTGCTGGTATTCTCCGAGAAGCATAGTTTTATGGGCATTGCCCGAGTTCTGCACAGAAAGTGGCGTTTATCCCCAGAATTATCCACAACTCACCACTTTTGTTTAATTCTAAACCACTACGGTAGTATGTCAAAAATGATCTCCCCATGAAGGAAGCGGTTCGGAAACATTATCCTATCTACATTATTAAAATAAACATCCACCAGATATTCACAACTTGTACAGCTGCAACGCAAAAGCCGCCTTCCCCACCGGAGAACGGGTTATTTCATTATCCGTGCAAGAAGTCGGCGATAATAGTTCGCGTCCTTCCAGCCCTTCTTGACGCGCACCGTCTTCATGCCAATCTTGCGGGCAACGGATACGGCGACCGGTGAGTCGTCGAGCAATAAAACATTGTTGCCATACTTCCCGAAGAACCGCTGCAAATCTTTCTCCTTTCGGCGATTTCTCATAATCACCGCTGCTTCAAAAAATTTTCCAAAGCCTGCCTGGTTGAATTTTTTCAATTGGAAATCCTTGTGCCCCCAGCTTAAAAGTATGAGCCGATATTTTCGTGAGAGCATTTTCAAAAACGTCACAACGCCCGGAAAATTATACGTCCCCCTCTTTTCAAACAATTGCCAATATTCGCGAAGGGCGCGCCGGCGCGAGAGACCGTCGGGAATTACGGCGTGCGTGTGCGGCACGGGATGATAAAAACCGCGGCGCGTCACTTTCCGATACGCATTTTTTGAGACAGAGGCGCTCACCCCGAAACATCTCAGAATGCTTTCGTGCTCCCGCTTGATCCTTTCGGTATCTATAAGCGTATGGTCCAGATCAATGAGGATAACTTTTTTCATCGGTGGGCGTTGCAGGGATCGGACCTGCGACCTTTCCGATGTGAACGGAACGCTCTACCACTGAGCTAAACGCCCTTTCGCAGAGGGCTCGCATTTCACACCTCCTGCGAAGACGAAGTCGGCGAAATGCGAGCCCTCTGCTTCATTTCTATTTATTATACTACTGAATTTCTACCGTCGCGCCCGCGGCTTCAAGCTTCTTCTTGATCTCCTCCGCTTCCTCTTTTTTCACATTTTCCCTTACCGCCTTCGGTGCGCCTTCCACGAGATCCTTCGCCTCCTTAAGTCCCAAGGTGGTCACTTCGCGAACTGCCTTGATAGCGTTCAACTTGTTCGCGCCAGCCGCTTTGAGAACCACATTGAAGCTGGTCTTCTCCTCCGCCGCGGCCGCACCGGCTCCCGCGCCCGCCGCAACCGGCGCCGCCGCCGAGATGCCGAACTTCTCTTCAAGCTTCTTCACGAGCTCCGCGAGCTCCACCACGGTGAGCGACTCTATTTTTGAAATCAACTCGTCAAAATTTGCCATAAAATTATTTCGCTTGCGTTAGCCCGACCTTTTTGCCTTCTGATCCAAAAGATACATGAATGATCTGATTGGTGCCGTGAGCATGCCCAAAAGCTGCGCGAGGAGCACTTCGTGCGGAGGCAGCTTGCCGATAAAAACTACCTGCGCCGCATCTATGGGGAGATTGCCTGTGACGTCATAGCCGCCGAGCACGTGCTTGATCCATATTTGCTTATCTCCTCCTTCCGGAATTTCAAGTCCTGAAAAAAATCTAAACGCCGGCCCCGCAGCAACATCAATTCCGTTCTCGGAAAAAATGGTTCCTACGGAAATTTTAAATTGTTTTAAATCAACATTCATCCCCCGCTCTTTCAAAAGCAAGGTAAGGAGCCGCTTCTTGATCACGAGAAAATTCGCGCCGATTTTCTTAAGTTCGGCACGGAATTTTCGCACGTCTTCTGCACTAATTTTTGTGAAGTCCGCAAAAATGAGTGCTCTGCTCTTCTCAAGCAACGCTTTGGCTTTTCTTAATTCTTCGGTTTTTTGCGCTTTTGTTTTCATGGCGTTCTAAAAACAAAAAAGGGCTTCCCAAAGCCATATATAGATTGCGTAAAAATGCCTCGAAGCGCTTCCTACGCATTCCTTGGCAGGTCTTATTCCCTTTTCGGCACTAACGCGCACGGGATGCCTGTGGTCTTTGGAAGTGTCCTCAGTATAGTGCGCCCGCCGAATTTGTCAACCGCTCACTTACTCTCATCCTGAAGAGCTTTCAATTGCGCCTGGAGCGATTGCAATTGTGCCTCCAACTGCTGCAGCGTGGCTGCGGCCGCGCTTGCGCTCGCAGCGTTTGTAGATTGTCCTCCGCCGTACAACGCATTCAGTGCAAGCCTTGTTTTCCCACCCACCACGCCCCAGCCGGTCGCCACAGGGCTTCCCGAGCACACGATGTTCTCATCGCACTGGAACTGCTGGACCGCTTTCTGCGTCAGCGTCCCGAAGAATCCTGTCGCGTAGTGAGAAGCGAGATATCCCTCCTGGATCAAAAACGTCTGCAAATTCTTGACGCCGCCGCTCCGAAGGCCGAGAAACAACGTCGTCGCAAATGTTGCCGATACCGACGTCGCGGGTGGTACCGATGTCACGGGTACTGATGTCGCGGCAGGAAAAGCGACGGGGGCAACAGATGCGGCTTGAGCCGCCACCGTGGGCGCGGTCACGCTTGTGGTTGCGGCAGCAGGCGCCGGCTGCACGGCCAATGTCTGAATGTTATACCGCAGCGCTTGTGCGGAGACATTGCCCGCCGCGTCGTAAGCGTCAACGGCATAGTTGTAGCTTGTGTCAGAAGCGAGGCCTGTATCCACATACGAGGTAGAAGTCACAACCGCGATCTGTGCCTCGTCCCGATAGACGTGATATCCCGCAACGCCCACGTTGTCATACGAAGGAGACCAGGCAAGATCTATTTCTGACACGGATACTGGTTTCGCGGAAAGATTAAAGGGTGCGCTGGGCGCCGACGTATCCGGCGCGAGCGTGGTCCCCTGTACCGGATAGCTCTCGCCGGAAACATTCCCTTCCGCATCATATGCCGCAACATTATAAAGATAGCTGGTATTCGGGGAAAGCCCAGTGTCTTCGTATGACGTCGGCGTTGAAGAAACGTTCGCAATCTGCGATCCATTACGATAGATGTAATATCCGGCGACGATTCCATTGCGAGAAGCACCCCACGTGATATCAATTTCGCCTGATGATTTCACGGTCACAAAGAGCGTGTTGGGCACGGAGGGCGGCGTGAGATTCGAGAATGTCGTCACGCTCGTCGCATTGGAATAGGAATTGTTTCCTGCCGCATCATACGCCTCAACTTTATAGGTGTAGGTGTATCCCGGAAAGCGGCCAGTGTCGGTATATGTAGTTGCGGTAAATGGGTTTGTGATGCCGGGAATTTGGTTCCCATTGCAGTAAATATAATATCCTACGACGGCGATATTATCAGTGGCAGGATGCCAGGAAAGCACTATTGAAGAGGTGGCTGGCACAACCGAAATCCACGTGGGAGAGGAAGGAGGAGTGATGTCTTTCACGACCGAAATGGGAGAAGACGGAGCAGAGAGAGGAGAGACATTTCCTGCAGCATCATATGCGGCGACAGTATACGAATATACCGCCCCGGGAATAACCGCGTCCGTGTAACCTGTATTCTGGATATTTGCGACCAAGGTTCCGTTGCGATAGAGATAATATCCGGCGACGCCGACATTATCGGTAGGGGCGTTCCAGGAAACGCTTATCTGGTCATATTGCGACAAAGAGGCCGAAACTCCGGTAGGCGCAAACGGCGGACTTGTGTCTGTCTGACCATGAGCCGCGCCGGTCATGATAAGCAGACTGAAGAGAAAAGGGATTATCAAATACTTCCCTCTTTCCATTTTCATCATTGCTTTTTATCATAACATACTCTAGCGGTGTATTTTGAAGATAGTTCGAACGGAATTGCGCCCTCGCCGCGCTTCGCGCAACTCGGATGGGGCGGGGCGAAATGAAAGGAGGAGCCGCGAACATTAACAATTTCAAGTTTTTCTTTGGCGGAATACAGATTCAAGCGCGTGAAGTACGCACAACCGTTCCTTCAAAAAAGAAGAGACTTCGCAATGCACGAAGCCCTTGAGTGGTGGCCAGATCCGGGGCGGACTTCAACGAGCTTTTGCTCTCCATCCGTTGGCCCGGACCTGGTTTCTAACACGCGTCTTGCCAAGGAACAGCTACTCTACTTGCTGGTGTCCTGGGGGGCCTTCCTCCGGTGGGTCTATACTCCCAGAGCCAACCAGCACGTTTACTATATGCCAGCCAATGTTATTGTCAACTAATAGTAAAAAACCAAAAAAACAGCAAGATGCTGTTAATACTCCAAATCAAATTATGGAAAAATTTCTTTTGCCCTTATTGATACCTCCTTCTCGTTTTCGCCGAAGAATGAATACAAATTGGCCGCCGAGCGAAACGGGGCGGACGGCTCGCATTTGCAATTTCCCGACTGGCGGGGGCGCCAGGATTCGAACCTGGAAGTCAGGATTTGGAGTCCCGCAGTTTGCCGTTGAGCTTACGCCCCCGTTAAATGTAAAAATGCTCTGGCGACAGCCAGCAATTGTCGCGCCAAATCATTGCTGTGATAGCGAACAGTTATACACCCTTGATAATTCTCCCGGATTCTCCTCCCCGTATTTGGCTTTCGACAAGATTTGATGAACTGCTGCTTATCAATACTAGTTATTTTTGACCAAAAATCAAGCTGTTTCTGCGCCGAATGGTAAGAATGAATATGCACGCAAGGATGGAATTTTCCTTCATTAAGAACAAAAGATTGGCGTAGTAAACGGAGAAAAACCTTCACTAGTGTCGGATCTGAATTGGTGAATGCCATCCCGCTTTTCGGATTCTTGTTCCCTTCGCACCAGAACATCATTGCGCATATTATTTTTTTGTAATTAGGCCTCCGCTGAATCTCCTCGAGCGCCGCCTGAAAATATTTTTCTCCAATAATCATTGTTTGGACGTGCCTTTTGGCGGCGCCGATAAATTGTCCTTGTTTAATGAGGCTGAGCAGTCGCGCTTGAGCTCGCTTGTCCAATATGATATCGCGCAGCCAAAGAGAAACCGTATTCGCGGGAACGCGTAAAAAACGACCGATTTCCTTTATGGAACGACCTTTCTGGCGAAGTCTGATTGCTTCCTGCCGCATAACAGAAGAATATGCCACAAGATCATCATGGCACACGCGGGATTAAATAATTCTTAAAGAAAACTTGACGGCTATTTTCCGGTAATCCTCGCCTCCTTGTGCACCGTTTGTTTGCGGCACCACTTGCAAAATTTCTTGAACTCCAGCTTCCGCTCCACGGTCTTCTTGTTCTTGGTCGTGTAATAATTCCGCCGCTTGCAAACTGAACAGCGGAGGGTGATCAATTTGTCGGCACGTTTCACTTTCGCCATGGGAACTATTCTAGCGGATTGCGGAAAAATTCGCAAATCGCGCTCGCGTGCCACCTTGAACCACTTTGAGCCGATGGTCGGATTTGAACCGACGACCTACTCCTTCATCGCTACCTCAACTTCGCAACGCTTATATGAGGATTAGACTGTATCTTGCGCATACCGCTTGTGGCGGTCGAGCGCCCCTTGTCAGTCGTTCGGGCGGGAAGAATGATTTTTCTCGCCACGGTCTTGGCCATCGCTCCACGCACTGGCTTTTAACCGTAATTCGGGATTCACGGGCGGGTTTCCCTGCCCGTGGGCATGACCCTTCGGTCCACCATGGAGTTGCTCTGCCAGCTGAGCTACATCGGCATTTTCTCTTTTGAAACCAAGTCAACCAATAAGTCCCGCAACTTCTTATTGTGATACATCACAGTCATAACTCCGTATTGGCTCTTTCTTCTATAGGTACCCAAGTGGCCGGACTTTGTGACGATTGGTTTATTGATTTGGTCCCTCTCTATATTAAGTTTTTTAATCCAAAAGTCCAGAGCTTCCTCTGTGTCAATATCGTTGAACAATTGCAGACCAAATTTTAGATCTTCCTTGCGAATGTAAAATATCTTGATAAGGAAACTGATAAATATTTTAATAAGCGCCGGATCGGTGTTACCAAGACGAACCGATGACAAATTGGCCTTAGTCCCTTCTCCCCAATAAAGACCGATACCCAACCCAAATAGTTTCGCCTTCTCCGCGGTATTGGGCTTATGAAAGCGGAATGGGTCGCCGTTTGGATTCCTCTTTACATACGTCGCTTCGTTGCGAGTCCGTCTAGGAATTTGATATTTTTCCATCCAATACGAAATCGTATGCAAAGAGCAATTCAAGATAGTGGCAATATCTTGCATAGATTTATTCTCACCTTTGTAGAGTTTGACCAAAACGGGCTTTTTGATCACGTCTCAACTTTACCAAAAAGACATTAAAAAATTGTTAAATATTGATTGGGAGTATACTGATGGTATGGAACTCCAAGTCGGCGTCAAGGCTCTTCTTCAAAATAAGAGCGGCAAGTACCTCCTCGTACGCCGCTCATCCGAAAAATATCCGGAGGTTGGCGCACAGTGGGACATCGTCGGCGGGAGAATCAATCCGGGCACCCCACTCATTGATAACCTGAAAAGGGAAATCAAAGAAGAGGTGAATTTGGATCTGGTTGAGGCGCCGAAACTCATTGCGGCTCAAGATATTTTAAGGGTTCCCGGCAGACACGTCGTCAGGTTGACCTATCTGGGCAAGATTGACGGACAACCAAAACTGAACGATGACCATGTAGAGTGTCAATGGTTCGCCCTGGAAGAAATCAAAAAACTGGATGCTTTGGATATCTATTTCAAAGCGCTCCTTGATGACGGCAAGTTTGATAACGGTTGAGCCGGAGAGAGGAGTCGAACCTCCAACCTCTGCTTTACAAAAGCATTGCTCTGCCATTGAGCTACTCCGGCGGCTTTCGCAACCCACCTATATTATAGGACGATAACAGTTCTGTAAACATGAGTCCCTCTTGAGATGGTTCGAATCCTGTCCTGTGCAGGGTCTTTACGTCGTCATTCGATAGTGATACAATATTCTACAGATGAGAGGCGTGGGACGATCCACAGAAACGAGGTTAAGGCAATGCAAGCATCAAAACAAGAAATCCTCGATCAAGCCATCGAGGAACTCGCTGATCTCAACGTCAACACTTACAACAACCTCCGGGCCCGGAACATCGTGACCATTGGGGACGTTGTTAAGCTCACGAGGGATGAGTTGCAGCGAGACACCCCGCAAGCGCGGCGGATGACAAAGGGAATGCTGGCCGACCTTGAGGGGGGACTTGCCAAGTTGGGCCTCTCCCTCCGGCCCTCGCAGTAAAACCACGGAAGGCAGGGGTTCGGACACCTCGTCTGCACTCCTGCCTTTCAAGCCTAAATTCACAAACTCATTGCGAATTGAGGCTTGGAGAGAAGTGTTCGAAAATCGTCCAGACCCGTGCACCTATTTTCAAAATCCAGATCGTTAGGTTCTGAAAAAAGGTGGGGAGATGCAAAGATGTTATCTTGCAGAGCTCCCACAGTCCGATTGGGCTAGGAGTCTTACCGTCGGACAGGAATCCAAGGTCGGACCTTCTTGCTGAGGCTGACAATGCTTCGGCACAAAGGGGCGAGCAGGTATCGCTTAACTGCCTTCCCTCCATAGAAGAGTCCAACGCACAGAACTACCAAGACAAGCATGATCTGGACCGTAAGCGTGAGCCCGGTGAACACATGGATCCAACTTTGTGGTTCCCAAGAGGCTGGGTCGGGGTCATGGGGGTCTGGATCTTGGGCGATATAGAAGACAGTGGCGGCGACCGCCCCCACGAGCGTAACAATCGCCGGAACCTTCAGGCCCTTTGCGATTGCGCCCAACAGGTGACCCACAGAGAGTTTCTTGCCCACGATCAACTCTCCTTTCCGAGCGGCCCTGACAACCGGCCTGGGAACGTAAATCAGAACGTAAACTAGGATGATCACGCCGACAATCTTCCAGCACACTGCGTCACTCAAAGGATCAAGGATACTCATCCGTTTTGCCTCCGTTTGAATTCGAGTGCCCCTTCGGGACGTCCTAAGAAGTTTTCGCACCGAAGTTGAAGGGAACCTCTCGTCTAGGTCCTATTATATCAGGAGGATATCCTATTGTCAATACTTACTTCGCAAAACGGGCTTTTTTTGCTAAAAGCCAAGATCGTTCGAAGATCGTCCAGGCCGGTGCACTTTGGTATAGGGATTAGCAAATGACCGTTCGGCCGCATGCGCATAATGCTTGCGGGGAGTTCTCGGAGGCGCTCGCAGCTTGGTCCCAGCCGTAATTTTTCGTAATAAAAATACGGCTGGGTGCGAACGCCGAGAGAACAGGGTGGCTCGCGCCGCAGGAGCGCGAGAACACCCGTGCCCCGCAAGCATTATGCGTATGCGGCCAAGCTATCTTTTTAAGCAAATTTTTAGTATCATGTAAGAGAAATCAATATTTTATCCGATGTTCTGCATCCTCGCTTGCGGGGGCAACATAAAGAACTATAATGTCCAAATTCGTCCACCTTCATACGCACTCTCACTATTCCCTTCTTGACGGCCTTTCTAAAATAGACGACCTCGTAAAGCGGATTAAGGAGCTCGGCATGAATGCCGTTGCGCTCACCGACCATGGCGTACTCTACGGCGCCGTGGAATTTTATAAAGCGGCAAAAAAGAGCGGGATAAAACCGATCCTTGGCGTGGAAACCTACGTAGCGCCCCGCGACCGATTCTCAAAAGAGGCCACTGAAAAGTACTATCACCTCGTCCTTCTCGCCGAAAACCAAACAGGGTGGAAAAATTTGATCACGCTCGTTTCCAAAGCTCATTTGGAAGGTTTTTACTATCGCCCGCGCGTGGACAAAGATCTCCTGCGAGCGCACCACGAGGGAATCATCGCGCTCTCGGCCTGTCTCGGCGGCGAGATCGGGCAGGCGCTTTTCGCCGGGCGACCCGACGAAGCAAAGCGGATTGCGCAGGACTACGAGATGATCTTCGGCAAAGGAAACTATTTCCTGGAAATCCAAAAACATCCGCACGTCCCCGAGTCGGAAAAGATAGAAGCAGGACTCATTGCGCTCTCAAAGGAAACCGGCATTCCGCTCGTTGCGACGCAGGACAGCCACTACCTTCGTTCGGAAGATAACGAATACCACGACGTGCTCCTTGCTGTGCAAACCGGCAATAAATTGGCGGACGATGACCGCATGACCATGAAAATGGACGATTTCTCTTTGCTCTCGCCGGAAGCGATGGTGGAAAAATTCGCTGCGGTGCCGGGCAGCGCCGAAGCGCTTGAACGCACCGCGGAGATCGCCGGGCGTTGCAACGTGGAGCTTGAATTGGGGAAAGTGCTCCTTCCCAGCTTTCCGAAGCCAGAGAAAAAAACGGCCAACGGCTACCTTCGCGAATTGATTGAGGAACGTTTGCCCAAAAAATTCCCGCCCGAGGCGCACACGAAGGAAATGCGTGATCGCCTGGAATACGAATTGGGCATCATTGAAAAGACCGGCTTCGCGGATTATTTCCTGATCGTCCAAGACCTCATCACGTGGGCTAAAGCGCACGGCATCGCCGTGGGGCCGGGCAGGGGCTCAGCCGCCGGCAGTTTGGTCTCTTATGTCTTGGATATCACTGACCTCAATCCCCTCACCTATGGGCTGCTCTTTGAGCGGTTCCTGAATCCCGAGCGCATCCAGATGCCGGACATTGACATTGACTTTGCGGACGCTCGGCGGGATGAAGTGCTCGCGTACGCGCGCGAAAAATACGGCGAGGACCGCGTAGCGCGCATCATCACGTTCGGAACGATGGCGGCACGCGCGGCGATCCGCGACGCCGGTCGCGCCATGGGCTATTCCTACGCCTTCTGCGACCAGATCGCGAAACTGATTCCTTTTAATCCCACGCAGGGCATGAAGGAAGGATGGCTCGATGAATGCCTGGCGCGGGTGCAGGAATTGAAGGCGCTCTACGATACCAATCCCGAAGCAAAAAAACTTATTGACACCGCGCGCCATCTTGAGGGCGTCGCACGGCACGCGTCAGTCCACGCCTGCGGCACTGTGATCGCGAAAGAACCGCTTATGGAACGGGTGCCATTGCAATTCGCTCCGCAGGAAAAAAATATCATTATTACCCAGTTTGAGATGCATGCGATTGAGGATCTCGGCCTTTTGAAAATTGACCTTCTGGGACTCAAAAATCTCACCATCATTGAAGATACGATCCGCCTTGTAAAAGAACTGCGCGGCGAAACGGTAAATATTTCTCAAATACCACTTGACGACAAGAAAACCTTTGCACTGCTTCAGAAAGCCGATACGACGGGCGTGTTTCAATTTGAATCAAGTGGTATGCGACGTTACATGAAAGAAATTGGCCCTACGGTGCTGGAAGATCTCATCGCGCTCGTGGCGCTCTTCCGCCCAGGACCCATGGAGCTTATTCCTTCCTTCATCAAACGGAAGCACAGAGAAGAAAAAATCGCCTACCTGCATCCCAAGCTTGAGCCCATCCTCAAGAACACCTATGGCATCGGCGTCTACCAAGAGCAGATGATGCAGATCGCCCGCGACCTTGCGGGCTACACACTCCCCGAAGCGGACACGTTGCGTAAAGCGATCGGCAAAAAAATAAAGTCGCTCTTGAACGAACAGGGCGCAAAACTCGTAAAAGGGATGGTGAAGAATGGTATCCCCGAGAAGACCGCGAAAGCCATTTGGGAACTCTTTCCGCCATTCGCACGCTATGGCTTCAATCGGAGCCATGCAGCGTGCTACGCGCTCATCGGCTACCAAACGGCATATTTAAAGGCACACTACCCCGAAGAATTTACGGCAGCGCTTCTGAATGCCGAAGTGAGCGATATTGAGCGCATTTCGTTCTTCATTCAGGAAGCGAAGCAGTCAGGCATTGAAATTCTCGCGCCTGACATCAACAAGAGTTTCGTCAGCTTCACGCCGGAAGGGGAAAAGATCCGTTTCGGGCTTGAAGCGGTGAAGAACGTGGGCTCCGAGATCACGCGGGCGATCATTGAGGAACGCACGCGCCGCGGGCCGTTCAAAAATTTTGAAGACGTCCTTATGCGTATTCAGCATAAAGACCTGAATAAAAAATCTCTGGAAAGCTTGGTGAAAGCGGGTGCGTTTGACTCGCTCGGCATTGAGCGCAACCAGGCGCTCACGAACATGGACGACATCCTGCGGTTCGCGAACGCCGCAAGGAAAACAGGCAGCCGAAATGGCGGTGGCTCTCTCTTCGGCGATACCATGCCGGCGGCGTCGCTCAAATTGAAACCGGCGACGCCCGCCACGAACGCCGAGAGGCTCGCATGGGAAAAGGAGCTCATCGGATTTTATCTTTCGGAACACCCGCTCGCCGCGCACGCCGAGCAGCTCAAGGCCGCGGGCGCGAAGCCGATCGCCGAACTTATGTCCACAAAAAATGACCGGCTCCTTGTGCGCACCGCAGGCATCGTCACGAAAATACGCAAGATTATCACGAAAAACGGCCAGCCGATGATCTTCGCGACGATTGAAGATGCCTCGCAAAAGCCGCTGGAGGTCATAGTGTTTAATAGTATTCTTGAAAAGACCGCGCCCGCGTGGGTGGCAAATGCCGCGGTCATTGTCCAGGGGAGAATTTCTCCGCGCGACGGCGAGGCAAAATTGATCTGCGACAACGCGAAGCGGCTCAGTTAGCTCCCGTACCGCAAGTGGTTGTGGTGCTTCTCCGGCCTGTAGGGCGCGAGAATCGCAAGTTCCACATGCCAATCAAAATCCGAGAGATGTTGTTTCAAATCTTCTTTCAGCGCCTCTTGATCATATCCCAGAGCGATGATATCGGGGCGGTGACTTTTCACCACCCGATAGGTGCCGATCTCCGCATCACCGGGGACAACAAGGTCAGCTAACATGTCGGCTCGGAGTGCCTCGATTCTCGCTTCTAAACGGTGGCGCGGCGGACGGTGCTTTAGTTGCTCCACAACCTCGTCCGGCGCAACGGCAACGATCAAGCGGTCACCATATATCCGCGCCTTCCTTAAAAACGCGCGATGGCCTTCGTGAATCCCGTCAAACGTGCCGAACACTAAAACTTTTCTCATGCGCGAAACGGTGAAATGCTATTTCCTCGGCCGCATGAGTGGAAAGAACACACATTCGCGCATCGGCCGATCCATAAGCACCGCAAAGAGCCGCTCGGAGACGCCAAATCCGCCCGCGGGCGGCATGCCGTACGAAAGCGCTTCCAAAAAATCCTCGTCCAAAAATTGCGCCTCCCGGTCCCCCGCCTCGCGGAGCTTCATCTGCTCCTCAAACCGCACGCGCTGGTCAATCGGATCGTTCAATTCCGAAAATCCCTTGCCGAGCTCCGTGCCCGCAGCCATGATCTGGAATCGTTCCACCACTTTCGAATCCCCGGGTTTGCGCTTCGCAAGCGGCTCAAGCGCGACCGGCGGATCCACGAGGAAGCATGGCTCAATCAAATGAGGACGCACGGTTTTCTTATAGATAAGATCAATGAGGCGCCCTTTGCCCAGATTTTTTTCCGGCTCCAGTTTCAATTCCTTCGCCTTTTTGAACAACGCGTCGCGCGTCGCAGCGGCCGGATCAATGCCGTTCGCAGCTTTGAACGCTTCAACATAATCCACTTTCTTCCATTTTTTTGACCAGTCAATCTTCTTGCCGAGATATTCCGTCACAAGCCCGCCGCATGTTTTTTTAATAACTTCCTTATAAACTTTTTCGGTAAGCGCCATCGTATCGTTATAGTCACGGTATGCCCAATAGAACTCCAGCTCGGTAAAGTCCTGCAGATGCTCGCGATCAATGCCCTCGTTCCGGAAAACACGGCCAATCTCAAAAACCCTGTCAAAACCGCCGACGAGGAGCCGCTTCAGGGACAGCTCAAGCGATATGCGAAGATAAAAATCCGTATCCAGCGCGTTGTGATGCGTTTTGAACGGTTCCGCTTCCGCGCCGCCCGGCAACTGCTCCAAAACCGGCGTTTCCACCTCCCAAAATCCTTCCGCTTTCAACGCGCTCCGGAACGTTTCCCAAAACACCGTTTTCTTCCTAAAGAGCTCGCGCAGCGTGGGCGTCGCAACAAGATCAAGATAACGCTTCCGCAAGCGGACCTCCGGATCTTCAAGCCCTTCCCACTTGTCCGGCAACGGCAATAAACTTTTCGCCGCCATCGCGAGCTCGCGCGCTTCTAAACTTTTCTCGCCGCGCTTCGTCACAAAAAGAACGCCCGTCGCCGAAATAAAATCACCGATGTCCAGCGCCGACCGCCAGAACTCCAAGCCGCGCGCGCCCTTGAGCGCGTCTTCCTTCAAAACAACCTGGATCTTCCCGCTTTCGTCCTCCATGTCCGCGAACACGATCTTCCCCTGATCGCGCAGGCTCCGCAACCGTCCCGCGAGCGAAACGCTCTTCCCCGTTTTCTCCAACTTCTCAAAATCGCGAAGCGCCTCAGCGATCACAGACGTCCTCGCCACCCGCGCCGGATAAGGATCCACCCCCGCCTTTCGCAGTAACTCAAGCTTCTTCCGCCGCTCCTTGATAATGTCTTCCAGCATCCTTTCAATCATACCACTGATTTAAAAATTTTTTAATGCTCCGCATGAAATGATATCTGGATGAGTTATGAAGAGGAGAAACGCGCAACAATCCAGCACTACAGAAAAATTAGGCGGATATGGTGCCCCGCACTTTGAGAATATGTCGTATTCAACAGAATCGGATTTCAACATCTTGTTCGCAAAGGAAATATTCAGCGACCGAAAAGTGAACAGAGGCGGCGATTTAAGCTAATTTCTTACGTAGGAAACATCCTCGCCGATCCAAATTCCGTCATTACCCAAAAAGAGAGGATCATCAAGCACCGGACGAAAATCCAAGGGGAAAAAATCTTGGGGGCACCGCTGGCACGTTTCTGGATATTCACCAATCAGCGTAATGGGCAAACTATCAAACTGTGGTTAGGCAATTCAACGGCAAAGAAAAACATTTTCTCAGCATTTATGCTAAAAAACCCTCCAGCAAAAGAAGGGTTCCTTAGCATGCCTGCTGTCAACAATATGACGTCGACAGGGACAACCGCCCCGCAGGCATAGTTTCATATTAGGACACCGCATCCTAAAGTCAAATACCTTTTAAGAATTTTTTAATGAAAATTAAGCGCGCAGTCCGGGACGATATTCGAATAGTCTTGATATCCCTTCGGATCTGAACAGTGGAGAAAGGCTAGGCTTGTGGGTCGCTCTCATTTAACCCGAGAAGCATCCGCATCGCAGGTTCCTGCATGACCGCGTGCGAGGCTCCATAGACAACGAACAGATTGTTGTGAGATTGGAGCGTTTTTCCAACTTCCTCAATGATATGCATATCCCGGAACTTGGAGGAAGCGCGAGAGATTTCGTTAATCCGCGTTTGCGCAGGAGCGTCGCGCCATGGAATAGGGTCGGATACCGATTTCAACGATTCGTCTGTGGGATCGAAGAGTTTACCTATAAACTTTTCATATAGCGCGATGAAATGATCCAGGGTGAAGGGAAATCCCTGCCAATGCGCTGCTCGAGCTAAGAAATCAAGCTCCGACTGAACATATTCCGCCATGGGGGTTTGTTTATCAATAGAGCGCTGGTACTGCAGAAGGTAGCGAGCCACGCAAAAAACGAAGATTTCCTCTCGGGTAAAACCAGAACTTTCCAGATGGCCAATTTCGTCTTCAAAATGTGGCTCGGGACTTTTTGTCTCTTTGCCGTCTCTTTCGGCCAACCACAGCGCGAAACCACTTTCTCCCATGCGGATCGCGTCTTCCCGCGAAAGGGACAGGGCCCATTTCTTGGATTCTTCTTCGTGGCCCTGCAGGTCCGCAAAGCCCTCAACGAAAACCATATCCGGATCGGCAGATCGGTACCGTGATTCAATATCGGAAAACACCGGACTTTCCGGATCGTCCGTGTGCGGACTACCGAAATACGTCAGTTGCTTGCCGTCTTTCTCTAAGATAAAAATGTATGGAGTTTCATGAGTCAATTCAGCATACGCTTCAGCGGTCATCAGCTTTTGTTTGGCAAGATCGATATTGGAAACAGGTTGCTTAATGGCCATATCCAAAGCTTAGCGTAAATATATTACCCTGACCATAACTATAGATAACCAGCAACGAAATCTTCAAGTAAATTCAAAGAAAAAGAGTGAGAATAGCACACCGCTCTTTTTCTAAGAGGATCTCGGAGCGCCGACGGGCTTGGTGTCCGCGAAGCGGACCCGTCGGCGCGAGAGCCAGCGGGCGCGCACCGCAGGAGTGCGCGAACCGCGTCTCTTAGAAAAGGAGTGGTGCGCTATTCTATCTTCACGATCTCATACCTCGCCGCCCCCGCCGGCGTCGCAACCTCAACCGTCTCCCCCACTTTCTTCCTTAAGAACGCCTTGCCGAGCGGCGATTCGTCGGAGATGCGGCCCTCCTCCGGCTTCGCCTCATACGACCCGACAATGGTGTATGTCACCGTTTTATCCCCTCGCCGAGCCGTTACCGTGGAACCCACGCCCACGGTATCGCCCCCTTCCGTTTTTTTGATCGTCACCGCCTGCTTCAACAGATCCTCAAGCTCGGCGATCCGCGTTTCCACGCTCGCCTGCTCCTCACGCGCTTCGGCATACTCGGAATTCTCAGAAAGGTCGCCATATTCCTTCGCCTGTTTCAAGCGTTCGGCCACCTCCACCCGCTTTTTGTTCTTGAGTGTCTCCAATTCTTCCTTGAATTCCTCAAGCCGCTCTTTCGTAAGATATTGTTTTGCCATCGTCAATAGCTACTAAGGATACCCTACTTGTATTTTCCTGTCCACAACCACCAACGAACTCTTGCCAGATCCCGCAAAAACTGTACGCCGCCCGAGAATTTGACGTGTGATTTCGCGTCATTTACCCAGCGGACGGGCACTTGCGCGATCCGATATCCCATCGTTTTTGCGAGCGCAAGTGTTTCAAAATCAAATCCCCACCCGGGGAGCCGCGATTCTTCAAACACTTTCACGGCAGCATCCGCCGTGAACGCTTTGAAACCGCACTGGGTATCCCAAATGCCCGGGAGAAGCAGGAGCTGAACGAGAAGGTTCAGCGCTTTTCCAACAAGCTGCCGCCACCACGGTTCCGGAGGGTCAAGTTCGGCACCCTTCACCGCCCGCGAGCCAATCACCACTTCATATCCTTCTTTAAAGAGCGGGATCATCCGGTCGAACTGGTCAATGGAAGTGGAGTTATCGGCATCGGTAAAAAGCCGGATGGTGCCACTTGCAAGGAGCATCCCCTGCCGCACGACGCCTCCCTTGCCTTTGTTCTCTGTATTGTCTATAAGTTTCAAATTCCTCACAAGCTTTTTCATCTTCTCCACAACCTCCGCCGTGTTGTCCTTTGAACCGTCACTCACCACCACAATTTCGTAAGAATATGGCGCGGGCTCCAATCGCTTATCCATGTCAAGCAAGGTTTTCGGGAGCCGCTCCGCCTCGTTGTATGCTGGCACGATGATGGAAAGATAGGGCTTTGCCATGCGAGATCGGAAAAATTATACCACGATTATGCAGTGAGCGCCCTCGGCCCATCTTTTGTGACTGCCACGGTGTGCTCAAAATGCGCCGCGAGCGACCCGTCGGCCGTAGCCCAGCTCTCATCGCGCAATTGCTTGAGAGGCGGATGGCCAAGCACGAGCATCGGCTCTATCGCAAGCACTGTTCCTTCCTGCAGTTCTTCGCCTTCTCCTTTTCGGCCAACATTGAGCACGGTCGGATCTTCGTGGAGCGAACGGCCGATACCATGTCCCGTAAGCCCGTCCGCAACGGCGCATCGGTTCTTTTTTGCCGTCTTTTCTACCGTGTAGCCGATGTCGCCCAATGTCTTGCCTATCTTCATTTCTAGAATCGCAGCGAGGAGCGCTTCCTTTGTGGCAGCAACGAGCCGCGCGGCATCCTTGCCAACCCTGCCGACTGCCACTGTACGCGCCGCGTCAAGATAAAATCCTTTGTATAAAAGACCGAGATCCAGCTTCACAAGATCGCCATCTTTCACAACGTAATCGGATGGCTGGCCATGCACGACGACGTCGTTCAATGAAGCACAGAGCGAATACGGATAGGCACGGCGGGCGCCGGCGGGCCGATAGTGCAAAAACGCCGGCTTCGCTCCAGATTTGTGGATAAGCTGATATGCCAGTCGGTCAAGTTGCTTTGTCGTCACGCCCGCGCGCGTTTCTTCCGCGAGGCGCCGTAGCACCTCTGCGAGGCGCCGCCCTCCTTCCGCCATCACCTCAATCTCTTCAGGCGTCTTGAGGATCATATTCGTTTACGGCCGCAGCGATCCTTTTCCAAACCTCGGCCCGAGTTCCCAAACCGGAAATTCTTCTAAAGGTATATCTCTCTCTGAAAAACTTTACCACGCGCGCTACTTGCTGTTCGTAGTACCGCCTGCGATTCTTGATGGCTCGCTCCCGATCATCGCTCCGCTTTGCGAGCTTTCCTCCTGCATATTCCCTCCGTTTCCCCGCCCGCTTTATAGTTTCGGATACCGGAACGCTTAAATAAAGAACTAATGGATTGCTCCGCCCGTTTTGCTTGAGCAATCTTGCGACCAGCTTCGCTTCCCCGATCATCTTAGGATGGCCGTCAAAAAGAATGCCCTGTCCGCGAGGAACGGCGCGGATGACGCGCCGGAGAATGTCCCGCACTACTTGAGTGGGCGTGAGCTTCCCTACGCCAGTGGTCCGCGCAAAATCATATTGCGCCCGCACCGCGGGTTTCCTCAATTCCCGCCCCATGTCAAAGTCATAAAAACGATATTTTTTCACGAGCCGCGCAGCTTGCGTGGCCTTCCCGGACGCGGGATCGCCCAGTAAGATAAGATTAAACGATTTTTTGTTCATATTCTTATTCATGCGGGGCGCGCGCCCGTGATCCCGAGCGCAGCATCAATGTTTTTCTCAATCTCTTCAATGGAGGGACGCCCGTCAATTGTGATAAATGTCGTTTCCTTTTTTAGATATTCTATCATCGGCACCGTCGCTTCCTCGTAGGCGCGGAGGCGCTCATTAATGCCCTCCGGCGTGTCATCCGCCCTGCCCTCCTTCTGCGCACGGAGCAAGAGCCGCTTGAAGGTTTCCTCCCTTGGCAGCTCAAGAAAAACAGTCACCGGCTTTTTCCTCTTCTGCCCCTTAAGAAAATTGACCAAAAACTCCGCCTGCCCCATTCTCCTCGGAATGCCGTCAAAGATGATTCCCCGGTCGGCAGGAATGGTCGCGAGCTTGGCCTTAGCAACTTCAATAATGAGCTCGTCGGTAAGCAACACCCCTTGATCCATGACGGAAATCTTTTTTGCGAGAGGAGTATCTCCCGCTTCTATCTCCCGAAGGATTCCTCCCATCTCCCAAAATAAAAATCCCAGCTTCTCCGCCAGTAATTTTCCCTGCGTTCCCTTCCCCGATCCCTGCGGACCGAGGACAAGTACGGTATCAAAATCCATGCTACTATCATAAAGATGAATGTGGCTCCCGTCAAAACCCGCATCTTTAAGGAAGGAGACGACCTCCTCGCTTTCATTAAAAAATATGTGAAAGCGCTCCCCGAGCGGTCGCTCCTTGTCGTCACGTCAAAGATCGTCGCGCTCTCCGAACACCGGACGGCGGTCGCAAGAACGGAACGGGAAAAAGGACGGCTCATCAAAAAAGAAAGCGAATGGGCCATGCGCACCAAATACGTTTGGCTCACTATCCGCGACCGAATGGTGATGGCGTCGGCGGGCATTGACGCCTCCAACGGCAACGGAAAGCTGGTTCTCTTACCAAAAGACAGTTTTGCGGCCGCCGCGCGCATACGAAAGCAATTGCAAAAGCGCTACGGCGTGAAAAAGCTCGGCGTGATCGTGAGCGACAGCCGCGCCTTCCCGCTCCGCAGCGGCATTGTGGGCGTGGCACTGGGCTACGCCGGGTTCAAGGGCATAAAGAACTACTGCGGGAAGCCCGATCTCTTTGGCCGCAAGTTTCTATATTCTAAGGTAGATATCGCCGACAGCCTCGCGACCGCCGCCGTCCTTACCATGGGCGAAGGCAATGAGCGCCAGCCGCTCGCCATCATCAAAGATCCGCCCGTGAAATTCACGGACCGCCTCTATCGCCACGAACTGGAAATAAACCTCGCCGACGACCTCTACCAGCCGTTCTTTGAGAACATCAAAACGTTGCGCCTGAAAAAATAAACGCTATAGTTAACACCATGAACCTGAGGAAACGGGACATTGAATTCCTTTTTGAAATCGGATCGCTCCGGAATATGCATCGCGGATGGAAGCAACATCTTGGGCTTGACTGCGCAAGCATCCCCGAGCATACCTTCCGCGTGGCATTCCTTGCCCTCCTTATCGCGAGAAAAGAAAATTGCAAAAACGAGGAAAAGATAATCAAAATGGCGCTCGTCCACGATATTGCAGAAACCAGGATCTCGGATCTCAGCTATGTCCAAAAGGTCTACGTGAAAGCGGATGAACCCCAAGCAGCGAACGATCTCTTTGAGGGAACCGATTTCTCCGACCTTAACCAAAAAATTCTGGAAGAGTACGAACGCCGCGAAACCCTGGAGGCCAAAATCGTAAAGGACGCTGACAATCTGGACATTGACCTTGAACTCAAGGAATTAGAGGAACGGGGATCGCAGCTTCCCGCAAAGCTCGCGGAAACCCGCAAAAAAGTCCGGCGTGAGAAATTATACACCAACGCCGCGAAGGAGCTCTGGGATCTCATTCAGGCCGTAGACGTCGCGGCGTGGCACCTCAGGGCCAACAAGTGGCACAAGATCCCCGACGCCGGCAAGTAAATCCCTATCCCCGCCCGCCGTATTTCTTAAACCACTCTTGGTAGTGGTTGAGTGCGTATACGACGCCAGGATGAAGCGGCTGCGGGAAAGCATCCAAACGAAACCATCCAATTTCGTCTATTTTTTTCGGCTCGTTGTTTTTCGCTTCGCGCGGGTCAACTTCAATAAAAAACGGGATGGCAAGCCAGTGCGTCTTTTTCCCGTTCCATTCCCGGATGATAGAATACGGTTTCATCATTTCCTGAATTTTTCCGCGGCAACCGTATTCTTCCAAAATTTCCTTGAGAACGTTTTCTTCGGGCGAAACGCCGAACTCAAGCTTACCGCCTCCCGTATCCCACATCCCATGGTCATCCCTTGTGTTCTTGCTCCGCTTGTGAAGCAAAAAATTCCCCTTCCCGTCGTTGCAATAGAAAGGAGTGGAGATGCCAGTATAATCAACGCCTATTTCCATACGCTTTCAAAGACTATACCATATGTCTTTCCTCAATACGCATCTCTCCGATGCTCAACCGCCAGTATGAAAATGGTGCCATCGATTACATCAAAAAGAACGCGGTAATCCCCGATCCGAAAACGGTAATGTCCCAAGCGACAATCGCGCAATGGCTTGGCGAACCGCAATGGTTCCACCGCCCGAGCATAGAATTCAATTTTGCGCACGATTCTTTTCTGGACAAGCGCAGGAAGCTTCCTCAAGTCCTTTTCGGCACTTGCCTTTATGCGTACAATCATGCCGCATTCAAAGGCCAAGACGCTTTTTTACTTCCTTAAGCGAGTAGGATTTTTTTCCCGCGCGGGCTTTCTTTATCTTCGCGATAAGGCGCGGCGATTGCCCCATAGCTACTTCTTCAAAATAATTTTCAATATCCTCCCACGTTGCGAAAGGAAGAACGGCCATCTTCTTTCCATTGATGTTTCTCGCGCGAACCCCCTCCGTCCGTTTTAACAATATTGCCGCAGTCATTTTTTTATTTTTCTTTTTCCAAATCATAGCAATAAGAAAAGAAAACGCAAGTTTTCTTTAATACTTTTTTAATCCCGTCCAGTCATCGCGCCTTCCTATTTTACAGGAAGAATAACTCTAAGGAAAGAATACGCTCCGCACGGGCCTTACCTCGAACGAGGCTAGCCGCTCTCCGCAGGACACATCTATTCATAAACATCCCAAAAAAGAAAGTCTTTGCTGGACAGATGGGTCTTTTTTCTCAAAAGATCTTTTCTCATTGCTATGATTATTTCTCCGAGAATTTCCCTTCCTTTTTCATCAGTCGCCCCCGTCTGTGCATTCGATTTCCCTTTAGCACGAGCAAATTCGATCATTCGGCGTACAGCATCGAAGACTTCATCCGAACAATACAACCAAGACGTTTCCCATTCCTGAAAAAATTGCTTTTTTAATTCACCACTAGCACCAGTGCCGACAAACCCCCGTAAATACTTTATTAAATTGTTATATTTTTCAACTTTGAATTTAATCTCCGTTTCTGTTCGAAGCTGGCGAATGCCAAACCAATAGGTTAGCCCCGAACCTATCAAAGCACTAAATATTATGGGGAGTAAGTTACCCACTATCATTAAATAATTATACCCCTTTCGAATATAAATTTTTCTTTGATATTTTGTGCCAGTACGATAAGTTCACAACGGAAGATCTGCGAGTGAATACGAGAGAAAAGAGCGCCCCTTTCGCCTTTGAGGAACCTAGCGGAGGCGAGGAAAAAGCGCTCTCCGAGTGAGCAGAAAATTTGACGGGACCCCCGTGCTCGTCGCGGAGGGTGGCAAATTTTCGTCAGCGAACGAGGAGAGCGCCCGAGCCGAAGCGGGTTCCGAAAAAGCGGAAAGGGCGCTATTCTATCCCCTCGTATTCCCTCACCGTCAGCTGCGAGTCCACCTGCCGCATCGTCTCAAGCGCAACAGCTACCACGATCAGGATCGCTGTACCGCTGATCGTGAGAACCGCCACGCCCGTGACCGCCTGAACAATGATCGGACAGATCGCCACAATGCCGAGAAAGATCGCACCCCAAAACGTGATACGGTTTACGATGCTGCCGAAAAATTTCTCCGTACTCTCGCCCGGACGGATGCCCGGCACGAATCCTCCGCTCCGCTGCAAATTTTTCGCCACCTCTTCCGGATTAAACGTGATGGATGTATAGAAATACGTAAATGCGAACACCAGCAAAAAATAAAATATGCCGTACCAAAGCTGGTTCCCGACAAACGCCGTCGCGAACGCGTTGATCTTCAATCCCCAAGAAGTGGAAAAGATGGAAACGATCCATGCGGCGAATTGCGGGAAAAGCAAAACTGAGATCGCAAAAATCAAAGGTATCATCCCCGCCTGGTTCACTTTCAAGGGCAAGTAGCTCTGTGCGCCGCCATACATCTTGTTCCCGCGTACGCGCCGCGCATAGGCCACCGGGATCTTCCGTTCGCCCTCGTTCAAATACACGATGCCGCCGATGAGGAGCACCGCGACCACCGCAAATCCAAGATAGGTGGTTAAAAGCGACGGCGTATAGGATACCAGAGCCGTTCCTACAAACGAAGGAATGCGGGCGAGAATGCCCGCCAAAATGATGAGCGAAATTCCGTTGCCCACTTTCTGCTCGGTGATGAGCTCGCCGAGCCAGAGCGCAACCATGGAACCGCATGCAACCACCATGATGTTCGTCATAAAGGCGAACGGCGCCGGACGGTCAATGACCCCCTGTGAGATGAGCAATGTCAAAAATCCGTACGCGTTCACGATGGCCAATGGCACGGTGAGGAGCCGCGAGTACTGGTTGAACTTTGCCTGCCCGCGCGCTCCTTCTTCGTAATACATCTCTTTGAAACTCGGAAAGACGATGGTCAAAAGCTGCATGATGATCGTTGCCGTGATGTAGGGACCAACGCCCAACATCATGATGGAAAGATTTGCGAGTCCTCCGCCGGAGAAGAAATTCAGAAACCCGAAGAGTTGGTTAGAATTGAAATAGTTCGCGAGCCGCGCCGCGTCCACACCCGGGATCGGAATCGCCGCGAAGACGCGATAGGCAACGAGCAAGCCTGCGACAATTAAAACCTTGTTGCGAAGATCCGTAATCTTGAATATTTGCAAAAATCTGTTCATGATGCGTCGCTCTCGGGTTTATCAAGTTCGTGCGTACTGCCTCCCGCCTTCTCAATTTTCTTCTTGGCACCCTCCGATACGCGCATGCCCGTGACGCGCAAGGGAAGCGTTACTTCCCCTCCGGCGAGCAACTTCACTTCGCCGGAAAAATTTTTCTTCAAAAGTCCGGCCGCAACGAGGAGTGCCCGATCGAGCGTGAGGGGCGCGCTCCCCTGCACAAACGATTTGAGCGCGCGCGAAAGGTCTCCCACGCTGAAGATCGCAGGATTTCTCGCCATTGGTATGTTCCTGAACCCGCGCCGCTTCGGGATGCGCAGAATGATGTCCCGCTCTGCGGGCCGCATCCGCCGCCCGGCGCGGGATTTTTGGCCCTTCACGCCGCGCCCGGAATAGCTGCCGCGCTTGCCGCTGCGGCCGATCCGCTGCTTCCTCTTTTTAATTGATTTCAATTCGTGAAGCTGCATGGAGGCGTAGAAATTATGCTTTCAACATCTTAAGCGCTTCAATGGTCGCCATCGCGTTCGTGAGCTTGTTCGGCGTGCGCCCGAGGCATTTCGCCGTCGCATCTTTGACACCCGCGAATGAGAGCACAAAACGGACGGCGCCGCCCGCGCGAAGGCCGTGTCCCATGCTCCCCGGCTTCAAAAGCACTTTCGCCGCACTGTACTTCGCGATCACTTCATGCGCGATCGTGCGATTGTCTTTCAGATTCACCGCGATTATATTCTTTTTTGCTTCGGTCTTTGCCTTCGCGACCGCTTGCTGAACGTCCACTCCTTTCGCGATGCCGATACCCACGCGCCCCTTCTCGTCGCCCAGGACGAGCGTGCAGCGGAAACGGAAGCGCTTGCCACCCGCAACGACACGCGTCACGCGCCGCATGTCAAGCACGCGCTCTTTGAATTCTTCTCTCCTCGCCGGCATCATTCTCCGATCGTGCCTTGGTTTTTGGGGCAATGGCATGGAATTATTATAGCCTATAGGGTAAGACCGCCCTTTTTTGCCCCTTCGGCGAACTGTTTCACTCGGCCGTGGAACTTCGCCTCGCGCCGGTCAAACACGGCGCGCGCGATCCCTTTCTCCAGCGCTTTCTTTGCAAAGGCTTCTCCTGCGGCGAACGCTTGTACACTTTTGGTTTTCTTTCCTGCCGCGTTGCTTTTGCCAAAACTTGAGACGGCCACAAGCGTTTTACCCTTCGCGTCGTCAATCAATTGGGCGTACACGTAACGGTTGCTCCGGTTTACCACGAGCCGTGGTACGGAAGCGGTGCCAAAAATCTTTGCGCGCACGCGCGCCACGCGGCGTATCCTTTTCTGATTAAGTTTTTTACGCTGTTTCATATTGCTAGGTTTTCCAATTCCCGGGTTTACTAGTTACGAAACTACGCTACTGCTCCGGTTGTCGCGGCCTTTTTCCCCACTTTCCTGCGAATGACCTCTCCCTGATAATGAATGCCCTTACCTTTATATGGCTCCGGTTTTTTCAATGCGCGAATCGCAGCCGCCGCACGTCCCACGCGATCTTTGCTGATACCGGATATTTTGATAACGTTTTTCTCAATAGCAATGGCAATTCCCTCGGGAACTTTCATGCGCACCGGTTTTGCATAGCCGAGGTGTAACACCAATTCATTTCCTTCCAAAACCGCGCGGTAGCCGACGCCTTCTATCTCCAACGATTTTACGAACCCTTCCGTCACGCCTTGTATTGCATTCCGCGCAAGGGCCCATTCTGTCCCGGAGGATACCCAGAGATTCTCTTCCATAACCTTCGCCGTGCTCTGCGGCGGAAGCTTTATCTTTTCTTCCCCTTTTGGCCCTTTAATCACAAGGAAACCATCCGTTGCGGTGGCAGTCACCCCTTTCGGTATCGTTATTGGTTTTTTTACGAGCCGGCTCATGGTATTACCAAATTTTGAACAAATATTCGCCCCCGATTTTTTGCTTCTTCGCTTCCCGGTCAGTCATAATTCCCTTTGAGGTTGAAAGAATGCCTAAGCCGTGTCCCTGCATGACCGTCCGCAGGCTGCGGTAGTCCGCATACCGATGGCGGCTGGGCTTGCTCACAAGCGTAAACCCGCTCGTCGCGTCCTGTTTCAGAGGCGGGGCGAGGCGGATCGCAATCACGCTCTTCCCTCCCGCCATTTCCTTTTCAGCGCTTTTCACGTATCCCGCATCGGCAAGCACCTTCAAGATCGCGAAGTCCATTTTTGAGAACGGCACGGATATCTTCCCCTTCCGGGCCCGCACCGCATTTTTGATTTTTGGGAGAAGTTCGTAATACATAGCGGTTACCAGCTTGCTTTCTTTATGCCGGGAATCTCTTGGTTCGTCGCCATCTCACGAAAACAGATCCTACAGAGGCCGAAATCGCGCATGTATCCCCGCTTGCGACCGCAACGGAAGCAGCGCCGCACGATGCGGGTCGTATATTTCGGGCGCTTTTTGCTGCGCGCAATGACAGATTCTTTTGCCATGTTATTTCTTCTTGAACGGAAGGCCTTGCGCGCGGAACGCCGCGATGGCCGCCGCTCGGTCTCTTTTGCGCGGCACGATGGCAATCCCCAGCGAAAACGAAACAGGTGACTGCTCGGGCGCTACTTCGGGAAAGACAAAATGCTCTCGTATGCCAAGATTCAAAACGCCACCTTCGTCAACGTTTTTAAGATCCAAACCATTGAAGTCTCTCACGCGAGGCAATACTATAGTAATCAATCGCTCAAAAAAATCAACCATTTTATCGCGACGGAGCGTGACACGGAGCCCCACGATCTGTCCCTCGCGCACCTTGAACCCCGCGATGGATTTCTTCGCGCGGCGCACCTCGGGTTTCTGTCCCGTCACGAGTCCAAGGTCGCGCATAACCTGAACAAGCGCTTTCTCTTCAAAGCCAGGCGTCTGGCTCAAGCGGCCAACCCCCGCATCAACTACGATCTTCTCCAAAAATTTTCTTGCTTCATTTCTCACCATGATACGTATTAGGTAATTGCTTTACATTTCTTACAGTAACGGGTCTTTCGCGGACCATCCGTGCGGAAGCCTACGCGCGTCGGATTCTTGCAATTCACGCACACGAGCATCACTTTGGACGCGGGCATCGGCCGCGGGACGTTCACCACCTCGCCTTTCTGCCCCTGCTTCTTCGGCCGCGCGCGCTTTTTGAACACATTCAATCCGTCAATGATGATGCGTGCTTCGTCGGGGTACGCATGCAAAACCGTCCCGGTCTTCCCGCGATCTTTCCCCGACAGAATTTTTACATTGTCTCCTTTCTTAATATTCATGGTTTCGGTTTCTAGGCTCACCAGTTATCGGGTTCACTATACTATTTCTTCGGCCATGGTCATCAATTTCTCGTATCCGCTTTCCTTGAGCTCGTGCGGCAAGGGGCCGAAGATGCGCGTCGCAATCGGCTCTTTTTTCGCGTCAATGAGCACCACCGCGTTCTCGTCAAAACGCACATACGAACCGTCGGGGCGGCGCATCGCGTTCTTCGTACGGACGACGAGCACCTTCACCACATCTTTTTTCTTTACGGTCTTCCGCGGCTCCGCCGCCTGCACGGATGCGACGATGACGTCACCCACGCCCGCGTAGCGGTGCCTGGTGCCGCTCAAGATGCGGAAACACCGCACGGTCTTCGCGCCGCTGTTATCCGCCACTTTTAAAATGGAGCGTTCCTGAATCATGGTTTTTGCGAAATCCTTCCGATAATCTTCCACCGCTTTCCCCGCGACAGCGGGCGCGTTTCTTCCATTACCACGGCATCACCCTTCTTATATTCGTTCTTTTCGTCGTGCGCTTTGAACTTCGTCGTCACCCGATAATATTTCAAATACTTGGGGTGTTTTTTGAGACGATGGACGGCAACCACGCGCGTTTTCTGCATCTTGTCGGAAACGACGACCCCGGTTATTCTCCGCTTTTTATTTTCCCTGTGTTGCTCGCTCATGGATGAAGGTTTTTATCCTCGCCACTTTTTTCTTGAGCTCGTTGATCCCGCTTATATCTTTCACTTTTCCCGCCGCAAGATCAAACCGAAGCTTCCGCAGGGTTTCCTGCGCTTCTTTCATCACGTGCTCAAGTTCCGCGGTCGGACGGTGCTTTAATTCCTGGATATCTTTTTTCTTCATGGGTATTACGCGTGATTATTTTGTGATGATCTTGCTTTTCACTGGAAGCTTGAAAGAAGCCAAGCGGAGCGCTTCCTTCGCGGTCGCTTCGGGAACGCCGTCAATCTCAAAAAGGACACGCCCGGGACGGACCGGAAACACATAGTGGTCCACGCTTCCCTTGCCGCCACCCATCGTGGTCTCGGGCGGCCGGAGCGTGACCGGCTTATCGGGAAACACGCGGATCCAGAGGCGCCCGCTCCGCTTCAAAAAATTCGTGATGGTCTTCCGCGCGGCCTCAATCTGCCGCGAGGTGAGCCATGCCGCCTCAAGCGCCTTGATGCCATACTGCGCCATACGCAAGCGCAAGGCCGCGCGTTTCAACCTGGCGTTTCCGCGAGCGTCCTTTCTGCCACTTCCTATGTTTTACTTTTTTCGGGATCAGCATGGTTTATTTATTCGTTCCTTTCTCCTTTATCAAAAATCTCTCCTTTATAGATCCATACCTTGATGCCGATCGTGCCGTAGGTCGTGAACGCGGTCGCCGTCCCGTAATCAATGTCGGCGCGGAGGGTCTGGAGCGGAAGCGATCCACGCACGAGCCGCTCACGGCGCGCGATCTCGTTCCCATCCAGCCGCCCGGAGAGAAAAACTTTCGCTCCTTTCACTTCTTTGTTCTGCATCACCTGCTCAATATACTTCTTCATAGTGCGGCGGAAAGGCATGCGCTTTTCCAAATCCCACGCGATTTGTTGCGCCACGTACTGCGCCGCGATCTCCGACCGCTTCAATTCCTCCACGTTCACGCTCATAGCGATCGGCGCCTTGTTCTCGCGCACCTTGCGCACCGCATCCGCGATCGCCTTGTTCAGTTCTTCCACACCTTTCCCGCCGCGGCCGATGACGAGCCCCGGCCGTGCCGCCTTGATGAAAATGCGCAGGTTGCCTTGCGTGCGTTCAATTTCCACCGCGGAAATTCCCGCGAGGCCGATTTTTTTTTTGATCACTTTGCGGATCGCCTCGTCCTCTTCAAGATACTTCGCGTAGCCACCCTTAATGAACCAGCGCACCGGCCAGTTCTTCGTAATTCCCAAGCGATATGAAAGTGGATTAATTTTCTGTCCCATGATTATTTGGATGCGCGTGATTTCGGATTGAACATCCGCTTGAAGAAGCCCGGCTTCTTACTCTCCACGACTTCCTTCTCCGGCTTCTGCTTTTCACGTTTGCTTTTCTTGGGCCTTTCCTCTCCGGGCGGCAGTTTCACCTTCTTCGGCACGACAATCTTGTACTTCGGCGTTAGATTTTCATTGAGGCCGAGCACGAGCGTCACGTTGCTCATTTTCTTTTGGATCGGCGATGCCGAACCGCGCGCGCGCGGCAAATGTCGCTTGAGCATCGGCCCCTGGTCCACGCGGAAATCGGCAATAAAAAGATGATCCGCGTTCCACCGTTTGTTGTTTTTGGCGTCCGCGACCGCCGAACGCAAAAGTTTGAGGAGCGCCTTTGCCGGCCGGCGGCGCTGTGCCATAAGCTGCGCCTCCGCGTCGTTCACGGACATTCCCTTCACAAGGTCTGAAACGCTCCGCACTTTCCGTGGCGCGATTTTCAGATAATTCAGTTTTGCGGTTTGTTGTTCCATGTTAGCAATTTATTTGGACGGCGCTTTTGCGGCGGCGGCTTGGGCTTTTTGCGTTTCTGCGGCTTTGATTTCCAATTCCTTCTGCATCTTGCCGCCGTGCTTCGTGAATTTTCGCGTCGGCGAGAATTCGCCCAAGCGATGGCCCACCATCTCCTCCGCTATCTTCACCTCAATGAACGTTTTGCCGTTATGCACGCTGAAGGTATATCCCACCATCTCCGGTGCGATCTCCGACGCGCGCGACCACGTTTTAATGGCCGGCGCATTCTCCGGCTTCGCCTTGGAAATCTTTTGGAGAAGCCTTGGATCAACGTAGGGACCCTTTTTGAGCGAGCGAGACATGGTTCTGGTAAACAGTTTACTTCCTGCGCTTCAGGATGAACTTGCTCGACTTTTTCTTCCGATTGCGCGTCTTGTGTCCGCCCGTCACTTTGCCCCACAGGGTCTTCGGTTTTCTCGTGCCGCGCGGCTGGCTGCCCTCGCCGCCGCCGTACGGGTGGTCCACCGGGTTCATCGCCTTGCCGCGGACGGTCGGCCGGATGCCAAGCCACCGCGAACGGCCTGCTTTTCCGACCGTAATCAAACTCCATTCGGCGTTTGAAACCTGTCCGAGCGAGGCAAATCCGTCCCATAGAACGCGGCGCACTTCGCCTGAAGACAACTTCAAATCCGTGTACCCGTCGGCATTTGCAAGCACTTCCGCGTAGGAACCCGCCGAGCGCGCGAGCTGGCCGCCGCGGCCGGGCGTGAGTTCAATATTGTGCACTTGGTAACCGACCGGAATGTTTTTCAATTTCATCCGATTGCCGGTCTTCAAGGGCGCCGACTCGGCAACGACGATCTCCGTGCCTACCGTCATGCCTTCCGGCGCCAAAAGATATGCGCGCGTACCATCGGCATATTTCACGCGCGCAATGAATGCCGTGCGATACGGATCGTATTCCAGGGTCTCCACGATCGCTTTCGCGTTCAAACGGTTCTGCTTGAAATCAACCATGCGGTACAATTTTTTGTTGCCGCCGCCCTGGTGGCGCACCGTAATGCGGCCCTGCGCAGTTGCGGCCCGCATTGGACTTCAATCGCTTCAAAAGCGGCTTCCACGGGCGGACGCCCGAGAGTACCTTGTAATCAGAAGTGGTCATGCTGCGGCGCGATGCGGTTGTCGGTTTATAGCTTTTCATGGTTTTAGAGATTTACTGTACGTCTATTTTCTGGCCTGCTTTCAAAGTGACGATCGCCTTCCGATACCCTTCCTGCGTGCCTTTTATGTCGCGCCAAACCGTTTCTGTTTTGGCGGACGGTTCACCACGTTCACCGCGACCGCATCCACCTTATAAATTTCTTTCACCGCTTTTTTGATCTCCTGCTTGGTCGCTTTCGGCTTCACAATGAAAACGTACTTGCCGAGCGCGGAGAGTCCGGTGGATTTTTCCGTCACCCAAGGTTTTTTGATAAGAAATACGTCGATCATGGCAATTTCTAATTTCCAACTTTGTAATGCTTTTCAATGGTTGCGACCGCACCTTTCTCAAGAAAAAGATTCTTGTGGTCCAAAACGTCTATGACGTTCAGCGATGCCGCATCAGTTGCTTTCGCCTTTTCTAGATTGGCCGCGGCGCGGAACAGGTTTTTATTGACCGCGCGGTCTACCAAGAGCACGTCATACCGCTTGGCTTTCTTTCTCATATTCAAAACCATGGCAAGCGCAGAAGCCAGTACTTTTGTTTTCGGCGCTTCAAGCGCGAACGATTCAAAAATCTTCATTTCGCCGTCTTTCATCTTCCGCGAAAGCGCGGAAAAGAGCGCCGTACGCTTCATTTTCTTGTTCACTTTTTGCGAATAATCGCGCTCCTTGCGCGGCCCGTGCGCCTTGCCGCCGCCCACCCACAAGGGCGACCGGATAGAACCGTGCCGCGCGCGGCCGGTCCCCTTCTGGCGCCACGGCTTCCTGCCGCCGCCGCGCACTTCGCCGCGTCCCTTCGCGTGCGCCCACGGATCCCGCGCGTTCGCACGCTGTGCGTCCACCACCTGCTTCACCAAAACCGGGTTCCATTTGACGCCGAAAACGTCTTCCGGCAATTCAACCGTTCCCACTTTTTTATTGTTCAAATTATAGACGTCGGTGATCATGAAAATTTCTAATGACGAATTTTTAATTCCGGATTTCCAAAAGGCCGCCACGCGCGCCTGGCACCGCACCGCGGAGGAATATCAAATTTTTTTCTTTGTCAACGTCCGCCACCACAAGATTCTTGATCGTCACGCGCTCCGTGCCCATGTGGCCCGCCATGCGGCGGCCGGGCACCACGCGCTGGAACGCGGTGGAGCCGATGGAACCCGGCGCGCGGAAACGGTTCTTCTGCCCGTGCGTTTTCGGCCCGCCGCTGAAGCCGTGCCGCTTCACGACACCCTGGAATCCGCGCCCTTTCGTAAGCCCGCTCACGCGGACTTTTTCGCCAGCCGCGAATGCTTCCACCGTCACCGCATCGCCCACCTTGAACTTTCCCATCTCAATCGGATGCCATTCGCGGTTCCGAAATTCACGCTTCGCTTTCCCAACCGAAACCTGGACGGCTTCATAGCCATCGTTATCTTTACTGCGTACCGTAGTCACCTTGTTTGGCTCCGCGTGGATCACGGTCACGGGAATCACCTTCCCGTCCTTCCAGATTTGCGTCATTTTCAGTTTTTTGCCGAGAATAAATGACATAAAACAAAAATTCCGGTTCTCACCGGAAGTTCATGCGAATACCCGACCGAACCCTGCCCTCAGGCGGGGTCGGTGCTTAAAGAAAACGAAAGACGTCTTCCGAAGCGCCAAAGCGCGATAGATATTGGCATAAAACTTCCGAGGAAACCTTAGGGAAAGTATAGCAAAACAGGGCCCGCCGTGTCAATTGATCGGCAAAAGCCGGCGTTTAAAGGCGTCGAATTCCTCACGATCCACCTTTTTATCCAATATTTCTATGATGCGTGCGAACCATCCTTCCATCTCGTTTTTAGTAGGCAACATCGCGATTTTCTGTTCCAAAGCGTCCATACACCCCTCAACTTTATCCAATATCTTGCCGACAGCAATATAGCCTTCCAGAGTTATTTTGAATTTCGCCTCTGTTTCCTCAAATAAAATCATCATCTTCCGCTGGTCAGCGTCAATTTTATCCGCTTTCACATGTAACTTACTTATCTCCATCCGCATAAGCGGCAGCTGGGCATCCAGCCGCGCAACCGTGGCCTCCAAATTTTGTTCATCCATGCTCTCATGGTAGTAAACGAACAAAAATAGTCAAAGGTTCTTTAATAATTTTTTAATGCACTGCATCACCAAAAACCGCCCCTTGCGAGGCGGTCTTTGGTTTGGAGCCCGAAGGCATCCGGCAAGCTGTCAACTTATCTCCCATTATACTCCGATTTCTAACCTTGTCAAACGCCCGCGTCAATGTGGACTGGCGGAGAATCGAACTCCGAACTACAAGTTGACAGCTTGCCGTGATACCCTTTCACCACCAGCCCCATTGACCGGTGAATTCTAGCAAGCCGCCGATTAAATCTCTCTAAAAAAACTCTCGCGTGGACGTTTTCGTTAGACCATTTTCACTTCCACATCCACCCCTGCCGGTAAATTCAAATTCGTGAGCGACTCAATAATCTTCTGGCTCGGATTCAGGATCTCCACCAGACGCTTGTGCACCCGGAGCTCAAACTGTTCGCGCGAGTCCTTATGCACGAACGTGGAACGGTTCACGGTGTAGTGCCTGATCTCCGTGGGTAGCGGAATCGGACCGTTCACCTTCGCGTCGTTCCGTTCGGCGGTCTCAATGATCTGGCGCGCCGAATTGTCAATCAGCTTGTGGTCGTAGGACTTGATCCGCAACCGGATTTTTTGCGGCGTTTCCGATTCCTTCTTTGCCATATTATTTGACGATCTTCGTAACCGCTCCTGCGCCTACGGTGTGGCCGCCTTCGCGAATGGCGAAGCGCTGCTTGTCCTCAAGCGCAACGGGGGAAATGAGTTTCACCGAGAGCTTTACGGTGTCGCCCGGCATCACCATCTCCATGCCCGAGGGCAGGGTCACCTCGCCGGTCACGTCGGTCGTTCGGATATAGAACTGCGGCTTGTAGCCCGAGAAGAACGGCGAGTGCCTCCCGCCTTCCTCTTTGGAAAGCACGTACACCTCCGCCTCAAATTCCGAATGGGGCGTGACGGTTCCCGGCTTCGCAATCACCTGCCCGCGCTCAACGTCCTCTTTCTTCAAGCCGCGGAGCAAGGCGCCGATGTTGTCGCCCGCCATGCCCTCATCCAAAAGCTTATTGAACATTTCGATGCCGGTGACGACGGTTTTGGTCGTGGGTCGCAAACCGACAATCTCCACCTCTTCATTCACTTTCACTTTTCCGCGCTCCACGCGACCGGTGACAACCGTACCGCGGCCTTCAATAGAGAAGATGTCTTCAATCGGCATAAGGAACGGCTTGTCGACGTCGCGGACCGGCGTCGGGATATAATCATCTAACGCTTTGATAAGATCAAGGATCGGTTTTGCGTCCGGGTCATCCGGAGATTTCACGTTCAATGCTTTCAACGCCGAACCGCGAATGACCGGCGCGTTGTCGCCGTCAAAATGATATTTTTTCAGGAGTTCCCGCACCTCGGATTCCACGAGATCAATCAATTCCGGATCATCCACTTGGTCGCACTTGTTCAAGAACACCACGATCTTCGGCACGCCCACCTGATACGCAAGCAGGATGTGCTCGCGCGTCTGCGGCATCGGCCCGTCCGTTGCGGCGACCACAAGTATCGCGCCGTCCATCTGGGCGGCACCCGTGATCATGTTTTTGATGTAGTCCGCGTGCCCCGGCGCGTCAATGTGCGCGTAGTGGCGCTTTTCCGTGGAATACTCGGAGTGGTGCAATGCGATTGTGATACCGCGTGCCTTTTCCTCCGGCGCGTTGTCGATCTGATCAACGCCCTCTTCTTTCTTAGCCAGACCCTTCATAAACAAAATGTGTGTGATCGCGGCGGTCAAGGTCGTCTTTCCGTGATCCACGTGGCCGATCGTCCCCACGTTCACGTGCGGCTTGGACCGGTCAAATTTTTCTTTTTCTGCCATGGATTTTTGTGAAGTTTTGATTAAATTTATTTGTAACGATGCCCTTTCACTTCGCGAAAAAGCAATAGCCAATCGACCTAAAACGCTCCTTCACGAAGGATGACAAAAACCATTGTACCCCTATGCCCCCCGCGCGTCAAATCCATTCTTAGACTTTTTTAATCCTAACTTCCGCATATTGCTGTCGATGTCCCTTTTTTTTGCGGAACCGCGTTTTGGAATGATACTTAAAGACGATCTTTTTTTTCTCGCGCCCCACGCCGAGCAATTCCGCTTCCACCGAAGCATTCGTAAGGTAAGGAGCGCCGATCGTGACGCGGCCGTCCTCGGACCGCAAAAGCACCTTATCAAAAACCATGGCGCCGCCTTCGGCGCTTGTCTTTTCTATTTTTAATTTCTCCCCGGCGGAAACCTTGTATTGCTTCCCGCCGGTTTGAATCACCGCGAAGTCCTGTGCCATACTATCAATTAACGCTAATGATAGCCGCAAAACCGATAAAAAGCAAGATGGCGAGGACGAGGGTGACTGCGGCGGCACACTTCCCCAAAAAGCGGCTTCTTTCTTCAAGCTCAAGCGCGATAACGAAATTCATGATGACAGCTGCGATCCCAAACGCTGCGATAAAGACGAAATTCGCCGGCGTGCCGACGGCAGTGATTCCCTCAAGATCGTTGTAATGAAGAATCACGGGAGAACTCAAGGCGGTGATATGCAACGCAAGGCGCGACCACAAGGCGCCGCCCATCACAAAAAGAAGCGCCGCAAGCGACATTAGACTGACCTCCTTGTGCTTGAGTATTTTCTTCCACATCATGATCCCGATGATGATCCAGCCCTCTCCCCCCGCAGCACCGCGGCAGCGGCGTCCGGCGGAACGACGTTGATATTCACGATGGTGGAGATCTCAAATCCTCCCGGAGGAGAAATCACATCCACCGGCACGACTTCAATGTGCCAATGATGATAAGGATATTTGCGGCCATCTACGGGGGCGTCGTGGATAAAGAAATTGAGGTCCGGATCGTGGAGATGCTTCTTCATGCGGCGCATCACGGACTGCAACAGGCGTGCGACATCCGCAAGCACCGCACCTGGGGTTTCCGCGAAGTACGGCGCGTGGCGCCGCGGAAGAATGCTCACTTCAAAGGGACGCTTTGCCGCATAGGGAACGAACGCGATTGCGTGGCGATTCTTTGCTACCATCCGCACGTTCGCCTTTTGCTCCCCCGCGACGATGTCGCAGCGCACACAACGGCCGTGCTGCTTGAAATACCGCAGAGCGCCATGAAGGGACTTCATGGCGTGTGGAGGGATAATCGGGAGCGCGAGGATCTGATAGTGGGGATGCGAAAGCGAAGCGCCCGCTTCCCTCCCCCAATTAAAGAACGTGGAAACGTACGCGCTGCACGCATCCTTCGCAATCACCCGATATCGTTCCCGGATTACCGTAAAGACATTGCACGCTTCCCGGGCAGTGAGTTCCGCGAAATTTTTCCGATGGTCGCGGGTGACAACAATCTCGTGATCTCCCACGCCGGTCTTTCCGCGATACAAACCCCGGGAAATATCCGCAGCGCAACGCGCGCCATGCGCGAGCGCAGGATATTTATTGTGGATGATGGCGATCTTCCAGTGCGCTTCGTCGGGATACATCGCAATCGGCGGCCAGTTTCCGGATTTTTTCAGATCCTCAAACGGGCACCCGCGCATGGGCGATATCTCGCGCGGTCCTCTGCGCTTCAAAAGGTCTTCCGGACGCTTGGCGCGCCCGGGTGCAATAATGGTCCAATCGCCGGAAACAGGGTCTTCGTGGAACTCGCTCATAAAAGATTACGGGGTCGCGGCATTCGCGCGCGCGATCCTGTTCCAATAATACCAATTGAGAATGTCTTTCGCTATCGGCACCGCGTTCAGGCTTCCTTCTTTTGAATTCTCTATAAGGATAAGGATGGACACCTGCGGATTCTTGCACGGCATATAGCCCACAAAGAGCGCGTTCTCCTGCTGGTTGTTCGCTACTTGCGCGCTGCCGGTCTTCGCGCACGCGTCAATTGGCAAATCGTGCAATGAATACGCCGTCCCCTGCGGCGACGTTACCCCTTCCCGCATCCCCTGCTGCACTTCTTGTATCTGCGGAAGAAGCCCCGTGAGGTCCTCCGAAATCTGCGGCGTGGAAGCGGCGTTTAGGAACGGCCGGTAAATTTTCCCGCCGTTGCCGATGGCGCCGATATAATCCAAAAGTTGGAGCGGACTCACGAGCAGGTCTCCCTGCCCAATGGAAACATTGTAGGTGTCGCCAAGGAGCCAGGGCGTTCCCAAGCGTTTCTGCTTCCAGTCCGGCGTAGGCAGGAACCCGTCCGCTTCATTCGGCATATCAATGCCGGTCGGTCTCCCGAGGCCGAACATTTCCCACCATTGATACAACCGACTAATGCCGAGGCCCGAAATGCCGTAATCGCTCGGGTCATTCAAAAGCGGCGTGCTTGCCGGCGGCGACCCGCCTCCCACGACATAGAAATACACGTCCGACGATTGCGCGAGCGCGGATGCCAAGTCCACGCTTCCTTGATAGCGCCAATCCAAGTACCGGCTCGGCGTTGAGGAATTGTAGGGATTCGGCACAAGGAGATAGCCAGGCGAAAAAATGGTGCGTTGCGGGTCAATCACGCCTTCTTTGAGCGCCGCGACCGCGTCCAAGGGCTTCACGGTGGAACCGGGATTGTAAAACCCGCCGACCGCCCGATTGAAAAGCGGTTTGTCGGAGGAAGAAAGCAAACGCGATATCTCCGCCGCCGCCCCGCCGGTGCCGGACTGCGAGAACACATTATCGTCAAAACCGGGAAGATTGATGAGTGAAAGCACTTCGCCTGTCTGCGGATCTATTGCGAGGCCCACGCCCACGGTTCTCCCGAGCGACTGTAAACCGCTTGCGAGGCGCGAATAGAGGTACGACTGCAGCCCTCCGTCGATCGTAAGATGAAGCGAGCCGCCGACCTGCGGTGTGGACTGTTGTTCCTCGCGGAGCAACGTGCCCTGCGCGTTCCGGTATTGCACCGTCACTCCCGGCTTCCCGCGCAGGACATCGTCGTAGTACGCCTCAATGCCCATTTTCCCGATAAAGTCGGCATTGCTTAAAGATGGATCTGCCTTTAAATCGTTTTCGCTCACGCGACCCGTATAGCCGACAACCGAAGAGAACACAGGCCCTTGGGGATAGTCGCGTATGAATTCGTTCTCCACTTTGATCGTCGTGAGGTTCGCTGCTTGGAGATTCACAAGCTCGTTCTGCGTAAGGTTCTCCGCAAGAACGACCGGCGTCGCGAAATCCTGCGCGACGGCCTGATTCACAAGGTTTGTGAAATCGTGGAAAGTGATACCGAGCACGCTTTGCGCGATGCGCGCGGTATCTGCGCGAAGCGACTCGTCATTCACGTATGCGCGCGTGTCAAGCACCGCCGCGAATGCCGCCTTGCTTTCCGCAAGCACATCGCCCTCGCGATCGTAGATCGCGCCGCGCGGCGCCAGCGCCATTTCGTATTCCGCCACGTTGTCTTCCGCACGCGCCGCGTAATACGCGCCGCTTGCCCAATTAAGATAGACAATCCGCGCCGCGACCGCGAGCGCAATGCAAAAAACGATTATCCCAAGCCAGAAGAACGGCCGGTGCCCGATGGGAACCTCCGCCACGTCCAAATCGCGGCTCCAGTCGTCGTTCAACGAATCTTCAAACGCAACCTCGCGGAAACGATCCTGCCTCATCGGTTCTTAGCATACGCTAATCCCTGTCCCATCGGTAGAGCAGGAAGAAAACGCACGTGCCGAAAAGCCAACCCGCCGCGAGATCCGGCAAAAATAGCCGCCACGATGCGAGGAGCGCCGCGGGCGCAGCCGCGACGACAAGCGTAAGGAAACCGAGGAAGATCGCGACGAGGTTGAGAAACCACGGCTGTGAGCGGAACGCATCGCGCAAAAAAAAGACTGCAAAAGGAAACAGTGCAGACACGAGTATCTCCGGACTCACGGCCGGCTGCCAGTTGATGATAAAAACCGCGGTGAGGGCAAGGAATGCCAGCTCCCAAAATCCGAACACGAACGCGAATGCAATGAGCGTGGCGAAAGAAAAATCAAGATACACGTTCGCCGCGGCAAGCGAGAACTGGAGCGCAAGCGCGATGAGCAGGAGCACGAGGCCGGCGAGCAGTTTTAGGGTCATCGGGCGATGGCAACGACTTGCATGCTGTTCTCGTCGTAGGCGAACGTGAGGGCCGCTTCTTCAAAAAGGTTGTCCGCGGATGTGCTCGTGCCTTGGACAACGGCAACCGGAAGTCCGTACGGCAATCCCTCCGCCGCGGCATAGACGATATCGCCCGCATGCACCGCCGCGCCTTTCGCCATGGAAACAACTGAGGGAGATGCGCCGCCTGTGAGCAGGCCGTCATTCCCTGCCGCGCCGACGCGCACCGGTATTTTGAAATTGCCATCAAACACCGTCCGAACGAGCGAAGAGTCAGGGAACGTTCTTAGGACGACGCCGACGAGGATCCCCTGGAACACCACTGCCCTGCCCTCCGCGACGCCCTCATTCGCACCCGCATCAACAAGAAATTCGTTTTTGAAATTAAAAGGGTAGCGCGAATACACCATGGCGGAAAGGTACGCGGGCGAGGAACTGGGCAATTGCGCGGCGACGCGCGCGAGCTGTGCAAGCTCGGCTTTCAACTCCTCGTTTTCCGCGACGAGAACGCTGCTCTCCGCCTGGGGCGCCGCAAGAGGACTGAGCCACGCCCGCACCCGCGCGCCGTACTGCGGCGCAAGAAACACAAGCACGATTAAAATGACGATGCATACTACGAGAGACCATCCGTCACGCTTCTTCACATTAGAAGAAAATTAAAGGTTGATTGACAAGGGTTTCAAGGGATTATCCAAAAGTTCGCGGTGGGCTTCAAAATTGTCCACCATCTGTCCCAGGCCGCGCGCAACGCAGGTCAGCGGATCCTCCGCGATGTGGACCGGAACGCCGGTCTCTTTTTCCAAAAGCTCTCCAAGCCCCCGGAGGAGTGCGCCTCCGCCGCAAAGCGTGATACCCTGCTGAAGGATGTCCCCCGCAAGCTCCGGCGGCGTTTCCTCAATCACCTCCCGCACCGCCTCCACCACAGTGTGGATGGATTTTGCAAGCGCCACACGCACATGATTGTTTTTCAAACTGATCTCGCGCGGCAAACCGCTCGTGATATCGCGGCCGCGAATCGGCACTTCTAACCGCTCGTCCATCGGCACGGCTGACCCCACCGCGATCTTTGCGAACTCCGCCGTCGGCTCGCCGATCGCCAAGTGAAACTCGTCGCGCACGAAATGCATGATGTCTTCGTTAAACCGATCGCCCGCCAACTTGAGCGTCCGCGCGACCACGGTGCCTCCCATGGAAATGACCGCGACATCAGTCGTGCCGCCGCCGACGTCCACGATCAGGCTCGCAACGGGAGCCATGATGGACAAGCCCGCGCCGAGTGCCGCCGCCGTGGGCGATTCCACAAGATACACTTTTGAACACCCGGCATTGAGCGCCGCATCCTCCACCGATTTCCGTTCCACTTCCGTCAAATTGTTCGGGATCGAGAGGATCGCCCGCCGGTACGATGTGATCGGACTCGCCTCGCGCCTCCGCAAGAAATGCCGCAGCATCTCTTCCGTCATTTCAAAATCGGAGATCACGCCGTTCACGAGCGGCCGCACCACATTGATGTGCGCAGGCGTCCGGCCGAGCATCTTCTTTGCTTCGTCGCCCACCGCGAGAATATGGCTCGTCTTTGTATTCACCGCCGCGACCGATGGCTCGTTCACTACGATGCCCTTTCCCTTTAGATAGATAAGGGTATTAGCCGTCCCGAGGTCAACGCCGATGTCTTTGAAAATGTTATTGAAAAAAGCCATTGTTCCTGTTTTTAGTTTCCAGTTTCAGATAATTTCTTCGTCACTTCTTTGATATCCATAATCTTTGTGCTATCTCCGCCGCGCTGCTTGACCTCAATTTTTGTGCCGAGCTTGGGACTCACGACCAGGCGCCACGGGATGCCGACGAGGTCTGCTTCCGCGAACTTTTCTCCCGCGGAAAGGTTCCTGTCGTCATAAAGTACTTCAATTTTTTCCTTCTGTAAAGCGCGGTACGCCTCATCGCCACGAGCACCGTTCAAGGCAAGGAGATGCGCGCGGAACGGAGCCACATTTGCGGGCCAGACAATGCCATTTTTGTCGCTCATAACCTCCACAATCGCAGCCATCACACGACCAAGCCCGATGCCGTATGACCCCATCACCACGTACTTTTTTTCCCCTTTTTCGTCAGCAAATTGAAGGTTGAACGCCTCGGAATATTTCGTGCCGAGCGGAAAAATATTGCCGACCTCAATCGCCTTCTCTTCGCTTATGCCGGCGCCGCACCTCGGACATTTACCGTGAGCGTTGAGTTTTGAAATCTCCTTGTTCTCCGCATACTCGCATTTTTTGCAGAGATAAATCGTGTCTTCGCCGACGGCCGCGACCACCTGGAACTCGTGCGTGTTCGTAGCAGTGAACTCGCCGCCGGCGGCGAGCGTGTAATACGCCTTCAAACCGCACCGCGCAAAGATCTTTTGATACGCTGTTGCCACGCGGTCGTAATACTTGAAGAGGTCCTCCTCCGATGTATGGAAACTGTAGAGGTCCTTCATCAAAAACTCGCGGCTCCGCAAAAGCCCCGACTTCGCGCGCGGCTCGTTCCTAAACTTCGTTTGGATCTGGTACGCCGCGAACGGAAGATCTTTATAGGAACTGATGTACTTCGTGCCGATCTCCGCCATGATCTCCTCGTGTGTCCAGCTGATGTTGAATCCAGGCTCTTTTTCGCCGGCATCCTTTCCACCCGAGACCACTTTGAATACCACGCCGACGTCCCAGCGTTTCGTCGCCTTCAAATAACGCTTGTCGTGCAGCGCCGCCATAAAGAGTTCCTGGCCGCCGATCGCGTTCATCTCCTCGCGGATGATCCCCGCAATCTTCTGGATCACTCTCCAGCCAAGCGGCAGGAATGAGTACACGCCCGCAGAATTTTTATAAATAAACCCGCCGCGCGTGAGGAGCTCGGCGTTCAGTGCCGTCTCATCCTTCGGCGCAGCCCGCGATACCTTCGTGAAAAGCTCCGACTGGCGCATTACCCATAGATTATCACCGAACCTTCCGGTTGGCAAAATAATCAGCCCTTTTCTGCTTTTTCTCTAAAGTTGGTTTTATCAATGCTATGTTTTTCCATAATTATCGCAATCCGGCTCTTAGAATCTTCAATAGCCGCCTCGACGATTTGCCGGAGATCAGCCCTCAATTCTTCTCTTTCCGATTGTTCCATTACGACCAACATAGCATACGGGTGATTAAAATTATATAAAAAAATTGTTAAATTTTCCTTAAAAACTATTTGACTTTTGAAACGCTCTCTCTATCCTGAAAGTAGGTTCCTGCCTCAGGAATAAGAAGTAATTCTTACTCTTAGATTTCGACCCTACCGGGGCGACACGTTCATTTCTTATTTGTCGACGAATAAGAAATGAATCAGGAACGTGTCGCCTATCCAACGGTTGAGGCCACCACCCTACCCCGCCCGATCGTCTTTTTTCCGCGGGGAGGGTAAACTACATAAGAACCAAGCTCCAAGCATCTGCCCCTGAAGGTCAGAAAGCCGCCGTGCACTGCGGGCGCCAATCGAAAGGTTGATGGTCAATGGGAGGATCGCTCATCCGAGCGTGGCGTCTCCCCAGAGGCAGATTCTTGGAGCTTTTTCTTTTGGAGCGCTTTGATATCTCTTGGACTGCGCGAAAACGCCGTTATTATTTCCCTCAATGATACTATGCTGTGATCTACCCAATGAATCAAAAACAGTTGTGATACAATCATCCTATTATGAGACAGACAGCAAAAATATTAACGTTTCTGGGCTTATTGGGATTTCCGCTTTTAACTTTTGCCGATCTGATAACCCCGTCCCCGGCCGAAACGATCGGTTCAATTCTTATATTTTTTGTTATAAACCTAGTTGTTAATTCAGTAATTATTTTTGCACTTATTTCTCGCGACCGATTTAAAAAGTTGTTTCGCGGACCTTCTCTCTTAAAGATCCTGCTCGTAACCGCCCTGGGTCTTGTCGCTGACTTTATCGGAATTCTTTGCGTGTCACTACTCTATACCTCTGATTTTACTCTTGGCCCTCTTTTAATTTTGGGTTTCATTATATGGATTTTAGTCGCTCTGAATTTCTATTTGATTTATTCCAGAGAGATATCCGACCAGAAAAAAACAAGGATAATAAAAGCAATCGTCTTCGGATTTATCAGCAATCCTTTTTGGCTAAGCTTGCCAGCCTATCTGGCTTCTATAAGACGCTAGCGAGAGAGCTTTTTCGTATTCATAAAAAGGTGCACGGGCCTGGACGATTTTCGAACTCACCTCTTGGCGATGCGAGCACAATAAAAAAAGCCCTTCTTGAGGGTCATTAAGGTTTCTTGTGGGGAGGGAGACACGATCTTTCATTTCCTCCCTCCCCAAAGACTTACCATCGGCGGTGATCAGTCGGAGTTCAGGGCCACGTCACTTCGCTTCATTCCCGTACGGCCGTTGTGCTTCTTCATGAGACACCTCGGTTTGTCATTTTGACGTCGGCACTATCTTCCCCGTGCCACTTAATACAATAATGTCATTCTAAACCGCCGTTAAATGTGCACGGGTCTGGACGATTTTCGAACACTTCTCTCCAAGCCTCAATTCGCAATGAGTTTGTGAATTTAGGCTTGAAAGGCAGGAGTGCAGACGAGGTGTCCGAACCCCTGCCTTCCGTGGTTTTACTGCGAGGGCCGGAGGGAGAGGCCCAACTTGGCAAGTCCCCCCTCAAGGTCGGCCAGCATTCCCTTTGTCATCCGCCGCGCTTGCGGGGTGTCTCGCTGCAACTCATCCCTCGTGAGCTTAACAACGTCCCCAATGGTCACGATGTTCCGGGCCCGGAGGTTGTTGTAAGTGTTGACGTTGAGATCAGCGAGTTCCTCGATGGCTTGATCGAGGATTTCTTGTTTTGATGCTTGCATTGCCTTAACCTCGTTTCTGTGGATCGTCCCACGCCTCTCATCTGTAGAATATTGTATCACTATCGAATGACGATGTAAAGACCCTGCACTGGCCTGGACGATCTTCGAACAATTCTGGCTTTCAGCCGAAAACGGGCCTGTTTTGCTAGCAGCTTGACGTAAATCATTTTAAATCCTAGAATGCACCCAGAAACGGAGGTTTTGTATGCTGAGCGGAGAATGGGACAGACTAAAAACACTGGAAGAAAGACGGCGCTTTCGGATTAGGGAGCAAGCGTACTTTCTCTCCACCCACCGAGAGAAGGAAGGTCGACCCCCCGACCCCGAGAGAGACTGGCTGAACGCCGAGTGGATTGAAGATAATCTGGAAACCTATTGCGGACTGGAGCGAGACGTGAACTGGGCCATGAGCCGCGTGGGCGGGGGAGACAGGAGCTGGATGACTCCTTTTTCCTGTTTGCGTGCGCACGGAGAGACACAAGAGCAGCTCTCGGCCGCACTGGCCGTTGTAGTAACCGTGTTCACCTCGAAGCTTGATGTCGCAAGGGCTGTCAGTCAATCAAATACCTTCGCGGGGCTCATGGAGGAACTTGTCACGCAAATCCGTTGCAATTCACACTAGGTTCGTTGATCGCCCCGCGACAATGCGAAAATCCCGCATTTGCTATCGCGGGGTTTTCGTTTTTCGTGCACAGGACAGGATTCGAACAAAAGAAAAAGGCTGGCGCGTGATATTGGTTTTCCTGAGCATCCCAGGAAGATAACCAAGGTCGAATAAAAGACCCACATTTGGTTTTGAGGGGCATCTCGGAGCCGCGAAGGCGGCAAGAGCGAGGCGCGCTCCGAGCACGGAGCGACGCCGTCCCCGAAAGACCAAATGTGGGTCTTTTAGCGTTTCTTCCCTTCTATAATCAGCTGCGCGATGTTCGCGGGCGTCGGCTCATAGTGGTCAAATTCCATAGTGAACGAACCGCGCCCCTGCGACATTGAACGGAGCTCCGTCGCGTAGCCGAACATTTCGGAAAGCGGGACTTTCGCGTCAATCACTTTCAATCCCGGCCGGTCGCCGAGCGCTTCAATCCGACCGCGCTTCGAATTCAGTTGTCCCGTCACCTCACCCAAAAAGTCCGGCGGCACGAGCACCTGCAATTTCATGATCGGTTCCAAAATGACAGGCTTTGCGCGCTTCGCGGCTTCCTGAAACGCGATGGAACCCGCAATCTTGAACGCCGCTTCTGAAGAGTCCACTTCGTGGAACGAACCGTCATACAACGTGACCTCAACGTCCGTCACCGGATAGTGCGCGAGAATGCCTTTGTCCAACGCCTCCTTGACGCCCTTCTCGGTCGCCGGGATGAATTCCTGCGGGATCACGCCTCCTTTAATTTCGTCCAGGAACACAAATCCCGTTCCGCGCTGAAGCGCTTTCACGCGCAGCCAGACATGGCCGTACTGACCGCGGCCGCCGGATTGGCGGATATATTTCCCTTCTGCTTCCGCCTCGCCCATGATCGTCTCCTTGTACGCCACCTGCGGCCGGCCGACGTTCGCTTCCACGCCGAACTCGCGCTTCATGCGGTCTACAATGATTTCCAAGTGCAGCTCGCCCATGCCGGAGATAATCGTCTCGCCCGGTATCCGGATCCCCCGCCACGCGGAAGGTCGGGTCCTCCTCGGCGAGCCGGTGCAGGGCCGTGCCCATCTTTTCCTGGTCAGCTTTCGTTTTCGGTTCAATGCGAATACCAATCACGGGTTCGGGGAAGGTGATCCTCTCAAGCACAATCGGCGAATCGGGATCGCAAAGCGTATCCCCCGTCGTCGTATTTTTCAGGCCGACAATCGCCGCGATCTCGCCTGCATAGACCTCTTCCACTTCTTCGCGATCGTTCGCGTGCATGCGAACCACGCGCCCGATGCGCTCCTGATTGTCCTTAGTCGAATTTAAAACATACGAACCGCGCTTCAAAACGCCGGAATAATTCCGGAAATACGCGAGCGTGCCGACGTACGGGATCGGTCGCGATCTTAAACGCAAGCGCCGAGAACGGTTCATCGTCCTTCGCCTGGCGCGTGATTTCCGCGCCTGTTTTCGGATCGTGACCTTTGACCGGCGGCAGGTCCGTCGGCGCCGGCAGATACTCCACAACAGCATCCAGCATGAACTGCACGCCTTTGTTCTTCAAGGCCGAGCCGCAGAAGACCGGCACGATTTTGTTCGCGATGACTGCCTTGCGCAGCACGCGGCGAAGATCCTCAACGCCGATCTCCTTTCCGTCCAAATATGCCGCCATCGCGTGGTCGTCATTCTCCGCGATCTTTTCAATTAATTCGTGGCGGCGCTTCGCAATGTCTGCCTTCATCTCGTCCGGGATCGGAATCTCTACGATTTTTTCGCCATGCTCGCCTTCAGACCCGAACGCCTTGTTCAAAAGCAGGTCCACAATACCCTTGAAATTCGCCTCAAGACCGATCGGCAGCTGCACCGGGATCGCGTGCGGCGTGAGCCGGTCAAGGATTGATTGAAAACTCCCCGTAAAGTTCGCGCCCATGCGATCAAGTTTGTTGATGAAACAGATGCGCGGCACGTTGTATTCGTCCGCATAGCGCCAGTTCGTCTCCGACTGCGGCTCAACGCCCGCGACGCCGTCAAACACGACGACCGCGCCGTCCAAAACGCGGAGCGACCGCTTCACTTCCACCGTGAAGTCAATGTGCCCCGGCGTGTCAATCAGATTGATGCGATGCTCGAACTTTTTGTCGTGGTTGCGGTAGGTCGGCGTCCAGAACGCGGTCGTCGCGGCCGAGGTGATCGTGATGCCGCGCTCGCGCTCCTGCTCCATCCAATCCATGATCGTGTCGCCCGTGTGCACCTCGCCGATCTTGTGCGAAACGCCAGTATAAAAAAGCACCCGCTCGGAGACGGTCGTTTTACCGGCATCAATGTGCGCGATGATTCCAATATTCCTTACCTTTTCTATCGGGTACTGCCTAGGCATACAATTCGGTACGGATTATCTTGCGAAGTGCGCGAAGGCGCGGTTCGCCTCGGCCATGCGGTGCGTGTCCAGTTTCTTTTTGATCGCGGCACCTTCGTTCTTTGCGGCGGCCATCAATTCTTCAGCAAGCTTGTCCGCCATCGGCTTCCCTTTTTTCGCGCGCGCCGCACCAATGATCCAGCGGACCGCGAGAATGAAGCGCCGCTCTGGGCGCACCTCGCGCGGCACCTGATAGTTCGCGCCGCCGACGCGCCGCGACGCCACCTCCAGCATCGGCGATGCATTCTCTATCGCTTTCTCGAACACTTTGACGGGATCTTCTTTCATCGCCGCTTTCACTTTTTCCAAAGCGCCATACACCACTTTTTCCGCCACGGACTTCTTCCCGTCCTTCATCACATAATTGATAAACCGGCCGAGTTCAACGCGGCCGTGCACGGCATCCGGCTTATGATATTTTTTATATACGCGCTTTTTTCTCATAGGTTTCCTAGTTACTAGTTACCAGGCCAGCTATGGCTTCGGCCGTTTCGTCCCATATTTTGACCTCTGCTGTTTGCGATTTTCCACACCCGTCGTGTCCAGGACCCCGCGCACCACGTGGTACCGCACGCCCGGAAGGTCCTTCACGCGCCCGCCGCGTACCATCACGATAGAGTGCTCTTGGAGCGTGTGCCCCTCGCCCGGGATATACGCCGTGATTTCCATGCCGTTCGTGAGCCGCACGCGCGCCACTTTCCGCAGCGCCGAGTTCGGCTTCTTCGGCGTCGTCGTGAACACCTTCACGCAAACGCCGCGCTTGAAGGGCGACCCCGAATCCACCGGCCGATTCGTGAGCGAATTAAAGTAGAACGACAAAGCCGGCGCCTTGGTCTTGGACTTCAAGGGCTGCCTTCCCTTCTTGATCAGTTGCCTGATGGTCGGCATACGTTAAGGAATTGTAACGGAGAGAGTACGTGGTGTCAATAAAACCAGCCCCACTCGTGCGAGCAGAGCGGGGCGATACCTATGCCGCGCGGAGTTGAAATCCCGAATGTACCAATGTGAAGTTGTGAGTACACTCGGAGGGAAAACCACTCCGGCGGCGCTTGTTGTTAGTAAGCATTAATCAAACTACGCCGTCTTCCATTTTTCGTCAAGCGCTATTACAATAAATTGAGTAAAACGAGGGCCTGTAGCTTAGTGGCAGAGCAGCCGGTTTGCATCCGGCAGATAGGGGTTCGATTCCCCTCAGGTCCACCAAAGTTTATTCAGCTCAAAAATATTTTGGACGCTTCGCGTCTTCTCGTGCGTTTCGGCCAGAGAGGAAAAGGGTTTTTTGAAATCCACCACGAGCGTTCCCGAGGCAAGGCGGCGGTTCGAGCCGATGGCGGCAAGAAAATCCTTCATAGGTATCGGATTTTCTTGGTTCATCAGATTTATGGCTTGGTTGGCCTCGATTATCCAGTTGCGGAATAGTCCGAGCCAACGATTTCCTTTTCGCTCAAAATCGCCCAGTTGCTCGTCGAGCGTCTTCTTTTCGGAGAGGAGGCGGTTCTTCGTCTCCTGATATTCTGGTAGCTCGAACGAGCCGGAGAGATAGCCGTCGTTCCAGCGGTCAATCTTCATTTTAACGGCGGCTATCTTGGTACGCAGATTTTGGGCGAAAGCGTCCGACGAGCGGCGGGCTTCGCCCGTTTCCCCGTCCAGTTTCGATAAATATTTTTCTCGCCACTCGTCGGGCAAAGAAGCTTTTTGGACTAGCTCCTTCACTTGTCCGGCAAGAACTTCCTCCCGCACAAAGCGGGTTTGCGAACAGACCTGCGTCTTGCTCTTGAAGGTGCAGTGATAGTAATGGTATGTCCTGCCGTTCCGCTTCACCTTCCGTTCGCCAGTGATGGCATAGCCGCACTCGGAGCAAGTCGCAAACCCGAGAAACGGAAAATTCTTGTCGCTTCGCTTTTTGCGGGGCTTGCCGTTCAAGACAAGTGCCTCCTGTACTTGGTCAAAAAGCTTCTTGGAAATCATCGGCGTATGCGACCCCTCGTGCACCTCGCCCCGATACCGGAAATGGCCGTAGTAGAACGGGTTGGTTAAAATCTTCTGTATGGAGGATAAGGCGAGGGGCTTGCCGTCCCTGCTCGTTAGTCCCACGGAAAACATCTTGTCCCGTATGGCCGTCTTCGTGTACCGACCCGTGGCAAAAGCTTCAAGACACTCCTTCACTTTATGGAAAGTATTTTTGTCCGGCTCGATGGTACGCAAGCGCGGCTCGTTGAAATACCCGATGGGAGCTTTTGCCGACAGCTCGCCCCGCCGTATCTTTTGCCGGATGCCCCGCAAGATATTTTCCCGCAGATTGTCGGTGTAATACTTGGCCTGTCCGAACGCGACCGACAACATAAATTTTCCCTGCGGCGTCGGCTCAAACCAGAAGGTAGGGAACTTCAAAGAAGTTATCTTGCCCGTATCCACGAGATAGATGACCCTGCCGCCGTCCACGCTGTTACGAGCAAGTCGGTCGGGGTTCCATGCCAAGATGCCGGAAGCCGCGCCCTGCTCTATCTGGGCTACCATCTCGCCGAACACGGGGCGGCTGGGTTCCTTCGCGCTCTGACTCTCGGTGTATTCGCGGACGATGAACAGATTATTCTGTTCCGCGAACGCGCGAAGTTCGGCGAGTTGGGCTTCGATGCTCAACACCTGACGCTCCTCGTCCTCCGACGACTTCCGGCAATAGATGAAATATTTATTCATAGTTATAAATCTTCGCCGCCATCGGCTCTTGCGCGGGTGAGCGCAAAACAAATTCCATTTGTAGAACCGCCGCCTTGCCTCGGGAACGCTCGTGGTGGATTTCAAAAAACCCTTTTCCTCTCTGGCCGAAACGCACGAGAAGACGCGAAGCGTCCAAAATATTTTTGAGCTGAATAAACTTTGGTGGTGTTTGTATCATAGCGTTCGGACGCATTTCAAGCAAAATTCCTGATCTGCTACCCCTGCAATTACCCCTGCAAACCGGATTGCAGGGGTAGTCAATTGGGTAGTCAATCACAATTGACTGGCCTTTCCTGCGTTTTATGAAGATGCTACCTATCTTTTTGAGAGAACTCTGACCCCCGACAATACCCCCGAATGGGTCTGTTCAGCCCCCTCAGCCACTCGCACTACATAAGCCAAAATGTTGCTCGTGTCTTCGGGGGCTTCACCTCGTCCGGCGTGCCTACAATTCCTCCCCCTGCTTTTTAGCCTACCACAATATCCAAAGTTTGGATATTGATTTTTTGGATGGATGATTTAGAGTATATGAGTAAGTCCATCCAAACAAAGGAGTACGCCTATTTTGTCGAGCGATTGCGGAAAGCCAGATTAGACGCAGGGCTAACGCAATTGCAGGTTGCAAAGAAGATAGGCCGTCCGCAGTCGCACATCTCGAACATCGAATCAGGGCAACAGAGGGTGGATGTAATCGAGCTAAAGCGGTTTGCGAAGTTGTACAGGAAAAGCATCGGATATTTTATAAAATGAAAAACCAAAAAGGCTCCATCCAAATACCGTTACTAATCGCAATCATTGCGTGTGTTTTAATTATTGGAGTTGGCGGCTATGTGATTGGTATAAAACAGCATCAAAACAATCTAGTTGGGAACAATGGAAAAGAACAGCAAACGCAGGCATCGACAACAGATCAACGAACAAGCGCAGAAAGTATTACTAAAACTAGTACCCAATCGGGTGATTTAATCAGTCCCCAAATTAGTGGCAAGAAAACTCCAACTCAAGAAACAATCATAACGCCAAGTCTAAAAACCACACCATCATCATCTATAGGATACATCTCACAAGAAACAACTTTGTATTCCTTAACAGTAAATCAATCTGGTGTAACAAACTTAGTATTCATAAAAACGCTATCGAGAGGAACCCAAGTTACCTTAATGAATGACATCTACAAAGACTGGTCAAAGATCATGGTTGATAATCAAGAAGGCTGGGTTTTCACTACAGATTTAGTTAATGATGAACCATCGACTCCATTGCCAACTCTGATTAAACAATGGCGGCCAATTGTAGCTTATGTGGAATGTGATTTTCGTGATACTAATACCCACGAACTTTATTTGCAAGTGCAGGGATCGGGAGTAGCGATGGATTTTAACGGACAAATTACTGTTGTTACAAACAGACACGTCATTGTCGACCAAAATGGGTATCAACCATATATTTGTAGAGCGAAACTACCAGACGACAGCGCGATATTTACAGGCCAGAAATTTACAGGCGGAGGATCAATTGATATTGGATTAATTGATATAAATAACCCCGACGAGTACATAAAAAGCTTAACTTCCTCACAAGTGACTCCGATGGATTTTTGTAGACAAAAACCTTCTCTAGGTGACGAGACCATTATTTTGGGCTATCCAAGCATAGGGTCACAAACCGATATTACGGCAACGGAAGGTATCATTTCTGGTTATGATGGCGATTACTTCATAACTTCTGCAAAGATAGATCACGGGAATTCAGGTGGAGCGGCTATATTAGAAAAGGGTAATTGTTATCTGGGAATCCCATCTTTTGCAGTGGCTGGGAGCATTGAATCCTTATCAAGAATTTTGGATATAAATGCGGCGTTGCGATAGTATTTTTTAAATTAAGACAACTAAACAGTTTATATTCATGCTAGATCAAGAGACGCTAAATCGCTTTATTCACAACGCCAATGTTGCACATCAACAATTCTGCGTTTGGATGTATACGAATAACGAGTTTGCAAAACATCGAGACGATTGGAATAAAATAGCTGAACCAAGAAAACTTTTTGCAATAGAGGAATTTTCGCGGGATAAAGGATGCAAGTACAAAAACTTTTGGGGCGTGGTAATTTTTTCGCTTCAGCGTGGGTGGATTTTATCTTTGGCACGGCTGTTTGATCCGTCCTACCATTCACACGATAAGAAAAGAGAGAAGCCGCGATTATCTTTAAATTACATACTGGAATTACTTGGCGATGTTTCTCTTGCTCAATCGATTCGTGGCAAATTTAAAAAACACCAGCAAACGATTCAATCGCTAAAGACACAGCGAGACAATTTCATCGCTCATAACGATGTGAATTTCAAAGGTACAAAAATTAAAGCGGGTGTAGAAAACTTGTTTGAGGAGTTAAATGAAGCTGTTTCGGATATCAAGCGGAGCAAGAAACATCTCGCAAGTTGCGACGATATCAATCTTAAATATACGGAAGTTTTGTCTCGCTGTGGCGTAGATGAAGTTTTTGAGGCATTATTGAGAAGTTAGCCCGCTTCGCGGGCAAAAAGCTTGAACTCCCGCGAGGACGTGCCAAAAGGAGGTTGGGGGAGGAATTGTAGGCACGCCGGACGAGGTGAAGCCCCCGAAGACACGAGCAACATTTTGGCTTATGTAGTGCGAGTGGCTGAGGGGGCTGAACAGACCCATTCGGGGGTATTGTCGGGGGTCAGAGTTCTCTCAAAAAGATAGGTAGCATCTTCATAAAACGCAGGAAAGGCCAGTCAATTGTGATTGACTACCCAATTGACTACCCCTGCAATCCGGTTTGCAGGGGTAATTGCAGGGGTAGCAGATCAGGAATTTTGCTTGAAATGCGTCCGAACACTATGATACAAACACCACAGAAAAATAAAGGACCGCGACGCGAACGTGCGGTCCCCACAGAGTGGAAAAAAGGGATAGGGTAACTATACCCTCAGGTCGAGCCGAGGAGGGGTAGCGTAACGGATGGCACAATCGGTCAACGCCCCGAAAAGGGTATACACTTGAATGACGTTTTCCACAGACACCCTCTGGCGTTCGCGAATGGCGCAAAGGATCCCCACAGTGGATGCAACCTCCTCCTGCACCACCGCGAGAGATTTGCCTTCTCTCTCCCTCTCTTCGAAAAACCTCCTGAAGGTGAGAGTCGTTTCCGAACCATCAACTGCGGCAAGTCCTCCACCACAAAGAAATTGAATTGCTTCGCCGAGAGTCCCATCGTCGATCGTTTCTTCCTCTTGAAATCTTTTGACCCTCGACGAAATGTGTAAACAAAAAAACGCGATCCTTGATGACATATTCCTCTCAAACGCCGCGAAAGTGCTGGCTGTCGTCAAGTATTAACTATCGGAAAGACAATTTCAAGGTATCTCTCACAGCCCGAGCGGTTGGCCGGTGAAAATCTGGAAGAAGAAATTGACGAGAGGCATGAGGAGTTGGAACCCGAAGAAAACAAAGATGAGGACGAGGAACAACCCCCAGCGCTCCAAGAAATACATCACGCGGTAAGTTGCCTGCGTTTGCGGGAGCGCGGCGAAGAGCACGCGCGAACCGTCCAGGGGTGGAATGGGAACGAGGTTGAAAATGCCGAGAAGGATGTTGATAAACACGACAACCGCAAGGAAGGAAAGAAATGCGTCGGAAACGAATGGGAAATAACTCAACACGCGAATGATGATCCCGAAGATCGCGGCGATGAGCAGGTTCGTGCCCGGTCCCGCGAGCGCGATTTTGACCGAACCGGTCCGCGGATTTTTGAGATTGCGCGGATCGTAGGGCACGGGCTTCGCGGCGGCAAAAAAGAATGCGCCGCCGGAGGCAATATAAAGGAAAATGGGCAGAAGAACCGAACCGAATGGATCCAGATGCTTCAAGGGATTGAGCGTGAGGCGTCCGGCGTTCCGCGCCGTGGGATCCCCCAGCCGCTCCGCCTCATAACCGTGCGCGATCTCGTGCAATACCGCCGAAAAGAGCAGGACGATAAATTCAAATATAACGATTGCAACGCCCATGGGCCTCATTGTACCATTGTGGAGGAAGGCACGTCTGCGCAGCATCCTCCGCGCAGCGCCGAATGGCGCGATGGCGCCTGCGTGGCACGGCACAGCGCTCACGACGTCACGCACTTTCCTTTCCCGCCTGCGCCCGTAGCTCAACGGATAGAGCGCGTGGCTTCGAACCACGAGGTTTGGGGTTCAAATCCTCACGGGCGCGCACTTCGGAGATTAAAAAATCATTAAAGAACTTTTGACATTGCGCGATTTTCGCCTACGCTTATGAGCAATGCCGGAGATTACGCTTAATCAGCTTGCGGAGAATATTGAAAGGCGATTTGACGCTATTGATCTGCGCTTTGAGGCGATGGCTAAACGGTTTGATGCGATGGACCAGCGCTTTGGTGCGATGGACGCACAAATTGAGAAGCTGGCGACCGCGGCGCAATCGGAATTCATGACCATCCACAAAGAAATGACTGCCATGGACAACCGCCTCTCGTATGCCATCGGACAAGTTGACGCCCATCTTTCCGCCTACGCCACACAGTGGAACAGAGAATCCGAAAACCTCCGTAGGTGGACGGGGGAACTTGAAGGCCGGCTCACGCTGCTTGAACGAAAGCAGGTGTCATAAGTGAAAAACGTCCGGACCCGACCGGTGGATTTGTCCACAGGCCGCCGCTTTGCGCAGCAGCACTGTCCACAGGTGCCGCTTTTGCCACGCAGCGGCTTCTTGTATAATAGAGGAAACAATGAAGCTTGAGAAAAAGACGGCGGTTTTGATCATCGTGGGGGTCGTGATCTTTGCGGCGATCATTGTATGTGCATATTTGTACGGGCCATCATGGCCAACGATGCCCCAAGCGACCGGTCCCGCGCCTGTCCACGCCCCGCAGGGGCAGGTGGTTGCGGGTTTCCCCAAAGATCTCATCCTGGACAGCGAGGTGCAGGTGGCGAACAGCTACACCGTCCATTATTCCTCAAACATGCATCAGTACACCGTGCAGTGGAACTCCTCAAGCTCGGTGGCAAGCATCTATAACAACTACCTCGGGTACCTCCCAACGCACGGCTGGACGATCATGAACCGGTTCACCGCGCGCCCCGACCTGCGCGGCCTCTACGCGACCGAAACTAACACCACATCATCGGCCAACGTGAACGTCACAATCGCAGTGCGGGGCATGGGGTCACAGGTAAGCGTGAACTACGCGGTGACGGAGAATCCAATGGCGAAATAACATGAAAAGGATCTGGTTCATCATAGTGGTTGCGGTGTTCACGCTTTCTTCTTTATTTTTGCTTTCCGTTTCCCGTGTCGCCTTCGCCGCCGCCGGTGGGTGCGGTTTTAAGATATCCCCGACCGGCGTCACCGTCATCGCTGGAGGAACCGCGACGGTGACAGAAAGTTTTTCGTGCTCGCCCGTTCCAAAAGGCGACATGGCAACCGACGATGTTACGAACAGCGCCGCCGACCCCTCCATCTTTTACGTGGATCCTGGCAGCTGCTCTATCGTGATGGGGAATAATTGCACGGTAACCATCTATGGAGAAAGCGTCGGCACGTCCATTATGACCGCGAACTCCAATATTGCAACGGATTGGCAGGGGTCCTATACCAAAACCGACACCATTTCTGTTACCGTCACCCCTGCCCCCACCAGCGACATCCTCCCCGCCATGATTTCAATTGACAGCGCTACCGTGAGTGCGGGTTTGCTCGCGGTGTCCGGCAAGGCAATGGGGCCCTTAATAACACAAGGGCAAGAATGTCCCCAACCCTCAGTCGTAGTAGAAGACGAAGAGGCACTTCCTCTCATGAATCCGACCTACGCCATAGACGGGGGGTCAAGCACAGCGTTTTCTTTTACGCAGGTGCAGAAGGGCATCGATCAGCCGTGCGGCTCCGCCACCACACCAGCCAGACCTTACGAATACTCGTTTTCTTTTAATGTGGATGTGAGCAGTCTTGCTCCCGGCACTCACATGATCACAGTTTGCGCGACGGATGGCGAAGACCCTGCCGTGTGTGCTTCGAAAACGTTTTCTATCTCTGGCGGAACGATTATCGTCAATTCGGTAAATACTAATGGCCAGCCAGTTGCCGCATCGTGGACGCTCTTCGGCCCGGTCAACCCTTGCAGCGGATATGGAGGGTCATGCAGCAACGTGTCCCAAGCAACGTATACTAACGTGCCAAGCGGAGGCTATGCCTTGGATCCCAGCGGCATCCCTTCGGGGTACAGCGATTACACTATTTCCCCGTGCGGTGCCACCGACACTTCCTGCGGGTGGCAGGTCACGAACGGCGGCACGTTGACCTTTACTATTGTGTGGTCGGCGAAGCCAATTCTCGCCGCGTCGTGGGGCAGTTGCGGCTCTAACGTACAATCGCTCCAAGAGACCTGGCCGGCCAACAGCCAGCAAAGCCTCTCGTTTTGCGTATGGAATGCCGGGCCAACGAGTTCAATTCTGACTGGCGTACGCTGCACACAAGGAACAGCCCCAACGGGCAGCTCGTTGTCTATAATTTGTAATTTCGGGTCGTTAAGCGGCACGGGGGGAGATTAAAGTGAGCCCCCACGCTCTCGCAAGCGTAGGGGCTACTAGAAACATCCAAGCAGTAGGCGGGCAGATCCCTACTGCGGAAGGATGTAATCGGGGATATAATCGGCAACAACGGCGCAGTTAATGCCGTTGAGTGATCCCCTGCCAAAGAGCAAGTCGTGGATTTTTCCGTCCATGCCGTTATAGTACACCGATCCGCTCCAAGTGTAGATGGGACCCCCGGGAGCGTGCGGCAGATCAACCCGCAGCGCCCAAAAAATGGGGGTGGAATACCCCGGGGTCGGACTCCCGTACCACGAAACGACCCCGGCGTCGGTGTTAGAACTTGTGCTACCGACCACCGGAGCGAGAGCCCCAAGAACATCCCCTCCGCCCCACGGATTTGGGACGGCACCTTCGGCCGTGTTGATGGTGCCATCGTTATTTCCGTCCCATACTGCAAAGAACCATGGAGCATATGGGTCTATCAGGTTGTCAACGATTGGCGTGCTGTCCAAACCGAATCGAGAATCCGTCGCCGATGCCTTAACTTGACCCCCGGACAGTAACTGATCGCCGGCACCGTTCAAGAATAGCTTGGCATGGTACACAGAATCGCCGGTTTGGTCGTTTATCAGTTGACCGTCGTGCGTATAGAGAAGCAAGCCATCGCTTGTTAGGTTCCCGCTGACGGTGAATACATCAGCTCGAACGCCGATATATCCCGGCTCCACATCCACCCCCGTGAGAACAATCGGGAAGGAGGCAGCCACCGGAAAATTGCCTATCGGCGTGCCCATGCTCGTGTAGGTGTATATCCAGCTTCCGGTGTTTACGCAACTGGAGCTGGAGGAGCCTGGGGGACAGTCGCCGTTGACTCCGAGGTATACGTTGTTGGAGGAGTCAACCTTGATCATGGCGCCTTCCGTGCGCGTCCCCGTCGCGGTCTGGAGGTCGGGGACGAAGTTGCTCACCTGGACCGCGCTGCCATTGAGGGTTACCTGCAGCAGCATGGCCCGGTTCACCCCGTTCTTATCCGCTTCGGAACCCGCTACGTACCAAGCGCTTGGCCCCGCAGCTATTGAATTGATCGACGAGGTGACTGAATCAGTCCAAACATCCGAGCAACTCTTGTTCGCTGGATCGCAGAGCACAAGCCCGGCGACGTTGGCGTCGGCGGTGCGCGCGTCGGCTGCCAGAACTTTCGTTCCATCAGCCGAAAGTGCCCCCGCTGCCGTCATTCGAGCGGGCGCTCCGTTGGGGGTGAGGCGGAAAACCCAAGAAAAGCCAACATTGACGGTTGTAGTGCCAATGGTGGCTCCATCCGCCCCGGTTGCCCGGATAGTGACAGTGGTGAAACCTGGCAACCCCTGCGGAGGGGTGTAGGTCGCACTGTCCTCGTTAGGCTCACTCGCCGCACTTGCAACAAAACTTCCCATCCCCGCCGGCACTGTATCCCAGGTCACCGTCGAAGGGAATGTACCGTTTCCCTCCACGGTCGCCGTGAACACATACGTCATGTTCATGGCGAGCGGGACCGGACCGGACGGCGAAGCGGTGACGTTGGTTAGCTGACCCAACTGGACTGTAATTTTCGCTGTCGTCGATCCCGCGTCGTTCGTGGCCGTGAGATCAATCTCTGTATTCCACGTAGTAGGAGTCGTCGTTGGCGCCGTGTAGCTCACCGAGCTGGACGCAACAACGCACGATCCCAAAGCTGAAGCGACAGAACAGGTCACTTTCGTTGGGTTTTCGGTGGTTGTGAACCCGACCGTTGCTACCTGTCCCAAGAACACGTTAACACTCGGGAGAAGCGGCGTGACCGTCGGTAAAGGCTCGGTCACCGTCAAACCAACCGAAACGCTGTGCGTCAGCGTCCCGGAAGCGCCGGTAACCGAGAATGTGTACTTCCCCGTGGCCACGCTGCTGCCGACATTTATCGTAAGAGTAGATGAACCACCGGGAACGATAGATGTCGAAGAAAACGTTGTGGCCACGCCTGAGGGCAAATTGGAGACAGACAGCGCAATCGAACCGCTGAATCCTCCGATCGCCGTGGCTGTCACCGTGCAGGTGCCGCTCGCGCCCTGCTGGATGGATGTCGTGCCCTGCTGGGATGGACACGAGACCGCAAGTGAGAAGTCCGGCGCGGGTTCAAAAATGCCACTTCCTCCCCCGCCGCACCCTACGATCAGCTCTAGGAGGCTGATCAGAGAGACAAACACCACTATCCTTACAACAACGCTCGTGCTTCTCATCGCTTTTTACCTCCGGCCAGCCTCCTACGGCTGACCATCATATTCTAAACGTTGCGGGCTCCCTCAACCTACGAGAGTTACCCGAAACTATCTATACTATACCAGTTTCCGCGCAGAAAGTCAAAAGTCGGAAAAACGCGAATTTGATGGTAAATTGAACATGTAAACCTATGGACTGCATCTTCTGCAAAATAGCAAAAGGAGAGGCGCCTGCGCATACGATATGGGAGGATGAAAAACATTTGGCGTTCCTCTCTATTTTCCCCAATACAGAAGGCTTCTCGGTGGTGATTACGAAGGAACACTTTCCAAGCTATCCTTTTGATTTACCTGAGGAGATATTGGTCGGACTGCTTTTGGCGACGAAGAAAGTCGCGAAGCTTTTGGATGACAAGCTTGATGATGTCGGGCGGACCGGTATGATTTTTGAAGGTTTTGGTGTTGACCATGTGCATGCAAAACTTTTTCCCATGCACGGTACAAAAATGCCGGAATGGAAACCGCTCAAGTCAAAGATCAATAAATACTTTGAGAAGTATGAGGGCTATATCTCATCTCATGATTACAAGCGTGCCGATGATGAAAAGTTAGCGCGGCTCGCGGAGAAGATCAGGAGCTGATTTTGTTAAATAGGGGAGGCTCGGGAGATCAATGCTCTCTGGCAACGGAAATTCTTGGTCAAGACTGGACAAGGTTCAATTTATCTGCAACCGATTTCACTGTCATCACCAAAACCCTTTTATGCACACCCCTATAATCTATTCACAATGCTATAATGTACTCAATGGATAAAAGGTATTTTGTTCTCGTTGCCGCTATTCTCGTAGTGCTAGGTTTCGCTTTGATTTCTCCTCGTTCTACCTTGATTGCCCTTTCTCAAGGAACGGAAGGAACAGGCGGCATCTCTCTTTCCAACGTCACGAGTGGCCTTTATACGATCGTGATCACGGGGCAGGATCAAAACGGTAACTCCGCCGGCGGCTCGCCGCAAACGCTAGCGTTGACCGTGACCGCGTCCGCCGCGTCCGTCTGTACGAACGGCCAGACGCAGTCCTGCGCCCCGGCAAACTCCTGCGGCATGACGAATACGGGAACGGAGACCTGCAGTAACAACACGTGGGGCGCCTGCAGCGTAAGCGCGCCGCCGGACAGTTCGTGTCCAGGGTACTGCAGCACGAACGGCACGACGCAGTCCTGCGCCCCGGCAAACTCCTGCGGCATGACGAATACGGGAACGGAGACCTGCAGTAACAACACGTGGGGCGCCTGCAGCGTAAGCGCGCCGCCGGACAGTTCGTGTCCAGGGTACTGCAGCACGAACGGCCAGACGCAGTCCTGCGCCCCGGCAAACTCCTGCGGCATGACGAATACGGGAACGGAGACCTGCAGTAACAACACGTGGGGCGCCTGCAGCGTAAGCGCGCCGCCGGCGAGCGCATGCAATTGCACGAACGGCCAGACGCAGTCCTGCGCCCCGGCAAACTCCTGCGGCATGACGAATACGGGAACGGAGACCTGCAGTAACAACACGTGGGGCGCCTGCAGCGTAAGCGCGCCGCCGGACAGTTCGTGTCCAGGGTACTGCAGCACGAACGGCCAGACGCAGTCCTGCGCCCCGGCGAACTCCTGCGGCATGACGAATACGGGAACGGAGACCTGCAGCAACAACAGATGGGGCGCCTGCAGCGTAAGCGCGCCGCCGGACAGCGCGTGCACACCTGTTACCAGGGTTTCTGCTTCATGCAGTCCAACCACTGTCCTGCCCAGCGGCACCTCGCAGTGCACCGCAACGGTTTACTGCACCATCCCCGGCAGCTGCAATCCTACCGTCACTTGGGAGATGGTGAGCATGGGCGGTTCCATCAGCGCATCGGGCCTCTATACCGCGACCTACATTCCGCAGACCTATACCGCCACGGTGGAGGCGGTGTCGGTGCAAGACCCGAGGCAATACGGCACGGCGACCGTGACGGAGACGCCGCCCGGCGGCCCAGGAGGAACAGGAACTGTTACCGGAGTTTCTGCTTCATGCACTCCAAGCTCTATCCCGCCCGGAGGCACCTCGCAGTGTAAGGCGAAGGTTTCCGGCCAAGGTTCCTATTCCTCCGCCGTTACGTGGGGATTTTGGAGGGTCTATGGGAGCGTTGGTTCCATCAGCAACAGGGGCCTCTACACCGCGCCTGCGACAATAACCACGACAACGATCGTCAAGATTGTAGCGACATCGCAGCAGGACCCATCGCAATCTAGTAATGACGTGCCAGTGACGATCACCTTATTGCCCATCGTTTCCATTTCCGTCACTCCGTCACCCATTTACCTCGGCAATGCGGCAACTCTTAGCTGGTCAACAGTGAACGCGACTGCCTGCACCGCCGCCGGCACCGATCCGACCGAGTGGTCCGGGGCGCAAGCGACCAATGATTCGCAATACGTCCTCACCCCTGCCGCTACGGGAACTTATACCTACACGCTTACCTGTACCGGTCCCGGCGGGAGCGGATCAAATTACGCAACCCTCACGGTCCGCCCGGCCCCGTCGCATGGCGGCGGCACCTGTACAAGAGGCCAGGAACGGGCCTGCACCTCGTCGCCGAACTCCTGCGGCATGACGAACAGGGGGACGGAGACCTGCAACAGCAACGTGTGGGGGAACACCGCGTGGGGCGCCTGCAATGCAACCACGCCTCCGGATAGCGCGTGTTCGGGATCCGTCTGTACGACGGGCGATACGCAGGCCTGCACCTCGACACCGAACACCCTCTGCGGCATAACGAACACGGGGACGTCGACCTGCAGCAACAATGCGTGGGGCGCCTGCAGCGCAACCACGCCTCCTGACAGCGCGTGTCCATGCCCCAGCGGAAATGGCTGCCCGCCCCTGCCTTCCTGCACCTTCACCGCCAGTCCTTCGACGATCATCACGCCGCAATCAGCAGACCTCATCTATAATTGCAGCTATGTGACCATCTGCGGCATCACGGGATCCGACGGCTCAACCTACCCCATTTCGGTGAGTTCCTCCGACAGCGCGAGCAGCACCCAGGCAGTTGCGCCAAGCGCGAACACCTCCTACACCTTAAGTTGCTACGGCGAGGAGGGGACTCCGTACAGCAACTCGGCCTACGTTTCGGTCACGACCGTTCAAATCCAAGTCAACAGCAATCCCAATCTGCACGAGATCAATCCGTAAACGGTGAGTTTGATGGATTTTTGGAGGAAAAATCGGGGCCAGTCGCTTATTGAGGCCATTATCGCGGTTGCCGTCGGCGCGGCGTTTCTCATCGCCGGCGCGGGGATCATCGCACCCGCTCTCAAGACGAGCAAGCAAACGCGCACTATAGAGACGCAGACGGAACTTGGGAAGGAACTCTTGGACGACACAAAAGTATGGGCCACGGCGAACTGGAATAATCTCCTCGCGCTCGCCACCAGCTCGGCAAATCAATACCATCTTCTGACCGCGCAATCGCCCTTCTCGTCGGCGACGGGAACCGAGCCGGTGGTCGTTGCGACCACTACCAACTCAACCACTACCTACCAGCGCTATTTCTACTTGAGCGACGCGTATCGCACCTCGGCGGGGAACCTCACCACAACCGCGAGCGGGAATTATTATGATCCCTCCGCAAAGCTCGTGACCGCTGTCACGAGCAACACAAGCACCAAATCTGCCGCATATGCCACGACGACCATGAGCGAATATCTCACCCGTTATGCCAATAATATTTATGACCAAAGCGATTGGTCGGGCGGGCCGGGACAAAACAATCCCGTCGCGATCGCGGGCAACACCTTCGCGACATCCACCAATATGATCACAAGTGCCGCGGGGCAGCTCACGCTATCAACCATAACGACGACGACCTACAACGCGAGCGGAACGCTTGATTCGGCAACCTTTGGAGTGGGCACGGGAATCCAATTGAATTCGGTTATGTGGCTGGGAAGCACGAGCACAAGCAACGGGACGGTAAAATTTCAATTCGCAGTGAGCAATACGAGCGCCTCAAGCACGCTCACGAGTTTTCTGGGGCCCGACGGGACCTCGCTCTCCTATTTCGGCGGGACGAACGGAGCCACCGAGGGCACGCCTATCAGTCTTGTTTCTACCTCCACCTCCAACGGCTACTCCCTTGTGAGCGGCTACCCCTACTTCCGCTATCGCATCACCCTCTTCTCAAACGCGTCAAACACTGGCAGCCCGATCGTGAATCAGGTTATCATAAACTGGAGTCCGTGATGGCTCGTGCAACATAGCATCGCCCCTATAGCTCAATTGGCAGAGCAACTCCCTCTTAAGGAGATGGTTCCAGGTTCAAGTCCTGGTGGGGGCACAAATCAGTGAGGCCCGGTTATGTTATAATAATTGATTATAATAACTGATGGGAATGGGGCCGAAGGTCATTTTGTAGTATGGTATAATAAATGAAAGGTCGCTGTAAGAATTAAGTTGAATAAAAACTCGTAATTACTAATAAAAATCATGAAAAAAGAAGCAATAGTTTTCGTGTCAATGCTTGCCTTGCTCGGAGGCAGCCTAGGCCTTGCCGTCGCGCAGACGACGGCGCCATCGGCAATTACCGGGGTTTCTGTTTCGTGCAGTCCGGGCACCGTCTCGCCCAGCGGCGCCTCGCAGTGCACCGCAACGGTTTCCGGCACCGGCAGCTACAGCTCTGCCGTCACATGGAGTATGGTGAGCATGGGCGGTTCCATCAGCGCATCGGGCCTCTATACCGCGACCTACATTCCGCAGACCTATACCGCCACGGTGAAGGCGGTGTCGGTGCAGGACCCGACGCAATACGGCACGGCGACCGTGACGGAGACGCCTACCGGCGCGCCGTTGCCATCGCCTGCCACCACTCCGTCGCCGTCGAGTCTTCCCGTCGCCACCGTGACTATGAGCTGCGTCAGTATGGTGCTCGTAAACACAACCGACACTTGTCTCGCGCAGGTGGTCGTGGGACCCATTGCGCCGAACGTGTATGAATGGCCCAGTAGTGTGCAGGGGTTGACGTGGTCGGTGAGCGGCGGCGGTACGATCAATTCCTCCGGAGTCTACACGGCTCCCGGATATCCCACCACCGCGACGATCACCGCCACCTCCGTACAGGATCCGACAAAATCAAGTTCGTTGGCAGTTTCGGTTGTTACGGCTTTTCCCGCCACCATGAGAGGTGGACCTCCTGAGATTTCTACGGGAGCTATCCCGATCTCGTCTTCGAGCGGTTCCGCTGGCGGAACCAGCGCTGGCAGCAGCGGCACCACCAGCAGCAGCGGCGCCACCACGCAGCCTTCGGGGGTGATGACGCTTCAACAGGTCATGAGCACGCTTTCGCAAAAACTCACCCAGCTCTCGCAAACCAACGCGACGCTCTACGCGCAAGTCATGGCGCTCCTAAACCAGCTCCTAAGTCTCTTGGGGGGCGCTCCCGTTGCGTGTCCTACCTATATGCTCTATTGTCCCTATGGCAGCTACACCGTTCTTGGCAGTAATGGTTGCAGCCAAACGGTTTGCAATCCTGCACCCACAACGCCCTCCTCAGGTACTTCCTTCAGCTACACCTGGAACACGGACCTGCAGTACGGCATGTACAACAATCCCGATGTGAGTGCGCTGCAGGAGGCATTGACGCTCCAAGGGCTGTACAGCGGCCCGATCAACGGTACGTTCTTGAGTATGACGCAGGATGCTGTTGTGCTCTTCCAGCAAAAGTATGGCATCCCCGGGACGGGATACGTCGGAGCGCTTACGCGCGCCGAGTTGAACGCGCTCTACGGCACGGCAGCCACGACGCCGCCGACCAGCACCACCTCTCCTCTTACCGTCTCTTGCCAAAAAGCGAGCGATTTTTGGGCAACGAAGGCAGGCAACAACAAAGTGGCCAATGTAGTACTGCAAGCGACGGCAACGGGCGGCAACCCGCCGTATGCCTACCTCTGGTATCGCGCAGCGAATGTAGGTCAAACTTTCAATGGGTGTATATATCCCTCCAGCGCAACGACTACCTATCCCTCCTATGCGTCTCCAACCGCTTCAAGTTCGGTCACGTTTTCGTGGGAAACCTGGATGTCTCAAACCCAATGCATGTACATTGAGGCGGAGGACGCATCCTTGAACGTAGCGACATCAAGCTGCATGGTGACCGCACCGGCGGGCATGTGAGCAGCACTTGCCGCGAGCAACTACTGCAGCGATAAGCCGGGTGTTTACCCGCCCATCGGCGATTACTGCAGCCAAGTCAACTCATCATCCCCCCCCAGTAACTCCTCATCACAAGCACCGTCCGATCGGAGAAACCATATAGCGCCCCTCCCCGCAGGCGTTCCAATAGACCTTGAGCACGCCTATCTCAGCCGCGAGGCAAAAGGTGTGCTATACTATGGGCACGAATGGCCTCTCAACGCACGGCCCAAGTTGTTCTTGAAGCTCCCCTCTTTGAAGTCATCGGTGCACGGGTCCCGCTCCTTCGGCAGTTGGAAAAGCTTGGCGTGAAAACCGTCGGCGACCTTCTCTATTATTTCCCGTTCCGCTACGAAGACTTTTCAAAGATCTATGCCATCGCGGACCTTGAGCCTGGCCAGCAAGCGACCGTACAAGCAACCGTTGAAGAAATCTCCTTCCGGCATACCTGGAAGAAGCGGATGAGTATCGTGGAGGCAATGCTGGCGGACGAATCCGGCTCCATCCGCGCCGTATGGTTCAACCAACCCTATGTGGCAAACGTCCTTAAAGCCGGCCGCCTCGCGAACTTCGCGGGAAAGATTTCGCTTTCCGAAGAAGGCGAGTTGTACTTGAGCCATCCGGCGTACGAGGTGGTCCGCCGCCTCCCTCCCACCGCGTCGTCATCCACTACAGATACCGAAGTGGTAGTGGACAGGGAAACCAAGCACACCGCGCGGCTCGTCCCCATTTATCCGGAAACGCGCGGCCTCACCTCCCGCGGCATCCGCTTCATCATGCAATCGGTCCTCCGGCGGAAGCCGTTGCTCGCGGAGTGGATCCCGCCTGCCATCCTCGCCGAATTCCACTTTCCCGAACTCAACGGGGCAATCGCATCAGTCCATTTTCCAAAACATCTTGACGACGCCCTCGCCGCAAAAAAGCGGTTTGCGTTTGAAGATCTCTTTCTTCTCCAGCTTTTCAACCTCCAGCAGAAACTCACGCTTTCCCGGGAGCAAGCACCGGCCATCGCCGCCGATATTCCGAAAGTAAAGAGGGTGCTTTCCGCGTTGCTATTCACCCTCACCGTGTCGCAAAAGAAATCGCTCTGGGAGATCATGCAGGACATAGCACGGCCAAGGCCGATGAACCGCCTGCTCCAAGGAGATGTCGGCTCGGGAAAGACCGTGATCGCGGCCATCGCCGCCATGAGCGCGGCTGACCATGGATTCCAAACCGCCTTCATGGCGCCCACGGAAATCCTCGCGCACCAGCATTTTGAAACCATGAAGAAACTTTTTACGAATGCCGCCACAATGGAGCGCGGAGAACATGCGCCCGTAATCGGCCTCCTCACGGCGAGCGGCGGCACCGTCTTCTATGAAAACGGCATTGAGGCGAAAATGCCGAAACGCGAGTTGCACGCGAAGGCCGCAAGCGGGGAAATTGCGATCGTTTTCGGCACGCATGCGCTCATCCAAAAATCAGTACATTTCAAAAATCTTGGCTTTGTAATCGTTGACGAGCAGCATCGCTTCGGCGTGCGCCAGCGCGCCGAGCTCTCCGCAAAAAAGGGCGGGCTCATGCCCCATTTCCTCAGCATGTCGGCGACGCCGATCCCGCGGACGCTTATGCTCACGGTGTTCGGCGACCTTGATCTCTCGCTCATCACGGAACTCCCGGCGGGCAGGAAGCCGATCACGACGAAGCTGGTTTCTCCGCTTGAGCGGGCCGCCGCCTATGCCTTCGCGCGCGGCGAGATCAAACAGGGCCGGCAGGCATTCGTCATCTGCCCGCGCATTGAACCGGCCGCTGAAGGACAAAAATCGGCCCAAGTGCGAAGCGCAAAAATCGGCGAACTTAAACAAATGAAAACGCTGGAACTAAAATCGGTGAAAGAAGAATATGAAAAATTATCAAAAAACGTTTTCCCCGACCTCACGATCGCAATGCTCCATGGCCAGATGAAGGCGAAGGAAAAAGACAGCGTCATGCAGCAATTCAAGGACAAACAATTTGACATTCTCGTCACGACCTCCGTCGTGGAGGTCGGCGTGGACATCCAGAACGCGACGATCATGATGATAGAGGGCGCCGAACGGTTCGGCCTCGCCCAGCTCTACCAGTTCCGCGGCCGCGTGGGGCGGGGCGAGCACCAATCCTATTGCTTCCTCATGGCGGATACCAACGCAAAAACCGCGCACGCGCGGCTCAAAGCGATCCTTGAAGCGAAAAATGGGTTTGAACTCGCAGAGAAGGATCTCGCCCTCCGCGGTCCCGGCCAATTTTTCGGGGAAATTCAAACCGGGCTTCCCGACGTCGCCATGGAGGCGCTCCGCGACCCGGAACTTGTGAAAGCGAGCCGCGACGCGGCGGTTAAGACCATCCAAGCCGACCCCTCTCTAAAAACTTACCCCTTGCTCAAGACGAAGCTGGAGAAATTCCGAAATCGGATCCACCAAGAATAACCTACTACCACCACTGAAGAATCACAACGCCGTTAGCGCCGTTGCCGCCAGCACCGCTGGCGGTGCTGGTTGATTTGCTGCCACCGCCACCGCCACCGCCAGCGCCGTAACCAGAGCCAGCGCCGCCGGCGCCGCCGGCGCTGCCTATTTGAGTGGCGCCTCCGTTGCCGCCGACACTGCCGCTAAAACCACCACCTCCCCCACCACCACCAGTACTAGTGTTGCCGTTGCCGCCAGAACCGACATTACCGCAACTAGCGGCGCCGAGGCCGTCGCCATTGTAACCCGGGTCGCCCGTGGTGCAGCTGCCGCCGCCACCGCCGTTGTTGCCGACGCTGGCGGCGCCGCCACCACCGTAGCCTCCTCCGCCGCTGGCGCCAGAGCTGACGCCATTGTTGCTGCCGCCGCCGTAGCCTCCTCCGCCGCCGGCGGCGCCGGCGGCGCCGCCGCCGAGAGCGGAAATGAACGATCCGAAAGAAGAGGTAGCACCCGCAGCGCCGGCCTTCCCTGCACTGTTGGTAACGCTAGCGCCGCCGGCGCCGCCGGCGCCGACCGTGACCGTGATCGAAGCAGTACTGGTTATCACAACAGGATAATTCACAATGCACGCACCGCCACCACCGCCGCCACCAGCCGAGTAGGCGGTGGTGCTGGCTCCGCCGCTGGCGCCGCCGCCACCACCACCGCAAAGCGTTACCCACACATCAAGCGGCACCGAAGGAGGTGTCCACGTGCCACTCGCGGTGAGGATCGTCGTCGTCGGCAGCATTCCGCCGCTTGCCGCGAGGATGGCGGCATCAACGTACGCCTTCGATGCCGCATCGGTGGACGTCGTCGTCGTCGTAATCCCCGTGATGCGGCCGGTAACCGTGATCACGGGCACGCCGTTCACGGGCACGGAGGCGTTCACCTCGTTCAGATAGCCACTATAAAGGTAAAGCGCCGCCACGAACCCGACCACCGCAAACGTTACTACGATTAAAACCTTGTACTTCGTTTCCATTGCTTTTTTATAGTGTTCGTTCTTCTTTAGTGTAGCATCCCCGGAAACGAGCCCCTGTGGATAAGTTACGGCGCCGTTAGGTCATAGTCATGCCGGCACGTACGCCGACGAAGGCCCTTTGCCGACCTGCCTGATCATTTTAATTTTCTTCAGCCGCTGCAAATGGAGCTGCGCCGTCCGCTTTGGGCATTCCACGATGTCCATCACGTCTTGCACCGTGATTTTTCCCACTTGGTCAAGGAAGTCAAGAATGGCGGCTTGGTCCTTGTCCAAGTAGATTTGCGATTCCGCACCGCGAGCGACTTTCCGCTTGGACAGTGCAATGACTTTCGTTTTCACATTGTCAATTTCTTCTTTGAATCCTCGCACGAAGTATTCCAGCCAGCGCGTCATGTCGGTTCTGCGCTCCCTATAATTTTTGCCCATATTGATTGCCGCATAGTATTTCGCCCGCTCGCAATTGTAGTAATCTTCCAGCGCAAAAAGATGCCGGAAATCATACCCTCGCGCATAGAGCACGAGTGTGGCGACCGCCCGCGCAGTGCGACCATTGCCGTCCGTAAATGGGTGGATTGCAGCGATCTCGGCGTGCACGACGCCCGCGACGATGATCGGGTGAATTTCTTCCTGCTCGCTTTTATGCAGCCATGCAACGAGATCCCTCATGAGCTGCGGCACGCGCGCCGCATCGGGAGCGGTGTACAAGAGTTCTTGCGGCATTCCCGCCCGACGGCGGACGACGTAAACCGGCCCTTTCCGATAATGACCCGACTGCTCCGCAGGAAACGTTTTGTCGGTAACCAGACGGTGAATGGCAAGAATGACCCGCTCGGCCATTGGTTTCTTCTGTTCAACAATCCGCGTGAGGTAACGAATGGCTTTCAGATAATTTTCCACCTCGTAAATATCCCGAATCGGCGCATCAATCTTTTTATGCTCCGCGATTGCTTCCACTTGGCGGAGATTGAGCGCATTGCCCTCAATCTTCGTAGAGGCGTGCGTCATGCGGATTAGGGCCTGCGTGCGCAAGTGAAGTTCCTGTTTCGGCAGTAACCTGGCGCGTTCAATGACCGCTTTCGCCTCAGCGATTGCGGTGAGCATTGTGACGATTTTGTTGCTCAATTTATACTGCGGAGCGAACATACCCTCATTATACCGTTCGGTTCATAATCGCGCAAGAATCGCGCAGAATATCGCGCAACCGTTTAATTCGTGCGCGACGGCTACGGCGCCGCGGGCCCTGCGTTATCCACCTTTCCTTTGAAGTCGCTGGCGCTTGCGAGGCCGAACCACGTGCTGTCAACACTCCCCGCCGGATTGTTCCCTAAGACAAGATAGGCGCCTGCCGGAATGGTGCCCCCTTGATCGCCCACGTAGAGCGCGAGCATCCGATGCGCGGCATCCGACACAAGGTAGGTTTCCCCTTGCGCGTTCACGAGCGGCGCGCCGTTTATGAGGATGTGCCACCCGGAACCGCTCTTTTGAAACCCGAGCACGTCCCCCGGCACTCCCATCACGCTTTTTACAAGATCCTCTGGCCCGCCGTAATCGTAATCAACGATATCGCCGCGTGCCACCGCGTGGCACGCGTAATAATTTTGGAGCACTGTGACGCGCTCGCCGTCGGAGAGGATTCCCTCCATAGAGGTCCCGCGCACGGTCGTGGTTTCCTCCTGTACCGCGCAATTCATGTTTTGCGGAACCGCCACGGTGGCCGACGCTGACGCCGCCGCACCCGAAAATGGCTCGTCTCTGCCGTTTCGGAACACAGACGAACTTCTGAAAACGTACAGGGTAGCGAGCGCAATCACCGCGCCTATCGCGATGCCGAGCGCGCTGCATTTCGCTATTGAGGTAAGAAATCGGCGCATGAGCCGAGCGAGCGCTATGGCTTCACGGGAACCAAAATCCCCGGCGTAATCGCATCATCGGAAGCGTTGGGCCATTGCTGCCAATCAAACCGCGGTGCGGTCAGGCGGTAGCTCACTTCAAGCGAACCCGAAGCCAGCGAGGAAGCCAGTGAACCGGGAACGCCGTACACGGTCAGGCGGTCGCTCGCGGCGTTTTTCTCGTACCACACGGTGCCGTCAAACGACGGCGTGAGGAGCACCGACAAATTGCTCCATCCTTCGCCGAAGTCCGTCACTTGCGAGAAGAGCCAGAGGTCGGAGCCCTTTTCCAGATTGCCGAAATTAATTACCGCTTTCCACGTGCCGGCAGCCGTCGTGCCGCCCGCTGTTGTGCCGCCCGCCGCCGGTTGCAGCTCTAGCACTCCCGTCGTTTCTTCTTTCTCTCCCGTCATCCCTGCGCCGTAGGTGGCATACTTCTCCCCGCCGATGTTGTAAATCGGATCGTAGGTGCCCGCGGTGATCTTGCCCGCGCCGCCGCCGACGACCACCGTGTCGCTCGCATTGAGGCCGAAGCGTGCCGTCGTGGAGCCCTGGCTTGCAACGTCAAGCTCATACGACGGAGTCAGGTTATTAATACCGACATCGATACTGCTGCTCACAAAATCAATGATGTTGTTCAGGGAAGCCCACAGGTTGGTCGGCGCTCCCAAGCCATAGGACATCGTGGAGGAAGGAACGATGGGTGAATCAAAGGTCGCCGCGGAAACTCGCGCGATGGACGTCTGGAACATCTCTGAAAACGCCTGGAGAAGGTTTGACGGGTTATAGGTCATCGTAAATGCGAGGCTCAATGTGTCGTACGACGGAGGGTTTGCACGCTTTATGAACGAAAGATTGGTGACCGCCACCTTGGGGGAAGTGAGCGCCTGCAACGCGCCGCTCCCCTGTTGGAGATACACCGTGCCGCTCGAGAGCGTAAAATACGTCGGGTCCGTAGAACTGGCCGCCGTCCGCAATTTGAGTGTTGAGGACGACGTATCTGCCGGCATATCAATCAAACTGGACTGTTGGACAAAAAACTGGATTTTCTGCAAGAGAAATTGGCTCTGCGCTTCCACCTCCGCGGCTGCGGTCTGGCTCGTCTGCACCCGCATCACGGAAACGAAGGTGCCAACCGCAACCACCACGACAGCGGCAAAAATCGCCGCGTAAAGCAAAATTTCTACTATCCCAAATGCCTTCTTGTTCATCTCTTGCTTTTATTATATCACCTGGCGCCCTTTTTGCCTGTGGACAAGCTTCTACCCTGCCCTTGCCGTCCTTTGGGGGTTACCCAGAAGCCGAGTCGCCACCGCCCGCCGAGCATGAGCCGCGTTTGCGCTTCAAGCCCGGGAAAGGCACCAAAAATAATCAGCGTGAGTGGCATGAGAATCCACTGCAAAAGATAGACGAGGTAATCGTGCCATCGGAGGCCGCCGGACGGTTTCGGCGGCAGAAGGAGAATGGCGAGGATCGCGGAGCTTGCGATGCCGATCATGGAAAGCGAGATTATGAAACGCGTAATCCGCGGCAAACTATAGGAAAGCAGCGTGTAACCGAAATGCTGGCCGCCGAGGACGAGCGGCAGCCATCCCAGAGCAAAGATCATAAGCGAGTTCGTGGCCCACGAATGAAATCCTTCAATCACGTTGAACGTCCAGTAGCGTTTTTTTGCGGGCGGGATCGCGGAGTCGCGGCGGAATCCCTGGAGCATGTAGGGAATATTCTCGGCGCCCCATCCCCACCGCCGCTGCTGGCGGTAGAGATTTTTCATGGTCTGCCAGAACGTCGGCGCCGCGTTCGCGTCCATAGAGATGGGGTACAAGAGCGGCTCCACGCGGAAATCGCCGTGATACTTCAGATAGCATTGCCAGAAAATCCGCGAATCCTCGGACACGATATCTTTCTGCCAGAAACCGATGTCCGAAAGCACCCGGAACGGAATGGATTGCGAAGAAAAGGACGTCAGGCGCTCCGGCCGCGATTGTTGCATCATCTGCCAGAAAGTCGTGGAGAACGCGACAACGCGGGCAAGCGCCGGCGCCTCGTGGATATTGTTCGTGAAAAGCGGGATCGGCTGGTAAATGGCGCGCAGGCGATTTCGAGCGTTCAAAAATACATAGGTGAGCCGGCCGAAATATTCCGGGAAGACCTGCGTGTCCACGTCAAATACCGACACGAGGATATTTTCATACCGTAATTTCAACGGATCAATGAGCGCTTCTTTTGCGCGGAGCGCCGCCCACGTTTCATTGGAGCCCTTGCCGGGAATCTCGCCCGGAAGGTCCGCCGGATGCACCGTGAGGAGGAAACGGAAAAACCGCGCGCCGAATTCTTTTTTGATCCGCTCCCCCACCGCCCGCGCCGCCCCTCCGCCGCGCGCCTCAACCGCGAGCACGGCAAGTAATTTTTCTTTCGGATAATGCGCCTCCGCGAGCCGCGTGAAGCTTTCGCGCACCACCTCGTACGGCTCGTAGTACATCGGGAAGATCACCACATGATATACATCTTCCCATGCAGCATCCTTGTTCGTCTTGGGGTTTGTCTCGGAAAGTTTTTGAAGCCAATTGAACCCCATATTCTGCTTCATCGCGGAAAACGCCGCGCGGAGATGGAGCGACAGATACACGGTCTTCAAAAGCCAATAGATATCAAAGAGAATGATGAAAACGGAAACCCACACGGGCAAGAACCGCGAAAGCAAAACCATGAGGACGATCGTCGCCCACGCAAGACCGCCGGGAAGGATCTCAAAAAACCGGTTCACAATCCAAAGAGGAACAACCGGTCCAACGAATAGGCTCCCGCGCCGTTCAGCGCAAGCACAAGAAGGGCAGCGAGGATGAGAAGATCAAATTCCCATCCGCTCACAAAGGGCTGCTTCTTCGCGAGCTTCCAAACGACGATCGCCACGAACTGAAGCGCAAGCAGGGCCGCGATGGTGGGGGTGAAAATTCCGAGGAGCAGTCCGATGCCGCCGCCCACAAATTCAAGGAGTGCGACGATCGTCCCCCAGAAAAATCCCGGCTTGAACCCCATCCTATCAAACGCCGTGGCCGTCTGTTTCAAATTTTTTATTTTTTGCCAACCGTGGACAAGGAAAATGAGCGCGAGCGCGATGCGCAGCGCAAGAATCCCCATGCCGCCGTAAAAGAAAAAAATGGAAAGCATAATAGCAATACAAAAATGACCCGACCTTTCAAAATATGCGACTCTATTATATTATAGCAAGCGTAGTGGCAATCAGCCCAGCACCGCTTTTGCACCCACAACCGGTACAAGTGTGGTTGCTGCGCGGGGCCTCATCGTCTAATGGCTAGGACGGCGCCCTTTCACGGCGTAAATCCGGGTTCGATTCCCGGTGGGGCTACCTGTCAAGGCTGGAAAAGTTGCCGCTTGCGGCAACATTCACCCCTTCCAGAATGCCCGAGAAATCTATCTTTCGGGCCTTTTTGGCTTTCGGATGTCTATCACCGAACGGTGGCAAGGCGAGCGGAATCGAACCTGCGTACCAGAGAGTTCGAACTTCCTTCACTAGGGACTGGTTAGGGTTTGAACACTTCAGACACTCGGCGATTGCTATAATTATGATGTACTCTCATGGCGAGAAGACGCCGTTCCCGCAAGCAGGATTCCCTAGAAGATGTCGCGTTCGATATCGCGAAGGCCTTTGTTGCTATCGTGGTGGTGGTTTTGGTGGGATGGGGCTATACGCATCCTGCCGAACTCGAAATATACAGCGGAATTGCAGTAGTAATTCTCATTGTCGGGATAGTGCTCTATTTTGTGTTCAGGGGAAAACAGAGAACTATTGGCCTTCAAACGCTAAGCGACGATGAGATCCTGGCGATGCTCAGAGGAGTATCGCCTTCTCAGTTTGAACAGAAAATGGCAGATATGTTTGCAAAGTTAGGCTACAAAACGGAAGTGGTAGGGGGAGCGAATGACGGCGGGATAGATGTCGTTGCCTACAAAGACGGCAAGAAATATTTTATCCAATGCAAGAAATTCATGACTCGAGAGGTGACGCCGCACGATGTGCGGGATTTCCTTGGAGCCATTACGAACGTCAACAACCCCGCTGATAAAGGATATTTCGTGACCACGAACGGCTTCACGCTGATGGCCGAGAAAGCCGCAGAAGGAAACCCGAGAATTGAGCTGATCGACGGGACGCAGCTCGTTCAATATTACAAAATGGCTTACGGAGAAGTCGCTTCAGAACAGTCATCTACACCGCCACCCCCGGTCCCTCCGCCTATTCCATCTGCCCAACCGCAGGGTCCACGAGTGTGCCCTCAATGCGGCGGAAAGCTCGAGCTGAGGGTGGCGCACCAAGGCAGCTACGCTGGCCACCAATTTTGGGGATGTTCAAATTTTCCCAGCTGCCGATATATCGAGGACATCGAAGTCGGTGAATAGAAACATAGCGCGTTTCTCGAGGCCTCGAAGGCTCCTGGTTGAGGATTTGCACAGACCCCCAGCGAACTGATATCCTGAGGGTGGCTGAATAAGCCGCGAATTCTACGGCTTGGGGGCTTCGGAAGAAGTCCCCTTTGCATTTCTAGCCCGCGATCCCCACAGGTGTTCCCATCTCGGCAACCGTCGCGAGAAAACCCTCCGTTGCCTCCTATAGATGCTACAATCAAGGAAAGCCAATGACCTTCGCCGAACTCTACCCCACCCTCTCTTCCGCCGAGCTTCAAGAAGCCGAAGATAACTTCCGTCGGTACCTTGAGATCGCATGGGAGATCGCACACGAACAGGAAGCAACCAACGCAAAGCACGCGATGGAGGATCGCGGACGGGAGGAATAGTTGCCGGTTGCGGCAAATTATCCCCTCTTTAATTCCTCGTCTGAGGAATTATCCTTAAAATGTTTCTGAAGTTTGTGTAACGTTTGTTCCCAGGTTCGACAAGTGCCCCGATTAGGTCTACACGGATGGAAAAGTTGCCGAAAACGGCAAGTTTCTGAAAAAACACTGATCCGATCAGTGTTTTTTCATGGCGGGAAAACTTGCCGGGGGCGGCAAGAAATTACGGCAACCCTCCGGGAGTCGAACTCAAACAAGGCACTGGCGTAATTAAGCCGGTCTCAATATAGTTAATCTATGCCAAAAACTAAACCACCAGAACATCGACAGGCCAATCTTTCCTATGAGCAGATGAAGGTAGCTATACCCAAGATAGAGCGTCGCATTACAGAAGTGGAAGCGTTACTCACAGAAACCATTACTGATCCAAGCGATATAAGAATAAGCGCTCTTGAAAGTAAGTTAGACACCTTTCTTGCTGATACATTCGGAGCCGATACGTTTGAATATGAAAGGTATCGAGGAGATTTGACGAGATTATCTTCTGGATTCTGGTATGAAGGTAGGCCACCGCAAGAATTTGCCGATGACCATCATAAAAACTTAGAGACCGCAAGGGCTCAATTGATGGCAATAAAATCGGGCTTTGAAGAGACACTTGAAGATGCCGGGGAAACTTCGGCTGGCAAATCCCTTAAGGCTTATGAGGGGCTGGAACTACATCCGGCCATCGAGCGAGCGGCGGGCAAGCTCTTTAGAGACGGCCATTATGCAAATGCAGTTGAAGATGCAGCAAAAGCCCTTAATGCCCTAGTCAGGATGAATAGCGGAGAAGAAGGTAAAGATGGATCAGCTCTTATGGAATTCGTTTTCAGCCCCAAAAACCCCATTTTGAAGTTTAACGATCTTAAAAACGATTCCGATCTCGACGAGCAGAGGGGCTTCATGCTGTTGTTTTCGGGGGCAGTCGCAGGCCTTCGTAATCCCAGAGCTCATAAAATAATAAAAGATGATCCGGAGATGGCGCTCGAATTTATTGCGTTGATTAGTCTCCTCGCCAAGCTGGCAGATAGGGCTAAGAAGATCTGATTATAAAGCTGCAACACGCGCATGAAGACACTTACCAAGCTCTACCCCACCCTCTCCCCCGCCGAGCTTCAAGAAGCCGAACACAACTTCCGGCGGTATCTTGAGATCGCGATAGCCGTGGCGCAAGAACAAGTCGAAGCCAACGCAAATCAGGCAATGGAAGATCACGGGCAGGACACATAATTGCCGATACTAAATCTCCATAAAATGAGGGAGCCGGTAACCTGAAAAGGTTACCGGCTTAAGAACTAATCCCCGTACATCTTTCTCGCACCTAGGCTGCCGGGATATTCCAGCGCCAGTCAGTGCTATCGTGAGGAGCCCAAGGGTTGAGGTCAATGAGGACATCAGCCCGGTAGCCAGCGGCACGACGCGCCCGACGGACAACTTTCTCGACGTGAGGGATAATCCCGTAGATCATCCTTGCCTGCCGATGGGTCTTCACGGGACCGTCGAAAAACGAGGGGCCGTGGACACTGACGCGGATACCATCCTCTCCGAACCGCACTTGATACGTAAAGGGGGCTTTGATTTTCTCAAATCCGCGTTGCACTGCCCTCCCGATCGCCTTCGCTGCTGGGCGAAGATACTCCTCCGACTGGTAACGAGGAAAATACAACATGTCACACCTCCAACTCCCGCCTGTCCTTATGGATCAGGTGCCATGCGTCATGGATATGTTTTATAGAGTTAGAACAACGACGCCTGTTAACTTACTGATAGTATTATAGCATACATAGATAATACTTGTCAAGTATCCGTTTGATGCGCTGATAAACTGGGGATTTATAGAGGGGATGAGGCCTACTCAAGAAGCAGCCAACACAAACCACACGATTGCAAATCGCGATAGAGAGGAATAATTGCCGGATGCGACAAATTATCCAGCCTTCCTTTCCCCGTCTGAGGAACTATTCTTAGATTGTTCTTTCAGTTCGTGTAACGTTTGTTCCCAGGTTCGACAAGTCCCCCGATTGGGTCTACGAGAAAGAATGGGGCAGTGCTTTTGAGGGACGGGATAAAATCGCCCAGCGGCGATTTTTCCCTGGCGCTCGGACAAAAACTTTCGCTTCGCAAAAGACCGTGCTTTTTGTCCTCCGCGATCCCCTCAAAAGCACTGCCCCATTCTTTCTTTTTGTCCTCATGAGAATCGAACGAGGAAAGGGGTCGGGGAAACCTGCGGTTTCCCCGTGTCGGAGGGTCGCGTTCTGGCGCGACAGTTCGGCACCGTGGGTGCCGAAAGCGCAGGCCAATCTTATCGGCCGAGCAGTGAGATTCCCCCGTGGGGCTACAATCGGATTCTGATAGAATAAAGGCGTATGGGACCAGAGGACACACCAGCAGAATTCGAAACCAAGCACGGCAGGCTATCCCGGGACTCGGAGAGGTACACGGAAGAAAGAAGGGAACTTAAAACGTTCTCTGAGGAGGAGACGGACACGGACGTGTTTGGTCACGAGACGTTGGAAGAAATTGACCTGCTGCGAGATCCCCTGTACAAGTCAGGTCTGAAGCAGTCAGGCAAAAAACCCTTGGACGAACAGCAGCTCGCAACTAAAATCGAGAAAGAACTGGAGGCCTCAAAGCGAATTTTCCTGGGGCTGGTAAGTCACGAAGAGATGTTTCTGGGAGAGTGGCCAGGAGAAGAAAATGTGACGTATTCCTTTTTCGCGGAAGCTCTGAAGAATCAGGCTTTCTGGAAACAATTGAGAGAGCGGCGGCTTCTTGAAAACATCCCCGGTTTCAAAGGCGAGGTCCACCCGGAGATCCTCATGCGGATCGTTGAGCCAAAAACGTTTCCTCTCGACCTGTACGAACAGATGCTGAGGATCCATGCAGAGAACTTCGCCGCGAAGCAAAAAGAGTTCGAGAAGAGGTTGCCCCAATTGATGCAAGATTTTTCGCAAAGGATTCGCGGCCTTATCGCGGAGAAACAATTGCCGCTCGACGAAACTGCTCTCAAACGAATACTCGAGGAGACGACATTCCGGCTTGCCGATGCCCTCACCACCCGCCTCAAGGAACGATGGGGAGAATATGACGTGGAAAAAGGAATGGTAAGCATAGCGGGACAAATCCCCTCCGAGGAGCAAGCGCACACTCTCGGTCACGAGATGCTGCACACCCTGAGCGGAAGAACAATCGTAACTCTGGACACCGAAGGACGCCCCGAAGACTCGTTCATTCTTCATCAACGGGTCGGCACTGACTTCTTTTCGGAGTTCGGTGGAATGATATCCCGTTTCAAATGGCTTAACGAAGCAATTACCGAAAAACTCACCACGAAGCTTTACCAATCACCGAGCCAATTTTACCCCAAGGAACGCGAGCTCATGGAATTGTTGCTTTCGCATGGGAAATATCCCATAATAGAAGAGAAATTTCTTACTGATGCATATTTTGAAAATTACGACCCGAACCATCCGGAAAAAGTCCCTGCTTGGAAAACCTTGACCTTCGTCATCAACAAATCGTACCGGCCAGGTTTTCTCGTGGATTTGGACAAAATAATCAAACGCGACGGTATCCAGCGAGCGATTAACCTTGTGCGAAATTGGAGAAGCGAGACCGCGTAATCGTAACGTGACGCCGATTGAATGACGCCACGGCCCACCCCACGGGGAATCGAACTGAAATCGGAAACAAAAAGTGAGATTTTATGGGGATAAATTAACGCGGCGAGATTACCTTTGCGTCTACAAAAACCTTTGAATAATCAGATCTGAGATCGCAACGAACTTGTGAACTCAGATCTATGGTGGACGGCTCTTCGGGAACCGTCCACCGGATCAAATGTTCACCTCCCCCTCTTTTTTATGGCCGACAAAATCAAGCCTAGCTGCTTTGTTAAAAAACTGCGCCAGATCGCTATCCGTGAACAACTCCGGCGTCCCTGACCACCCTTTTGGTACCAGACCACCTCAGCGGGTCGCGTGAAACTTTGTTGGAGTGCCCCAATCACCTTATCGTGTCTTGCGTGAACGACAAGGATGTATTCCCCTGGAATCTCTTCGCAGGCCAGATTGGCCCGGTTAAAGATTTCTTGGGTGGCTGGGAGATCAATAGGGTCTGAGTAGATACGACACGACCACATGTCCTCTTCTTCATAGCACTCCACCACGACGAACTCGTTCCCCGAAACCAGGCGTCCTGCTTCCTTGTCACTCAATGTTTGAACGAATGAGAGATCCGGTCCGTGTTTGCACACCAGAATGCGCATCATAGGCAACCCCCTCCTCTGGGGCATACGCTGGCCAAAGCATAGCAGACCAGCTATGAAGGGGCAAGGATTTGCCCACTGCAATGTTTTTCACTCCCCCATTTCCCTCATAATTTGGTTCCAACTATATCCCGAGGGGCTACGGAAGTTTTGAAAAAATAATGGGCGCGTAGCGAGTGATCGTTGCCGATCTCCTGCATGCGCCCATTGTGCGATGCCCTCCCGTCGTAGCAGTCAGGCCGCGGGAAGGTCGTTGATCAAGAGCTCGTCCGTGAGAGACGAAGCGATACCCTTTCGGGCCTTAATTTCGGCTTTGAGATAATCGATTCGCGCTGCATCCTCGGGGCAGGATTCCATTCTTTGCGCCTCGTCCTCGACTATGCGAAGGTTTTCTTGGAGATCCGTGATTTCACCTTGAACTTGCTTCAACGTCTCCGTAACCCTCAAACGCCGTTGTGCAACTGCCCGCGCCCGAAAATATTTTCCAATATTGATTATCATAGCTCCTCCTTCGTCAGGTTTCTGCTGTCATTATCATAACATATCAGCTACAATTATGTCAACCTTTCGTGGGTACATTCAACCCTGATGTACAAAGATACTCTTTTTTCTTCCAGCACCGACAAGGTCTACGAGCACGAAGCATCCCTTCCTGCCAAATTCGTCTTCGTAGGAGGCAAGAAGGGATGCTTCGTGCTCCTCCTTATTGGATGGTCTGCCACGAAACGACGCTTGGCTGGTCAGTAGTGGTATTTATGGAAACGATGACACTCATCTTCCTTGTATGCCCCGAAACTGTCGCCACGGATAGGATCGTTGCAAGCCCGGCTGCCTGGGTAACACTAACCACTGCCGTTGAACTCCCCACCGCTACCTGATAACTGCTTGTGGCGAAAGCGGGATTGCGGTCAAGCCAAAGCAGCGCGTCTTCCACCCCCGATGTCGCTACCGCCTCTGCCTGCGCCGACGCCCGATAACCATAGCCGGTATCAACAAGCGAGTTGGCAAAAAACGCAAGGGTAAGACTGACAAGGATAACTATCACGCCGATCAAAAGCATGAATGTCAAAAACATCTGGCCACGATTCATCTCATTGATTATACCATTCGGCCGGACCAGATCGCAGGGCGCCGCAGGCCCGGGCCGCAAGGCCGCGTCGAAATCGGACTCAATAACTCACGGTCCCGGACGAAGCAATGGAAATAGTGGAGGAAAGCGACGCCGTGCCCAGCGAGTAGAGCCTAACGCTCGTTGCAACCGAAGCGGCGCCGGTGATCTGTGAAAACGTGATGTCGATCGCTGCGCCGGAAGCGAGCGTCGCGGTGGCATAGGCGACGGACGACGGCAGGCGGTAATACCCCGCAATCGCCGACGTAGCGTAGGTAGAGGAGGCAAAGAGGGCGTAGAACGGCGTGGTCGTTGTCGTATTCGCAAGATGCACGCCCCACGAAACGCCCTGCTCCTGCGCCATTGAATCGCTTTGCGCTTCGCGGAGCAATGCCACAATATTTTCCGTGGCGCCGTTCAAATCCGCCTCGTTGCGGCCTCCAAATAAATTGGCGGTGCGGAGCAGAACAATGAAAGCGACGAGGAGCGCAACCGCGGCGATAATTTCTATGAGCGTAAATCCCGTGCGGCGGGCGTTGGCATCGGCGTCGGCGAGCACTTCGCGGAGAGTTTTCATTTCCTTTCGCTAAATGGACTTTGCCCGATACGCTTTCGGCGCTTTGCGCAAAAATTGCATGAGCCTCGGCTTTGTAAGCAATCCCGTCTGCGCCCCAAAGAACTGCACCACGTGCATGGATTCAATTGGCGCCCAGCGCAGCGCTTCGTGCACCGGGAGGCCGTAGATGAGCGCGCAGAGGAACCCGGTGGAGAACGCGTCACCCGCGCCCGTGCGCGAAACCGGCGGCTTGGGATCCGGATACGACGGCATGAAATACCGCGAGGTCCCATTGGAGGCGTAGGCACCTTTGGGTCCATCCGTGATCGCGACGATCGTGGGACCTAGTTTGTGGAGCGCCTCAAAGAGCGCGCGGATGTCGGTGCCTTCCCTTTTCTTTGCCACGAGCTCCGCTTCTTCGCGATTCACGAAAAGTACGTAGGTGCGCTTGTAAACGTCTTTCAGCTTGTCCGCGCCGAAGCGAAGTTGAAACGTGCCCGGGTTGAACCCCATCCGCACCTCGGGATGCCGCTTCATATACGCCGCAATCTTGTGATGGAGCGGCAGCGTATGTTCGCCAATGGAAGAGAAATAGAGCCAATCGGTCCGCCGGTCCAGCGCGCGCGGATCCGCATATTCGTAATCCTCGTGCTTTATCAAAATCGTCCGCTCGGCTTTGAAAGTCAGCACAAAATGATAATTCGTCGGCTTTTGTGGATTTATTTTCACGAACTCCGGCGATACGCCCTCTTTCCGATATACGTCAAGGATCTCCTCACCGTAGTAATCCTTTCCAATGGCGGCGAGCATCGCCGTACGAAGCCCGAGGCGGCTCGCGCCCACCGCAACGTTTGAGGCATTCCCCACGGCGGGAGCAACGATGAGCGATTCGTACGGAATCTTGTCCGCGAACGACATGCAAAGCTGACAGCGCTCGTGGTCCAGATCGCAATGCACTGATGCCTCGTGCAGCTGAATGAACGCGTCAATCACCACGTCACCCACGCACACCAAGTCATATTTTTGTTTCATCTTGCTTTTATTATATCGCATCCCTCTATTTCGCCAAGCATATCTAAAAGTAGCTCATCCTTGAAAGACGGCCTTTAGGGTGGTAATGTGCTCATAAACCATGCCGCCAGAAATTTCACCCGAGCCCGCAGTGCAAGAAGAAGAAAGCCTGGAAGTCCAGCTCCGCATATTGAAAGAGGAAGTTGCTCGGCTCAAGCAACAAAATGTTGCATTGGAAACAGAAAATGCCCGCCTCATACAAAGGAGTGCTGACTTAGAAAAAGTCGCCACAAAGGACCTGCTTACCGGCCTTGATAATCGCAGGGGGCTTATAGAAAAGATGGATTCAAATCCTCCGCTAAAAGGCGAGGAGAGGCGCGAAAAACAGAAGCCAATGGCCGTTCTTGTTCTCGACATTGATAATTTTAAAATCGTGAATGATGCGTATGGCTACGAAAAAGGCGATGAAGTTCTTCGGAATGTTGCTCTCATACTACAAGAAATCGTCCGACACGGGGACTGCGTCGGCCGTTGGGGAGGAGAAGAATTTGTTATCGTTTTTCGCAATGCAACCGCGCAAGACGTCATTGATAAATTCCATAAAGGAAGAGAGACTGCTGGACTGAGTTTTGGTGTGACAATCGGCGAAGAAAAAATGGATATCACGTTCAGTGGCGGGGTTGCCGAATTCAACGTTAATGGGCCGATTGAAGCAACAATCGACAGGGTATGAAAAACACTCCGTGTCGCCAAGGAGAGCGGAAAAAATAGAATTATAAACGCTGGCACCCTACCGCCCCCTGCGTAACGCCCTCTTGACCGCAGACTTAATATCTTTCACGCCCATTCCGTATTTCTCAATCAGCGCGTCCGGCGGGCCGGATTCGCCGAATACATCGTGCAAACCGATGAATTCCATGGGCGTGGGGGCGTGCTTCGCAAGCGCTTCCGCAACCGCGCCGCCCAATCCCCCGCTCACCTGATGTTCTTCCACGGTCACGACTGCGCCGATCTTTTTCGCAAGCTCCACGATCTTCTTTTCGTCCAGCGGCTTTATTGTGTGGCAATTCATAACGACCGTGCCAATTTTTTCCTTCTCCAATTCCCGCGCAGCGACGAGCGCATGATAGAGAATCCCCCCGCAGCCGATAATGAGTACCTGCGGTTTTTTTGATTCCCAGAAAATCTCCGCCTTGCCGGGCACATAGGGCGTCTCCTCAGTCGTCACAACGGGGGTCTTCTCGCGCCCGAAGCGCAGATACACGGGTCCCCAGATCCGCGCCGCCGCGAGCGTCGCTTTCTTCGCTTCCACCGCATCGCATGGCACGAACACTTTCATATTCGGCATCGCCCGCATTATGGCGATATCCTCCGTCGCCTGGTGCGTCGCGCCGTCAGCTCCCGCGGAAACACCTGTATGATGCCCCGCAATCTTCACGTTGGCGTCGTTATAGGCAATGGTGGTCCTGATCTGCTCCCAATTGCGGCCGGGAGAAAACGTGGCGAAGGACGCAATGAACGGGGTTTTGCCCGAAACGCCCAGGCCAGCGGCGATTGCCGCCATATTCTGTTCCGCAACGCCCATTTCTATGAATCGCTCCGGGAATTTTTTCGCGAACGCCTCGGTGCGCGTGGATTCCGTAAGGTCGGCGCACAGCGCGACCACGTTCCGGTTTCCCTCCCCCGCCGCGAGCAAACCCCCGCCGTATCCGTCGCGCGTCGGCCTCCGTTCCACGTCGGCATCAAACAATTTCGGATTCAGTTTTGCATCAGGGTTCAGCATGGCGCGTTGTTATTGATGCTCCGAATGTATTTTCCCGCGCAGCGTCCGGAGTTCGGCGAGCGCTTTCTGCGCTTCCCCCGGCTTGAAGGGCTTCGCGTGCCAACGGTAATCGTTTTCCATAAAATCCACGCCTTTGCCGGGGATCGTGTGCGCGATGATGCAGGTCGGCATCTCGTAAACGGCCTTCGCTTCGTTCACCGCCGCGACGATCTCTTCAAAGCTGTGGCCGTCAATTTCCAAAACATGCCAGTTGAACGCTTCGTACTTCGCGCGCAAGGGCTCTAACGGCATCACGTCCTCGGTGAAGCCGTCAATTTGGATATTGTTGCGGTCCACGATAACGGTAAGATTGCTCAAGCGATGTTTCCCGGCGAACATAACCGCTTCCCACGTGTTGCCTTCCTCATGCTCTCCGTCGGAGGTCACACAATACGTCCGCCATTTTCTGCCGTCCATGCGCGCCGCAAGCGCCATACCAACCGCCTGCGAAATACCGGAGCCAAGCGGACCGGAGGTTGTCTCAATGCCGGGAAGGGCGGTGCGGTGCGGATGGCCCTGCAGCCGCGTGCCGAGGTGCCGCAGCGTCTTCAATTCCTCCACCGGGAAATACCCGGCATGCGCGAGTGCGGCGTACTGCACAGGGCAATAATGGCCGCACGAAAGCACCAGGCGATCGCGCTCCGGCCAGCCAGGCCGCTTGGGATCATATCGCAAAATATGGAAATACAGCGCGGTAAAAATTTCGGCCATGCCGAGCGGTCCCGCGATGTGGCCGGAGCCCGCATGTGAGACCATTTCAATCACGTCCTCGCGCAGGCGTGTAGCCATCAGCTCCATCTCCCGCAATTTTTTCTCAGTGAGTGGTTCCATGAGCATGTTGCGCGCATGCGCCTCAACCGTCGCGCGGTACCATTCCGAACGCGGAAGGCGCGCGTGCACAAGGTCATCATACGCCGCAGCCGGATCGTCGCTCCCAAAAATGTAGTTCCCCGACACCACGACGTCCGCGCCGGCTGCCTTCGCGCGCCGCGCAGTCAAGGGCACGATCCCGCCATCCACTTCAATTATAGCGCGGGGCATCTTTCGCCTCAAAAACCTGATCCTCGCGAGCATGAGTGGGAGAAATTTCTGTCCCGCGGGACCGGGGTAGACCGCAAGCACCTGAAACCGCGTTATTTTCCCGAAATAGGGTTCCAGTTTTTTTACGGAGGTTTCGGGATTCAGGGCGAGCATCACCTCCGCGCCGCGCGCTGCACACTTTTCACGGATCGCATTGAGTGTTTTTTCACTTACGGTTTCTACGTGCACGATGAAGCGCCTGGCGCCTGCCGCGAGCCACCGTTCAATGTACGATTCCGGCCGTTCCACCATCAGGTGCACCTCCAGATTGAACGGCGCGCGGAGATTCGCCCATTCCGTGGGATTCGCCCACGTTTTGTGGAACGTAAACGCCCCGTCGGCGACGTCAAGATGAAAAAACGTGCCGCTCTCCAAAAACGCTTTCGCAGCTTCCACCCGCGCCCGCGCACAACGGAAGTCTGGACAATTGATAATGGGAAGGATTTCCATGCTAGGTGTGTCAGTGATTGATCTCTATAGCCCTGACCTTTTCCAACCGGCGCGCGTATTTCTCTTCTTTCGCGAACGGCGTTCCGAGGAACACTTTCACAATCTTCAAGGCGGTCGGTTCATCCAGGAAGTCCGCCGCGAGCGCAAGGACATTCGCATCGCTGTCGTGGCGCGCCTGGTACGCGTGATCCGGTGACATTGCGAGGGCGGAGCGCACGCCGTCCACCTTGTTCGCCGTAATGTCCATACCGAATCCCGACCTACAAATCAGAATGCCGCGGTTCTGCATCGGATCCGCGCTTACTTTCTTTGCTACGATAAGCGCGTAATCGGGATAGTCATCGTCCGGCACCACCATCGCGGCGCCGCAATCCACAACCGTGTATGCTTCGTTCGCGAGCGCCGCCTTCAGATATTCTTTCAAGTTGAATCCCCCGTGATCCGCACCGATGTAGATAGTCATAAAAGTTCTTTACAATAATGCCGCAACTTTCTCCACGTGCTTCACAAGTGTGGCAACATACCCAGCCTCGTTGTCGTACCAACTCAAAACCTTCACGAGATCGCCGTCAATCACTTTGGTGAAATTGAGGTCCACGATCGCGCCGTAGGGATCGCCCACGATGTCCGAAGAAACCACCTGGTCGCGCGTCACTTTCAATATCCCCTGCCAGCGGGGCGAGGCGGCCGCGTCGGTGAGAATTTTGTTGATCTCTTCCGCGGAAGTTTCCCGCTTCGCCACAAAGGTAATGTCCGAGACGGAACCCGTGATGGAGGGCACGCGGAAGGCCATGCCATCAAACATTCCTTTGAGCGATGGAATCGCCCGCGTCACGGCTATTGCTGCACCCGTCGTGGATGGAGAAATGTTCTGCGCGGCTGCGCGGCCGCGCCGGTAATCCTTGCCGCCGCGAACCGGCCCGTCCACAATACCCTGCGTCGCGGTGTAGGAATGCACGGTGGAAAGCACCGCTTTCGCAATACCCGGATTCTCCCCAAGCACCTCAATCACGGGCGACGCCGAGTTCGTGGTGCACGAACCGTTGGAAGTGATGGCGCAGGTTTTTATATCGTCCTCGTTCACGCCCATTAAGATCGTCTTCCCGTCCGGCCCGTCCTCGTCCTTCGCCGGCGCCGTAATCACCACGCGCTTCGCGCCTGCCGCGAGGTGCACTTTGTTCGCGGCAAACGATTCAAAAATCCCCGTGGACTCAATGACAATATCAATATTCATCGCCTTCCACGGAAGTTGGGCTGCGTCCTTGATCTGTAAAAAATTTATTCCCGTGCCGTCAATGACAAGTTTCCCGTTCGCAAGATCTGCTTTCACCTCCTTATCGTACCGGCCATACACCGTATCGTACTTCAAAAGATATGCCAAGTTCTCCACGTCGCCCAGATCGTTCACCGCAACAATTTCCAAATCGGGCGACTCAAACGCCGCCTTAAAAAACAACCGACCGATCCGCCCAAACCCGTTTATCGCGACGCGTGCTTTTGCCATTCCTCTATTATATACCATTCACGCGGCGAGGCGACGCCTCACCCGCCGAGCAACCCAATCTGCACCGCGTCGCCTACCTTTATATTGTCTTTCGCGACCGTGCCCGCATTCACTTCAAGCACTTTGTCCGTACCGTCAGGCGAATTATATATCGTGAGTCCCCACAGCGGAGCGCCCGGCTGCGGCTCCGCATTCTGGGCGAAGCCGAGCACTTCGTAGCCACCCTTGCCGTCCCCGTTCTTGCCCGCGCCGATCCAAATCATATCAATGGGAAAATTCATGTCTTTCATCCAGAAGCTTTGGATTGAGGGCGCACTAAAGAGGAAAAGCATTCCATGATCCGCTTCCAAGCCCGCGCGGAAGGAGAGACCGCGGGCTTTTTCCATCGTGGTAGAAGCGATTTCCACCGCAAAGGTCGCCCCGGCGATGCGCACCTCGTTTTTCGCAAGCGGCGGATTCGCTTTTCCGAAAACAAAAAAGTGCGAAACGACCGCCGCCGCTCCCACTATTACAATGCCAAGCAAAACCCAGAGCATCATTGCCCACTTCAAATTCATTTTCTTTATGGTACCACAAAGAAGTCGTTCGCGTTGTTGTCGGTATCTATTAGCGTGCCGTCCAGCGCGGATTTTCTTTCAAGCACTTGGTTCACCTCGGGATTCGTCTGATACGCCACGCCTTCTGCATACTGCCCGGTCCCCTCGCCCCAGGCGACGGCGTCAATTATCGTCCCCTTGGCGTCAAGGAGCGCCACGCTGTTATCTGCGGCGAGCGTCGCTGTACTTGTCGCGTTCGCGGCGACTGAATCACCAAAACCGTTTTCTGAATTCGCCCACATGAAATATCCGCGGGAGGGCACGGAACTCCCATTTGGGAAAACGCGGAGCGAATAGTCGGTGCCGCTCTTTGATTTTTTCCTCAATTTCCACCCGCTCACGTCCACCGCACTCGCCGTCGGATTGAATATCTTCACGAAATCATTCGTACTCACCGCGCCAGCAATCTGAACTGCCGCAATCACGAGATGGCTCGCGGCAGTCGTACTCACAACGGTCGTACTCGTGTTCACGTTTGCACTCGCGTTCGTACCCACATCTGTAGATGACGCCGCGGTTATGGTCGCAGTTGTTGTCGTTGCGCCAGCATTGGTATCGGCATTAGTACCAGTGCTGGCGTTGGTGTTGGAATTCGTACCGGCGCCAGTGGTAGTCGTAGCATCAGCAATTGTGACGGCACTTCCTGATGTTCCCGCCGCCGCAACCGTCGCAGTTGTTGCGGTTGCAGTTGTTATAGTCGCGATCTGCGCCACCGGCACAGAATTTTCCGCCTTTGGCGTGCCGCCGGGCGCCACGCTCGTATGCCACCCTAGGCCGTCCGCGTCGCGCTCAAGTGTCTGCTTTGTTTCGTTATTCCCCGCCGGCCAGCCGGATGATGCATCCAAAATATCCGACGCATTGCATGCAGCGTCAACGATCGCAAGCGCGGCGCCCGCGTTGGAGAGCGCACCGGAATACGTCACATCCGCCAACACCCACGGAACCGCGTCACCGTGTTCAAGAAGTACTAATCCTCCCGCGGGCACGATCGTCCCTGCGCCGAAAACGATTCTTATGTTTCCTTTCGCATCAAGAACCTGCCAGCCGGAAATATCAAGGGCGGCACCTGAAATATTTTTGAGCTCCATCCATTCGCGACCGCTTGCCGCAAGCCCACTTTCCCCTATGAGCTGCGGCGATCCCATCCATGCAATCTCGTTCCAAACAAGTTTCCGCGAGAGCGGCGCGGACAGGGCCACTGTGCACTCCGCAGGCGCGGGCGGCTCGGCAACGGCGGGTGTTCCGGTAGCAACTGGCACTCCGGTGACGGTGGGATCGGAGCCGCTCGCCGCGCCGTTTTGCACAATACCGCTCATCGCGTCACTTTGCGCACCGTTCTCTGCCGCGGAAGTTCCCGTATCAAATATGACCGTCGGGCTTGCGGGCGCTTCAGGCACGAGAGCTTCTGGCACGGGAGCGGCAAAATCGGGACTGGAAGAAGATGTGTCGTCCGATCCAAGATCAATCTCCGAAACTTGCTCGTCGGGCGGACCGCCGAAGGTATCGTTCCATGATTGCGCGACGATCGCAGCCGTGTTCGCAAGCACGCGGGTGGGCGCGGATGGGAAAAGTATCCATGCGGCAGCCACCGCCACAATGCCCATGCCCACCGCAACGCCGACGAAAATCCTTTTTATGCTGATAGAGTTTCTCGTACACATGCGCACTGCATCCTACCACGCCGCCCATTAAAACTTTCTTAAAGGAAACTTGCGCACGGGAATTTTGCTACAATGGACATATGAAAACCGACCGGCTGAAAATGACGCTTGTCGTCCTCTCCGCTGCGGCGCTTGCCTTCGCCGTCCTCGCAGGTTTTATTGTTTTCTATCCCACCGGTTCTTACCAGCCCGTTGTACTACAAAATCGCGGCGCCACTTCTTCTTCCACTTCCTCTTCCACGGTTCTCCTACCCTCCTCAACCACCTCATCAACAAGCACAACTTCCCCAACACCGGTGCTCACGGCAACCGCCGGCGGCTTCTCAAGCGAATATTCGTCGCCCTACCCCGTCCAGTGGTCCGAGGGCAACGAATCGTTCTCCATCACTGGCGCCGCGCTCCAAAATAACCAGCTCACGCTTTCGCTCGCCATCAAAATGGGTGCCGTTTCGGAATGCGTGCCGGTTAACCTCCGCCTCGTCGCGGACGAATTCGGAACGCTCCAACCACCGAGCGCGCCACCCGCGAGCACATTCACGTTTCCCGATACCCAATCCTGCGACGGCACGCCCGGCGCGACATACAGCGAATCGGTTGTTTTCAATATTGATCCCTCAATCCCCGCCCCGTTCCTTCTCACGACCGGCGGCGCATCAAACGTTTTCTTCAATGTCGCAACGGACACCACGGGCGGCGTGGACGTCACGCTGCCGTCTCACTCGGGGTAATCTTCTGAACGCAATAGTGCCGTAGCGATACCGGGACGCCGCGTGCGGTGCAGCGCTTGAAACCCTGCGCGCTTCTGTTACACTACTAATCGTATTCCGGCGTAGCTCAATGGTAGAGCGGCTCCCTGTCAAAGAAGGCAGCGCGCACTGGAAACGGTGCGATGAACATCTCGGGATAACGGTGAAGGCTAACCCGCAAGGCATGCGAACACCGTGGGAACCCCAGCCGTAAATGTGCGTTGCGCGCAGTTACGGCTGGGGACTCCGTAGAGACTAGATACCGAGACGCCTAATGTCCACTTTTCGGTTTTCGTGGGCGACGGCGATGATATAGTCCACGCCTTTTGGAAACATTGGGATTACGTGTAAGGAGATGGTTCCAGGTTCGAGTCCTGGCGCCGGAGCCAGTAGTTGGATTGAATGGGTTTTATTAAAATTTTCACGCGCGGAGCGAAGCTCCGCGTATGTTGTAGTGGGGATAAACTCGACACGGCGGTTTTTAAGAAAGAGGTTCGAGCCGAAAATTTTCTGCAGGGATACCTTCTTCAAACTTAGGTCGTCATTGGTCACCGCTTCGGTGAGTAATGACGCGTCTTTTACCCATTCCCGCATAGGTTCGAGCCAAGCACAAACGTCCCGTCCCAAACGGGCAATCTGCTCCTCTAGAGTCTTCTTCTCTGACATAAGGACACAACGACGCTCAAGATAGGCGTCGCGCTCAATATCTTGGGCGATATATATGTCGGTTAAGCGTTCCAACTGGCGGTCTATGTCCTTAACCTGCTCGCGCAGGGTTTGGATCGCGCGGGAGGCAACGCTTCCTGCTTTCTGTTCATCCTCTTTCATCCTCTGCTCATAGTATTCGACAAAAATCGGCGGCATGACGTATTGGGACAAGAGCGTGGAAAGATCGGCGGCGAGAGTTTCTTCGCGGACGTAGGGTTGTAAACATCGAACCGCCGACTTTTTGGTACAGCGATAATAGACGTAGCGGTGGACGTTTCCATTCTTTTGTTTTTTAATCCGCTCCTCGGCAGTGATCGCCATATGGCACTCGCCGCACGTGAGCAAGCCGCACAACGCTTGCGGGTCCTTCGTCGCAGTCTGCGGGTGGCCGCGCTTCACGATAATTTTCTGCACCTTATCCCAAAGCCGCTTCTCAATGATCGGCGTATGTTTGCCTTCAAGCAGTTCTCCCTTGTAGACGAAATGGCCGTAGTAGAACGGATTGGTGAGAATGAACTTCACGCGGTCTTCGTGCATCTCGTTGCCGTACAGACTTTTTACGCCGTTCTCGAACAGGAACTTGCCGATGTCTTGAATACGGGAATTGCCCTTCGCATACAACTCGAAGGCCGCCCGTATGACGGGGGCCTTCTTCTTGTCCACGACAATCAACCTCGTGCGCGGATTGTTGAGATAGCCAACAGGAGCTGTACCAGGAAACTCGCCGCGCTTCGCTTTCTGCCGCAATCCCCGCGCCGTATTGGAACTCAGATCGCGGATATACTGGTTCGCCATTCCGAATTCGACGGACATCAAAAGTACGTTGTCGGCGGGATAGTAGCTTCGATCGTAGGCCTGAATGTGTGCTATCGTCCCACTTTGCAAGAGCCACTGGATTTGTGCCGCGTCCACTGGATTACGAGCTAAGCGGTCGATTTTCCAACAGATAATACCTTGGGCTTCGCCCGCGTTTATACGGGACATCATCTCATTAAATATGGGACGGCCAGGAATTTTAGCCGTTTGTCGTTCCTCGAACTCCGCGACGATATTCAATCCTTCCTTCTTGGCAAGCTTATGCAAGACGGCAATCTGATCTTCAATCGAATGGACTTGCCTGTCCTTATCGTCGGTTGATTTGCGAGCATAGAGAAAATAGGTGGTCATAGGCTTTGTTCCTTTATAACAAGATAGAATAATAAAATCAAGAGCAATACCTATTTTCAGGCTTAATTACTGGATAATTCACCCATTTCTAGGAATAAGATTATATTGGTGAAAAGGAACACGACGATTAATAACACCTATAAATACCGTGTTTACTCATCAATCTCAATGCTAACCACTAGCATTTACTGTACGGGGCTTGCAAGTAATCGCTAACTATGCTAGGGTCATAAGTGCCGAGAGCCATCGGCCTTAATCAATTCAAACTATGCCAAAACAACACGACATACTAAAGAAACTTTTTACGGATGATTCTGAGGTCAATCCTGAAGAACTCTTTAAGCTATTATCCCCTTTTGTCAGAATAAATAAAAAGAGTAAGGAGGTGGTTTTCTTAGACGAGGCTCATAAACAATCTGTAAAAAATAAGATCGTCCTTTTCTTATTAGCCAAGAAGGTACTCTTTTTATTAGGTGAAGCTGATACCGATCACGTTCAACCTAAGATTATTATTAAAGAATCTGGGATGCCAAGAGGGACCGTGCTACCGACATTGAAATCTCTTCGCGATAGTAAAACTGGCTCTTTCGTAAGCACTGAAGACGGTTCTTACTATATCTCCAGTTATCAGATCGCCAAGATAAAAGAAAAAAACATTTTTAAGAACCATGAAAAAGACAAATAAAGAAATCATTGATCAGATAAGAGTTCTACTGAATGAGCTAGAGGGATCGAAGCCCAGAGAACTGAACGCCCAGACTCATCATGCTAAGCAAACGATGAAGATCGGAAGGATTCCGACGGGCTGTATAGGTGCTATCCAGACATTAGTCGATGAGGGATTCTTAGATGAACTCCGAACTGTCCAGCAGGTTGTCGTAAAACTCAGGGAAGAAGGACAACCCTACAGCAGAGCATTAGTCTCTATGAACTTATTGAATTTAGTGAAGCCTCCTCGGAAATTACTCCGACGCGTTAAAGATCAAGATCAGTGGCAATACATACTTAGAAAATAAACATGGCCAATCAACTTAAAGACATACTAGACCGACTGACTAGATTAGAGGAGGTGGTGTTTGGTAACAAAGAGAAACCCGATAGTAAATTAAAGATACCAAATAAGAAAGGCAGACTAGATTTCTCTCTTAACGAGAGAGCCTTTCTAAAAAAATACTTCTTTAAGTTTAATGGTCAACAAACATTCGCTTTAATTTGCGCTGCCTTATCGAAGGGAAAAACGGACACTCCAATCAATCTCTCGGGTATAAAGAAGACTTGGAAAAATTGCCAAGGAATCATTAAGTATCCATACAGTTCTATCTACTCTACCAGAGCGAAAGAGAACAATTGGGTTGTTCCAGGAAATAAGGCTACCTATTCGATTCGGCCTTCGTGGATAGAAATATTTAATTAATCCGATGACAGAGGAAGAAGCTATCAAAAATGTATTGATCAAGGTCTTCCCTGCCAAGCACATTACCTCCGCGCTCGAACACTTCTCAGAGGCAGAGACAAAGTACCAACAGGAGGATTGGGAAAAATCCTTATTGAGAAGTGGCAAGTTTATCGAATCAACATTAAAAGCCTTGTACGTTTATGCTGGTAAAACATTGCCGCCTAGTCGGCAATTTAAGGTCAGCACGGTCATTCAACAATTAGGACAACTTAGTAATAGCTACGACGACACTATCAGGCTAACCATCCCTCGTAGCTGCTCTTTCATTTACGATATAGTTAGCAATCGAGGTGCGCGGCACGATTCAGACGATTTTGATCCAAATAAGATGGACGCTAGTGTTTCGATACCAACAATTTCATGGATATTGTCTGAAATGATCCGTTTCGCGAGTCAAACATCGCCGAGTAACGATGACGTTACTTCATTCACTGAGAGTCTGATGGAGAAAAAACATCCCCTATTTGAAACGATAGATGGCAGAATCTATGTTAACCACAAAGGATTGACTCCAAAGGATTTAGCCCTACTACTCTTATACGCGTACTATCCTAAAAGAATATCGCGAAAGGAACTAACAGATTCTATAGAGAGGCATGGCAACTTTACCAGAAATGCAATTGCTATCGCGCTAACGAATATCAAAGACTTGGTTGATGATGACGGGACTGGTAATTGGAAACTTCGTGAAATCGGCAGAGCTAAAGCCGCGCGGATATTAAATACATTACACTCATAGTTTATAAGGTATCCCTCCAGAAAATTTTCGGCTCGAACCTCTTTCTTAAAAACCGCCGTGTCGAGTTTATCCCCACTACAACATACGCGGAGCTTCGCTCCGCGCGTGAAAATTTTAATAAAACCCATTCAATCCAACTACTGGCTAGTTCGTATGAGTCCACTCGTACCTATTTTGCCCGAAATTTGAGCTGATTTACCCCATCATTCACCCCATCATTCGGGTATACTCGGAATGATGGGGTAGGAAACCGAAATGCCCCCGTATATGCTCGCTTTTCTGTCGCACCGCCTCACAAACCTCAGACCCTACTTCACTCCGGTTTACCCCTACGTTCACCCCTACGTTCGGGATATGCCGGAACGTAGGGGTATGAAGTCTCAATCTCCTTACAAACGTTGGGATTTTTGATCCTCGCCGTTCAAAACTGGAAGTCCTACTTCACTCCGTTTCTGCCCTACCCAAGTGGTGTGCTCAGCCCCTCAGCCGCTCGCTGCTGCTCGGGCTTCGGGGCTTCGCGTATGGCGCGCCCAAATTCCTCCCCCACAAAATAGCTCACGGCCGCATGGCCGAGAAAATTAATAAAGATGTAAAATGTAGATGAATCATGTCCAAACTAACAAAACAACAAAGACGTTCGAGAAGGAAGAGGCGGAAAGATAAGAAACGCAGAGAGAAACGCCTAAGCAGCAAAAAGACTAGGCAAAAAGCCGAGCCGTGGGTTCCTGTAAAAATGAAAATGTTTGAATTCCCCAATCCATTTCCCTCAAATGTCCCACAAGAGAAACGTTTGGAGATAATCAGATCGATAGGGGCAAACGCTAAAAGGGAGTTTGATTTGAAATATCCAAAGATCGAAGAGTGGTTTAAAAAGTATGATCCCTTATATCTATTATCTTTTTGTCTTACTTATTTCGCATCAACACCAGAAGGAATAGACCCAGAGGCTACTGGAGAAATGGACTTCTTTCCGTTCTATATAGAAATTATGCAAGCATTTGCGTTATATCAGGAGAGGAATTACTCTCCTAACCCCCTTTTCGGCGATGCTTCTGTTTTGAATAAAGAAATCAAAGAAATTGGAGAGCTTATGAGCGTAAGATTGATAGACATTCCTAAGGATCTAAAGACTGATGAAGAAATCCTTGCCTATAAATTAAGGACTGAAATGATGATGCAAACAACAGCTGTGAGGAATTGGGCATATTTTCATCAAATGAAAAGAGTCTCCTTGGCGTTGGCTAGTAAGATTGATAGTGATTTTAAAAAAAGCTTTGGCATCGGATCTTCTGATTTGATGAAGCTATTATTTAAACTTTCTGAAGAAAGAAATGACTTATTAAACGACCATCTGGATAGAGTAAGAAGTTTTATAAATAAGCCTGATTATAAAGAAATAATGGAGGCGTACAACCAAGCATTCCCATCTAACAAACGAATTGAGGCGAATGAAATGGAAGAACTCTGGAACAAAGCTGGCAAGAATAAGAAACATTTGACCGAGATGCTAATTTGCCACGCTGATTTAAAGTTGGAGAATATTTACTCTTTCACGGTAGACCATGCACTATCTCTCCTCGATGGAAATATAACCAAAGAAACTCTTAAAAATATCCTAAAAAAACTTTCTTACAATTTTGGGGGGCTGAAAGATTTTAATAAAGAGCACATTATTCTTAGCAATCCAGTGCACAGTAAACCATTCATTAAGATTGATGAGGAAAAGTTCTATTCCGCAATTTGGGTGATATTGCCGCACCTTACATTAGACCTACTAGAAGATTTTGTCTGGGAAGATGAGGATCTTCGAGAAAAATATTCTGATATAAGATCGAAATATCTGGAAGATGAAATAGTCAAGCTTTTTAAGAGTAATTTTCCGAATGGTACAGTTAGCAGGGGCAGTCTTTGGAAAAGTGGAATTCTTGGAAGGGAGTATGAAAACGATCTCACTCTTACTATTGATACATTCGCCATTGTAGTTGAAGCGAAATCTCAGAAATTAAGCGATCCGGCCAAACGGGGCGCACCCAAAAGATTGTTCGAAACCCTTAAAGAGTTAATAGAAGAACCATCTGAACAGGCTTTGAGATTTATAGATTATTTACAAAAGAATAAAAAGGTTCATGCATTTAAAAATAAACACGGAGAAACCAATACCATCGACAGCACCAAAATTAAGTATTACGTACCTCTCGGAGTAACTTTCTCTCATTTGGGTATGATTGGAAGTAACTTAAAGAAACTGATTGAAGCCAAAGTCACAGACAAGCCTCTCGAAAAACTGGCTCCATCCATAAATTTTACCGACCTTGAAGGGGTCTTTGAGTTACTCCCGCTAGAAGCGGAGAAGATTCACTACCTAGCGAGAAGAAGAGAATTTGAAGCTCACGTTGAATACGATGGCGATGAGTTAGATCTTCTGGCCCTCTATCTCGAAAACGGATTCAATATCGGAGTTGCTGAGTACGACAAGAAGCATGTCTTCTTTCTTGGCATTAAATCAAAAGAATTAGATCCATATTTCATTGGAATAAACGAAGGAAGGAAGATCGCTAAACCAGAATTTGCTATGACTCAGTGGTGGAAAGATCTACTGACTACTATTTCTATGAGGAAATTTGATGGTTGGATAGAAACTTCCTTTGTTTTACTTAACAGCACCAAAGAAGATCAGGAGAAGTTTGAGGCGGGATTAAAAGAACTAATGGGACGCATTAAATCTGGGAAGGTTGAGAAGCCTCATAATTGGGTAGCTTTTATAACGGGGCCGGAAAGACGGCGATATGCAATTATTGGATATCCATATACCACTTCAGACAAAGAACTACGCGATACAATAATGTCTGAGGCAATTGACGGATCCGAAAAAGAGCACAAGGACATTCGAGGGATTGTGGTAATAGGAATAGACATGAATCATGCCAACTATCCTTATAGTGTCTTCGCGCGAAGATTATCCACAAATCTTTTTGATACACTCACGCTTTAATAACAAGAGGGCTTAGTTTTTGAATTTTTCCAAAATCAGCCCAACCAGCCAGTAGCAGAATCGGTAGAGCACGAAAGTGAGCACGTCAAAATAGGGATTGAAAATGATTCCCCATCCTGCTATCCAGATGATGATTGCCAGAATCCCAAAAAAGAATATGTGGTAGAGCAGACTGCCGAGCATACCCGTTTCTCCTAGCAGGGCTTTTACCGAAGCGAGAACGAGAAGGAAGAAAAGGCCTCCGACTATCCACGGCAGATAAGGCACTGAAGCACGCAGAGTTGCGGTGGCGACAGTTTGGAATATGAAGGTGCCCATTTCCGTTGAGGAGGCCAGAATCCTTTGGCCTAAATCCGGCGGTAGCTTGATAACTGGCAGGGTCGAGGTCATTTCAAGCCAAACATAAGCCAGTAGGACGATAAGGTCAAATCAAGCGTAGTTTCATAGAAAACCACCTATTCAGAAAGATGTTGAGCTACCACCCTCGGGCGCGCCAAAAGGAGGGGTTGGGGGAGGAATTTGGGCGCGCCATACGCGAAGCCCCGAAGCCCGAGCAGCAGCGAGCGGCTGAGGGGCTGAGCACAGACCCGTTTAGGGGTATTGTCGGGGGTCAGGGTTTTCGAGAAAAGCGAGGTCTTGTAAGGGCAGAAGGCCGTCAGGGTAGTCAATCGTGATTGACGGGGTGATTGACTAGGTAAACCGGAGTGAAGTAGGACTTTGGATTTTGTCCGGCGAAACTCAAAAAGCCCAGCGTTTGCGGGGCGATCTGGACTTGCTACCCCTTCATTCCGAGCATACCCGAATGAAGGGGTGAATGAAGGGGTAAAACAATCAGGAATTTGCCATAAAATACGCTTGGATCTGCTCATACAAGCGAGCAGTACTGGACTTTGAGAGTACAAATCGAATAAATCGCTAAGTTTCATGCGCTTTCTGTGGTCATGTCACTATTAGACCACACGGATCATTAAAAAATTCTAAAATCCGAGCCTTGCGAAAACCCGTTTCAGGAACATGTCAGGTAGAATAATTGACGTCTGATCCGACATAAGCGTACCATGGGCTCCATGAGGATGCCCTGGCCCAAGAAAGTCCTAATAAAAAAGATCGGGGAGATCCTGAAGGACGGCGTTACTTACGTACTCATCGTCCTTGCATTCCTGCTCTGGCGCTTCGCCTTCGGAAATAAGTTCAAATGGGTAGAGATAAGCCCCCTGGCGCCACCTAGCATCTTTATCCGCTCGTTCTACAGCGCATTTACGTTCCTAACGCTAGGGGCACTCCTCTACGTGGCGAAATTTTATAAAGTTCTACACGACATCCTTGTGAAGGGCTTTGGACTCTGGGGCTTGTATAACGCCGTCAAGGCCGTCGTCTGGCTTATTTTGATGTTCATATCTTACGAATATGTCGTCCCGGCCATTTTTGCCGTTTTCAACACGAGTGCTACGATCCTCTACAACGTCATGGCGATCGTTTTGTATGTCGCCCCTCCGCTTGGCATTGCCATCATCCTGATCGCCGCCTATGGCCTCATTAAATATAAATGGTTGAGCGCCAAAAGCTGAGGAAAATCGCTATAGACCAACCGAGTTAGCCCCATACTCTGCTTGTGCTTGCGTGAATTTGTCGTACTCCAACTGTGCAATGAGACTGCCGCGTGAAAAAGCGGAATACGACATGTACTGTTGCGCCGCTTTAGCCGCTTCGTCATTCCAGTTGGCTCCAGAATTATCTGCGCCATAAACTGCTTGAGATTGTGTAAATTGATCGTGCACCAATTGAGCAACCAGCCCATCGTGAGAAAATGCCGTGTAGCTCAAATAAGATTGTGCCGCCTTAATCGCCTGTGCGTTCCAGTCGGCGCCAACGTTATCCGCACCGTAAACCGCGTCAGACTGTGAGAATTGATCGTGCACCAATTGAGCAACCAACCCATCATGAGAAAATGCTGTGTAGTTTAAGTAAGACTGCGCCGCCCTAACCGCGTTCTGTTGGCTAACCGTTTCGTTTGATGCGGCTGATGTATTTTGACTGTTTGTTTGTTCAACTTGGGTCGGCGGCGGACTAGAAACGGTAATTATTCCGCTGCAAACCTGATTCATCGATTGGCTTCCCGAAACGATCTTCACGCTTGCACCCTTCGTACCCGTGGTCGAATACGTGAGCGACGTTGATTTTCCAGTACCGGATAGTCCGTCTGTTCCAGACCAAGAATACGAGTAACTACCGGTTCCTCCGGAGGCCTGAACTACCCATATCCCCGTCTGACCAGTGGTGAGGGTACTTTGTGCAGGAGAACATGTCGCGGAAATCGCCGGTGTCGGTGTCGGCTGTGGAGCAGTTGTTTGAGTCGTTTGATTTGGTGCAGCCGCATCGGTAACCGTTTTATTAGGCGTTGGCGTTTGCTGCGGAACGTTGGTGACTACAGGAGCCGAGGTGGTTGCAGTAGTTGACGCCGAAGGAACTGTTGCCGATTCGTTCGCGACTTGCTGGTTGGAATTTTCTACTGGGGAATTGCTTGTGGGGGTAGATGGGCTCGTGACACCGATCAAAATAAAGAAAACTATTATTGCGCCGCCGAAAAGGAATCCGGCTTCCCTGCGGGATCGGAGCTTCAAAGACGAGGGCTTGCTAAGGCCCACGATAAAACCAGCGATTGAAACGAGTAAGAGAAGGAAGAATAGACTGGTCATTTCCTTATGGGTTCAGTGTACTATTCCATAATGAAGTTGCAAATCGGTTTGGTGTATTCCTAGGGGGCATATGACGTCCGCTCGCCGACGGTCTTAGCGGCAAGTTCCGCCAAATTGCGCCGTTCCATCATTCTTTCCTCAATGATGCAGGTTCGTACAGCCACTAAGCCGCCGGAGCACCTAGGAAAAGTATCGGGGAGACCGAGAGGTATCGCTTGATGTAACTAATTTTTTCCGTTACACTGTTGCTCGGAACGCAGTTATTTCAAGGAGGAGTACAATGGCGAAGCCAATGAATCTAGGCAGCGGCGCTAATGCCGTGATTCTAAACGAACTCAGGAGGAAGGGAGGCACCGCCCGTTTGAATCTCAAGGTGCTTTCAGCCCAATCCAGCTTTAAACATGGGACTGTCAGCCATGCTCTCCATCGTTTGCAGAGAGAGGGGTTTGTCAAAATTGAAGAAGAGGGGGCCGGGTTGCGCTCACCCTTGGTCAGCCTCTGCTACCAGAACATTAATCTCCTGCCCTGCACAATCTCTACCCTGGGGCAGACGTAAGCGTCTTTCACGCTTGACTTTTGCCCCTCCCACCTAAGATTGGCAACAAAAGTTGATAGTTTTAGGTGAGACAGGAGGTTCTCACGTCGTCCAGTCGCCGGAGCGGAGAATATCGCGGTAATCTATTTGTCTTTATCGTCTCTGCGCACTTCGTTGGCGCCCACCTGGTTCCAATCGTGACGCCAGCGGCGCTTTTCCTCCAGGAGTTCGGCGGTGGGATTTTGAGCCCACCAACCGCCATCGGATCCCTTAAAGACAATGACATCCTTTTCCAAAACATCCGCAGGGAGGCCGTGGATATTTCTCTCTTCATCGATGATTATCGGCCAGAAAAGATGTCCTTTCAGGCTATCAACTTCTTTTGGTGTTAGCCTTCGCTTCGCCAGAACATCAAATACCTCGGAGACCTCGCCAGCATACACTTCTTTATCGGTTTCCCTGGCGTCGCCCTCGTTTGGGAGGGATTCGCTTGGCACCTCGGCGACGTTTTTCACATTATCATTATAGCCTTAGTTCAATTAATTGTGCATTAGAGAGGTTCTAACGAAGCGGAGAGATGAAATAATCAATAAACAGGCGCTATTCCATACTTACAGTAGGTTCGAACAGTTTCTACGATTCGGAGCGGATTTGACTTATCTATGATACATGTGATATAACATGCTCGGATGTTTTGAATTGGCGGCTATGCCTTAAAACAGCAGGAGGTGATACTTGAGACCCTTCTTTTCCTATCTTGGCGGTGCCGTTGTTTTCCTCGTTTCGCTCTGGTACGCCTGGCGAATCTGGAGAAAGCGCGTCGAGCCTCAAAACTCGGCAAGTTGGCTGATGTGGGCCGTTATAGATGCCACCGTTCTGGCGTGTACAATCGCTGCGTACAAACCAATGTGGTTGCCTCTTGGCTACATGGTTGGTGCCTCGACTATCACTCTAGCCCTCTTTATTCGAGGCACATGGCAATGGTCCGAGAAAGAAACATTCTGTGCAGTTGGCGCAGCGGTCGCCGTAGCAATTTGGCTGACGTGGAGTGCTGCGTATGGCATCCTCGCAGGAGTCGTCGCAATGACACTTGCAGGAACACCGCTTTACGTCGATCTCATCCGGAATCCAATCCGCAAGACCTGGCCAGTGTGGTTTTTCACGGCAGTGGCCTGTGTATGTACCCTTCTTGGTTCCGATTGGAGCTTCGCAGGGACGACGCTTGCCTGGGGCGGTCTCGCTTTCAACGGGAGCCTTACGCTGGTCGTGCTGCGACCCAACCGAAGAGGTCAACAGTGTCACAAAATAAATTAACCTAGCCCGATCCACAAAAGGAGGTTTGATCGGGCCCAGTCCTAAGGTTGTAATTGAATTATAATTTCAGGACTGCAGATGGGTTCTCCCATCGTCCAGCCGCCGGAGCACCTAACAAAAGTTTCGGACGGACCAAGATGGGTATAGTTCCAATGGTCGAATTAGTTCAAATCCAAGCCGTGAGTCAAAGTGTTTGATATAATTCAATTATGGAGTCCTCGCCCAGCCCGGAACCAAAAGCGGCAATCCCCAAACCAGAACATTTCCCAAACCACCTCAAAGAAGGTGTTCCCGCAATCATGGCTTGCATCGGAACCCCCGATGATTTCAGAGAAAGTCCCGGCCTTGAGAAATTCGTCTTTCGAAAAACCTCGTTTATGGATATTCCGGGGGCTTACAATGTAGACTATTCCGGGCCTCACCGCCTCTTGGTAGAACAAAATTTCAAAAATCCCGAAACCGGATCCTATGTCATATCTCCGATTGACGATTTTAATAAGTTTTCTCAAACATTCCATGATTGCACGGGGTTGGTGGTCGCCGGTTATGACAAAAAGACTGGTCAAAACATATCCTTTTTGAGCCATCAAGATCCAAAATATTTTTCGGAAACTAAAGCCAATCGGGACACTCTCATATCCGACCTGAGGGAACGCCTACTGGAGCTAAAGGAAAGGTGCCGCGAGGGAACTATTGATGCGGCAATCTTCGGAGGGAAGTATCTGAAACCGGTCAATTCGGAAAATTCTCGATTATACCAGAAAAACTATCTTGACTCCATCAAACTTTTAGCGGATGAGACGAAAAAAGTCCTCGGCTTCGAACCGATTGTAATGACCGGTCCGAAGAAAGCAAGGTATGGAGCAGATGATGTTTTTTATGACAATGAACACAGAAGGCTTTATATCGCGAGACCTGAGGTTGGCGACAGTTCAACGCAAAGTTTTACTCCGAGTGCCATAGAAGACCAAGAGAAAAAGTGGTAGTTAACCACCGAGAAGCGTCCCAGTTCTACCCTGACCCCAGCACAATTGAGGTTCTCCCATCCTCCAGCCGCCGGAGCGGATTATGGTAAACTGATGCCATGATTTTTGCCCATCTTATTGTAGGGGCAATGCCGGTTGATGAGGCTCAGTTTTCCTGGTTTTGGTTTGTAGGCTCAATTATTCCCGACATCGATCACGTGTTGGTCCTCGCGCATCGTAGAATTTTCGCATGGGATAAGATTGTTGATAGTTTGCGGCACGAGGAACAATACGGCATCCGGTTCAAAACAAAATACTTCCATTCACTGTTTGGAGCTCTTATCGTTTCTGCCCTAGTAACTTTTTTCAACCTTACGGGAGGCATATACTTCTTTTTGGCGTATCTGTTCCATCTTCTTCTTGATTGGCCAGATAGAGATGTAAAACAATACCTGTATCCCTTCAAGAAAGAATTTCGAGGATTCTTGCCTATCTTTTCCAAAACAGAGCAAGCACTTACGGGCATTCTGTTCCTTTTAATGCTCCTGTTATACAGGTTCTAACGTCGTCCACGCTTCGGAGCGGAGATGAGATAATCAGGGATTTTAGCTTCTTGCGGTAGCAAAGCGTGGCAACTCGCCGTTTTCTTTTTACTGATTCCGCGATACTATGAGCATATGAAGCCGCCCTACATTATGCGGGACATTGTGCGTCCCAAGCCCGTCGTGAGATCCAACGGCAGGAAGTTCGTTCAAGCGGTTTTTAAATTATTCGGCGCAAAGATCCCCTTTTTTATTTGGCTCGTCATCATCTTTGCCGAAACGGTTGGCGCGGTGAGAATCGCGAAGGTGTCTCAACCCGACGTGGTGACGAACGTTCCCCAAGCGGCGATTATGGTGCAAAACGTCGTCGCGCCTCCCACTTCTATCTCTACTTCCTCTACTTCTACCGCTATTTCTACTTCTACTGTTTCCACTTCTACCGCGGCCACCATAAGGTTTGGATCATTGCCCGTAGTCAAGGTGCCTCCCTTCAAAGCAACAAGTACGGCAGTATCCAGTAGAAAAACCGCCACCCAACCGAGCCAGCCAAAGTCAGCACCAATGCCAACAGTAGTTACTGCGAGGTCGCTCTTGGACGCCACCACGCTTTCCGTGAGCGAGGAGCGTGACGATCCCTATAAAGCTACATTCGTAACAGACGCAGGCACCTACGGCAAGATAACATGGAGTCTGGACGATGCCACGCTCACCGCGAGTGATTCCATGCCGAGTTTCTCCATTTCTTTCTCTTGCAATCCGTCACCCAACATACCGGATCCCAGCGCACTTGACCAGAATCCGACGTTCAACGTAAGGACTTCCTATACCTGCACTATAGATTTCGCTCCTGCTTCCGGGAGTGACCAGCGAACACAATCCAAGCAATTCTCTTTCACGACCGGCGCCGGGCAACTCATTATTACACCGCCGTCGTCCATGAATACTTTGCTTAATAACAACACAAACTTTGGAGGATTTACTTTCAGGAATGACGATACCCAACCGATCACTATTACCGGCTTGGATATTGATGTTTCGTATAAGGGCTTAAATATCGCAAATACCCCTTTGGTTTTGAGGGTTGAAAATCCCGTGAGCGGAGCCTCGCTCGCCGATTACCATCTGGAAAATCTGGCGGCAGATCCGTCCTCTTCTTATGCGTATGCCGGAACGGACATTCACATCCCGCTTTCCTTCACGCTCGGCGCCGCAAGCCAGAAGATGCTTCCCGTTGATATTTTGGGGGTGCAGAGATTGAACATCTACGGGGTTAATCCAACTATCGCCGTCACGTTGCGTGGGGTAACGACAAATCAAAGCGCGAACAAAATAGTGCTCAGCTCCCCTACCATTTCGTGGTCATGCGTCGTTCCCCTTGGCGCGTACGATCCCAATGCGACCAGCGGCCCCTATGCAACCGGTCAGGCGTGTCAGTAGCAACCCCGGATGGAGAACCCATTAGTCCGCGTTCAACCTCTCATACACTTCACCGGCCAATTTTCTGAACAACGCCCGCTTTCTCCAGAAAAAATTGCTCTCGGAAAACTCCTGATTCCGGATCCGACCTAGGTCCCGGACGTTCATGTAGCGCGCATGTCCAAGATCCTTATTGGTTTTCACACCGGCATCCTCCAGCCCCTGATAAATTTGCCGCAGATAACCGTATTTGGTCGGGATATTGAGCTCGCGGCTGATCTTTGTGCGGTACGTAAGGCCGTCGGAAAAGGCCGGATTCAATTCAATATATTTAATGAAACCGTGGATGGCCTCAAAGAGGCCGAATCCCTCGGGCGCTTGTAAAACCTTTTGAAATTTCTTATCCAGATCAAGTTTTGTCTTTTTAAGGAGTTTCATACTGGTATATAAAGACTAACACGTTCCAGATCAAAAAGCCACCGAGTCCCCTCCATGGTGGCTTTCCAGAAGAAGGCCGCAGATAGTACGCCCGGGCTGGCGCACGCTTACATAAATCCCAAGTACAGCAAAACCAAGCCCAGAATAAAGGCAACAATCCCCCCGAACACGAGCACGACGTCTGTATTGCACTTTCGGTACAGCGAGATGGCGGGGCCGGGAAGCAGGAGGAGGTAAGCCCCCTTTATGAGCGTGAGCCATCCGAGGATCGTGACGAGCAAGGGCAGTCCTGAGGTCCAGACATTATTCATCACAATGAGCACGGCGCCCATGGTCAAAATGAGAAAGCCCCACAACCACAAGAATCCTCGGTCCTGCGTTACCTTTTCAAGAGCAGCAGCCACATTCCTTCTATCGAAGACCACCGATATGCCCATTACCGCGATAACAATCCCCAGTACTTGAGTAATAGCGACGGAAACGTTCATATATTTATGTTGGTGATATAAAACCGACCTTTCCATTATTATAACGCTATTGAGGGCGAGAATATCGGCATTCAGGAATTTTGCGGCTTCCAGCGGTTCTGGTTCCTGCCGCCGGTACGGGTTTGTGATCTCGGCTTGGGCAAAAGAAAAAAGCGCCCTGAGAAGGCACTTTCTTCTTTTGGAACAAGACTCTTACATCTTTCCTTCGTGCTTTGCCCAACAACCGCAGGATCTCTTGCCCAGCTTCACGCATCCCACGATGATAACGAGGATCGGCCAGATGACGTTGACAAACCCCCACGTGAGGATGCCGAGCGCCCCGAGCAGGAAATCCAACCCGAAAAGGATGACGAGAATCGGCATAGCCTTATGGCACCCGCACCCGCACGTCTTCCCGCCCATTTTTACACCGTTATTTTCCATGATACGTAGTTTGGAGTATACCGACCTTTCGCTGACTATGTGTTCCATTTCATTATACCTCGTCCAGCTGTCGGTAATCAATCTCTCACGCGTTACCTATCAGCCCTGCTGTTCCGCCATTGACATAAGCTGCTTCACCAAGTCCTCTTTGGAAAATCGCTCGTAGTTTACGGCAATGCTGCCGTCACTCACGTAGGTGATTCTATCTCCGAAGACAATCAGGGTGATCCGTAACTTTTCGAAATTGCTGCGCCCAATCCGCTTGGCCGTTTCCTCGAATGCATCAATAAGTTTCCACAACTGATACTGCTCCTTATCTTTGCCTCGGGAGATGAACCCAGCGAAATCCACATTGGGATAGCGGATTACCAATTGCTCAAGGCTTGAGATAGTCGAGACTGCGCTGTGAGGATCTTGCCCCGTGGCCGACGCGTCACGAGCCAACATCTTCTTAAGGTACTCCATGACAAGCTCTTGCTGGGCACGGGGAAGAGAAGAGAGTTTTGTCATAACCTCTTCGAAAACGATTCCCCTATCTTCATGGTATGGAGAACTCACCTTTGCAGTATACTCCAGGCTCTCACATCGTCCAACGCCGGATCCCTCTCGAATTCGAAATGATATTGGAGCTTTTTATAGCGCCGCCAATATTTCTTTTGTTTTCCGCACAAGGCCAATGCGTGGAAATGTTTTGGTGATAGTGAACGTATGCTCTTCAGCCGACATGGCGGACATGGCATCTTCCGCAAAGATCTGCTGATACCCGTATTCATACGCGAACCGCGCGGTGCTCTCAACACCGATGTTTGTTGATATGCCGCACAGCACCACGGTGGTTATGCCGCGCCGTCTGAATTCCAAATCAAGCCCCGTGCCGTAGAAAGCGCCCCATTGATGCTTCGTGATCACGAAATCACCCTGCTTCGGTCCCATCTGGGGAACGATTTCCGCCCAATCCGGCGGAAAAGGTTGCGCGGGCACTGGCCTCGCCACATCAGCGATGGGATGCAACGCGTCTTTTCCATCCGGAGACGGGGTGACCCGCACCAGAAATACCGGCATGCCGTTCTTTCTGAAGGCCTCGGCAAGCGCAGCCGCATTTTTTACGACGGTTGCGGACGCATATGGCACGGTTTGCCGCCCCGCGATACCTTTTTGGAGATCAATGACGACCAACGCCGTCTTTGATCTATCAATGGATAGGTTGCTCATCTCTGTTATATTACCACTTTCGGGTAGAACCACGCACTAAGCATGGATATAAGCAGCGTGACAACGGCAAGCATGCCGACATCATAACCACCGACAGGGGCCACGATGAGAACGTGTCTTATTGTTGTTTTATTCCCCCGCGTTCAGCGCCGCGCGCGTGCTTGGGCCGACATAACCAGCCGGATCAATGCCGTGCGCGGCCTGATATTGTCCAACGGCGGTTTCAGTGAGCGCCCCGTAAAACCCAGTGATCGGGCCGGAATAGAACCCTTTTTGCGTGAGATACTCTTGGAGTGCCGTGACCTCCGCACCTTGCGATCCTGCACTCAAAAATTGGGTGAAGGTGTACGCATTTGTGGTGGCGGCGGTGGGGGTGGCGGATGTGCCGCTTGTCGTTGCTCTGCCGCTCGCACTTCCGGCGAGCTCTGTGAGTGTGGTTGCCATGGTTTGGATCTGCGTCACAATCTGCGCGAGCTCACTTTGCATGGACTGAATCGCGGCGAGAAGCGTGCTCGCCGACGTACTTTGCGTTGCCGCCGTTGTCGCTTGGCCCGTCACCGTAACGTAGAGCGTGTTGCAGCTGCCGCCTGAGGCGCATACCGTAATTGAGTCCGAACCGATGTTCGTGCCGTAGAGCGTAAGCGTGCTGCCGTTCACACTCGCCTGTGCGACATTAGAATTCGCATTTGACGAAACATAATAGCTCGCGCTCCCCGAAAGCGAGATGTTCATGCTTCCCCCGACGGCGAGCGTCGGGTTCGTAACGCCGAACGTCACCTGGCCGGTGTTCGTCGCACCGACGGTAACATAAAGCGTCCCACAACCGTTGGAAGTGGAACACACTGTGACCGTCGTCGCGCCGTTCGTGAGTCCGGAGATTGTGAGCGTATTGCCATTCAGGGATTCCGACGCCACGCTGGGATTTGAATTCCCGGTCATGTAGTAGCCAGACCCGCCGGAAATGGTAACGGGAACGATCTGACCGACTATGATAGATGGATTGGAACTGCTGAAGTACAACGATCCGTTCGTGGTGGTGCTGCCGACGGTAATGTACAGCGTGCCGCAGTTCCCGGACGTATCGCACACCGTAACGTTCGTATTGCCGAGGGCCGAAGCGGTTACCGTTATAGTATTCCCGCTTAAGACGGCGGAAGCAATGCTCGGACTGGAATTGCCCGTGACGGAATAGCTGCCGCTGCCTCCGGTCACGACGACCGTCGTGCCCTGCCCGACGGCGAGCGTGAAATTATTCTGACTGAAGGAAAGCACGCTTCCGGCCTGAACGATGATGTTTAAGTTTGCACAGTTGGAAGCCGTGCCTGAGTAGCAGATTGTGGCGTTCGTCCCGCCGATCTGGTTGGCAACGACGGTGATCTGCGTTCCGTTCGTCTGAATGGAGGCGACGGATGGATTGGAATTCGTCGCCATGTATACCGGCGCGGAACTGCCCTGCGAATATACGGTGGCAGACTGCCCGAGGCCGAGCGTGACGCTTGTCTGATTGAGCGACGGCGTTCCCGTGGGGGCGGGCCATGTTTGCATTGCGGACTGTTGGCTGTTCACGATGACGTACACGGATCGGCCTGCGTTGATGCCGTAGGAAGACGCGCTCACGGTTGTTGAAAAATATCCGCTTGCATTCGTCGTGCCAAGCGTCATCGTCTGCATCCCCGAGGCGCTCGCAACGTTGTAGTAGAACATTACGCTCGCGTTCGAATCTCCCGACACGCCCACCTGAACGGAATTGCCCCCCACGCTTGAAAGCGAAAGCGTCGGCGTCGCCGCATAGGCGCTCGTCGCCGCGAGGAGCGAGAGAACTACCCCGACAATTGCGATTTTGATAAATTTCATGGCTGCATATTTATGGTACCTCTGATGCGAACGGTCTGCCAGTCGCGGAGCCCCGCCTCGCGATTTCTTCGTCGGTATGTTCCAATATCCTATTTACGATTCAGAAAGCAATAAGGTTGCGCGCCTGCCATGCCTGCATCGCAGCAGGGCCGGGCGCGAAACCTCGCTTGGCGAAAGCGGACAGACCGACAAAGGGAGCCACAGTAAAACTCGAAGCTGTATTGCTTTTAAAGCATTTAGGGATTGACCACTCTACCCATAAACAGGATGTCGCCGGTCTGATTTTCCTGAATGAAGAAAGTAAATGGATGGTTTGCATTAAAGACAATCGGCTTTGGTGGTTCGGGCATGGCAATTGCTGCCTGGAACATCAGAACCGCCGTCGCAGCGGCCGCCTCGGTCCCGTTTTCATCCGTGTCGATGAACGCCTTATGAATGACATCGCCGATGTAAAGATTTTGTGAAGGATCTTTTATCGGGGCAATTCCTGAAAAGTCAGCAGCGGTGGGCGAAAAAGCGGTCGGCATCCCCATCGCTTCTAAATCCGATGGCATATGTTCTTCCGTTTCAATCTTGAACTTGGGCAGAGAAACGTCAACGAATTGATTCTGTATTTCTTTTTCCCAACCACTGATTTTTTGACAATCCAAAGCCTCTTCAAAAGCAGATAAATCGTTCCCTTTTGGCAGAAGTACAAACATGGAAACGTCATCGCCCCGATACGGGAGTCGTAGCAGTTGCGCATTGCCCACGTCCGCATACGCGAAATTAGACGTTTGTTCCATCATCGACACTTGAGAATGACTGCCGCTGCCCGTCGTGAAATCCTTTTCTTGCGTCGCCGATTTATCGAATGTGCTACTCCACGCGGCCTTGAAATAGATGGCGTTTGTAAGAATAAGGCGCGTGTATTGGTTGATGTCGCTCATTGATAAAATATTTTGAATCTTGTTTGCGGTCTTATCGGCGACCCACTGATTGATTGTGCTGACGGCAACCGATGGATTGTCGATGAAGTCCAGACCGGTAATATTTCCACCATAATAAGTTTTTATTGCACTCGCGTAACTGTCTAAAAGCTGATAATTGTTTTGAACCCATAATGCATTGGCGGTATTGAGGGTATAAGAACCTGAACTGTTATTGATGTCGGCGAAGGCATTTTGGTAAGCGTCTCTCACTTGTGTAATATCTGCGGGGAAGTGAAAGACGCTTCCTATCTCTTGTGCTGTTTGTCCTTTGGCCCCCTCGTAGACCATAGCCATTGCCGAGGAAATGCTGAATGGGGAAAAGAAAAGATTCGCGTCAGAATTTTTCTCGATCGCGTATCTCGAATAAAGGTCGATGGCGAATTGATTGTTTGCGTCAGAAACGTTGCTTAATTGGAATAAATGGGGTGGGGTTGGCGGAGTCGGCGCGGTTTGCGGGGTCTTGATACCTGCTGAACCTTGAGAGATATATTTGGCGTAGTAATACCATGCTCCGCCCACAACAAGCGCAGCAAGCACAATCGCAAGCACCCCAATCAGTGCGAAACCCCTTTCATCCATTTGTTTATTTTAGCATACCGTGACCCACGCTGCCTCTGCTCCTGTCACAAGGAGTGATATAATGATGGGATGAAAAAACGTAAATTAGGCAGCAGTGATTTGTTGGTTTCGGAAATCGCGCTGGGCTCATGGCTCACCTATTCGGGGGGTGTTTCGCGGGACCAAACGGAGGCCTGCACAAGAGCGGCCTATGAATCGGGTATTAACTTCTTTGACACTGCAAATGTTTACGGGAGAGGCGTTTCTGAAACGGCATGGGGTGAGATTCTCTCGGACTATCCCCGCGACTCCTACGTCCTCGCGACGAAGGTCTTTTTTCCCATGTCGGATACCGACCGGGGCCTCTCGGCAGCGCAAATCAACAAACAAATTGACGCCTCGCTCGCGCGGCTCAAGACCGATTACGTAGACCTCTACTATTGCCACCGCTTTGATGTCACCGTGCCGATTGAAGAAACGATGGAGGCCTTGAGCGCGCTCGTCACGGCGGGCAAGGTCCGCTACCTTGGGTTCAGCGAATGGACTCCCGAGCAAATCAAGGCAGGGCTCGCAGTCGCGGGCACCGAAAAGTTTGTCGCCTCGCAGCCCCAGTACAATATGCTCTGGCGAAGCCCCGAAGGCGAGGTTTTCCCGCTGTGCGAAAAGAACGGCATATCGCAGGTAGTATGGTCGCCGCTTGCGCAAGGAGTACTCACAGGCAAGTACAAGCCGGGCGAGCCGCCGCCGAGCGACTCTCGCGCCGCGAGCAGCGCAATGAATGAGTGGCTGACAAAACAACAACAATACATGAACGATGCTACGCTTTCCACGGTGCAACGGCTAAGGCCGATCGCCGACAAGTTGGGCATCAGCATGGCGCAGCTCGCACTCGCGTGGGTGCTACGGCGCAAGGAAGTGGCCGCGGCCATCATCGGCGCTTCAAGACCAGAGCAAGTGCGGGAGAACATTGCCGCGCTAGACGTGCAGCTCTCCGATGAAACTTTACAAGCAATTGACGAGGCGCTTCGCGATGTCGTCACGCGCCGCTTTACGCTCTCGGGCGGCGCGCAAGAAGGCGTCAAACACCGGACATGACCCTCCGCGTCAACAATCTACAATATAATCTCCCCGATCTCGCCCGTACGTTGAGCTATCGGCCTCTCGGCTATACCGAGAAGGGCGAACTGAATTGCGTCCGTCCGCTGGGCGCGGCCTATCCCCGCTTTCACGTTTATATGAAAGCTACCCCCGACATCCTTACGCTGAACATCCATCTTGATCAAAAAAAGGTTTCGTACGAAGGTGCTACGGCACACAGTGGCGACTACGATAGCGATACGGTGAAGGAAGAGGTGGCGCGGATTAAGGAGATCATCTTCCGGATGCACTAAACTCCATGAGCGCTTCCCTCAAAAAACTATTTGCGGAACTCTACCCGAAGCGAAAACCGTGGGCACATAAGGGCGAGCATGGTTCCGTTTTGATCATTGGCGGCAGCGGGCGGTATTCCGGCTCCCCCGCCCTGAACGCGCTCGCCGCCCTGCGGAGCGGCGCGGACCTTGTGACAATATTCGGCGCGGAACGGGCTATGAACATTGCGGCAACCTTCGCGCCGGACCTCATTACTTGCTCGCTGGGCAACGGGCTTGCGCCCCTGCACATTCCCCTTCTTCTCAAAGAATCAAAGAAATTTGATTCGCTCGTCGTCGGCTGTGGACTTGATCGGAATGAAAAGACGCACCAGGCCATCGCTGACCTCATCACAAAAATAAACCTACCGATGGTAGTAGATGCAGAAGGCATCCGTGCAGTAGCAAAACACCCCCGCGCCCTTCGCGCCCTTTCCAGAAGGAGAGCTATTCTTACGCCGCACGCGGAGGAATTCCGCGTGTTGACCGGAGAGGTCGTGAAGCCGAATGTTGCCGATAGAATACTGAAAGTAAAACGATGGGCGAAACGACTGGGGGTCGTCATTCTCTTGAAGGGCCACGCGGACGTGATCTCCGACGGGCGGCGCGTGGAAACGAATGCGACAGGAACGCCTTTCATGACCAAGGGCGGTTTTGGGGACACTTTGAGCGGGATATGCGGCGCACTGCTTGCGCGTGGCGCCGATCCGTTCCGAGCCGCAGCGCTTGCCCCCTACATTAACGGACAGGCCGGAGCGCTGGCATCAAAAAAATATGGCGAAGGAACTTTGGCGAGTGATCTCATCACGTTCATCCCGCTCGTTCTGACTCGCTTCTCTCACGCCCGATAACGCTTACGGAACGAGGACGGCGGCTGCGAAGACGGTGGTCCAGAGGCCATCCTTGTTGCCGATCGCCGATTGCGTGATATTTGTCGTCGTGACGATCTTGCCGCTCATTTTATAAATCTGCTCGCGTTCGTCCCACGCCTTATCAGGATCAAATTCAATGCCGAGCGTTGTGGCGAGCATTGACGCGGCGAGATCCTCCGCGTAATCCCCTGCTTTGTCGGCGGTCTCGCCAAATGAATGATGCTCGGAAAGATAACCATACTGGGCGGTGGCATCGGCAGGAATAGCCACGCCGACGGATGCCGCAAGAAGGCGATTCGGCTCGTTGGTATTGTTTCTCGCATACACTACGAAAACCACTTCTCCAGGCGAGAGTAGCTTGATCCCCTCTTCTTTTGAAATCCGCTTGCAGCCGGGAGGGAAAATACTTGAAACAAGGACAAGATTGTATGGCGCGATGCCCGCCTCGCGGAGCGCCAGCTCAAACGAGCTCAGGCGATCCTTGTGCACACCGACTCCCTTGGTAAAAAATATTTTGGACGGGACCATGATTAATCGGACTCAATACCCCGAAGCACTTTGACGAGCGTTTCTGCGATGGCCGGCGCCATATTGACCTCTTCCACGCGCCCGCCCGTGGAACCCTCATATTCGGTTTCATAGAGCCCCCGCGGCCTCGTGTTGCCGAGCCAAATGGCGTCAAACGGCTGCGGTTCGTTATAGGGAAATAGTTTCATTTTCCAACCCGGAGAGCACACGGGGTGCGTCGCCGCGAGCCGGACGCTTTTTGCTCCTATTTCGCGCAATTTGTACGCCGTCATAACAGCAGTTCCGCCGGTATCCACCTCGTCTTCCCGCATTATGACATTCATGCCGCGGAGGTCGTTCACCTCGCAGGTCAGAGGAGCATCGGCGCCGTATCTCTTGCGGATGGCATCCAAAAAATCCCTGCTTTCCATCGGGGTAATACGGCCATTGATGCGCTTCTTCGGCGTCGCGACTACCGCGATGCCGAGTTCCTTCGCGAGCGCGATCGCCCGGCCCACCGAACCGAAATCCGGCGAATAGATCCGCACCGTGTCAGCTCCCCCCAATGTCTCTACGACGCCGCGCAATTTCTCCGCAAAAAGTTTTGTAGGATCGCTTATGTAAAGCTCCAATCCGAACTCTTTGCAATATGCTTCGGTGTTATCTACCGAGTGCGGCTCGCAGACAATGAGCTTCGTCGCACCCCAGTGCTTGAGGTTGCTTATAAACCAGCGAAGCCGCGTTACTTCGTAGCTGTTCTCCGACCGATCCTGCCGGCGGTAGCGGAGGAACGGCAGCACCACCGTGACGGAGCGTGCCCCGTACTGCTTCTTCGCGCTCGTCACGAGGTCCATAAGCTCGCTCTCCAGTTTGACCGTGACGGGAGAAGAAAAAATAATCACGTGCCGGCCTTTTATCCGTTCCGGATCCTCGGGCCGGAACCCCGGCTCCCCGTCCGGCCAGACATGGTACCACAAATGGCTGAACCGGATGCCGAGGCCGGTCGCAGCATTCACGAGCTTCAATATTTCGTCGTCAAGCTTATGGTGACCTGTACCCCCATACACGATAAATTTTTCTCTCGGCGGCATAGAAGATATGATAACAAATTATTTATTTTTCCCCAAACGCCCCCCGCATTTGATATTGACAAATATAGAGCAAATAGAGTATAATGTTAATCGGAAGCTAATACACGATGGAGGCCTAGCAATATGTTGCAGAAAATGATGTATGTGGCGTTGTTGCTTTTTTGTCTTGTATGGGTAAGTGCAACCCCGTCATGTTTCCCGCCGCCACGGCAAGTTCCGATCCCGCTGCCACACCTGCCGCCCCATTAACCGACCCGCCCGACCGGAGGTGAAATCAATTTACTACCGGTCGGGCGCACTCCTGAATTCGTAACTTTGTTACAACTTCAGGAGTGTCTTTCGTTCATCGTTTCCCAATCCCATGCGCGGTCTTCGTTGTGGCCGATTTTCTTTAAAATTTCATTCTGAATATCAATATCAAATATTCCGCAGAGATGCAGAATCCGTTGCACGACATCGCCCAACTCTTCTTTGAACCCATCCTTGCCATCCATATTTTTATGGCGATAGGCTTCAGAATAAGCTCGGTGAGCTCACGCACAGTGAGGTCCTTCATGGCGCTAGTGCTGGTAAAACCCGCGGGCGACGGCGTCGGGAATCATAATGAGCGGGACGCCGTACTTTGCGCACATGGCTTTTACGTCGCCGTCTTTCACCGAGCCGCTTGTGGCAAGAATGGCTTTGATGCCCGCCTTCGCAAGCACTTCGGGACCGTCGGGGAACGGGAAGAAGCTGTCGCTGTAGGCAGCCGCGCCCGCAACCTCGTGGCCGGCGTCCTTCGCGCGCTTGATCGCGAGCTCACAGCAGCTTACCCTGTCCTGCTGGCCCACGCCGTTGCCGATGAGCTGGTTCCCCATGACGAGCGTGACGGTGTTGCTGTTGCTCGTTGAGCCGATCGCCCACGCGAGGAGAAGATCATTTTCTTGTTCCGGCGTGCAATTGCCATTCCGCTCCACACGGGGATCTTTGAGGTCCAGGACAAACGCGTAATTCGGCTGGGTGAGAAATCCGCCGCGCACGGCGCGAAATCTTGTTTCATAGTTCAGGCTGCCTGCGGTGAGCGAGCCGAGTGCCGCGTTTTCCAAGAGGCGGCACTTCCCGCCTTTCCGCGCAAGGAGTTCCACTGCCTCAGGCGCAAAGCTCGGCGCGACGACGCCGTCCAAGAGCCGCCTTGCACCCGCGGGCATTTGCGCGTGGATAAGCGTTTCGGCGACCGCTCCGTCAACGGGAAACATTAGCATCACAAGTCCGCCAAAAATGGCGCGAAGGTCGCCCGAAAGCATATTTTTTATAACTTCGGTCGGATCGTTTCCCACTGCCGCGCCGCAGGGATTGCCGTGCTTTACGCCGACCGCGATGTGCGGGACCTTTTTGCGGTTCACGTCAAATACGGCGGCAATATGCGTCGCGGTCTGAAGCATACGATCCACATCACAAAGATTGTTATAGCTCAGCGCGTCACCGGCGACGGTGCGGAACCGGAAAAGCGCGAGTGGATCGCCGCCCGCATCTTGTGCCGTGCCAGTCGTGCCCACCGTGCCCGTTGAATCCGCTGTAATTTCCGTCGCATAGAGCGCCGCCGGCGTCTGCCAGGCATTCTCCCCATATTTGCACGTGAGAACGCGCGACCCGATAAAGCCGTCAAACTGCCCGCCGCTCCGATAACGGCTTGCGGTCAAACAATATTCGGCGACAATCGCGTCGGCTTTCGCATTAAGTTGATCAATGAATTTTTCCCTGTCGGGATATCCTTTATCAATCCACTCTATGACCTTCGCGCGGTCGGCGGGATCGGAGATGACGATGCGCTCCCCTTTTGCAGCGGAGTGCAGCATGGTCGGGCCGCCCACGTCCGTCATCTCTATGACTGAAGCGCGCGTGCTGCCTTCTTTTGCGATCGCATCATGCAAGGGATAAAGATCAACGCAAACAAGGTCAATGCGCGGGAGCCCGAGCCGTTTCAGTTCCTCTTCGTCTTCGGGAATATTCCGCGCGAGAAGCCCCGCATGGATCTGTCGCGACAACGTGACTACGCGATGCCCCAGGATCGGCTCGCCCACGATATCACCCACGTCCCGCACCGCAACGCCCGCTTCGCGGAGCGCCTTCGCCGTGCCGCCCGAGGCGAGGATCTGCCACCCGCGCGAAACCAAATCGCGCGCGAATTCAACGACTCCCTCCTTGTGATACACAGACAGCAACGCGGTCATTTTTTCATAAGGAGGTTTTTGTAGGTAAGTTTTTTCATAATGATATATTTAATATCTTCTCTGGCTCTTTTTCTATTTTACTCAATGCTTTCGTCTCTGTTCTACGAGCCTCTTCTGCTATCTCAATATTATTGTCAATCATTCTCTCCAATCTCACAGTATTCCTTGGAATAGGTATGATGAAATATTCTTTCAGGTATTCATCGTTCAGCTCCCTTTGTGTGTAACCGCTTGCAAGGTGGCGGAATTGCTTTTGAACCAACTCCGATCTAAAGAGTGCCCAAAGGAGAAATGCCTCTTTCGGGTTCTTCGGTCTTATCCCGTAGAACCCGCTACTTCCTAGTTCTCCGTCGAGATGTTTCGGTATAACCACAACTTTTTTAAGCGATCTATATGGTTTAGAAAACAATAAATCGTTTTCCTTAAGAAGCAATTTTGCTCTATCGGGGAGGAATTCCCTCATTCCTTCTTGTAATTCGTCTTGATCAACAACACCCCTCTCCTTGTTTAAGTTCCCGATTTCAATATATTTATATACTTTGTCCTCATCTTTCTCCTCTTTGCTTATATTTTTTATCTTCTCAAAATCTTCGAGTTTTTTAATGGTGCATTTTCCTTGTTTCTCTCGCTCCCTTAATGCGACTAAAAGTTGCCGATAGCTCGGTTGATGGAAAAAAACATCGAATCTATCGGAAATGGAATCGGGGCTCATCAAGAAAAGATCATCGTCTTCATAATCCCCAATCCGAACACTTCCGTTTTTATAGAGTTTTCCGGTTTCTTCATATTTTCTATACTCTTTTAAGACACTTTCAAAGTCATCATGTTTTTCTTCTTTGCCGGACTTCGTATGGCCGATATTTTCTACGTATCTTGCGAACACATGGGGTTGTTGTTGCTCACCTCCCTTTCTTTTTTCAAGATAGAGAATTGAAGTGATGCCTCCTGCTTCCTGATTTACAAATGCATGAGTTGGAAGTTGGAAAACCGCTTTCACCAAAAACTTCTCCCTTATAAAATCTCTGTATTCTCTGTTAGAGTCGCTGTTCAAGACAGAGTTATCTAAGATAATAAACATTCTTCCCCCCTCTTTAAGAAAATCCACATAGCGAGCCACAAATAAGACATTCGACTGGACTGAAGGTTTTAATTCATTTGTTCCCTTTTTATATGCTATCTCTCCATATTCTTCCAAGACGGTTTTTTCGTCTTTGTCTTTTGTTTGATAGTGCATACTGAAAGGAGGATTAGTAAGCACTACGTCGAAGCGTAATTTCCCTTCATCCAGTTTCTGTTTCAACTCTTCAAGTTCTCTTTTGGTTTCTTGATGCGTCCCTTTTGAGATAAGCAGATTTTTGTCGAGTGAATCCGCACAGTATATTCTGCTCCCTCCATCTCCGTGAACATACATGTTCATTCGAGCAATCCGAGAGATTTTCGGATTTGCTTCTATGCCAAATAAACTTTCCATCTTGATGTTGTTGATTATCTCTTCCTTCCTGTCTCGAAGCGATTTATTATCTTTGATTTTTTCTACCAAATCTGCCATGGCATCAATTAAGAATCCTCCGCTTCCACAACACGCATCCAATACCAGTTCGCTTCGCATCATATTTCCATCCTTGATTATTTTCAAGTCCGCCAATTTAGTCATGAACTTTACAATTTTTCTCGGAGTGAAATATTGACCGAGTTCTCTCCCTCTTATAGTCGCGTTAAGGAACGTCTCAAACATTCTGCCATTCAAATCCTCGTCAATCATGTAAAGATCATAATTCTGTAAAACCCTTACTACTTCCCTAATGGTAGGGGACTTAAGGTCAATTTCTTCGTCTTTCTGGAAGATTGATTTCTTCTTATTTTTCTCAACTTGCTCTTGGAGGTCTTTTCTAAGTTCTGAAAAAAGAATTGAACTTACGGGATTCTCTGTCTCGGTCTCTCTTTCATCTATCCAATCAATTGAAAATTTGAAATCTGATCTCTTTGGGGTCTGTTTCTTATCTATAATATTCCTGATTCTCTTATCCTCGTTTAACTTCACAAAAATTATTTTTGAGAACTCATAAAAAGCATCCGTAGGGCTGATTTTCTCTTTCTTCCAAATGATATTATGACACTTGTTAAACGAGGCCTTGACTTCTTCAACTGATGGCCTGCTTAAAAATATCTCTATGGAAAGTTCGTTTTTTCCCGATCGCTTTTCAATGTTTTCCGCAGAAAGTAAATCTATCAACCGTTTAAACTCTTCGTTCCCGCGAGAGAAATCTTCAAATGAGAGCTTGACTATTGCCTCCTCTTCGTCCCAATTGTAAACCTTTAGAGATTTCCCGTTTGTCAATACGGCAAAACGTACAGGATTTTCACCCTTGAACCTTTTATTTAGTTCGAGGGCATATCCCGAAACTTGGTACGTATAATCATCTATAATTTCCGTTGGGGATTTTGCATCAATAACAATTTTTGGTTTGCCATCACTAAAAAGAACGTAGTCTGGCTTATATTTTTCTTTCTTCGATCCCTTACTGATTACAAGTTCATCTAGGGATGTTTTTGTTTTTATAAATTTCTCGTCATAGCCTAAATGCTTTATGAGTTTTATTGCAAAGAACTGCTCAACATCACTCTCGTTTTTTAAGGTGTCGAGGTTACAAAACAAGTTCTTCTTTTCCATAATTAAATTGGAACATTTTTTGTGTCAAAACACGAATTGTGCAAAACACAAGGGCAATACGCGGAAAGCATTGAAAAATCACGACTTATGGCGACCATAAAAAAGTTATCCACACCCCATCTATTCAAAACAATGAATAAAACCTCAAAAATAGTCCGACTCCCTATGCCTGCCCCTAAGGGATATTCGCCTTTCACTTTATGTAAATCGTTTCTTTGCGGTCGGGGCCGACGGAAAGGATTGAAACGCTCACCCCCACCCGTTTTTCCAAAACAGAAATTGCTTCGCGAAGCTCCTTGGGAAGTTTCGCGTAGGTCCGTATGGAACCAATGGGGCCTTTCCAACCGCGAAGTTTTATATACCGCGGTTTGCAATACTTCATAATCTCAAGGTCGGGTATCGCCACGCGGATCCGATCGCCTTTTTTATACACCTTTCCGCCGTGCACATAATTAGGTCCCGTATATTCATATTCATCGCATACCTTGAATGACTCAATGCCGTCCAAAACGTCCAGCTTCGTGAGAATCACGTTCGGCCCGGTGAGCTTCACCGCCGAATAGCGGACAAGCGGAAGATCCAGCCAGCCGGTCCGGCGCGCGCGGCCGGTCGTCGCCCCATATTCATTCCCCTTTTGCCGGATCGCGATCCCCTGCACAAATTCGTCGCGGTCGTTTATGGATGCCGCGGGATATTCCTCCGCCTCCGTCCTGCGGCTCGCGCGCCGCACGTGCTCGGCGGATTTCTCACCTCCGAGCTCCGTTGGGAACGGCCCTTCGCCGACGCGCGTCATATAGAAAGCTTTTACGATGCCGAAAGTAAGATCAACATTCTGCTCGCGGAGCCCGACGCCCTTCGCAAGCCCCTGGATGGAGCAATCCGACGAGGTGACGTACGGATATGTCCCGTAATCAACGGAGAGCATGTTGCCCTGCGCGCCTTCAAGAAGAATGTTCTTTTTGCCGAGGAGACCGCGCAGCATCGCGTCGGTATCCGCAATGAACGGACGCAGCGCTTTCCCGTACTGCAGATAGCGCTTCGTGATGCGTCCGGCGTCAAAAATATTTCTCGGATGATAGAACTCGCCGCGATGCAGAATCTCCTGGTGCATGATCTCGCGAACAACGCGCGGATCGTAGGTTTTGATCAATCGGATCTTCTCTTCCAGATTCCTGCGCAATTTTTCCCTGAACACTTTCGGGTTCAGAAGATCGTTCACTATGAGCCCCAGGCGCGCGACGTGGTCGGTGTACGCCGGGCCCATGCCCCGCCCCGTCGTGCCTATCTTTCCGGTTCTTCCCGCTGCTTCTCGGACGCGGTCCAAAACGACGTGCTGCGGCAGCACGAGCCGCGCGTTCAGGGCAATCCGCAACTTTTCCAGCGAAACGCCCGCTTTTTTAAGTGTGGTGATTTCATCCAAAATCGTCCCCGGCTCCACCGCGACCCCCGAGCCAATCACGTTGAGCTTCTTATGCAGCATCCCCGACGGCAGAAGGTGGAATACGAATTCCTTTTTGCCCAGTTTGACGGTGTGGCCCGCATTCGCGCCGCCCGTGCCGCGCGCGATGACATCCGCCCAGTGTTCGGCGAAATAATCAACGAATTTTCCCTTCCCCGTGTCTCCCCACTGCGTGCAAACGATTCCCAGCGTCCGAACGCCTTTCAAAATGTTAGAACTCATGGTCTCTCCGGTAGTTTGGCGCATCGCGCACGATGCGTACCCCGTGCGGATGGGATTCCTTGATGCCAGCGGCGCTGATGCGGATGAACTCCGCCTTGTTCCGCAATTCTTCAATCGTCCGCGCGCCGACGTATCCCATCCCCTTTTGCAAACCGCCGACGTACTGATGCATCACGGTTTCCAGTTCGCCCACGTACGGCACCAATCCTTCCACCCCTTCTGGCACAAGTCGATCCTTCGCGGTATTCGCCTCGCGATACCGCTCGCGCGAACCGCGGCTCTCTTCCATTGCGGAAAGCGATCCCATACCGCGGTATCGCTTCATCGGCGTTTCAAAACGGAAGTCAACTTCGCCCGGAGCTTCTTTGGTACCCGCAAGCAATTTGCCGAGCATCACTGAATGGGCTCCCGCACCGATCGCGATTGGGATATCGCCCGAATTCTCAATGCCGCCGTCCGCGCAGATCGGCACATCGGTCTTTTCAAGCGCTTTCGCCACTTCGTAAGTCGCCGTCACTTGCGGACAGCCGATGCCGGCGACGATCCGCGTCGTGCAGATGGAACCCGGGCCCTGCCCCACCTTCACGCCATCGGCCCCCGCCTGTACGAGCCGCTTTGCCGATTCTCCGCGTGAAATATTGCCCGCCACGACGTCAACGTCGTACTTCTTCTTGAGCGCCTTAATCGTCTGGATAACGTCTTTTGAATCGCCGTGCGCGGTGTCAATGACCAGAACATCCACAAATCCTTTGAGTGCTTCCGCCCGCTCCATCGCATCGTCCTGGACGCCCACCGCCGCGGCCACGCGGAGGCGCCCGTGGCTGTCCACGTTATACCGTCCCGACCGGCCGGACTTGATCCGCTTGAGGTCAGAAAAGAGATACATGCCGACAAGATTGCTCCTATCCACAAGCGGAAGCACTTTTTTCTTCGCCTTGAGCATGATCTCGTACGCCTTATCAATTGAGGTACCCTTCGGCGCCGTCACAAGGTCGCGCGTCATGACGTTTTTCACCTTCTGTGAGCCGTCGCCCGAAAAATCAAAATCATTCTCTGTGATAAGCCCCGCGAGCTTGCCGCGCGCGTCCACGACCGGAAAGCTGTGGAAAGAAAATCCCTTCTCCCTACGCATCGCTTCCACTTCCTGGAACGTCATGTCGTCACGGATCGTGATCGGCGTCGCTATGAGACCCGAGAGATGGAACTTCACGCGGCGGACCTCGTCGCTCTGCTCCTTGGGCGTAAACCCCCTGTGGATCACGCCTAAACCGCCGAGCTTCGCCATCGCGATCGCCATCCGACTCTCCGTCACCGTATCCATCGCCGCGCTCGTGATCGGGATCTTGAGCGGCACGTGGCGCGAGAACCGGCTCGTGAGCACGGTGGCGCTCGGCATCACATCTGAATAATCCGTCTTCAGCCGCACCTCGTCGTAGGTGACCGCAAGGCCCAGTTCGGCGAGCTGCTTAAAAAATGTATCGCACTTCCGCATAGGTTATGGAATTCATTATATGAGATTTCCTAAGTTTTGCAAAAGCAGGCCTCCCCGCTAATAGTGAAGGGCGGGCTGCAACATTACAACCCGCCCAACTCCCCTACGCTCGCCCGGCGGAATCGACCCTCACGGGAGACCCCTCCGCCACGACGGTCAGCTTGAGCACGACTTGCTGCCCGTCCCTCAGCAAACCGCGCTGCCCGGCGAGTATTGTTGCTTGCTGCTGGAGCAGCTCCTCTAGCTGATCCAGCCCTTCCCTCCTGATCCTTCTTTCAATTCTTTCCAACTTGTTCCGTGACATATTCGGCCACCTCCGAGGCCAGCTACCCACCTTATACACCATTATCCATCTCTTTCAAAGGAGCTAAGGATCAACCCGCGCCGGGCGGCGGGAGAACAATACTTTCGGGCTCAAAGACGACTTCGCGCCTCCCTTCTTTCACAACGCCGAGGTCAAAAAGCTCGTAACCAGCTTTTTTGCCAAGAGAGACGGTCCGGTCAACTTCTTCCTTGGGCACAAAAAGGTAATAGCCGACACCCCAGTTGAAGGTCTTGAGACAATCGCGAAGGGAAACGCCGAGTCCGCGCATGAATTGAAAAAGCGGCGGCACGACTGGCCAATTTTGGATACGGTAGGTGAATGGTCTTTTATCAAATGCGAGCTTGCCGATGCCGTCACCCGTGCCGGGCAGGATCGCCGCGATTCGCACGTGGGCATCCTGGAGTGCCTCTACAAGCGCGACGTACGAGCGCGTGGGAATCAGCGCCTCCTCGCCGAGCGAGGTACCGTTCGGAAGCTTCGTGAGGAATCTGTCGGGAAGCGCCATCGCCCGCTTGATGACAAGCGATATGCCGTTCGCGTGGAGGCCGGAGGATGCAGCGCCGACGATATGGCATCCCGGCTTCAACTCTTTTCCAGTGATAAGATTTGTATTCGGCGCGATAATGCCCGTCGCACAGCCCGAAAGCGAAGGCGCGGCGAGGACCGGCGGCTCCGGCTTCAGAAGATACTTGAGCGCGGGCGATTCCCCCGCTGGGAGGGCCATCCCAACCTCTTTGCAAATTTCGAAAAAACCCTCTGCCAAATCATGGCTGCGCTTCTCATCCGAGAACCACGCAGCGTCACCCACCGCAACCTCGTCGGTAAAAATGACGGGCATTGCCCCTTGCGCGATAAGATCGTTCACCGCCATGAGCGCGGTATCAACGCCGATCGTTTCGTAGTACGTCCTGCCGGTGCCGGCGTTCTCGTACATCCATTCCGCGATCCAGTTCTTGTTGCCGAGCCCTTCCTGCGTCTTGCACCAGAGGTGCGGCAGGCCGCCGCGATATTCAAACACCGCGCCGTGCGCGTGGAGCACGTCCTCGTTCAAATAAACCCCGCGGCGGTTCGGGAAGGAAAGCGTCCGTTTCCCCATCGCGATCATCGCCTGCTTGAACGGCTCTAATTGCGTGTAATCCACTCCCGCCTTTGCGTATTCGCTCTTGGCCATCACTTCCGTGCAAGCTTCTTCGCAATGCCGAGATAATTTTGGGGGGTGAAACTTTTAAGCTCTTTTTTTAATTTGTCCGGTACATGGAGGGAATCCACGAACGCGCGAATATCTTCCAGGGTCACTTGCCGCCCGCGCGTGAGTTCCTTCAATTTCTCGTACGGCATGGGAACGCCCTCCCGACGCAGAACGGTCTGGATAGCTTCGGAAACGATCTCGGAATGTTCTGCGAGCGCTTCCACAACCCTCGCTTCGTGCACCGAGATCCGCCCAAGGCCGTTCAGAAGATATGAGTAACCGATCGCGCAATGCGCGAGCGCAACGCCGAAGTTCCGCTCCACGGTGGAATCGGAAAGGTCGCGCTGCAGGCGCGACACGGGGAGCTTCGTCACAAAATGCGTAAAGAGCGCGTTCGCAATCCCCAAATTGCCCTCGCTGTTCTCAAATTTTATTGGGTTCACCTTGTGCGGCATCGTGGAGGAACCAACCTCGCCCTCTTTTGTTTTCTGCACGATCCATCCATCGCTTATGTAGCGCCACACATCCTGGTCAAAATTGATGAGGATCGTGTTTGCGCGGTGGAGGATGTCAAAAAGTTCTGCATACGTATCGTGCGGCTCTATCTGCGTCGTAAGGAAGTTCGGCGTGAGTATTGCGGCGCTTCCGCGGCCAGAATGCAGCCGGTTCAGGCGGGCGATGAATCGCTCTGTAAACGCCATCCAGTCAACTTTCGGAAAGGCGGCCACGTGCGCATTATAATTCCCGCTTGCGCCGTTCAATTTCGCCGAAATGCGGAATTCGCCGAGCTGCGCGATTTGCCGTGCAAGCCGCGCACGGAACACATTCATTTCTTTCCCGAAAGTGGTCGGCGTCGCTGGCTGGCCGTGCGTCCGCGCGAGCATCGGCAATGCCGCGTTCCGCTTCGCGAGCCGTTCCAGTACGGAAGCGATATTTTTGAGCAACGGCAGGAGCACCTCGCGGACCGCGCCGCCGAGCATCAGGCCATAAGCAAGATTGTTGGTGTCCTCGGAAGTCAGCGCAAAATGCAGCCAGCCGAGAGAATCCTTGAGCGAGGTCCTTTTCAATTTCTCGCGCATGAAATACTCCACCGCCTTCACGTCATGGTCGGTCGCCTTGATGCCGCGATATCCCACACGCTCAATGTCGCTGATTATTTTTGCATCTTTGAGCGGCAGTTTGTAAAGGTTGCGGATGAGCGCTTTCTCATGCTTGGAAAATTTGCGGAGGCCAACGCCGCGCGTCTCCGAAAGCGCGATAAGATATTCTCCTTCCACGACGAGCCGGTAGCGCATGAGCGCCGCTTCGCTGAAGATCTTTGCGAGGCCCTCCCCGTAGCTCCGATACCGCCCATCAACAGGGCTTATCGCTTCAAGCTGGTCTATGAGCTGGTCCATAGTATTACAAAGCTTTTGTGCCGATGTCCTTTCTATAATACATCCCCTCAAATTTTATTTTCTCCACCCCGGCGTACGCCTTGCGGAGCGCCTCCGCGAGCGTGGACCCCGTCGCGCTCACGCCGAGCACTCTTCCACCTGACGTGACGAGTCCGCCATCCGCGAGTTTGGTTCCGGCGTGGAACACTATGACGTCTTCCCTTTTCTCTGCCTCGGAAATGCCCGCAATCGGAAGCCCCCTTTTGTAAACGCCGGGATACCCTCCCGATGCCATAACTATACACACCGCATAGCCCGAATTCCACTCTATTGAAACTTCGTTCAATTTCCCGGAAGCGCACGCGTGAAGAATATCCAAAAGGTCCGTTCTTAAAAGTCGCATGAGTGATTGCGTTTCGGGATCGCCGAAGCGTGCATTGAACTCAAGCACCTTGGGCCCTTCTGGCGTGATCTTCAGCCCGGGATAAAGACACCCTGAAAAGGTGCACCCTTTTTTCTTCATGGCGCGGAGCGTGGGATCAAGGATCGTCCGTGCGATCTGGTTTTGAAGCTCGTCAGTCACCCATGGCACGGGAGCGATCGTCCCCATGCCGCCGGTATTCGGTCCCATGTCGCCCTCGCCCACCGGCTTGTGGTCCTGCGCGGTTGGCATCACTGCGCGCGAGATCCCGTCGGAGAATGCGTGAATGGAAATCTCTTGTCCTTCCAAAAATTCCTCTATCACCACTTCATTGCCCGCGTTTCCGAACGTGCGATCAATCATGATGCTCTTGAGTGCTGCCCTCCCTTCTTCCATCGTCTTACACACTATCGCCCCTTTGCCAAGCGCAAGCCCGCTTGCTTTAACAACGATCGGCACGGGTTGCGATGCAAGGTATCGCGACGCCTCATTGTAATCCGTGAATACTTGGAATGCCGCCGTAGGAATATATTCCTCCTGCATGAGCTGCTTTGCGAACACTTTTGACGCCTCTATCTGCGCCGCGGCCTTCGTCGGGCCAAAGACCAAGAACTTTTCTTTTTGAAATTGATCCACAATGCCAAATGCTAAAGGATCGTCAGGGCCCACAACCACAAGATCAATGGACGATCTTTTCGCAAAAGCGATGAGCGCTGGAATGTCGTCCCCTTTTATAGGAACATTTTCGCCGAGCCGTGCGGTACCACCGTTGCCCGGTGCGATAAAAAGCTTCCCGAGCCGCGGCGACTGCGCAAGTTTCCATGCAAGCGCATGCTCGCGCCCGCCGCTCCCTATCAAAAGCACAGTTTTCGGCGTTGGCATCCTGTCGCGAAAATTATCCCTGCGGAAAAAGAAGCATGGCGGCCTTTTTTGATTCCTCAAGAATTGCTTCTTCCCCTTTGCGGACAAGCGGCATTTCGCGCACGAACTCCCGCACGCGGCCGTTCATAAAGTCCTCCAGAGTTGCAATCTGCGTTTCGTGCTCCAAGGGGAGCAGCCGCGCCGCAAGCGACCGCGGATCATCGGCCGGCAAAATTGCGAGCCGCGTGCACGCGAGAACCGCGCCTTCGTCAAACTGCTCCGCCACTCGCTGCGCCGTCGCCTCGGTCCAAAAGTCGCGACCCACGCTCCGCACGAAAAGAAGCCGCGCCGCGTGGACGCGCACGCCGAACATCCCCTTCCCGCCGAAATCGGGACGGCCCGGGTCAAGCGGCCCCGGGTGCTGGTTGATCATAAAATTTTGGTATGCGGCGATCACGTTGCCGGGCGTTTTTATCATCCATCCGTACTGGCCGACGAGATCAACATTCTGTTCCTTAAGAACTCTCAGGATCGCATTCCCGAACTCCTCTTCGTTGGAAAATTTCTTCGGCTCAATAACAAAAATATTTTCGCGCGGCATTCCCAACTGCTGCATTTTTTTGATCGCCCCGGCATCGGGCCTGCTTGCGACAAGGCACGCAGGATTGATCCCCGAGAGCCGTCCGGACTGACATGCTTTCATGATCGCCTCGGCGGTCGTGCCGCCCCCCGAAGCAAGTATGGCCAAACGAAACGTTTTCATACCTTTCATGCCCAAGTTTCCTGCAGGGCTGGTATGCCGACCTCCGCCTTCCGCTCGCGGATGTCTAAGGGATATCTCCCGGTGAAACAAGACGTACACAGTTTGTCTTCGGGAACGCCAATTCCTCGGAGGATCCCCTGATACGAAAGATAGTGGAGCGATGTCGCGCCTAGAAATTCCCTGATCTCGGGAATTGTCTTTTGGAAGGCAAGGAGGCACGCTTGCCTGGGTGTGTCAATGCCGTAAAAATCGGGAAAGCGCACGGGCGGAGAGTTCACTAAGAAATGCACTTCTTTCGCACCCGCTTCAAAAAGGATCTTCACGATCTGCGGACTCGTGTTACCGCGCACGATGGAATCATCTATTACGATGACGCGCTTGCCTCCTACAATGTCGGGAATGGCCGCAAGCTTCGTTTTCACCCCCTGCTTGCGCATCCGGTCGTCCGGATCAATGAATGTCCGATACACGTAGCGGTTTTTAACGAGCGCGAGTTCCAAAGGAATCCCCGCCTCCCCCGAGTAGCCGACCGCGGCAGGAATGCCGGTTTCGGGGATGGGGATCACCATGTCGGCGTCAATTTTGCGTTCCCGGGCAAGTTCAATGCCGCACCGTTTGCGGGCGGCATACACCGAGGTCCCCAAGAGCACGCTGCTTGAACGCGCAAAATACACGAATTCAAAGATGTCCATCTTTTGATCGGGGGGCACAAGTTGAATTGACCGCATGCCTTTCTCGTCCACCACAATCATCTCGCCGGGAAGGACGTCGCGCATGAAGGTCGCTCCGACCGAGGGAAAGCTGCACGTCTCGGAAGAGAATGTAAACCCACCGTTCAACTGCCCCATGGAGAACGGTTTGAGGCCATAGGGATCGCGCACGGCGACGAGCGTCGTCTTGTCCATAATGAGAAGCGAGAACGAGCCGGTGAAAAGCGGGTAGGCCTTCCGCACTGCGTCCTCAAGCAGAAGGCCCTGCTTCGTGAAATGTTCGATGGCGAGCGTCATCATGTAAGAATCCGAGCGGCCTGTCACGTCCACCCCTTCTTTTTTCAAAAATTCCGCGAGCACCTTCACGCTCGGCAAATTGCCGTTGTGCGCAAGCGCGACGTACCCATTCCCCGTCATGATCGGCTGTGCGTGCCGAATGCCAGTTCCCGATGAAGTGGAATACCGGTTTTGCCCGATCGCAATGTGGCCTTTCAAACTATCAATTTTTGCTTCGTTAAAAACCTGCGTGATAAGACCGTTGTCTTTGTGACAATCAATGTGCGAGCCGTCGGCAACCGCCATTCCCGCGCTTTCCTGCCCGCGATGCTGGATGGCGAGAACGCCGAAGAATGTGATCCGCGCCACGTCCAGGCCCTTCCCGTAAATGCCAAAGACGCCGCACTTTTCGTTGAGTTCGTGCATATTGTTCGTGTGCTATGGTTCGTGCAGGGCGAACGCCTGGAGATTCTTCTGTATGCGATCCAACGCCGGCATCGTGAAGTCCGGCGCAAACGTTCGTCCGGTGATCTGTTCAAAAATTTTTACGTACCGGCTCGCGAGCTCCACCACCATCTCGCGGGGAGCTTCGGGCAGCGTGGCATCCTTATAGGGATCGCAGTGCTCTTTGAACCAAAGCCGTAGAAATTCCTTATCAAAATTTTCCGGCTCTTCGCCCTTTGCGATGCGCGCCTCGTAACTTGCTGCCTGCCAGTAACGGGAAGAATCGGGAGTATGTATCTCATCAACGAGCATCACTTCTCCTTTCGGCGAAATGCCGAATTCGTATTTCGTATCCACAAGGATCAGACCGCGCTGTTTCGCCAGTTCCTGCCCACGCGCAAAAAGCCGGAGCGCGGCGTTTTCAATCTGTTCCCATATTTCCTTTTTTACGAGGCCTTCGTTTATAATCTCGTCCCGCGTGACCGGCCGATCGTGCGCTTCCGATTTTGTGGTAGGCGTGAGGATGGCATGCGGAAGTTTCTGGTTCTTTTTCATCCCGTCTGGCAGCGTAAGGTCACCGAACCGCCGCTCGCCTTTTTGGTACAGCGTCCAGATGGCGGTCCCCGTAACCCCAGTAATATAGCCCCTTACGACGACCTCTATGGGAACCACTTCACATTTTTCGACCACCATCACGTTCGGATCCGGGACCGCGATCACGTGGTTTTTCACGATATCCGTGGTCTTTTCAAACCAAAACGCGCTTACTTGCGTAAGCACGTTTCCCTTGAATGGGATGAGGCACAGGTTCCTGTCAAACGCGGAATAGCGGTCGGTTGCGACGAGGATCAGCCGATCCGGCTGCACGTACACATCTCGCACTTTCCCCGAGCGGCGCTCGCCGAGTCCGCGGAAACCCGTCTTATCAATAACATCCCCGATGTGCGCTTCTATGGTTGCCTTATCCATTGGTCGTCTTATCCATTCGTTTCCACTTTTTTCGCTTTTTCCATCACTGCGTCGCGAAGTTTCTCTTTGTAGCCCACGATCTTTTTCTGGAGCGCCGCATCTCCCACCCCCAAGATCTGCACGGCGAGAATCGCGGCGTTTTTCGCGCCGTTGATTGCCACGGTCGCGACGGGAACTCCGGGCGGCATCTGAACGGTGGAAAATAACGAATCAAGACCGCTCAGGGTCTTGGATTGCATGGGAACTCCAATCACGGGCAGCGGCGTCATGGCGGCGATCACTCCCGCAAGGTGCGCGGCGCCACCGGCTCCCGCAATGATCACCTTCAATCCGTGATCAGCCGCACTCTTCGCATACTCGTGCGCGCGGTCCGGCGTGCGGTGCGCGGAGATGACCATCATCTCGTACGGCACGCCGAATTCCTTGAGCGCGTCCGCCGCCTCCTGCATCACAGGCAGGTCGGAATCGGAACCCATAATAATACCTACAAGCGGTTTAGGCATTGTTCTCGGTCAGTTTATGTTTCCATTTTAGCATACCCCGGGACCCCGTCAAAACAAAAATGGCCATCCTCGGTGCCTTCTCGCGCTTGTCGAGAAAACACCGAGAATGGCGATGGGGGAGGTTACTCCCTCAGGCGCAACACCTTCCGAGGAACACCTCCCAGTTCCCCGGCTCTTTCATATAAAAACAAAGCGCTTGATCCAAAAAGCGCCAGGGTGATAGCGCCAGCCACTGCGATGGTCGTGCTCACTACGGCCATCGCGAACATCACCAATCCTATCATCCGCAACCACCACGGTCGCGGATTTATCGCTTCCTCCATAAGCCCTCCTCGCGTTGAGTTTCTTGCCTTACTGTTTCTTACCTTACTAAAGAATAAAGAAAATAGTTGTGCGCGTCAAGAAATTTTTCTTGCTATTCCTAAATCATCCTTTTCCTCCGCGCCGAGGCGAGCAGCCGCTCGTAGATCGTGAGAATTTTTTTGTCGTGCAGCATGTAATCGCGTTTGTATTTTTGGAGCTCGGCCTCGGTGATCCCGTGTTCTTTCCACGGAGGCGTGCCGGAAGCGAGGCCCTGGAGCATGGGCTGCAAGCGGTCTATGGAAATCGCCACTTTTGCCTCCTTGGTGCGCCCGGCTTCAAACTCCGCCCAGAGCCGGTGAAATTTCTTTTTAAGGTCAGGCGGCAAACGCCCGAAGAGCTTCTTCACGGCTGCGTCCTCGCGCGCCTTTTTTGACCTGCGCGCCGCATGATCAAAAAGAAAGGTGTCTCCCGCATAAATTTCCACAAGATCATGCGCGAGAATCAATTCCAACGTCCGCAGAAGATCAAGGTCGCGCGGCAAGTCCCGCGAAAGAACCACGGCCCACAGCGCGAGATCGTAAGAATGCTCCGCGCTGCTCTCCGGACGCTTTCCGCCCGCAATCCTCGTTCGGCGCTCAACCAACTTCAACTTTGTGGCCTCCGCAAGAAACGAGAGTAGGGACTCAATCCTGTTCATTTTCCCACCTTCCCGGCTGTTCACCGTTCCGTGCCATCTCAATATTCCCTTTCTCGACTATCAACCTTTCTTTAAAGGCCGAGAGAGGGCTGCTGCTCCAAAGATTGTTAAAATCACCGCCATAGATCTGTTTGGCAATCTCTTCTTTAATGGTCATTACAACTTCCTGTACATGCGTGGAATCCTTCCTGGATTGGTTGAGCTTTGTCGATGATCGCCTTAAGCCGTTCAATGACGCTGCCCAGCGGCAAGTCATCAGAAATGCCGAAATTGCCATGATCGGCGCAGCGTCCGAGCTCGTCAAGGACAGATTCAATGAGCCGCAAGCGGACCTCCATTTTCGTCGCCTTCCGCCTTTCCTCCCTATTCAATCTCTTGAGTTCTTCAAATCCCGGATCTACCTCCCGCTCGGGGTATGGCGCTCTTTCATTCATTTAAAATACCCTACCGCGTTCCTGAAAACTTGCAAGCCGGGGCCGTGGACGGGAAGCTTTTTCCCTTGGCGTTCCAGCTTCTCTTTAAGGTATGGCCAGTGCGGAAGCTGCGTGAAGAACATCGCGCGCTCGGGATGCGGCATTGTCCCCAAAATCCTGCCCTCGCGAGCGGTAATGGAGGCAATATCCTTCACCGCGCCGTTCGGATTCGCGGCGAGATCCTGATACTTGCAAATCTCTCCCTTTGTGTATTTCGCAGCGATGGCGTTGGTTTTTTGCAGTGCGGCGAGCGTCCGCGGGTCTGCAAAGTATCTCCCCTCGCCGTGGGCGATCGGAACCATAAGCGTTTTTATCCCGCGCAGCCACGGCGTCTCGCCCGTAATCTTTAAATCAACCCAACGGTCGGTATATCGCGCGGAGGTGTTCGGCAGGAGTGCGCCGGGCAGAAGGCCGAGGTTCGTGAGGATCTGGAAACCGTTGCAGATGCCGATCACGAGCCGGTCGCCGCTCACGAACTTTTCCAACTCCTCGCGGAGATGGTTCTTAAGCTTGTTGGCATACGCCTTGCCGGAGCCGGTGTCGTCGCCGTAGGAAAATCCACCGGGAATTGCAAGGATCTGATAATTTTTTAATTTCCCTTTTTCCGCAACGAGGTCGTTCACATGGACGATGTCCGCCCGCGCGTCCGCAAGATCAAACGCGAATTTCGTCTCATCCTCGCAATTGAGGCCGTATCCCGAAAGAACAATGGCGCGCGGCGGTTTCATGGTTAATGTTTTTTTAATATCCCTTGAACGTGGATTTATACGCCCGCAACATTTCGCCGAGCGGCATCTTCGCCACTTTCCTGCGGCGGATTACGACGTGCTCTTTATTCGTCACACGGCCGATGCATGCGAACGGATTGCCGCGTATCTTTTTTTCAAACTCGCGGTGGCGGCGCGGAGCGACGGTCGCGACGATCCTCCCCTGGCTTTCGGAGAACAACGCCGCCTCGTCGCTTGAGACCGTTCCAGGCAGTTTCGCAAGCGAAATATCCAATCCGAGCTTCCCTGCCATCGCCATCTTCGCAAGCGCGACCGCAAGACCGCCTCGGGCCACGCTTATGGCCGACGCCACCGTGTCCGCGCGCACACAGGAGTAGAACGCATCATACAACCGCTTGTTTTTCTTTGCGTCCACATGCGGCACCCTTCCGGTGGAAAAATATTCACTGCCGCCGAGTTCGTCAAAGGTCTCGCCCAAAACATACACAAGGTCGCCCGCCAACTTTGCGTCAAGCGACACCGACTTCGCGGCATCGGGAACGACGCCGATCGCGGAGATCAAAAGCGTCGGCGGAATGGAAATTTTCAATGGATTCCCCTTCTCGTCGTACCCTTTAAAATCATTGAACATACTGTCCTTCCCCGAAATGAACGGCGTCCCATATGCAACTGCGTAGTCGTAACACGCCTGCACGGCGCGCTTCAGTTGGAACAGCCGCTCCGGCTCGTTTGAACTGCACCAGCAGAAATTATCAAGCAGTGCGAGATAGTCGGGGTCAGCGCCCGCAGCCACGGCGGACCGGATCGCGGTGTCAATTGCACACGCTGCCATCGCATAGGGATCGCGCTCCGAGTACGTTGGGACAATGCCGGACGAAAGCACGACTCCTTTCGGAGAATCAAGAACCGGTCGGAAAACCGACGCGTCCGCATTCACCCTTCCCTTTCCTACGAGCGGCTTCAGCACGGAACTCGCCTGCACTTCGTGGTCGTATTGCATGGAAATAAATTCGTAGCTTGCGATGCTTGGCCGCGCGAGCATGCGAAGGACCGCGGCGCCGAGATCACGCTCATTGGGAAGCGGAGAGTCAATTTTAAGTGCGAGCGAGATTGGTTCACGGGTCGTGAGGTACTTCGTAGGCAGGCCTTCATGCAAAAACTCCAGATCGATATCCATTGCGGTCTTCCCTTTAAATTTCACAACGCACTTTCCAGAGTTTGTAAATCGCCCGATCACGGTCGCCTCCACGCCGCGCGCCCGCAAAAGTTTTGAGAGTTCCGGCCACTTTGCTTTCGGCACGGCGAGCGTCATGCGCTCCTGCGATTCCGAAACCCAAATCTTCCACGGCTCAAGGCCGGGATATTTAAGCGGCACCTTATCCAGATCAACCAGACAGCCGTTGCACTCCTTTGCCATCTCGGCGACCGAGCACGAAAGTCCGCCGGCGCCGTTGTCCGTAATGCTGTGATAGAGGCCACGGTCGCGCGCTTCTTTTATCAAGGCGTCGCTCATTTTTTTCTGCGTGATCGGATCGCCAATCTGCACCGCAGTTGCAGGGCTTCCCGAATCCATCGCCTCCGAAGAGAACGTCGCGCCGTGGATGCCGTCCTGCCCGACGCGCCCGCCCGTCATCACGATATAGTCCCCCGGCTGCGCCCGCTTTTTGTACAAAGGTTTGCCTCCGTGCACCCGCGGAATGAGCCCTACCGTCCCCACGAACACAAGCGGCTTCCCGCGATAACGCTTGTCAAAAAGGACAAATCCCTGCGGCGTGGGGATGCCGGAGCAATTTCCGCCGACGTTCACGCCCTTCACCACGCCGTCCATGATCCGCCGCGCAGAAAGCATTTTCTGCTTTTTCTCCGCGTCGCGGTAGAGCACGCTCGTATCGCGCGGATCGGCGAAGCAAAAACCGTAAAGGTTCGCAACCGGCTTCGCGCCGAGCCCGAACCCCATCGTATCGCGATTCACGCCCACAATGCCCGTGACGGAACCGCCGAACGGATCAAGCGCGGAAGGGCTGTTGTGCGTTTCCACTTTGTGCGTGATCAAATACTTGTCATCAAACGCGATTGCGCCGGAGTTGTCGGTGAAAACCGAAACGCAAAAATCTTCTTTGTCTTTCTTCTCACGGATGTCGTTCGTCGCCTGCTTGATGTACGAACGAAAGAGGCCTCCCCGTACCTCGTCAATCGGATCCGCGAAGATCGTGTGCTTGCAGTGCTCCGACCACGTCTGCGCGAGCGATTCAAGCTCCACGTCGGTCGGATGGCGCTTTTTCTTCATGAAATAATCGCGGATCATTTTCATGCTCGGGAGATCAAGCGCGAGCGGCCCGTTCCTTGTCCCATCTTTGTTCCGGATCCCCTCTTTCCCAACGCGGGAAAGCTCCTCGTCACTTACCTCCAAATTCACGTTTTCCACGGACGGCCTCGTGTGAAGTTTCACTCTCGGAACCACGGCTCCCATTCCCTTGTCACGCCTGAATTCACCCGCGCTTTTTATCCGCACCCGCTGGATGAGTGGGTTATAAAGGCCTTCCGCGATGGCCGTGGCATCCACTTTTCGCAATCTTCCCGAGAGAAAGAAAACCTGCGAGGAGTACACGCCCTGGCCATTTTTGAATTTTCTTCCCAGGAAATCTTCTATCGTCTCCCTTGCAGTCGTGCCCACGTTGTCGGTCACGCCGGGGAGAAACCCGATCTCAACCGCCCATGCGAACTTCTTTGGCGCCTCGGCGGAATTAATTACCGCTCGTTCAACGAGCGGGTTTTCAAAGAGTGCGGCGACTCCCTTGCGCTCCTTTGCCGTGAGCGGCATGTCCACCACGTATGAATCCGCGAGCGCGACGCCAGCGATCCTCCCTTTGAAACCGCGGTCTTCAAACTGCCGCCGATACACCTCGGCCCGCGTGTCAGGTACTTTGTATCTGACATCAATGCGCACAGCCATTGCTTCCATAATAACGTCCCCGCCAAACACGCGCAATACTCTGCTATGCCTGTCTTAGAGCACCACCCACGCACCCCGGGTGACAAACTAAGAAAGGGAGGGGGTCCTCGGAAATAGCATGGCTGCGTGCGCGAAGATCCCCTCAAAATTATGGGTGCCCCATCAGGCGCAGATTCTCGGAGAACGCGGAATCGTACGGGCGAAAAGTTTACCAATAGGAATCGCAGCTCCTTTAACTTCAACCCGGTGGCCATTAAAGACGTACGTCGCAGGAATGACGGTCCTTGCTTCAGAAGCCCAGGGTCCGCCAGCCACGATGGCACTCTCCTTGTGAACGTACGCCTGGCTCAACTCCGAGTAAGATGCCCATTTGAAGTCCCGGTTGAGATACTTCCCTTCCCCTTTTAAAACGATGAAGCCGTCTGCACTTCCCACGCTTCCGTTCATACTTCCCTCCAAAGATGGTGTCGGACACTCTTGCTGCCCGCTGCCAAAAGTTTAATCGGGCGGACTTTGCATGTCAACAAAATCGGGTACAATAATACTGCTATGGGGAACAACAGCGAACCAAGGGAGGGATTGCCACCGAACGCGCGCATGGTCTTTAAGGGCGAAATTTTTGAGGTGTGGCAGTGGGAACAGAGGATGTTTGATGGAACGACGGAAATTTTTGAAAAAGTGTGGCGGCCGCCGACGGTAGAGGTCATAGCGGCGGTCGGCGACAAAATACTCATTGAAGAACAGGATCAACCCGACCATTCGCACTATATAAATTTGCCAAGCGGCAGAATTGACAATGAAAAAGCTCCGCTCGCAGAAGCAAAGCGGGAATTACTTGAAGAAACCGGCTACGAATCGGATGACTGGCAATCATTCATGCACAACAACAATAGAGGAAAGGTACTGCATGACGGTTATTACTTCGTCGCAAGGAATTGCAAAAAGACGCGCGAGCCGAAGCTTGACGCGGGGGAAAAGATAACAACAAGGTTCATCACGTTCGACGAGCTTCTCGCGCTTGCCGACGAACCCCACTTCTGGGCCTTTCCCGAGTTCGTTACTTATCTCCTCCAGCTGCGGCTTGACCCCGCGAAGAAACAGGAATTCAAATCGCTGCTCTTCACTTATACACATTGACGCCGTAGCCAGTACGCTGTTATAGATTTTATTAGGAGAGGAGGTGATCACGAATGCTGATCGCCAAAAATGAGCGGGAGATGGAAGGGATCATCATATTTGATACCGGCATCATCCGTGCTGCAGACATAAACGGTGAAGTTCCCCTCCGTTGCAGGCTAGGTGACTGCTTGGCAGGTGGCAGAACGAAAGTGATTTTAAATCTCACCAATTGCCCCCGCCTTGGAGGCGAAGAAATCGGCGACCTCGCCGCCATAATCGCGGTCGTACGCAGTCCCGGCGGTAAGCTGAGATTAATTGTGGGGAGAAGAGTCTACGATTCGCTTCAGCTCAACAATCTCCTCACCGTCTTCGATGTTAATACTGACGAGGAGGCAGCGGTGAGAAACCTCAGGGATCAATGGTAGCGGGGGTACGCATTTCACACTTAAACTCAATGCATGCCCCCGCACTTCCTAAGTACGGAACGACGGTTGCATCTTTAGGAAGAGTTGCGAAGTATTGACGATTGCGCCGCTATTTGCATATAGTGGTGGCAGGGAGGCAGTCATGCCAAGCAAATTCATTAATTGTTGGACGTACCCACTTTCCGACCTTCTCCTTGCGGCGCTTTCCACCACTGGAAAGAATAACGATGGAGAAAAGCGGGAATTAGTGAAATTTCAAGTGACAGCGCGGGACTTGGAAAACTTCACCCGGGAACATCACGAACTCCTGTGCTTATTACTAACAAGGGACGAATTCGAAACCGCGACAAGCGCCCTGACACTCCTCTGTCGAGCCGGTTATGTACTGGAACAGGCAGAGGTAGATGAATTCGTCGTGACCATCGAGGGATTCCAACGCGGCCAAGAGATAGTAAGTGAACATTTCAGCCGCCCGTTGGAACAGAGAGAAGATTTTGAGCGATTCTCCACCTCGTTTAACAAGCGGTTCGCTGTCGCGGGAAGTGAATGAGGTGAGGCCAATTATAACCAGGCCCGTTGTGAGTTCGAACCTCCTACGGGCCGGGATCTTCTTTACGTACTATAATGAACACAAGTTGTATGAAAAACATCGTCACTATTGGAGGCGGTACCGGCAGCTTTAATGTTTTGAGCACCCTCAAAGGATATCCGGTACATCTCACGGCCATCGTCACGATGTCGGATGACGGCGGCTCCACGGGCCTCCTGCGCGACCAATACGGAGTGCTCCCGCCGGGCGACGTGCGGAGGGCGCTCGTCGCCCTCTCGGAGTCAAGCGCCGTGATGCGCGACCTTTTCAATTATCGGTTTGAGAATGGAGGACTTGAGGGGCACAGTTTCGGCAATCTCTTCATTGCGGCGCTTGAAAAGGTAACCGGCAATTTTTCGGCGGCCCTTAAGGAGGTATCGGGCATTTTGAACATACGGGGAGAAGTGGCGCCGGTGACGCTTGACAACATCCGCCTGTGCGCCCGCCTTCGGAACGGGGAGGTTATTCGCGGCGAAACGAACATTGATGTTCCCGGCGCCCCGCACCGCTCCCCGATAGAAAAAGTGTGGCTTGAGCCCACCGCGCGCATGAACCCAAACCTGCGGCGCATCATAAGGAACGCCGACCTCGTCGTGATTGGTCCGGGTGATCTCTACACGAGCATCGTGCCGAATTTGCTGGTCCGCGGCGTGCGGGAGGAAATCAAAAAATCAAAGGCGAAAAAAGTGTTTCTCTGTAACCTGATGACAAAACGGGGCGAAACGGACAATTTCACTGCGGAAGATTTCGTGAAAACGGTTGAGTGGTATCTCGGCAAGAACGTGCTTGATTTTGCGGTTTTCAACAAAAAGCGGCCACAGCGGCAGCTGCTCAAAAAATACGGAGAGGAAGGCGCGCGCTTTGTAACTCCGCCGAAGGGATCCACAAGAAGCCGCAAGCCCGTCTATCTCATCGCGGACGTTCTTGATAGTTCCCGCTTCATCCGCCACGGTTCGCCCAAAAAGCTCGGGAAGTTGCTTCTTTCCCTTCTCTAAACGAAAATACCTTACGCGAGGAGCACTCCTCCATCAACCACGATCTGGCTTCCCGTCATATAGGAAGACATGTCGGAAGCGAGGAAAAGCGCGACTTTGCCGATGTCATCCGGTTCTCCCATCCGCTTCATGGGAATCCTTGCAAGAAAGTTCGCAAGCGTCTTGGTCATATCAACACCCCCGGGCGCCTGCGCCGTTTTTTGCATTCCGGTGGCCCCGGGCGTCGCGATCCCTCCCGGCGCGATCGCATTCACCCAAATGCGGTGCGGCGCGAGTTCCAACGCCACGTTCTTTGTAAATCCCCACACGCCGTGCTTTGAAGCATCGTAGTGCGCAAGGCCGATGGATGAGGGATGCAGAGCATCAATGGAAGTAATGTTGATGATTTTCCCTCCGCGCCCCTGCGCGATCATCCGCTCGGCGACTTTTTTCGTGCACAAAAACACGCTCTTCAGATTGACGGCAAGCACCCGGTCAAAATCGGCGGCGGCCATATTCATCACAAGAATGCTTGGATAGATGCCCGCATTGTTCACGAGAATATCCACGCCGCCGAACGCCTCCGCCGCTTTCGCTACCATGCGCTCCACGTCCGCCTCATTGGACACATCCGTCTGCACCGCGTCCGCCTTCCAACCGTCCGTGAGAAGTTCCTGCTTCGCTTTCTCCACGTTCTCGGCATTCACGTCCGCGAGGAGTACGTTCGCTCCCGCTTCCGCCAACCGGCGGCTGATCCCCCAGCCGATGCCCACCGCCCCGCCCGTCACGATTGCAGTTTTTCCCGAAAGATTGAGTAGTTCCATAGGATTGCCATTTATTGTAGCACAATTTATTGCAACACAATGCCCGCGGCCGAAAAGTGGTATAATGGTAATGTGCAGAAAAGGGATGCCATCTATGACGCGGAGAAGCTTGCCAGGTTTTTCGGCGTCACAAAAAAGACGGTGTGGGATTGGTGCAAGCACGGCAAGCTCCCCGGCTTCAAGATTGGAAAACAATGGAAGGTGCGCGTGGCGGATTTGCAAAAGATGATTGACCGGAAAATACGACATCCGAAGGAAGGCGCGGCGCCGACGACTCCAAAATTGTTTTAATTATTCTTAAAGGTCGGGGAAAACATTCATCATTTTTATGTGGAAGCAGTGGATTAACTTCCTTCTTGGACTTCTTGTCATCATCTTCGCATATGCGACTCCGGGCCACACGCTGCGATTCGCCATCGCAGGACTTGTCATCGCGCTATTGTCGCTCTGGGCCGCGCTCGGCAAAAAGAGCGCGTAAGCGTAAGGAACGCCCCGAAAGGGGCGTTTTTGATTGCCACGGATCACCTGCTCTCTCAAAAATAAACCGCTACGAACTCACGGCGGACTTCAAGAGCGCGTAATCCGCGCGGAAAAGATTTTTCGCAATGTGAAAGACGCCGAACGCGATGAAAAGCGCGGAGAACACGTCTATGGAATAGTGGAGATGCCCAAGGAGCACGGAAACGCCGCCGATCGTGGTGAATGCGAAGAAAAGGTATCGTAAATATTTTTCGTCCCAAAAGACGAAGGCGAGCATAAAGGGCAATCCGGCATGCGCCGAAAAGAAGAGATCGTCGCCGGAGCTAAATCTATAGAAGAAATCGGTAGTATCAAGGTAGGAATGCACCTCTGGCGGCGCGATATGAGTAAGCACCATAAAGATAGAACGAATGAGCGTAAAGAGGGCGATGCTTTTCAATACAAAAGGGATTCGCCGCGGCTCGTAAAAAATAATGAGAAGTACGAGGACATAGAAAATAGTGGCTCCCTCCGTGAAGACAAAATCAACGTTTACGACAGGAATATTATCCAAGATAATGTCCGTGACGGTATTTGACGCATGCGTCACCGTAAAAATATTCGCGTAATACGTTGCGAAGAGCGCAGCCCCATAAAATATCACACCGAAAATCACCCCGACAAGGAAGCTCTTTTTTGTCCAAATGCCTCTATGTTTTCGTATGAATCTCTCCATTAGCGAACGTGAAGTTTCGCCTCGCGCACAAGTCCGGCCACAATCACATCCATATCCATCGTCGCCACCGCGACGAACTTGTCAGCTCCCCCGTAATACACGTAGAGCTGATGCTTCATCATAACCGCCCCGCAGGGAAATACAACATTCGGGACCACGCCCTCCTTTTCGTAAGACATCTCGGGCTCCAAGAGCGGGTCGTGCGTCCGATAAAGCACGAGAGAAGGATCTTTGGCATCAAGCAGCGCGGCGCGGATATTGTAATGGTTCGTGCGGCGCGAAATGCCATGATAGAAAAGCAGCCATCCATATTCGGTTTCCAAGGGCGGCGAGGTGCCGCCAATTCGCTTTGAATCCCATTCGCTTGCGCGCGGCTGCATAAGAATCTTTCCGCCGAGGAATTTTGTCTCGCCGTCAAAATTCAAATCATCCACCGAATCAATCCAAATATCCGATCCAAGGCGATGCAAGAACCAATATTTCCCGGCAATCTTTTTGGGAAAGAGCGCTGCGTCTTTGTCGTCAAGGCCCAGCGGGGAGATCAAAACCGGCTTTGTCCAGTTCCATTTATGATCATCAAAATCTCGCGCGCTAATGGAGGTGAACGCCACGCGCGGAGGGTTCTTCCCATCAAACGCGGTGTAGCACATATAGATCGTATCCTTTATTTGCGTAAGCCGCGGATCCTCGCAACCGGAATTGCTGCCCGGCATGAGCTTTTGCTCAAAACCTTCGCGTGGTGTGTAAATCGGATCCTGGAGCCGCTTTGCGATATGCACGCCATCCACCGAGCTTGCGTATCCGATGACCGACGTATTGTCGTTGGACATCGCGCGGTAGAGAATCCGCACTTTCCCGTCCAAAAATATTGCCCCGGGGTTGAAGGTCGCCTTCGCTTCCCATGCATGCTCCTTGACCGGCGCGATGATGGGATTGCCTTCAAAACGGATGAGTTCCCGCCGTCTCGTGAAGACCAGTTGCGCCAAAAGGTCATTGAGCGGCAGCACTGCGGCACAAGAAACAGTATCTGCGGCGCCATAGTACAGGTATGCTTCCTTCTCGCGGATGAGCGCGCCTGACGGGAACACGGCATGCGGCACGCGCCCGTAGCACTCATATTCCTCTTCTGGCACAAGAAACGGCCGTTTCACCTCGCCAACGATTTTTTGGGGGTTCTTGAGATCCAACAGCGCCGCCTGCACCCCGAAGATCGCCGGCGGCGAAAAGTAATTGTAAATATAGGAATAAAAAACGAACCAGCCGTCTTCGGTTTTTAGTGGCGCCGAGCCGACCTCCACTTGGTCCTTCTCCAAGTTTTCTTCAATGTCAATGACATGGCTTTTCCAATCGGCGTACCACGCGTTCCAATATTTTTCCGACCAAATGTCTTCAATGCGATCAAAAAGCGCAAAGCAGATCTTCGCCGGCGGCCGATCGGTGTTCACCGTAAGCATCGCCGCGATCTTGCCCTGGACACGCTCCGGAAAAAGCGCCATCGCCTTCGCGTTGAAAGGCGTCACAAGATGCTTCTCTTGTATCGTCCTGCAATCGTCGGTGATTGCGACGGCCACCTTGATGCCGTCCGCGGAAAATTCCCTGACCGCCGTGTAAAAAATATAGTGTTTTCCTTCGAACGTCGTCGCGCGGGGGTCTTCGCAGCCGTAGCGTTCCCAATCATGCTCCGGACCGAAGAGCCGCTCACGGTTCTTGAAATGAACGCCGTCCTCGCTTACCGCGTGGCCGATCACAGAAACTTCCACTTCGCGGTCTCCCATTTTTTGCCTCGCGCCCGTCGCGCGATAGAGCATGTGAATCAGGCCGCCTTCCGTGACGACGCACGGATTGTACGCGGCGACGGATTCCCACCCTGACTGCGGGTCGGGTGAAAGCACCGGATTTTCGGATAAACGCCTAACGAGCGGCATTGCGTAACCTTGGAGCACCGTAGCGCTTGAGTCCCCTGAGAAACGTATCAAGTTTGGCCATTGCGACGCAGACCACGGAATCTCCTCCACCGTAGTACACATAAAGCTCGCCGTCTTTCGCGACCGCGCCGCAGGAATACACAACGCCGGATTTGAACCCACCGTTCTCGTAATGCATATCCGGCTCCAAGACCGGCACCCGCGCGCGATATAAAACCTTCGTGGGATCTTTGAGGTCAAGGATCATCGCGCCGATTTTGTAGCGATCGGGGTCACGCACATCCATCGCGTGATAGAAAAGCAACCATCCCAGCTTCGTCTTTATGGGCGGCGGCCCCGCGCCGCGGATCCAGCTGTCCCAACCCCCTGTGCGCGAAACGCGGTCATAATGGCTTTGGATGACTACTTCCTCATTTTCCAATTTTTCCAAGCTGTCAAAATATTCAATTTCAACGCGCGGCGAAATACTGTGCAAAATGGCGAACTTGCCGTTGATCTTTTCAGGGAAGAGCACCCAGTTTTTGTGAATTTCTCCGGGTGGAGAGATGAGCGCCGGCTCCTTCCACGTCCAGCGCTTTTTCAAAAAATCTTCCAAACTGATGGAGGACAACGCGATGCGGATAGAGCCCCAGCCGTCAAACGCGGTATACATAAGGTACACGGTATTGTGAAGAAGCGTGAGGCGGGGATCCTCGCAGCCACCGTTCCATCCCCCACCCGAGGAGTACGTGAGGGGTGAAACGGACACCTCGGGCAGCGGCTTCTTGCGGCTCACGGGGACAAATGCAGGTCGCTCTAAACGCTCCGCAATTGTCACCCCATCGTCGCTTCGCGCATATCCCAATACTGACATGTCGTCCCCCCCGATGGCGCGGTAGAGAAGATGCACGCGCCGATCCGCGTACACCGCACCAGGATTGAACGTTGCTTTCATTTCCCAATATCGCCCTTCGTGCGGCGAGAGGATCGGATTATGCTCGTGCCGCATAAGTTGATGGGGTTTTGCGCGCGCCCGTTCTTTCTTTTCCCTCCGCGCCCGCGCGAGCGCCGCGCGGCGCAAGGTTCGCAGCAATGCGGCGTGATGGAAATTAGATTTTTTTGTGCGGCCTCGCCGAACACGCTTTCCGGGAGAAGCGCCGGCGGACTTTTTTCTGATTGCTTTGCGGAGCAGCGGCATTGTATTAGCGATACCAAAACATGGGGATGAAAAACCCCCGACCTTATTTACAATTATACACTACACAGTACGCCGCGGAGGCCCCTCTTAGTGCATAAGGCCCCACGTCGCGGGGTCCAAATCCCCATCCGCCTTAAAAAGCATTGCTCCGCGAAGCCCGTATTTCTTGGCTAATGCAATCTTATCCGCCGTTGATTGCGCATCGCTGAAGGAGACAAAAAAAGTAGTGGAGGCATTGGGATTTGTCGTCACGAGTGCGGTAGGAAGCGTGGAAGCGACAATGGAAGTCAAGCTGGGATCGGCATCTATGTGTGTGCTGGAAGCAAAAGTGAAACTCAACTCACCGGCATTATTGCGGTACGGCGCGATGCCCAAACTGTCCGCCCGGTCCATCGCCTGGAAAAACGTAAAGCTGCGCACCCTCTCGTACGTGGTCGCCCCCATGTTCCATGAAACCTGATATTCGTAACCGTAGGTCGGGATGCCGAGTATAACTTTTTTCGGGCTAATCGTCGTGATCGTATTCTTGATCACTTTTTCCACCCATGCCGGATCCGCGGTCGGCGCGTAGAGTGTGCCGTTCCCTTTTGACGCATCAAGTTTGACGTCAATCGTTCCTTGGTCGTAGGCCATGACGCGCACCTCGTCGCAATATTTATTGAGCACGGCGTAATCTTCCGCATATTGGACCGTAGGTAATGGGTTTGAATCATAGAGTGAACTCACGGGTGTTCGCGGCAGAACGGTACAGGCAAGCGCCTTGTTCGCCGGGTGCAACCGGAGTGCGAGCCCATAGATAAAAAGAGAATAATACGGCTTCGTGCTGGATGACATTCCTTCAAAATCAATATCAATCCCGTCAAATTTTTCCGATTTCACAAGCGTGGCAATCGTATCCTCTTCCGCTTGGCGTTTCTTAGTATTGGAGAGCAGCTTATAAATGTTTGTGGTGTCAAACCAAGCAATGGTGGGAATGATCTTCACGCCCGCGTCGCGGACGGCACCGAACCACGCGTCCCATGAACCGTTGCCGATGTTGAGGTCGTCAATCAATGCGCCGCTTGAATTCAGTTCATAGGAAAACGGGCTCACCTCGTGAAGGGTGCTAAGGTTCACCGCGATGTTCGCCGCACCATTTTGGCTCTCCCAAAACGGCAGCCAGACGCCGTAGTAGAATGGCGTCTTTGCGGCCGCGTGCGCCGTTGCCATCCCTGCCGCACCCGAGAAAATTGCGGCCGGAACCGCAAGGATCGCTATAAAAATTGTGGCGATGATTTTCGTTTTCATGCTTGTTCCTATGTGATAAATCCTTCCCGCACGAGTGCGCGCACGATTTTCCGAATCCGCGGAAGGGGTTCTTTTATTTCCCGGTTGATCTTCCGAACGAGCGATGCCCGAGAAATATTTCCCAAGCCCCGCCCCAAAAGTAATATCCGCAATATTTTACCACGCAACTCGCGGTCCGAGCCAGCAAACCGCGGCTGCGGCCCATAATGAGCGCTTCTCCGATTCGGATTTTCGATGCTGCGCCCGCGGCGTACGCCAGCATTGCCACCTCCCCTGCCAGTCCGGGTTGCTGCGCCGAGCATCGCGCCGTAATCCATAAGCGCCCAATACCACTCGCGCACGTTCTTCCGTGGCAGGGTCCGTTTGATATAACACGCAAGCTCCCGATCAGTTACCCGCTGTCGGCCCGTTCGGCGCGAAAGGAGCGATCGGCGCGAAAAGAAAAAATGGATGAAGACGCGGCGGACGTTCGTTTCAATAAAAATTTCCGGTTCGTTCCACACAAACGCGCGGATGGCGCCCGCCGTCGCCTTCCCTATTCCGGGCAGCGATTCAAGTTCAGCGCGGTTGCGCGGGAGTTCGCCGTTAAATTTTTCTAAAATAATCCTTGACAGGCGCTGGAGCGCAAGTGCGCGGCGGTTGTATCCCATCCCCTGCCATGCGCGGAGCACCTCCACCGTCCTTGCCCGCGCGAGCACCCGGAAATTCGGAAATTTTTTTATGAAAATCGGATAAAACTTCATCACCCGCGCGACCTGCGTCTGCTGAAGCATGATCTCCGAAACCAAAATACGGTACGGATCGCGCGTCCGCCGCCAGGGCATTCGGCGCCCCTTATGGCGGTAATAATCCCAGATAATCCTTCTAAAATGGGCCATGGACATCGTTTTTATCATAAACCAAAATCGGAGCCCCCGCGGGGCTTGCAATATTTGGCACCGTTGTGGTATAATACAAACGTTGTAAGTGTTCTTAGTAGGTTTGGCTTGTCCAGCCGTAGTTTTGCCCGTGACTTCGTGGGTAAAACTACGGCCGGATGAGAGAGCAGAGGAGAAGTAGGTCGCCTTACACAAAAATAGCAACACAGAGAACTCGGCACCAAATTGTTTTCGCGAGAAGGCGCTGGGTTTATATTGAATGGCTACAAAATTATACGTTGGGGGTTTGCCCTACACCACGACGCAGGATGAGCTTCAGAATGCGTTCGCGCAGGCCGGCACCGTTTCGTCCACGACCATCATCGTGGACAAGATGACGGGCCGCTCGCGCGGGTTCGGTTTCGTCGAAATGGCGTCCGACGAGGACGCCCAGAAGGCGATCGAGATGTGGAACGGCAAGGACTTCGGCGGCCGCAAGTTGACCGTGAACGAAGCAAAGCCCCTTGAGCAGCGCGCTCCCCGGAGCGGCGGCGGCTACGGCGGCGGACGCCAGAGCTGGTAAATCTGCTCACTGCAGAAACAAAAATCCCGCAGCAATGCGGGGTTTTTGTTATGTCCTGTTTTGCCTTTTTCGGAACCCGCTCATGACTTCGGAAAATCTAATTCGCTCCCGACGAAAATCCGCCACCCTCTCGCCTTCGGCGGGGGTCCCGGCAGATTTTCGGTTCGCTCGTTGATTTTTCTCGCCATTCCGCTAGGTTCCTCAAAACTCAAAACAGGACATATGCAAAATATCCCGCTTGTCTGCGATGACAATTTAATTTTCAGACTACCTCCGCCTGATAGCACCGCTCGCAATACACGATCTCCGACCGGCCGGGAGCGTAGGGGGTTTGAAATCTGTTTGGACACGGAGCTGTACCGTGAAAATGTCTTCCGGTATTTGTGTATTTTTCTTGTTCGGACCATTGTCCCTTGCACATGCAATCCCGCTTCCAGAGCTTAAGCGGGTTTCGTTCAGCAAGACGTTCATGGTGCCGACAGTTCGGGCATAATCGCGGAAGCGGTATATTGAGCTGGCGGTAGAACTGTAATTCGCGCGGAACAATACGAAACGCAGTCGTACACTGTTCATTGCACGCACCCTTGTGAGCGCAGCCTATAATGTCTTCCGTGATTTTGTCAGGTACGTCGCGAATATGATCTGGAAGGGTATCGGGTTGCTTCGTGATTTGGTAATCCCTTCCACCTTCATTTTTCCAATAAAACCCTTTTGCTTTTGCATCTGCTTCCGCCAGCGTAAAGTACTCTTGCGCAACTGTTTCGTTGTATCCAAAAGGCGACAGGTCGGGAGGGAAAAACTCACCGTATTGGTACGTTCGCCCGTTCTGATCCTGATATGGCGAGGTGTTCATGTGCTCGATAATCTTAGGAAGGAGAATTTCGTATTTTTCTTGGTCGTACTGCTTGTTCAAAATGCAGTGCGCGTTATTTCGCATTCCTACACACCCAAATAGGTGCGACGAGTGTCCGCAGAAGGCGGTGTATTGAATATCTTGGTTGTTACCTCCCTCAGCGCCGTGAACGTTGAACCTGATCATAGCGCTGAAGGAAATTCCTGCCCCTTGGGATTCGTAAATAAGCTGCGTATTTGATCCGCCGCTCACATCCATGGAATCTTTGATAAATGGTGCCCGCCACATGTACGCAGCATCCTCGAGGTCGTGGCTGCTGAAGGACATGCGGGCATTTTTTGAGTTGATGAGGTCGTCTCCTGTGCAATTACTGCAGTTCACCAGGGAGGCATATTTGTGCAACGCCCTCGCAGTGAGCGAAGTAAATTCTTCTATGAGCTTCGTTTGGGTATGGTAGCTGCCGAGATCGAGCTTTTCCAACTCTGCAAGATACTCTTCTTTTGTGCGTGGCATGTTTCTGATGCAGAATTCTTTGTTTCGGAGATTGGTACACAGGAAACAGTTGCGACAATTGTAGCACTCATAGAGAAATGATGAGTCAATACAATTACTGGAGTGTAAGGCGAAAGCGCAATTGTAGTTCTTGTAGCTCAGGACACTCTGGTATACGTTTTCCGAACTGGTGACGTCGAAGCTGTCGAATACAATTCTCGACTTGTCAACGTCTTTCGAGTAGTAGATCTCTTCCGAGCCGATGGCGGAGTACGATAGGTACACCGCATTACAATCCCGCAGGATGTTCCCGGCGAAGGGAGAATTCTTCACGTTGGTTTGGGAAATGTTTTGCCGTGGAACGACGGACCAAAGCGTCCGCAGTTGTTTGAAAAAGGGAGTATCCCAGTCATAATCACGGCCGTACGTAGCGGCATCCCACTTATCCGACAACCAGCATTCGGTGCAGTAGACGGGAAACGGTAAATTTTCTGCGTACATTGAGAGCATTTTATTACCACACAGGCCGCAGTTTCGCATATGCAAAAAGCGTTCATTACGGAAAAGCAGTCGTCGAATCATACGGCACTCCGGGCACCACGTCGGCGGCGGGACCCTTATCTTCTTGTAAAAGTCAAAATCCTCCGGCTCAATCACGAACTGGATTTTGCAATTTTGGCAAAAACGTACCTCAGACTCCATACAACCTCATTCTACCAAAGTCCGCTCCAGCGCCGCGGCTCGCTCTCCGCCTCACGCGGTGGTAAAATGAACACATGGAAATCGCGCTCTTCGCTATCATTATTATCATCCTCGCCGCAATCGCCTGGCGGCTCTGGAAACCGCGGGCGGCGCAACCAAAGCAGGATAACCAGGCGCTGCTTCTTATCCAAAACCAGATCCAGGACCAGCAAAAACAGATCCAACATCAGATGAGCGATCTTTCGCGGACGCTTGATACGCGGCTCGGCGATTCCACGAAGACCATGCTCGCACAGTCGGACAAAAGCGTGCAAATCGTAAAGGAAATCACGGGCGAGATCACGAAAGTAACCGAAGGACAAAAACAGATCGCCTCACTCGCCGACCAATTGAAAGGACTGCAGGATATTTTGAAAAATCCGAAACAGCGCGGCGTGCTCGGAGAATATTTTTTGGAAACGGTTTTGAAGAATGTCCTTCCGCCCGGCGCCTACCAACTGCAGTATCCCTTTGCCGATGGGACAAAAGTGGACGCTGTCATTTTCTATCAGGACCGCGTGATCCCGATTGACTCAAAGTTCAGTCTGGAAAATTACAATCGTTTTGTGGGCGCGGCCACCGACGAGGAACGCAAGCGCTACGAAGACGCCCTGCGCATGGACCTCAAAACGCGCATTGACGAAACCGCAAAATACATCAAGCCCGCCGAGGATACGCTGGACTTCGCCTTTATGTTTATCCCGTCGGAGGCGCTTTACTACGACCTCCTTGTGAACAAGATCGGCGCTGCCGCCGAACGCGACCTTATCCAATACGCGGGCGAGAAGCGTGTCTATCCTGTTTCCCCCACCACGTTCTACGCCTACCTCCAGATGGCGCTCCAAGGAATCCGCCAAATGGAGATCAATAAATCCGCCGAGCGAATTCGCAAAAACGTTGGCGAACTGCAACGCCACCTGGAACGTTACGAGGAGTATCTGGAAAAAATCGGTTCACACCTTTCGACCACCACAAACGCCTACAACACCGCCTACAAAGAATTCGGAAAGATAGACAAAGACATATTAAAAATCGGCGCGAGCGCCGAGTTGGATAAAGAGGAAGAACCGGAGAAACTGCCCTAGTTGTTACTTCTTCCTGCGCCGGAGGAACGCGGGGATATCCCACGCGTCGCTTTCCTTCTCTTTCTTTTCTTTGCTTGATTTTGACTCGGCGGGAGCGGAGGCTTTTGCGGGAGCGTCTATGGAGGAGAAAATCTCGCTGTCCGAAGACCGTTCGCGTTCGCTACGGGCTGTGGCGGCAGCTTCCTTCCCTGCCTGCGGCTTCTTTGTTGAAAACGATTCAAGCGCGGGCGATCCGGCGCCAGGCCGGGCGCCTCCGCCGCCGCTCGTCCCGCCGCCGAACATGCCCGGTTGCCGCTCGTAGTGGCTCCCGCTCCCGCCGAAGAGCGCGGTCGTAGAACCCCCGTTGAAACCTGCGGCAATCACGGTTATTTTGATCTGCCCGTGCTTCAAATTGCGATCGTGATACGCGCCGAAGATGATGCGCGCGCCGGCGTCGGCGGTCTGCGCGACGATCTTCGCCGCTTCATTGATCTCGGTCATCTTCAAATCTCGTCCCCCCGATATTCCCAAGAGCACCGCTTTTGCGCCTTCGGGACTCGTCTCCAAAAGCGGCGAGTGGAGCGCTTGGTTCACTGCCGCAACGGCGCGGTCCTGACCGCTCGCTACGGCCACACCGATAATCGTCACCCCTGCGTCCTGCATGATGTTCTTCACGTCGGCGAAATCCACGTTGATAATGCCGGGTATTGCGATAATCTCCACGATCCCCTTGAGCGCTTTCCGTAAAATGTCGTCAATCGCCTCAAACGCCTTTATGATCGGCGTGTCCTTGCTGATCACCGTGAAGATGCGGTCGTTCGGGACGACGATGAGCGCATCCACTTTGTCGCGCAATTTCATAAGTCCCTCTGCGGCAATTCGTTCGCGCTGACTCCCCTCAAAGGTGAACGGCTTTGTGACAACGGCAATCGTGAGCGCCCCTGCCTGCTTTGCGGCTTCGGCAACTATAGGCGTGGCACCCGTGCCGGTGCCGCCGCCGAACCCCGCCGCGAGAAACACGAGATCAGCTCCCTTCACGATCTCGCCGATTTCGGAGCGGTTTTCTTCCGCGGCCTGCCTGCCGAGATCGGGATTCATGCCCGTCCCCAACCCCTTCGTAAGCCCCTTCCCTATATATAACCGGTGTTTGACGTTGCAGTGATCAAGGTCCTGGTGGTCGGTGTTGATCGCCACGAAATCAACGCCGCGAATGAAGTCACGCGCCATTCGCGCGACCGCGTTCCCCCCTCCCCCGCCAATGCCAATCACTTTGACGTTCGTCGCAAGGGGTTGGAATTTCTCTTTCTTTTTAGAGGAAGCCATTTAACTCAATAATAGCAAATCTTCCCGTGGCGTGCCACCTGTGCATATTTTCTCGAGTCTGCCTCAAACAACTACGGCGTGAAGTAGCGGATGATCTTCCTCAAACCGAACCTGGAGGATGCTCCTTCCTTGTTCCAACCTTCGCCATCCACGCCTGAGAGGACAAGGCCGAAGGCATTTACGAATTCGGGATCCTCAAGGAACTCCTTGAAAGGGCCGCCACTTGACTCCCAGTCGTCACTGACCGAGAAGCCGATCTGCGAGGAAAGTTTCATCTCCTGTTTCGCGAGATCGGTGATGCCGGGAAGCTTCGCGCCGCCGCCCACGAGCACCGCGCCGCCGGGAAGCTCGCCGAACTTTTGGCACAATTTCAGCTCGCCGTTTACAAGGTCAAAAATCTCCTCAAGGCGCGACTCTATGATCTCGGCCGCAAAGCGCCGCGAGACGGTGTTCTTCGCTTCCGGCAAAAACTTCTTGAGCTCAATGGACTCTTTGCTGCCAACGTCTTTGGGAAACGCATAGCCGTAATGCAGTTTTATTTCCTCCGCCGCGTCCACGGGAATTTTCAATCCCACGGCAAGATCGTTGGAAATGTTCCCCGCGCCGACGGGAAACTTCGCGACGTCTACCAGTTTCCCCTCCTCATAGACCGAAAGTCCCGTTGTACCGAAACCGATGTCCACGAGCGCAGTGCCCAAGTCGCGCTGGCGTTTGGAGAGCGCCGCACGCGCGGCGACGAGCGGTCCGAAGACGAGCCCGGAAACCTCGCCGCCGCCCAGTTCCACCACGCGGATCAAATTTTTTATGTGCGGCGAGAATGCATCAATGATCAAACTTTGCACCTCCAAACGGCTGCCCGAGAGCCCCAGAGGGTCCGCAATCTCCCCCACGCCGTCCACGACGAATTCTTTGACAAGCGTGTGGATGATCGTCCGATTTTGCGGGAGGTTGACCGCCTGCGACGCCCGCACCGCACGGTCAATATCGTCTTGGTAGATCTCCGCATCAGCGCGCGAGACCGCGACGATCCCGCGCGAGGATTGCATTTTTGCCTGCGGCGTACCGATGGAAATATAAACGTTTTTGAGCGTTGATTTGGAAACCTTCTTCGCGCCTGCGAGCGCGCGGCTCACGGCCTGTGAAACCTCGCTCATCTCCACGATGGCTCCTTTCCGCATGCCGTAGCACGGCACTTTCTGCACGTGCACGAGTGCTGGCTTCCCATTGCGCCGTTCGGCAACCGCCACCTTGATGGAAGACGTGCCGAGGTCCAAGCCCGTCACAAAATTGCCGCCCGAAAGTCCCTTGAGCTTCATATCCTCCTTATTCTATGCGGCGCGAGGGGCGTCCGCAACTGTGCATTGGGCCGGATTAAAAAATTATTAAGGAATACTTGACTTTGTCTCCGTATCGCAATACTGTGCCAATATGCCCGCGCGAGACGTCAGTCTCTATCGGCTCAGCTGGTAGCGGGCATGGTAAAGAATCTCCTCCGGGAGATTTTTTATTCCTCCATAATGCTTAAAATTTTTTCTTCCAACCGTTCCATTTTGGTTGCATCAGCTCTCTTTTTGTGGTCATAGCCCAAGAGATGCAACATGCCGTGCAGCAAAAGCGGTGCGGTGCGATCAGGACTGCGCTGCAGGATATCGCGGTTCAAGTAGATCTCGCCGAGATACCGCTTTTTGGTCTCCGGATGAGGAAAACGGAGTGGTTCCAGGAACGACAGCACGTTCGGCTCGGAACGTTTTTTCATAAATCGCCGCTTGAGCGCCCTCATATCGCGGCCGGGCAACAAAAAAATGTCCAGGGTCGCGTTCTGCACGCCACGATCGGGCGCGCCGAGGGTCTTCAAGATCTCTTTTGCAAAGCGGTGTATTTTTTTCTCCATCCAGGCCGTCTGCGTCATCACGGTTATTCTCGTGCCCGCCACGTCAACCAAGTTTCTTCCTCGCGATGTCACCCACTGTTTTGCCGTCCGCGCGCCCCTTCGTGAGCTTCATTGTTTCGCGCATGAGCGAGTTGAAGTCATTGAAACCCTTTCCCTTAAGCTCATCCACCATCTTTTCAATTTCCTCCGCAGAAAGTCCCTTGGGAATATATTCATAGATCACCGCGAGCTCGGCCTCCTCCTTTTTTACGAGATCATCCCGCTTCCCCTGCCGGAAGAGTTCAATTGCCTCCTTGCGCCGCTTTGCTTCTTTTTGTAAAACCGCGACGGCCTCGTCGTCGGTCAGTGCCACGCCCGGCTGCTTTGCGTTTTTCTCTTTCTGCACATTGTAGAGCCCCGAAGACATAAACCGCAATATCCCCAGGCGCTGCCCGTCGCCGCTTTTCATCGCGGACTTCATGTCATCGCCTATTCTTTCAAAGAGTGTCATATCTACAGTATAAACCAAAGCCCCGCATCACGGCGGGGTTCGTACTAACCAAGAAGCCCAAGCTTTTTCATCCGTTCTACCTCCGCCCGTTTCGCATCGCGGTGGATTGCCGAGAGTTTGCGTTTGATCCGGCTTACCGGGCGATCGTGGAACTTACGTGCGCGCGCTTCCTTCAAAATGCCGCTCCGCTTCACTTTCTTCGTGAAGCTGAAAAGTATGCTGTTCGGAGATTCGCCCTCCCGCTTTCGTACCTCAACTGCCATGAGGAGAAGTATAGCAGAAAGAACAAGGCAGTCAAGGAAAATTTGATGGATAAGGTGGCCTGCACACGAATTGATTTTGCAGAACCGTGCGGAGGCCGAGCGAAAAATCCGCGAGTGAATAGGAAAAATGCCGGGTGCCCGGGAGCCGCGACTAGGGCGGCATTTTTTCGTTATGAGCGAGCCGGATTTTGCAAGGCCGGAAAGGGTTCTACAAAATCAATTCGTGTGCAGAAGTCCTAGCCAGCGATTTTCTTGCGAATCTCTTCCAGGGTCTCTTTCGATTTTCTATTTACCAGTGACTGGACAGGCTCTCCCCCGTCGCCATACCATCGGGGCATCACATGCACGTGGAGATGGTCCACTTCCTGGCCGCTCGCGCGGCCCTGGTTGATCCCAATCGTGATGCCGTCGCACTTCAATTTCCGCGAGAGCATCTCCGCCACTTTCTTTACCGCCGCAAAGAGCGGGGCGATCTCGGCGTCCGGCAGTTCAAGCAAATTCGGCGCATGCGTTTTCGGAATCACCATGGTGTGCCCAGGCGTCCGCGGCATGATATCCAAGAACGCGAGCGCGCGGCCGTCCTCGTACACTGCCTGCGCCGGAATTTCCCCGGACGCTATTTTGCAGAAAATGCAATTTTTGTCTCGCACTGGTTCTTTCATGGTTCCTAAAACCGCTTTCTGATCTCGTCCACGACCTTGTGCCGCGGCACCGCTTCCTGCAATCCGGTTTTCAAATCGCGGACGATAACGCTGCCCTCGTAAATCTCCTTTTGGCCAAGAATGAGCGCGAGCTCAATCCCTTCCTTATCCGCGGTCTTCAGCTGCGCCGCGAGCGATTCCTTCGCGAGCACTTCGGAAACAGCGATGCCGCGCGCGCGCAGTTCCTTCAAAAGGCCGAATGATTTCTGCTTCGCCAAATCGCCCGCGTGTACAAGAAACACCCTTTTCTGGGCCCGTGCAGGCAAGATGACCGCCTTCGCCTTCATAACAGCAATCAGGCGCTCCACGCCGCATGCGGCGCCGACGGCGGGCGTGAGGTGTCCTCCGATCGTCTCCATCAGATAATCGTAGCGGCCGCCGGCCGGAAGCGCACCGATCTCGGCTTCCTTCCCATCGGCATACATTTCAAACACCGTCCGACTGTAGTAATCCAGTCCGCGCACCAGATGGTTATCAAGTTCGTATGGAATCGCCGCTTCCTCAAGATATTCCAGAACTGATTTGAAATGCTCGGCGCACGTCGCGCACAGCTTGTCCAAAAAGATCGGCGCCTTCTCCTTCAATCGCATGCAATCCTCTTCCTTGCAATCCAAAAGGCGCAAGGGGTTCGTCGCGAGCCGCTTCTTGCAATCCTCGCACAATTCCTTCTCGTGATTCTTGTAATAGTTAACAAGCTGTTTCTTGTACAGCGGGCGGCACACACGGCAGCCAATGGAATTTATCTTCAGTGTGAAGTTCTTTATCTTGAGCTCGTGAAGGAGATCCGCGCAGACGGAGATGGTTTCCGCGTCATAGATCGGATCGTTCGGCCCGGCGAGCGTTTCAAAGCCGATTTGCGTAAATTGGCGATAGCGGCCAAGCTGCGGCCGATCGTGCCGGAAGACAGGCCCGAAGTGAAAAAGCTTCTGCGGCTGGCCGAGGCGGCTTAAGCCGTTTTCAAGGTAGGCGCGCGCGATACCGGGGGTATATTCGGGACGGAGCGCAAGCACGTCGCCGCCCTTCGTACGCAACGTGTACATTTCTTTCGTGACTACGTCGCTTGCTTCGCCGGACGTCTTATTATAGAGGTCTGCAAACTCCAAGACCGGTGTCTCTATCCGCGCGAACCCGTAGGATCGCGCGAGATCCTTCACCGCACCTTCAATCCGCTCCCAATAAGGCTGGTCGGCAGGCAACACGTCGTGCATGCCCGTCGGGGCCCGAAAGGTCCTCACCCCCTGCTTTTCACCGGTTTTCATTTTACTTATATTGCGGCGCTGCGAACGCAGTCACGTCGGTGGGCGGCCACAACCGGACGCGCACGAGGCCAACGATGTTCTTCGCAGGCAACGCCCCCCACATGCGTGAATCATAACTGGCGGGCCGGTTGTCGCCGAGGAGCAAATAGGTGCTGGAGGACAGCGTGAAAGTGTAATTTCCCGATGTATCCGTCCCTTTGGGCAAATAGGACTCGTCAAGTGCAAATCCCTGCGGGTGATCGTCATTAAACACCGTAACCGTATCGTTCTTGATCGTGACGCGCTCGCCGGGCAGGCCGATGACGCGCTTGATAAAATAGGTGGAATAATCCTGCGGGTCGTGGAACACGACTACCTCCCCGCGCTCCGGCGCGCGCAGGTCGTAGGTGAGTTCGTCTACAAGAACGTAATCACCATTTGAAAAATTCGGCGACATGCTTGAACCACTCACGAGGAAAGGCTGCACAAGAAACGTGCGCACAAGGAAGACGGCGCCCACGGCAATCACGGCGACCTCAAGCACCTCCAAAAAGGCAGCGAAAAACTTTCTCATGTAGTACTCATTATATCCCGCGCATTGTGGTAAAATCAAGCCAATGAAAACGGAAAAAACGATCCTCGTGGGTCTCGGCAATCCCGGACCGGAATTTAAAAACACCTACCACAACGTGGGCCAAGCCGCCCTCGCCGCGATCGCGCGGCGGCTTCCGAACGGCGAATCCCTCACATGGAAAACGCACAAAAAACTGTTCCGCTACGCCGCCCACGGTACTATGGTGCTTGCGGCACCGCTTACGTTCATGAACGAATCCGGCATGGCGGTGCGGGAAGCGATGAAGAAATTCAAGGCGGCGCCGGAGAATCTCGTCGTCATCCACGATGAGAGCGATCTCCCCGTGGGAATGTATAAAATATCGTCCGGAAGAAGTTCTGCAGGTCATAAGGGAATCCAATCAATTATAGACACGCTCCGCACGAATCGTTTCACCCGTATTCGCGTCGGCATCCGCGAAGCAGGCGAAAAAAAGCGCAGGAAAGCATCCGCATTCGTCCTTGCAAAAATAACTCCGAAGGACCAGATCGTCTTTGATGCGTTGTTCTCTGCGATTGCAAGCAGGTTTCCTTACTGCCCCTAGGAACCGAGATTTGAGAACTTGTTGGGAGACAGATGGACGGAAATTGCCGCAGCCCCGGATTATTGGGCATACGAAAAAGTCATGGAAAATGAAGTAGTGAGGCCGTTTGTTTGTACCTGTCCCAATGGAAGGTTGACGGAACTGAAATGGGAATCGCTCTCGAGCGCTGTTTCAAACGCAAGTATCGCATCCTGCGTCCGCGCGCTCCCCGAGAGCGCGATAGGAGCACCCATGGACTGAAACGCAACGTGACTCACGGTCACTTGATTGCTCCCCGCGATATCCAAAATTTTTTTTAAAATGACGCCTTTGGGGCCCGCGGCGTTCAGGGCGGCGGCGACAAGCGCCACGGAACCATTGAAATCACTTGCAGTTGCCTGCAGTGCAACAGTTTCCGCAACCTGTGCGCTGCCCAAACTAAATGAGGAGCGTGATTCAATGGTCGTCCTCGTTTCCGAGAGGAAAATATCTGCTCCTGCGAAGGTAACGACGAGAAGCAGCAGGGCGGCAGGAAGGGCGACGCGCCAAAATCGCATGAAACTCAGAAGCTCCTCCCCGCGGAACATATCCCGCAAATCATTTCCCAAAAGATTGATTTCCCGATCTTTCATTTTGAACCCCGACCCGCGCAAACTGCATCCGAGCGCGGTAAACCATGCCGACGAAACCGGCTGGCCCACCGTGAGCATGCAACGTACCGCGGGAACCGAGGTGCTCTCCATGATGACTCGCTCGGTCTCTGCCTCTAAAATCACGGTGGAAAAGATGACTGCATCCAAGGATCCGGCCCAGTGCTGGTAATAAAAATTTACGACGCGTCGCACGCTTGCCCCAAGCGTTTCTTCAAATTTTGGAATTGATATCTCCCTTTTATCATCCATAAGATCCTGCCATGGGACCGCGTATTCAAAATACGGCACGCCCTTACGAATAATCGCGAAATCCAATCCAGAATCATCAATATTCACAAAGAGGTAGGACTTGGCTATATCAACGCCAGCCGCCTTTTCTCGGAGCAGTCGCGCGAGCGCAGATGCCCGCGATTCCACCGCCGTTACGATGAATCCCGCTTCAAAAAGCGCTTTCGCCATCCCATCCACCACGTCGCGCTCAATGAACGCGGAGAGGATCTGAAGCTGTAATGTGTTCTCGTCGTGTTCCACAAGCTCCCAGTCCGAATATGCCTCGTCCGCCTCAAGCGGCGAAGTCATCTTGAGGTTCAGCACTACTGCCTTTTCCAAATCCTTTTCCCCCACTGCGGGGAGCGCAAATATCTGCGTATAGGTCTCCACGGAATTGAAACATGCCGCCACGTTCATTTTCCCCTTTCTTCCTTTTTCTTGCGCTTGTTCCCTAAGCGCCGTGAGCGCCGCGACAAATCCTTCGCGATCGGCGATCTTTCCTTTCTTCACTGTGCCGGGCTCAAGGCGCACCGCATGCATCTGCCAAGCTTTCCCGTCAAAATGCACGAGCCGCACCACCTGATCGCTTACGGAAAGCCCCACAGCCGCCGAATGGACGCGAAGGAGCAAAAGTAGTTTTTGGAACCAGCGTTGCATAGTTTAGTGGCCTAGAAAGAACTCGTGAGCTGGTAGATCGGCACAATGATGGAAAGCGCGATGATCATCACCATCAATCCCATGCCTAGGAGAAGAATGGGCTCCAAGAGCGACACGAGCGTCTGGATGCTGCTATCAATGTTCGCGCCGTAGAAGTCGGCGAGGGTGGCGAGCACCTCGTCCAAGTGCCCCGCTTTTTCCGAGATGGCGATCAGATTGCTCAATGTTTTCGGGAAAACCGCCTCGCGCTTGAATGATTCCCCGATCGTAAGGCCTTTTGCCAAACCTTCGTTCGCAACCCGCATGAGCGCATATTGATAATCGCGGTGGTTAACGGTTTCCGCCGCGACCGTGATGGTTTCAATGATGGGTAATCCCGCCTTGATGAGCGAGCTCATCGTAGAGGCCATGCGTTGCACCGCAAGGTCGCTGTAAACCTTCCGAATGACAGGGAGGTTCGCCAAGATATTATGAAGGATTCTTTTCCCCGTCTCCGTCTTTTTTGCTCCCACAATGCACACGATGATCGCCGTAATTAAAATCGTGTAGATCGGCACGACATTCGCGCCGATGAAAAGCCCGACGCCGAAGACGATGCTCGAGAAAAGGGGCGGATTGATGGCCCCGTTTGAAAATGCCACGGCGAGTTTCGGCAGCGCAAAGGTAAAGAGAAACGTAAGGATGGCGGCCGCCATGCACAAAACGACTATTGGATAGATAAGCGCCGCGCGGATTTTGGATTTTAACTCCGCATCGCGCTCAAGCGAAACAGAAAGGTCTTCAAAGGTTTTCTGCAAGTTGCCGGAAATCTCCGCGGCTTTGACCAAGTTCACGAACGTCGATGAAAAACTCTCCGGATGCCGCGCAAACGATTCGTAGAACGGCTGGCCGCGGCTCAAACTGTCGTACACTTCAAGGAGAAAGTTCTTGACGGAGGGCTTGTCAAAATCCGCGATGAGGATGTTCACTGCGGAAAGAAGGTCGGTGCCCACGCGCAGCATAAGCGCAAGGTATTTGGTCAAAAACACCTCGTCGGACGTGGTGATGCCTCCCCAGAACCTCGGTGCGCTGAACCGGTCGCGCGCGAGCGCCTTGACCGCGATTGGGCGGAGCTCCTTTCCTGAAAGATAATGCAGAACGTCGTCAAGGGTCCCCGCATCAAAATCGGCCTCCTGCGTCTCTCCGGAGCGGTCCACTGCGACATAATGATAGAGCATAATCTTATTGTACCAGAACCCATATCAAAAGTAGGATTCGTCTATTCCGTGTCAGTTTCGAGCGAGAAAGGTGAATCCCGACGAAGCTGTAGCCATGCCTACTGCGAGGAGGGATTCGCCTTTCGCAGCCGAAATTGGCCGGAAGAGGCGATTGATCTACTTTTGATATGGGTTCTCATTCGCGTATCACGCGGAGCACTTCTTCCAATGTCGTGAGCGCAAGCTCGGCTTTCTGAAGGCCATCCTCAAACATTGTCTTTTCACCTTCTTTTCTTGTGGCGGCGCGCAGGTCTTCAAGATTGAAATTTTCCGCAGTGACGACCCTTTTCACGGCATCGGTCACGCGGAGCAACTCAAAAATGCCAAGGCGGCCGCGATACCCCGTCATTCCGCAGGAGCTGCACCCTTTTCCCCGATAAAGGGTCTTTGGCGCGGACATGGCATCTTCCGGCACGCCAAGTTCATGCAGTTGGACCCGAACGGTCCGGGCAACATCGGGACCGGCGTCGTACGAATAGATACAGGACGGGCACACGCGCCGGACGAGACGCTGGGCGATAATGAGATTTAGCACCGATCCGGCGAGGAACGGCGGAATCTTGAGATCAAACAGACGCGGGATTGCGGTGGGGGCATCGTTCGTGTGAAGTGAAGAAAGGAAAAGATGACCTGTCAAGGCCGCCTGGACAGCGATGTCGGCGGTTTCCGCATCGCGGATTTCGCCGACCATGATGATGTTCGGATCCTGCCGGAGGAGCGCGCGGAGTCCCGATGCGAACGTGACTCCTGCCTGTGCATTGACCTGCGTCTGGTTCACGTAGCGCATGTTGTATTCAATAGGGTCCTCAATGGTCACCACATTCACCTGTGGCTTGTTCAGAATGTTCATAAGCGCATAGAGCGTCGTCGTTTTTCCCGAGCCAGTCGGCCCGCAAGAAAGCACCATGCCATAGGCCTTCTTGAGTTCTTCTCTCGCCACGGCGGCATCTCCGGCCGCCATGCCGATTTCTTCAAGCGAAAGGGGCTTTTGCGACGATGTGAGCACCCGCATTTCCACCTTTTCCCCGTAAAACGTGGGCATTACGGAAACGCGCACGTCGGTCAACTCGTTCCCCACCTGTTCTCTGAACCGCCCGTCTTGCGGCTCGTAGTGTTCATCAATCTTGAGGCCCGACAAAAGCTTGATGCGCGCGACGATCGCGGGATGGATGGTTTTCGAAACGTTCAACACTTCGTAGAGGATGCCGTCAATGCGGTACCGTATGAACATTGATTCTTCCAACACTTCTATATGGATGTCCGACGCTCGCGAAGCGATCGCGTAGGAAAGGATATTGTCCACAATAGCAACGATAGGAAGATCTCCCGCTGCTTCCTCGGCGCTCTTCGCCCGCGCCGCGAGCGACGCTTTGACGTTCTCTTCGATGAGCTTTTTGAAATCCTTACCGAGCTCGTAGCCGAAAACCGAAAAACCGCGATTGAGATCTTCCTCGGTGGCGAGGAATGGCTTGATTTTCGCTTTCAAGCGCTGCGCAAGGAATTCTATCGTTTCAAGGTTGGACGGATCCCTCATGGCAACGTCGTACGTCCCGTCGGCTTCCTTGGCAAAGATGACAACCTGGCGCTGGCGCGCGACATCTTCCGGAATAAGTTTTACCACATCTTTTTCCACCTCCTGCGCGCTGAAATCAACGCGTGGGACGCCCAGCGCCTTCGCCACAAGGCTATTCAAATAGTCCGCAGTGGTGAACTGTTCCGAAATAAGTACATCAAGAATGTTCTGGCTCTTCCTCTCGGCTTCGGCAAAAAGCTCATCAAATTTTTCTGCCGAGACGAGCCCTTCGTCAACAAGCAGTTTCTTAAGCTCTGGCAGCGGAAGCGGTAATCGCATAGTTATATAATACCAATCCAGCCGTAGTTTCGGAAGAAACTACGGCTGGATGGATTTCGCTCAACAAAAACCCTTACAAGCTCAAGCTCGTCCCCTGTTCGTAGACGTAGTTATTGTTGCCACCATCGTTGTCCGTCACGTGGCCGGCACCTCCGTAGTAGAACTTCGAGCTTTCCATGAAGGCCGCAAGTTTGTACAAGGTACTGGTCGCGGTATAGCTATAGAAGAGGGAGCAGGACGAGAGGGAGGGACTTGATCCGGTACAACTAGCTGTGCCCGTACTATTTACCGGATCAATCGGCTCCTGACCAATCGGCGAGCCGGAACTGATGCCCGAGAAGTTTACCGGAATCCAACCGCCCCCAGTGATACCTCTATTCGTAAGTGCCAGGATAGTCGTGGACGTGGTGTTACCCGCAAACCAGTTATTACAAGTCGCATTCACGGCGGGGGCAGTCCACGATCCAGCAGCGCTCACAGTAGCCCATGCCGTAGACGACTGGCTCACGTCACACCACGTCGAGGTCCCGAGAGTCGGGGATGCCACGTCCACAAGATAGAGCGAGATAGCGCTCTTTAAGGTTGCCATATCCGAGATGCGGTTAGAATCCCTCGCTTGACGCAAAAGCTCCGCCGGGTTGAGGGACAAAATGATAACAACCGACAAAACCGCAATGATCGCGATCACGATCAGAAGCTCAATGAGGGTAAAGCCCTTTCGGTTCTTATATTTCATACAGTTTGTTCGGTGAAACGACCTTTTAAGGATTAATTCATTATAACAACTGCCCGGGAAACATGGAAAGGACGGCTGTGGATAAGTAAGAAACCCATATCTCACGCTTGTGCGCCCTTTGAGCGCCGACGGTAACTCACGCATTATCCACAGGCGCCGCTTGATTCTTTCGTGGGTACATTGTTCCAAAGATCTCCCGGCGGCTCGGCTTCAAATTTCATACGCTCCTCGCTTGCCGAGGTAAATTCTACGGAAAGCGCGTGCAGCATCAAGCGTTTTGCCCACGGCGGCTGCGCCTTCGGACCGTAGAGGCGATCTCCGACCACAGAATGGCCGATGCTCGCAAGATGAACGCGGATCTGGTGCGTACGTCCCGTTTTTGGGTTCACCGCGAGGAGGGAGTATTTCGCGCCTCCACCTATTCCTCTTTCGCCGCTCGGCGCTGCGGAAGTTTTTGTAAATGTTCTCATGATGCGGTATTCCGTGACGGCGAGCTTTGCCATTTTCGCCGAGCGGACGCTCCGCTTCATCGTTCCGCTCCGCATACCAATCGGCGCGTCAATCGTCCCCTGCTTTTTCGGCGGCACGCCCACAACTACCGCGAGATACGTCTTCAGAACCTCGTGCTTTTGGAAAAGCGATTTGAGATATTCAAAACTTTTTTGGTTTCGGGCAACGAGCATGACACCCGAGGTTTCTCTGTCAAGCCGGTGCACGATTCCAGGCCGGAGCGCAGGATCGTCGCCGACTGTTTTCACTTCCGGATAATGCGCGGTAAGCCAGTCAACGAGCGTGGGCTCCGCGGTACCGGATTTTTTTGCGGCGTGCACCTGTAATCCCGCCGGTTTCATGATCACGAGAAAATTTCTGTCTTCGTAGATAATGGTAGGTTCAAGCATCGCGGAACAAGGGGCTACAAAATTTCCGGCCGCCATAGTTCAAATGCAATTCCCAACACAAATCGTATCAAAAAATATATTATGAGAACACCGAGAGTAGCCGCGATGAACAGCCGATATTGTTTCTTCATAGCTATAGTATATCGCTTTCCGAAACCTTTCTGATGGCCGCCCGCGTCTTCGGGCCCAAATATCCCGAAACGGGCGCGATTTTTTCTCCTGCTTGATACTCCTTGAGCGCGCTTGCGGTAAGGGCGCCGAAGAAGCCGGTTGGCCCGACCGCGGCGAGCGAACGCGCCGCCCGACCTCCGCTCGCGGCTATGAGAAACACTTGGAGCGCCCAGACATCACCGCCCTTCACGCCCGTGGACAAAGATCTCCCAGAATTTGTGGCTACAAAAAGCTTGGCGGCAAGGAGACGCAATCGGGCAAACAATTCAGCGAGCGACGTGGCAGCGCTTGCCGTTGTTGAGGCGCCCAGCACCTGCGGATTCGGCACACCCGGAGCAGGGTGCGTTGCGCCGCTGCTGCCCCCGCCGCCACTTGCGCCGACACCACCTCCGCTTCCGCCTGCACCTGCGCCGCTACCACCACTTGCGCTACTGCTGCCGCTGCTCCCGCCACCGTTACTACTCACACTGCCACTGCCGCCACTATTTGCGCCGCCAGTGGTACCGCTGGTTCCACCACTGCTATTTCCCCCGTTATTACCTCCCGCACTTCCTGTCCCTTCACCTCCTGCTCCGCCACCGGCATCCGCGGGCGCAACCACCTGAAAACTAATTTCGTAAATCCGTGGGTTTCCCGCCTTGTCAAATGCAGTGATGATCAAAACGTTTTTGCCTGCATCGGCGAATGTCACTGTTTCACCATTCGCGACCGGAGTGCCATTCAACGTTGCCGTCGTGGTTGCAACACCGGACTCGGTATCCTTCGCACTAAAATGTAACGTCGTCGTGCTGTTTTGGAACACCTCTGCGGGAATGGCTGGGGGGACGATATCCGGAGGCGTTACGTCGGCGATTGCATCGGCGGATGAAATGGTTGCCGTGAGAACCGCAGTCGGCGAGCTTGTCGCGTCAACATTGCCGTCGCCATCATTATCAATCGCGAGCGCAAGGTCGCCGTTAAAACCGGAGAAGTCCAGTTCCGCCGTTGCACTGGCGTTTTGGAGCGGCACGGAAACATACGTCGCGGTATCGGTTGTCTTGCCATTGATGCTCTTTTTCACCTTTACGGTGGCGAGTGTCGTCGCAGCGGTTGTTTTGGTGGTACTCGTCGCAGCGGTGCTCGTAGCGGCAGTACTCGTGGCAGAGGTATCTGTGGCACTAGTGGCAGATGAACCAGATGTGTTAGATGTGCCGGTCGTGCTTGAAGCACTCACGGCGGCGCTTGTCTTTCGCTTCGTCACTTTCACCGTGTAGATGCTTGTGCTTGTGGAGGTACTGGCATTGAGAGAGGTGCTTGTGCTCGTGAGCGGCAACGCCGGCACCGTCACGAATGTATTGTCGCCGACAGCATCGTAGCTGCTCCCGGGAATGCCAAGTTCCACAGAACCGTCGTACCGAATCCCCGTATGAAGCCCCGTTGGATCCGAAATCTCAAGGTCAACGGAACCGTGCGCGCTGAATGCAAACCAAGCCCCCGTGCCACCACCACCCGCCGTGCCGTCCGTGCTTGACGCGTGATGCCATCCCGCAACGCAATCTGCAAGTGCAGCCGAGATGCCCTGCGGCAAATCATCGTCGGTAACGGTACCATCATCAATAAGAGCCACGATGAGTGAAACGGGGCGCGTATCAGCGACGAGCCCCCCATGGTCAATGCCGGTCATCCCGCCGTCCACGAAATAATTATGAAACCCGTCCGCAAGGTTCATCGCACTCACCTCGGGCACGGTGCCGTCGCCCGTCGTCTGCGAAATATCCACCTCGTCGCCGTCATAAAGATCGAATTCGGAAATGGTCGGTATGCGGCACCCTAAAACGTTGTACACGCTCGTGGCGCTTGCGGCATTTGTGCTGTTTGAGACGCCTACCGGTTGCCCGTCAAGTCTTGCATGGAATGCAGCGGCGGCGTCCAAAAGCGCGGCATTGCGGCTGTCCGAAGAATTGCTCGTCATCAGGCGACGTATCGCATCATAGTCCAAAACCGAGCCGTTGCTGCCATTGTGGAAATCGCGTACGTATCCCCCGTTCACTTGCACATATCGCGAACTCGGCAGGAGCTCATAGAGCGACGGCATGTTCTGCGCAATTTTCTTGATCTCGGAAGAATTCAAAATATCAAACGGACCAAACGCGACGCCAAGATTGTCGCCGTAGTTCAAAACTTTGAAGGCCTTCGGCGCCCCAAGTTGCGGCACGCCGACCAAGACCAACTTATCTAAAAACGAACTGTCGGGGCGATCTCTCAAATACTGTTTTATCAAGACGCCGCCCATGCTGTGCGCCACAATATTGATCTTCCCGTCCGACGAGGCCGTAATTGCTTGCCGTATTTTCGCATCAAGCGCGCCCGTTGCATCGTCAATATTCAACCGCCAATCATACGGCGCCACGAAGAGATCTTTATTCTCCACGTACCCATCGGAAACGAACGCATCTATAAGATCGCCGTAAAAATCCTTTTGAACCGCGAGGAAGGAAATTGTGGTCGTGACCGTCCTTAGGATGTCAGGCACGCTCATGGCAACCGTGGAATGGCCCTGTGCGTCCAACGCAAGATCATCAAGGTAGGTGTCGCCAGAAAGAACGCCCCCGATGCTTGCCATCTTGCCTATGTTCGGCCATACTTCCTCGCCATCCGATGCGCGCGCGAGGGCCGATCCCGCGATGCCGGGGACAATGACCACCGGCTCACGCGGCCCGCCGCCCTCAAGCTTCATAAACGGTTTGCCGGTCACGTCCGCCGTATAGCAATAATTGCCGACCTGCCACGTACAGGAATAGATGGCGCCGGGTGCCGCGGCGATGGACACCGGCCTGCCGAAATCACAGGCGTTGAAGCTCAGCGCGTAGTAATCAAACGGATTGATCCTTCCTGCGGCGGTGCCCGCGATGACGCCGGCATAATCGCGCGAGGCGATGGGCGTACCCGAGGCATCGGTCCAATTGCCGAACTCGGCGGGCGGACCGTCGGCGTTTTTATAGTCGCTGTCGGAATATCCCTGGAGGATGTAGCCAGGGATGCCGCACCCAGACAAGCCTTCCTGGTACATGGCAAGAGAAAGTGTCGTGCTCCCCGTGCCGCCGAGCGGCTGGCCAAGCTTGATCTGCACCGCAAGCGGGCCGAAGGACATCCCCGCTTGACTGTTGTCGGTGCCGATGGCTCCCGATTGATCGTTCCAATGGTAGAGGAAGTAAACGCTATTCCCGATTGCAAAATCAACATCTACGGGCGGATCGCTCAGGGTACGCCAGGAAGAAATGTTTCCTTCTTCGTCCGTCGCCCTCGCTTGCCAATGATAACCGCCCGATGTGAGGCCGCCTGCGGAAACGACGGCGCGGACGCCCGGCGCGGCAAACGTGCTCGTCGCGGTGGGTGTCCCCTTAAAAGGAACGCTGGAAGGTTCAACCTCAATCTGAAGTTGGAGCGGCTTTGCGCCCGCGGACTGCGGCACGCCGTAGAAAACGATCGTGGTCGCGGCAGCCAAACTTCTTTCCGCAATCGCCGTCACGCCGTCGGATTCGTATTGGCCGAGCGACGATGCCGCGACATCCGGAATCACCGTCGGATTCGGCACCCAGATGCCAATGGTGATCGTTTGGCCATCCGTAAGGTTGGACGGTTTTCCGTCATACCACCATCCCACTACGTCGTAAGAACTCCCCGCCTGAAGCGCGTAGGTTGTGGTCGCGAGCAACGACGTCTGGGAATTCAAGATAGCCCATGCCGAGGTCGTCGCCGTTCCCCGAAACTGCACTGCACCGCCATTCCCGGGAGGATCAAGCGCGGCCCCGTTCTCACGAGAAAAGATGAACGAAATTCCGGCCTCCTGCCCGTTGTATAGCTCGTCGTCGGTGATCGCCGGGTCGTCAATGGAAATCCCGTATGCCTCGGCGATGTCTTTGTCCGGCGTGAACGTGACGTAAAATTCATTGTCCGCGCACGGGCGCGGCTGCGTGGCACAGCTCGAATAGTTGTGGTAAAGATGGAATGTAACTTCCTGCGTAAACACCTCGCGGTATCCCGTGGGATCGCTGAAATAATGCCCGGAATAGCCTCGGCCGTAATCGGTGATGACCGCGGCGCGCGCAAAAAGAACGGGCGGAAACGTTAACCATGCGCCGCAAGCCCCGCCGAGCGCGCAGGCAAAGAAAACAATCTTTTGCATGTCCGCAATCGTAGCACAGCGGGCATTAAAATCTTTTTAAAGAACGCTTGACAGGGGTCTTTCCCTTTCTGCTTTTGGTAGACGCGGTTCGCGCGCTCCTGCGGCGCGCGCCCGCTGGCTCTCGGCAATTCGCGTCCGCCTTCGGCGGACACCAAGCGCGAATTGCCTCCGAGATCCTCCCAAAAGCAGAAAGGGAAGACCCTGTTATTTCACGAACCCAAGGAAGACCTCGACCCAAGCTTTATTGCAATGAGAATGGACGCGCTTGCAAGGCAAATGTAAAACGGAAAGGCCAGCAAAATAAGATTGAAACTGCCGACCGCCACACAGGCAAGGAAACCGCCGAGAAGAGTGAGAACCCAAGAGCTTACGGTTTCCGTTGAAGGGTTTTCGTACGCCTTGATAGCAGTCAAGGTAGCACCGACCGCATCAACGAGGATAACAATAAATAATGCCGTGGCCGCTTCGCCCGTGAAATACCAAAGGATCAATCCGATTGCCGCGCCAGCGAGACCGATAGCATCCCTTCTGTGTAACCCCCCAAACCCGTATTTGATGGCCAACAGGAAAATGGATAGGTCGCCTACCGCCTGAGCACCGGTCATGATCAAGGACCATAACGCCCCTTTGGCAAATTGAGAGAAGAAGGAAATAAATCCTAATATGGCCCATATGAGCCACGAAGCTCTTTCTGGTTTCGTTTTGTTCAAAAAGATGTCCCTCAGGTAAGGAACGAAGGACAGCAAAATCGCTATGCCGGACAGATACCCCGCCAAAGGTGCGATCACCTTCCTATCTTATCAAATGCGCGACCAATAAGTAGCAACGGCCTTTTGCGCTATCGCAGATAATTCTGCAACACCGCCGAGCCGGGAGCGATCGTCATAGCTCGCATCCATTCGTCCGCCGCTGCCGCACGATCCTGCACGGGAATGTCGCCCGCGCGGACAAAAGGACTGATATAGTGATACGCGAACGCGTCAACCAGAGATTTGTTTTGTGGATCGTCGCGCGCGAGGATGATCGCCGTGTCGTCCCAATAGACGAGTTTGAATCCCAAATCGCCGGTGAGCCGCGCCGTGAGATTACTCACGAGGTCGGTAAGTGGCGGTTCGTACCAAAGGATAAAATAATTGATTCTGTATTTTTGATTGACGAGGGCTTCCCAACCGGGCGCCGTCGTCATGATCGAAACATAATCGTCCGCGGGGGTTCCCATATATACATCGTCCCGGCCGTCGATGAAAACCGGCGTGTGCGGCCAGAGCTTCCAGATAAGATAGCCCCCAAAAGACGCATCGTCAAAGATCGGGCCTTGCATATTTTGTTTTTGGATGAACTGCGTGGCGTTTACGGGAAGCAGATTGGTGTTCACTGCGGGAATCGTCCGGGCTCGCGCGATGCCATAGGCCACCACAAGGAAAATAAAAAGTAAGACAGTGAGGCTGGGAATCATTGACTCCAAAAGAGCCACACGGGGGAATTTCTTTTCAACACAATAGATGAAGATGGGGAACGTGATAAGCGGGAAAAATCCGACGTGGCGTATAGAAACAATGGGCAGGACGACCGCGACAAGAAGAAGGAAGAGCGCCGGCCAATTGATCACGCGGTATGGTATCCACCGATCGTTTTCCCAGAAAAGGGTGTAGGCACAAAAGAAGAAAACCAGAAGCATGAGCGCAAGAAAACTCCACGCTTGCCAGGTAATGAGGTAGTCAAGAAGCGAGCGCCATTCCGCAACGCCCAATTGCTGTACGGTCGGACCAATAATGGAGGAATAGGCGAGCAGGCGCCATCCGTTGGGATTCACGAGCGTTACGGCAAAGGAAAGCGCGCCGATCAAAGCCAAGCGCATGCGGTCTGCGCGTCGCAATGCGAAAAATATGAATCCATATAAAAGATAAAGTCCGGCGATGCCGATGCCGAGAATGACGCTGGCATGCATATTGGCCCATATGAGGAGCACGAGCGGGATCGCAAGGAGGAGTCGAAAATCTTTGCTGTCGCGCCATCTTTCAAAAATAAAAATGATGAGGGCGGTAAAAAGGTAGCTGAAGATCTGCGGCCGCGCTACCCACAGTTCGTAGGTGAGCAAGCTGTAGGGAATGAGAACGACGGCGACAAGCGGCACGTTTCGGCTTTTCTGGAATGCTGTAAAGAGAACGATGCCGTACGTAAGGAGACTTACGAGCGCGACGATCGTGATAAGCCCCCAACTGGTTCCAGCGCGGTAAGCGAAATAGAAAGCGACGTCCGAAAACCAATAATGATTGATCCATAGCGCGCCTGGCGCAGTATAAGAAAAAATATCGTGCGTTGGAACAAAACCGTGAGTTACGATGAAGGCACCATTCTCCAGATGGTAACCGATGTCGAAGTCGCCGATCGTATTGAGCGAGAGAAGAAAAACGGCCGCGAGCACTGCGGCGACGAGCAGGCTGTACCTGAGCTTCCGGTTCATCAGTCTAGTATATCAATCCCAATGATACGAAATGTTATTTGTGCGTATGATATGATAGGAATCCGTCGCTTCGTTCCTAGAACCTCTCCACAGCAAGGAAAAAATGAAGGTATGGGCTTTGTGGGCATGGATGGAATCGAACCATCGACCTCGTTCTTATCAGGAACGCGTTCTACCACTGAACTACATGCCCATCTAGCAAATAGTCACCAGCAACCAGTTGCTAGGGTGCGTCCTGGAGGGATCGGACCTCCGGCCTCTACAGTGTCATTGTAGCGCTCTACCACTGAGCTAAGGACGCCTCTCGGGATACGGTTCATTCTACGGTCTCTTACTGCGGTTTGACAAGACCCGGAAGGTGAAGGGCCTCCACACCCTCCAGATCGAAACTGGTATTCGCCCCTGCTGGCACGCTCGCCTGAACCGCGCGATTCACTTCCACGACTACATCGCCGATTCCCCAGCTGAAATACGCGACGATAATCGCGAGAAAAACAATCGCGAAAATGGCGAGGGTGGTCTCTGGATAATGTCTAAAAAATGCCTTCATGATCATCTGGAAAATGCTCGGCCCTGCGCGGTGAGGATGTACGCCGCGCCACTACTCGCAAAGTCAAAGGAATCAATCGCAATGATGAACCCGGACGCTTCCGCCTCAAGATCATTGAGAAACGCGACGAGGTCGCTCGGGGATCCCGTCGCGACCAGGGAAAAATCATCGCTGCCGGGAGCGGAGACAGTGGCCACGGTGCCCCCTCCCTTGAACGCGAACAAAACCAAAACATTGTGCACCTCCCCGAGGGCATTGAGCGCCTGCGGGAGCCCCACGAGCTTATCATGCGTCGGCAAAATTGATTCCAAGACAGGCGTGTAAGGAGCCGCTTGCGCCGCCTCGCTTTTGAGGCTCGCCAGAACACTGAGTGCCGTATTCTCCTCTGCGATGCGGGCCCGATCGGAAACGATCTTATCCGCTTGCGCCGCGATGTTGTTGGAAAAAAAGTAAAGGGCAATGGACGCTACGGCAATGGCTGCCGCGATGATTCCGATGCTTATTTGCAGTTGCCGCTTGAGATCTCTCATTGCGCTGTTTCATTCTACCATTAAAAGATTATGAACGCACGCTTTACTTTTGGAACGTTTTCCGCAACGCTTTTCTGATGGACGAGGAAGCATACTACTATAATGCAGTCGCCGTGGGCACGGGCGGTGATTACCGGAAAATCGCACAGTTAAAAAAGAAATGCGGCGACTGGAAACGCGCGTACGAAGCACTCAAGCATTTCGGCATCCTTCCGCCCGACGCCGAGACGGAATGGAAAAACCTTGCGCGCGCGGGCGTCGCCCTCGTCCTTTTCGAACATGACGCATATCCCCCGTTGCTCCGGGAAATAGACGATCATCCTTTCGACATTTACCTGCGCGGCGCGCGCCCGCCGCGGGACACGCCGCTTTTTGCGATCGTGGGCACCCGGCGTGCCACGCTTGAAGGAAAAAACATCGCCCGCCGTTTCGCGCGGGAGCTCGCGCAATGCGGCATGGGCATTGTAAGCGGCCTCGCATTCGGCATTGACGCCGCGGCACACGAAGGATGTCTTGACGGCGGCGGTCTCACAATCGCGGTGCTCGCCGGAGGGCTGAATGTCGTCTATCCCCGAGAGCACACGCGCCTCGCGGAGAAAATCCTTCAAAGCGGCGGCGCACTCGCTTCTGAGTACCCGCTCGGCGCGCCTCCGTACGCGGACCGCTTCCTTGAGCGGAACAGAATCGTGAGCGGCCTCTCGCGCGGCGTCGCAATCATAGAAGCACCGCAGGGATCGGGCTCGCTTGCGACCGCGCGGTTTGCCCTTGAACAAAATCGGGACGTGTTCGTCGTACCCGGCTCCACCATCCACCCGAACTTCGCGGGCTCCCACGCGCTCATCCGTCAAGGGGCAACACTCACGACCTCCCCCGAAGAAATCATGGAAAGCTACGGCGTCTCTCCTGCGGAGAAGATTGCCGCGCAAGAAAAAACGGCGTCGCTCGAAGAAAGACTGATTTTAAAAGCCTTGCGGGAAGCCTCCCTGCCTCTTGCGGTTGACAAAATCACGGCGATCACTAAACTGGAACCCCAAATCGCAAACCGGACGCTTTCGTTCCTTTTGCTAAAAAATCTCATCAAAGAACGGAGTGAAGGGTATACAATATAACAACACAACCAACCATGGACCTCATCATCGTGGAATCGCCGACGAAAGCGAAAACCATCGGAAAATTTGTGGGCAAGAACTTTGCCGTGGAATCATCCTACGGGCACATTCGCGACCTCCCGAAAAGCAAAATGGGAATTGATACAGAACACAATTTTGAGCCGCAGTATGTGATCCCCGCGAAGGCAAAACCCGTGGTAGCGAACCTGAAAAAACTGGCCGCGAAAGCTACGAAGGTAATCCTCGCAACCGATGAAGACCGCGAAGGCGAAGCGATCGCGTGGCACTTGGTCGCGGCGCTCGGCCTTCAAGGAAAAAAGGACGGGGTGGAACGGATTGCATTCCACGAGATCACCGAATCCGCAATCAAAGAAGCGCTCCTCGCGCCGCGCGGCCTTGATGTGAACCTAGTAGACGCCCAGCAAGCACGGCGCGTGCTTGACCGGCTCGTGGGCTACGGCCTTTCGCCGTTTCTGTGGCGGAAGGTGCGGTATGGACTCTCTGCGGGGCGTGTGCAATCCGTCGCCGTGCGGCTCGTTGTTGAGCGCGAGCGTGAAATCCAGGCATTTAAAAAAGAAGAATACTGGTCCATTGAGGCGATGTTCAGGCCGCCCGAAGTCAAAACCGCATTCCCCGCTTTCCTGCAGTCCATTTCCGGAAAAGCATTCGGAAAAATGGACATCAAAAACGAGAAGGACGCGAAGCGCATCATAAAAAATCTTGACGGCGCGCACTACCGCGTCAAAGAGATCACTACAAAAGAAATCCGGCGGTATCCCGCGGCGCCGTTCGTGACCTCCACGCTCCAGCAGGAAGCAGCGCGCAAGCTGGGATTCTCGGCGAAGCAAACGATGGTCGTCGCGCAGAAGCTCTATGAGAACGGGCACATTACGTACATGAGAACGGACAGCGTGCACCTCGCGGAGGCAGCGCTCGTCGCTGCACAGCAAGCAATCGGGAAAGAATTCGGGAAGGAATATCAGCTTGCTGAACCGCGGCGATACGCCACACGGACGAAAGGAGCGCAGGAAGCGCACGAAGCCATCCGCCCCACGAATCTCAACGCCGCCTCCGGGCACGCGCTCGGCATAAAAGAGCGCAATGACCAACGGCTCTACGACCTGATTTGGAAACGCACCATCGCATCGCAAATGAGAGAAGCGCTCCTTGAACAAACCTCGGTGGACATTGAAGCGGATACCGCGCACAAAGAAATCTTCCGCGCGAACGGGCAGGTCGTGAAGTTTGACGGTTTTATCCGCGCTTACACCGAAGGCCGCGACGAAGGCGCGAACGGCGAGAGCGCGAGCACTACGGAAATAGAGGGGCAGTTACCGAAGCTCACGAAAGATATGGCGCTCGCACTCCAAAAGATAACGCCCGTCCAGCACTTCACGGAACCCTTGCCCCGCTATACCGACGCCACGCTTGTGAAAGCGCTGGAAGCCGAAGGGGTAGGCCGTCCCTCCACGTACGCGCCGACCTTGAGCGTGATCCAGGACCGCGGCTACGTGGAAAAAATGGAGAAAAAATACCACCCGACGGACATTGGCTTCGTCGTAAACGATCTGCTCGTCCTAAATTTCCCGGAGATCGTAGATATCAAATTCACTTCGCACATAGAGGAGGAACTGGACGAGATCGCCGAAGGGAAGATGAAGTGGACCGATGTCTGCCGCGAATTCTACGGCCCATTCAAAAAAGAATTGGATGAAAAGGAGGCGTCTGTAGAAAAGCAGGTGGAAATTTCGGACACCCCCTGTCCGCACTGCGGGAAACCGATGGTGATCAAGTTCGGTCGCATGGGAAAATTCCTTGCGTGTCCCGATCCCGCAGTGAAGGTGACACTGCCGATGCCCGAGGAGGCGGCGAAGATCAAAGAACTGGAAGAAAAAACAAAAGACGAGCGCTGTCCCATTTGCGGCAAACCCATGAAAGTGCGCCGCGGACGCTTCGGATTTTTCCTCGGCTGCACGGACTATCCGAACTGCAAAGGCGTGGCAAAGATCTGGAACAAAACAGGCTTCGCTTGCCCCGCGTGCCGCGACTCCGCCGACCGTTGGGAAAAGCCCGGCGACATCGTAGAGAAAAAATCCCGCGGCCGCGGACGGCCGTTCTACGCTTGCACGCGCTACCCCGTCTGTACGTTCGTTATGAACAAAAAACCGGAATCGGAGGCCGACCTTGAAGAAGCGCTGAGGCATTGGCGAGAAAACCCACCGAAGACGAAGGTGAAAAAATAGCGTGCGGGATTTGCGCGCTCTTCGCCGCGGTCATAAGATAGATACATGACCATAAAAGAGCTCGTGAAGAAACAACCCGACAGCCTGATTGGCAAAGCATACGCCTTCGCTCTCCGCGTGCACAAAGCGCAACAAAGGAAAACCGGCGAGCCCTATTTTAATCACCCGCTCGCGACTGCGGAAACGTTGAATGGGTGGCATCTTGACGAAGACACGATTGCTGCGGGTCTCCTTCATGACACCGTGGAAGATACCGGTATTCCTCTTGAAACCGTAAAAAAGGATTTCGGGGACGATGTCGCATTCCTTGTGGACAGCGTGACGAAACTCGGCCACATCAAATACCGCGGCGCGGAAAACCGGGCGGAAAATCTTCGCAAGATGATCCTTGCACTTTCACAAGATTTGCGCGTCGTTTTCATAAAGCTCGCTGACCGCCTCCATAACATGCAGACGCTCGCGGCCCTCCCGCCCGCAAAGCAAAAGCGGATCGCGGTGGAAACGGACGAGATCTACGCGCCGCTCGCCTACCGCCTCGGCATGCACAATCTTTCCGGCGAATTGGAAGATCTCGCATTCCCCTACCTCCATCCTACCGAGTACCGATGGCTCCTCTCTACGGCGAAAGAACAATACAAAGAGCGGCTCGCATATCTCTTAAAGATGAAGCCGCAGGTGCGCAAGCTCCTTGAGGAACACGCGATCAAGCCGCTGGATATTGAAATCCGGGCCAAACGTTACGCCAGTCTGTACAAAAAACTTCTGCGCCGCGACATGAACATGGGGAAAATCTACGACCTCGTCGCGATGCGCGTGATCGTAGCCACCGTCCCCGAATGCTACGCGGCACTCGGCGTTATCCACGAAGCATGGCCGCCGGTTCCTCACCGCATCAAGGACTACATCGCCTTGCCGAAGCCGAACGGCTACCGCAGTTTGCACACCACGGTGATCGGCCCGGATGACAAAACAATTGAGTTTCAAATACGGACGAGGAAAATGCACGACGAGAACGAATACGGCGTCGCCGCGCACTGGCTCTATGACCAGAAGCGCCGCGGCGAAAAAATTTCCGGGAAACAGCTTGCGGAAGACCTCTCCTGGGTGCAACAACTGAGAGCTTGGCAAGAACGGTTCTTTGGCGGGGGAGAAAAACCGCAAGAGTTTTTGGACGCGATGAAAATTGACTTCTTCCGCGGACGCATCTTCGCCGTCACGCCGCGCGGCGACGTCATTGACCTGCCGCAAGGCGCCACGCCCGTGGATTTCGCGTACCACATCCACTCTGACGTCGGGAACGCTGCTGCGGGGGCGCGGGTGAACGGCACGCTCGTGCCGCTCGACCACAAGCTGAAATCGGGGGACGTGGTCTATATTATCACTCAAAAAGGAAAAAAGCCGTCGGACGACTGGCTCCGCTTCGTCGCGACTGGCATCGCCCGCGATCACATTCGCGCGGCGCTCCGCGAGAAAAACAGGTTCGTGCGCATGGCGAAAGCGCCCACGCACGCGGAACTGAAGCTCACCGTGGAGCCCCGCATCGGCCTCATTAAAAACATTTCAGAGGTGATTGCACGCCAGCACCTCGCCATCATGAACTTTTACACCGAAAACCCGAGAGGGGGCCGCTACCAGTTCTATCGGATTGAAATCAAAACCGCCGACAAGGACAAAATTGAAAAACTGATCGTCAAGCTGAAAGCGATAAAAGAAGTGAAGGAGGAAAGTTACAAATTAAGTTAGCTCTCCTTCCCGAGCCGGCGCAGAATATTTTCCAATTCTTCTTCCGAATAAAAGGTGATGGTGATCTTCCCGGTATTCGCGCCCTTGTGAATTGTGACGGGAGCGCCGAGATCCGTGGAAAGCGACTCCTGCATCGCTTTGAGTTCCGGCGGCAGGGGCGCTTCCGCACTTTTCGGGGGACGACCGCGGCGGCGCCCGCCCGCAACACTGCTGCCGAACTCACCCACGCGCTCTCTTACGTCGCGCGTCGTGAGCCCATGATGCACGACATCCTCAAAGAGGCGCTGTTGCGCGCCCGGATCCCGAATGGCCAGAAGCAGTCGCGCGCTGCTCTCGGAAATCTCCCCTCTTTCCACCGCCGTCCGGACGTATTCCGGAAGGTCCAAAAGTCGCACGCTGTTTGCAATCACTTCGCGCGACTTGCCGAGCTTCACCGCAATCTCGCGCTGGGTCATCCGGAATTCCTCCTGCAGCCGCTGGAACGCGCGCGCGGCCTCTATCGGATTCAAATTCTCGCGCTGGATATTTTCCAAAACGGCGAGCTCCAATTTTTCGCGTTCAAGATCCACGTTCCGGATAATAGCGGGTACCGTCGCAAGCCCGAGCATCCTTGCGGCCAGAAGCCGCCGCTCACCCGCGACCAATTGATATGCAACGCCTACGCCCCCGGCAGTTTCCTTTTCAATGCGCGACACCACAAGCGGCTGCAAAAAGCCGAACTCGCGAATGGAATGCGCGAGGTCGCGAAGCCCCGCTTCGTCAAAATTCCTGCGCGGCTGGTTCGGATTCGGCGTTATCCTATCCACTTCAATATGAAAGACCGAGCCCATTTCCTGCGGTTCGCCCCTAAACGCTTTCGCTGCAACCGACGCGGGAGAAACCGTTGGTTGTGGTTGCGGCTGTGCGGGTTGCGGTTGAGGCTGGGGTTGTGAAATCGGCGCGGCTGCTGGCGCCTCAACCAGTGGCACTGGCCGCGACACTTCTTGCGGCACCGCATCGGCGTGCACAATTTCCGTTTCCGAATCCGGCGGCAGAGCCGGCGACCGCGCGGCCGGTGGTTGCGAAGCCAGCGGCTGCGATGACGGAACATTCTGCCCGCCGCCGTTCCCGTTACCGCCGCCACCGCCACCACCGCCGCTTCCATTCCCCTTCTTCGGTATTAACGACTCAAGTCCTTTGCCGAGCATATGTGCAGTAAATCAAATATTGAAATTCCCGAAATTTTCGCTCGCGACGACCTCCCGCGGCAGATTGAAGTCCTTTTCCTGTTCCATGATCTCGTCCGCGAGTCGTTTATACGCCGTGGCCCCCGGCGAATCCGGCCGGTATAAAATAATCGGCTTTGAAAAACTCGGTGCTTCCGCGAGCGCGACCGCGCGCGGAATCTCCACGTCAAACACGTGATGCGGGAAATGTCGCCGGAGGTTCTTAGAAACCTCGCGGCTCAAGTGCTCACGTTTGTCATACATCGTGACGAGCGCGCCGGCGACGCGGAGCGGATGTCTTAAGTTATTCCTGATAAGCTCCACGGTTTCCAAAAGCTGCCCTATACCTTCCAGGCTGTAATATTCCGTCTGCACGGGGATCAAAACCTCGTCCGCGGCGACTAGGCCGTTCACGGTAAGCAGGCTCAAGCTCGGCGGCAGGTCAACGAGAACGTAATCGTAATTGTGCCGCAGCCGGTTCACGAACTTCCGCAAAAAATATTCACGGTCGGGGACGTCCACGAGTTCAACAAGCGCGCCTGCCAGATGCGGCGCCGCGGGCACAAGATGGTAATTGAAAATTATGGTCGGCTTTACAATCTGCTCGCACGGCACAGTTCCCAAAATACCGTGGTACACGCTCAACTCCTCTTTTATGTCGTGGCCGAGCGCCGAGCTTGCGTTCGCCTGTGGATCAAAATCAATCAGGAGCACGCGGCGCCCCGCGGCAGCAAGATACGCGCCCAAATTAACCGCGGTCGTGGTCTTCCCCACGCCCCCTTTTTGATTACAAATTGCGATCACGCGCGCCATATAGCTTGATTTTAGCGCGTAAAATAACTATTATCAATCGTGCGAGCGCGCGAGGTTACAGCCCCACGCGTCCCACGCGCCCGGGTGGCGGAATGGCAGACGCAATCGCCTCAAGAGCGATCGGCCGTAAGGCCATGCGAGTTCGACTCTCGCCTCGGGCACCGCGAGAATTTAACAAAAACTTAATACTTATTTAATGCCGCGTTGGTAGTATAGTGTCGTGCCCAAAAGAAGGTTACCGCCAAAGAATTTCGAATGGACGCCGAAACTTGCGTATGTGGTGGGGCTTTTGGTAACCGATGGGAATTTATCAAAGAACGGACGGCAGGTTATTATGCGCTCGGCAGAGCTTCCATTGCTCGAAACTTTTAAACAATGTCTCGGCATTGACGCAAAGATTGGAGTCGCAAAGAAAAAGACCGGCGATGTTTCCTATCGGGTGCAATTCAGCAATGTCCAATTCTATGACTGGTTGCTCAGGATAGGACTATTCCCCGCAAAAAGTTATACAATAGGTCGTATTGACATCCCAGATAAATTTTTCCGGGATTATTTCCGCGGCTGCATAGATGGCGACGGCAGTATCCAAACCTATAAAGATAGTTATAATGTTTATCGCGGGCGGCGATATAGCACGCAACGTCTCTTTATAAAACTTGTTTCGGCGAGCGAAAAACACATTCGCTGGGCACGCTATAGAATAAATAATCTCGTAGGAATTTGCGGTGCGATTATAAGAAATAAACCTGCCAGCGAAAATCGAGTTCTGATGTGGGAATTAAAATTCGCCAAGAAAGAATCACTACGCTTAATTAACTGGATGTATTATGCGCCAGATATTCCTTGTTTAGAACGAAAACGAGCGATTGCCCGAAACGCGCTCGCTATCATAAAGCAAGAAAAGCGACGCGAATACAGCCGAATATAATCTGAAGCAATGTGCCCGGGGTCGGGATCGAACCGACACGCTCTTGCGAGCAGGGGATTTTAAGTCCCCTCTGTCTACCGATTTCAGCACCCGGGCAAATCGGGTTGGAGGCCTGGGCGGGAATCGAACCCGCGTATATGGGTTTTGCAGACCCATGCCTTGACCATTTGGCTACCAGGCCGTTCCTCAATCTTACTTTTTTAGGAGCGCTTTTTCAACCGCCGCGGCGTTCTCCACGCCATGATCAATATAGAACGATATCCGCGGCATCGGTTTGATATTGATCTTCTTCATCAAAAGATGCTGGAGATAGCCCGTGCGCTTTTGGAGTTCGGCGAGCGCGGCGTCGCCCGCAGACGACGGGATTGCACTCACGCTGACCTTCGCACGCTCCAACTTTTTATCCACCGTGACCCCGGTAATCGTGACAAGGGCGTCGGGGAACTCAACTTCGCGGATAATGATCTTTGAAAGTTCCGCACGTATTAATTTGCCGACCCGCTCGGAACGAAAAAAGCGCATTGCGAAATTATTTACGAATGACGAGCGTGTCGCCTGTTTTGATCAAAACCTGCGAGTTCGCGAGTACACCAATCTCCTTTCCTTTTTCCGCCTGCGTGATTTCCGATTTCTTCTCGCGCAAGTTGAGGACGCGGCCCGTGCCGACCGCCACTTTCGGCATATCACGGGAAGCACCTTCCGCAGGAGCACCCTTCTCGCGAGCGTCTTTCTCAGAAACGGCCTCCGCCGCGCCGCGCCGCAGAATTTCAAACGACGCCTTTTCGCGGAAGATACCCTTCATGACGCGCCCCCCTACGAGCTGCTTGTCTAATTTCTCTTGATTGAAAACCGCAAGCACCTCAAGCTCCCCCGCGGCCACCGGACCCAATCTTCCGGCAAGAAAATCTTCCACGGCCTTCACGAGATCGTAGACGATTTCCGAGGTAATGATCATGACGGACTGCGCATCCGCAAGATTCCGCGCTCCCTTCTCCACTTTATTTTTAAACCCGATGATCGTAGCGTGCGTCGCCTGTGCGCGCCGCACATCGCCGTCGGTCACATCCCCCACCGATTCCTCAACCACATTGACCTCTTTGCCCCCCTGCTTATCAACGCTTTTCAAGATCACGGAAAGCGCTTCAAGCGATCCGGCGTCGGAAGCTTTGAGAATCAGGTTCAGCGTATTCGGTTTTGATTTTGCGATCTGCGTGGCGACCATAGTGCGCTGCGCAGGTGACGCGGCCTCCTTAATTTCTCCCACCGCGAATTCCTCCCCGACTTTCGGAAGCCCTTCAAAACCAATGATAACCGCAGGCGCAGACGGCTCCAAGCTCGCCGTGGACCTCCCGGCAAAATCCTCAAGCATCTTCACTTTGCCGCTCGCCGTGCGCGTCGCGACCAGATCACCGCGGTGGAGCGTCCCGTTTTTTACGATCACACTCGCTTCAACGCCGCGCCGCGGATCACGCCGCGCTTCAAGGATATAACCGGAAGCCGGCGCTTTCGGATCGTAGGTTAAATTTTCCATGTCGGAGGCAAGGAGCACGAGGTCTAAGAGTTCGTTCACTCCCTCGCCCGTCTTTGCGGAAACCCCGTGATAGCTCACCTGCCCACCGTAACCCTCAAGCATCACCCCGGCGTTCATCAAGTCCGTTTTTGCCTTTTCAAGATTGCCGCCCTGCACTTTGTCAATTTTGTTGAACGCGACAATGAACGGCGTCTTCGCGTCCTCCAAAATCTTGATGGATTCTTTTGTTTGTGGCTTCACCCCTTCGTCCGCGGCAACAACAAGAATCGCCATGTCCGCCGTCTGCGCCCCCCGCGCGCGCATCGCCATGAACGCCTCGTGCCCGGGCGTGTCAATAAAGGTAATCTTCCGCGGCGCACTCGCGTTTCCCTCCTTAGCTCCCGCCGGTGCGTGCACAATCTCGTACGCACCCACGGCCTGCGTGATACCGCCCGCCTCCCGCGCCGCAACGGTTGTCTTTCGAATGTAATCCAGAAGCGTCGTCTTCCCGTGGTCCACGTGCCCCACGACAACCACGATTGGCGGGCGCGGTTTTATATTCCTGCTCGCAGTTTTTACATTTTCACTTGCCATAACCAATGAAATGTAGCAAAAAACATTGATAAAAACAAGTTTCTCGTGTACGTTTAACGAGTGCGCTGGAGGCGTGGCCGAGTGGTTTAAGGCAGCATCCTGCTAAGATGTTAAGGGAGAAATCCCTTCGAAGGTTCGAATCCTTCCGCCTCCGCCCGTTAGGGCATCGGTTCGAGAGACCTTCCGGCCTCGGATTTTGCTATCTTTTTGAAACGCAGTTCAGGCGACGAATCGCGACAGGTGTCTAGGACTCGAACCTCAAGATCTAATAAGCCGCGGTCACCGTCCGATGATACGGCTTTTCGTGCTTGCTCTTGTCTTGCCCCATGAGCCAGAGGTGATCATTGATGCCAATAGGCATGACTCGCTTGCCGATCTTTTCGAGTTCCTGTCGGATGAATTCAATCGCCCAGATAGTGTTTGCGCGGATATCGATCTCTTCCTGTTCGCCGTGGATCAGAGGAGTTTTGCTGTCCACCTTCTCCGCCAGACTTTTTGTATACGAGATAATACCCAGCGTCCTCAACGACTGTGGAAGCTTGTAATCAGCGCATGCGGTGAGTCGCTCGGCGTTCGTGAGATTACCGTAGCCCTTCCTATCGAAAAGTTGGTAGATGTCGGCGACCAAGAGCTGCGCTCGCTTGTAAAATTCAATCTTCTGGCCGTAGAAGATGGCGGTGTCGTCAAATGAGGGAAAGTTCCGGATGATGTGTCCCAAGAGTTTCACGGCGTCGCCATTGGCTTGTTTCACGAATTCTGTGAAGCTGCCTCCATTGTTTTTCATAAGGTGGGCGGCGACCTCCTTCGTGATTTTCCATCGCTCTTCAAAGAGCGGAATTTCCACGTTGCCTCCCAAGATTTCTTGATATTCTCTTCTGCTTATCTTCGATCGGTATTTCGCGTCCAGAATCGGCTTGCCGTTCTCAAGCGCCCGCAGGATGGCGGCCACCATGCCCCATGAACCGTCGTAGCGCTCGCCGCGATATTCTACCATCCACTTCGGATCGCCCCAGTAGCAGAAGCTCGTGGAGTTGAAGACCAAGAGGAAGTTCAGTTTCTCTTCGTCGCTCAAGTGCGAGAAGCTCAACGGGGAGCCGCTTAGCCAATGTAGAACATTGCGATGCTTGAATGTTTTGGCGAATTCGGTGATTTTCTCTCTATCGATTTTTACATACTTCGACTTCTCGACCGCGATCCGGGTCGTTTCCAAAACCTTGGGTTCTGCAATGATAAGGAACAGTTTTATGGTCGACTTGAACCCTTCCGTATATTTCTTCGGATTCGCCTGCATGTCCTTCAAAACGTTTTCTGGCTTTGCCCAGTACACGCTCTTGACCTCGTCCTCTTTGAGCCGCACAGGATTTGCCTTGCAGACGTATACCCTGAACATATGCCTGCTATCGAACGCCTCACCGTCGAAGTTCTTACCGACGTCGCGGGCTTGTGTCGAACCTATACTGCGCAGCTGAACGCCCGCGACGCCAAGCTCTTCTTCCAATTCGCGCTTGGCCGCAACGAAGTATTCCTCTCCGGCATCTACGTGGCCCGCCGACGAATGATCAAGATGGCCGTCTTTCGCCCGCTCGTTCACGAGAATTTCTCCTTTGTCGTTCACGAGGTAAATGACGGCGACCCGATGGAGCAGTCCTTCTTTATGCGCCTTCCGGCGCGTTACCTCACCAATCACATTGTCGCGGTCGTCGACCCAGATGACATTATTGTTCATATTTATTCTTGAGATACTTATCCACGAATTTTCCGACTTCTTCGTTTACTTGCTTGATTACTTCTGGATGATAGCGATAATCATGATCGCAATCCACTTTCACTACAATTTTCGGCTCTGGCACTTCGGCAAATAATTTTTCAGCTATTTCGGTTGGGGTAAATTCGTCTTGTGTTCCATAGATTAAAAGCTTCGGTTTCGTGAGGGTTCTTAAAATTTCTCCCGCATTGTATTGTTTACCATCCTCCCAATAAGCGATCGGCAGCTTGAATTCCTTCCGCTCTTTCGTTATAGAAGTTCCGGGTGGCAAATCCCTGCGCGATAACTTATACCCTTGTTTAGCTGCATCTTCGCCCGGGGCAGTAGGTTCGCCAAAATTCGCCATGATTGGTACGAGGCCGACCACAGCAGGATTTGAGCTTGCGAATATCGCCGTGGCCGCCCCTCGGCTGTGACCGATTAACAGAGTTGGCCTGTTCCCGAAATATTCAATCAGTTCATTAACGGCCTTGATGTAATTCGTGGTGGTATATAAATCGATGCTACCCGGGCTTTCCCATGTGCCCGGCGGGTCAAACGCTACCGCATAAAAACCTCGTTCAGCGAGATAATCCGCATGGCTTGGAAAACATGCGTAATCTTTGGTGTCCAGTCGGCCGGGCAAAATCAACGCTAACTTCTTCGCACTTCGATCACCTCGCGAAAGCACTGCAAGTTCAAACGATTTTGTTTTGATGACATCTCCCATATTATTGTCCCCAATCGATGAGTTCAGTAAACCGCAGATAGAAGCCAAATGGATCCTCGACCCTGAAATCACGCCAGAGCGTATCGCCATCTTTCTTATCCATGACGGGTTGTTTGATGTGATCTTTTATCTTTGGCTCTATCTCGCCATAGAACTCATTAATGCGTGTAATGGGAATTGTCACCTCGGTTGCATACCCGCGCTTTGTATCTTTGGGAAAATTCTTGAAGTAGGATTGGTCGTAAACTTTCTCGCTGCCGCCATAAAAATTAAGGATTGTATCACCTTCGACAGCGCGCCGTTTTAGCACGAGGTAACCGGACTCTGTCGCGGTAATTGGGTTCTCCATAATTGGCGTGAAGCCAAGGAGACCGTAAAACTTTTTTGCGACATCGAAGTCTGGGACATGAAGCTCGATAATGAGGTTGTTCCGTATGGGGTTTGTCATTTTCAAAAGCAGCAACGATTGCGTTATCGTCTTTAAGTATCAGCTTTAATCAACTTAACGATTTCAGGAAACTTCGGCACATTAAAATGTCCGTTCTTGCTCTTATACACAACAATGTGCGCGTTCTTTAGTTTCTTCCTATATTTTTCGGCCTGGGAAACGGGTACTATATCGTCATCCTTGGAAAAAAGGAGGTGGAGATTTCTACAATTCTTCTCAATCAACGAGAGATTTACCTTCAGCTTAAAGCCGCCAACCAGATCCTCCTCGGGTAAGGTGTTGTCGAATGGCGGGCAGACTAAATATGCTGCCAAGGCCTTCCTGGGCAATTTGTTTTCAGAGAGATATTTTGCGAGAAAAACCCCACCAAGCGAAGAACCTATCAAGATAAAGTTGCTCCCCAAAATGGGGACATACCGCTCAAAGATAATTTTCCAATCTCGATATTTCGCGTTGTCTTGCAGGGGCATACGCGGCGCAATGATCTCGAATTTCCTGCCCAGGCTTTTTTCGAGATAGTCGCCAGCCCAATACACTTTTTTCTTCGCCGAAATTTTTTTAGTTCTGAGGTAACGAAGATAATCCTTCTCGCTTTTGAAGGTCATTCCACCGTGCACTGTTAAAATTCGGATCTTTTTCATATTTGTAGTAACGCAGTTTAAATTTCTAAAACGATTTTCCCCATCTGTTTACTTTCTTCCATCCGCCGCTGAGCTTCCGCGGCCTCTTTGAGCGGAAAAACTTTATCAACCACTGGCTTTAACTTGCCATCGTTAAAAAGTGAAACCACTTTTTCAAATTCTGTTTTCGTGCCCATGCGTGCGCCCAAAATCGTAAGTTGGCGGTAATATATTTCGCTTAAATCCTGCGTTCCCATATCTCCGCTCGTCGTCCCTGCGATGACGACCCGGCCATACGGACGAAGCATCATCAAGCTCGTTTCCCAAGTCTTCGCGCCGACGCTCTCGAAGACCGCGTCAACGCCGCGCCCATTTGTCAGCCGCCTTACAGAATCTTCTACGCTCCCTTTGGTATAAATAACAACTTCACTCGCACCGTTTTCTTTGAACCTCTTTGCATCTTCCTCTGATTTTGCTGCCGCGATGATTTTTGCACCGAGATATTTTGCAACTTGCATGCCAGCGGAGCCCAATCCGCCAGAAGCGCCCCAGATAAAAACAGTTTCTCCTTTTTGGAGATTTGCCCGGCTGGTAAGCATATGCCAAGCAGTAAGAAAGGTGAGCGGAAATGCCGCGGCTTCGGGGAAAGAAAGATTCTTGGGCTTTGGATAGAGTTGCCCAATGGGGATGGTAACGTACTCGGCGTACCCCCCTTGAGTTTTATAACCAAAGATCGTAACCAATTCACACGCTAACCCATTTTCACAGGGTGGACATACACCGCAGGAAATCGCCGGATTTATGATCATCTCGTCTCCGATGTCCAATGAGCTTTTCCCATTGATCTTCTCTATCACTCCGGCAACATCTGAGCCGGAGATATGAGGCATCGGACCCTCTATTTTCCCTCTCCGCTGTTGGACGTCGAGGTTATTAATCGCACATGCTCGCACTCTCACAAGAGCTTCGCCTATTTTTGGTTCGGGGGTCGGGACCTCTCCGTATTTCAAGACTTCCGTTCCGCCCGTCTTTTCAAAAAATATCGCCTTCATGGTTGAGAAATGTTCTATATGAGAAATATAACAGAAAAAACCGCAGAAAACTAACTGTTTTCTTCAATCAAAATCTGCTTGTTCTTCAGCTTCAACCAACTCTTCAGGTTCACAAGCAACTCTCGCTTCTCGGTAATGCTGCCCTCTTTGAGGAGATATTTTGCGTAGGTCTTGAAATCGATATCCTCAGCTTCTTTCTTTATCTTTTGCTCGATTTTGTCGATGCCAAACATGGCTCGTTTGAAGTGCTTATAGCGCTCAATCTCTTCCTCAAATTTCTTTTTAACGCCGATCTCATTCATATCAATCTGGTCCATAAGCTTCACGAGTTGCGCGATAAGATCCTCTTCCCGGATCGCCCCGCCCTTGCAGTGCAAATCGCGGCTCCGTGTGCAGGCATAATAGACGTAACGATGTACGTTGCCATTCTTCTGCTTCTTGAACTTCTCATCGGCCGTGATGCCCGATCCGCACTCGGCGCATTTGATGAGCTTCGTGAAAGCGAACTCTTTTGATTCCCGCTGGATATGATCGCGCTTCAATTGTTCCTGCACTTTGTCGAAGAGATCCCGTGAGACGAGCGGCTCGTGTTTCCCGTTGTACCAGTTACCGCTTTTCTGGGGATATTCGAAGACGCCGTAATAAAAAGTGTTTTGTAAGATCACGTAGATATTTCCGAGCGATAAATGATGGTTGCTCTTCGTCCGGAAGTTCAGCTCGAATTTGAGCCAGTGGAAAAGCTTTCTCCCAGACCAGCGATCAAATGCCACTTTCTCAAACATCTTTTTGATCACAGGCGCTCGCTCGGCGTCGATGATAACTTGGCATTTCCGCTCGGCAAGCCGCTGCGTGAGGTAGCCTGTTGGCGGGGTCGTTGGCCACAATCCCATCTCGCATCGTGCCCGCTGACCTCGCCTGATATTCACCCCTCGGTTATCGTTCTCGAGTTTCGCCTGCGAACACAGGATCATAAGAAGGAATTTCTCATTCGGCGAATTCGAGAAATGCTGGCCATACGTCCGTATCTCGAGCAATAGTTTTTGATCCATCAGATCAACGAGCGAACCGAGGTCGCCCGCGTTCCTGCTTAACCGATCCGGCGCCCACGTGAGGATGCCGTTGAACTTGCCCATACGAAGATCATTAATCATCTCGTTGAAGATCGGCCGCTGCCCGGTCGCTTTCGCCGAGTGGCTCTCCCGCTTCATCTCCACAATCTCCAAATTCTCACGTTCTGCGATCTGAAGCATCTCCTTAATTTGCGAGTCGATGGAAAGGATCTGACGCTCCTCCGATTCAGTGCTTTTTCTTGCGTAGAGGCAGTATTTGACCTTTATGGGAATCTCCACTGTTGGCTGGATCCCGACTCCCCGGGGATCCGTTGTTTTTGCGGTCATACCACAAGGGATGACGCAACGGCGGGTGGAGTCCAGGGCTCGCTACAAGGCGACGAAGAGACGAATGATGCAAGGAGCGACCAAACCATTGTTGTGCTTCTACGATTGACGGTCTCTGCGTGTGGGGCTTATGATTCGCGTAAACAAGATTAGTATCTATATGGCCGCTAAATCCAAAGTGGAACTCGTAAAGGAGGTCCGAAGTAAAATAGAATTTTCTATCGTGGTGGCGATCTTCTTTTCGTCCCTGTTTTATATGGCGAGCAAAGCGAGCGGATCAAGTGATATCCAATCCAACAGCAACGGTTTGATCTGGGGCATCGCCGTCGCGGTCCACATTTTAAATTATCTCCTGATCGATCTGTTGGGCGGAGAGATAAAGAAAAACTGGTTCGCCTGGATTCGGGCGTCCCTCGTCCTTGGCATCCTCGCATTCGTTCCGGCCATTATCATCACGGTTGTGTATTACAACAAGGCCCTGCCTGTGGGATATGCCCTTACTTTTGAGGCCTCATTGATTGCGGCGCTCGCGATGCCAGTCCTGACATTTTTCCTCATCTGCGGGCACCTCGATTGGATGGCGATCAAGGGTTTCTGGAAAATGATACGTGATACATTTAGCAAGCAGTAATCCGCAATCAAAAATCCTCCGTCGTGGAGGATTTTTGATTCTCATCGGTTCGGTTGTTACAGCTTGTATTGCGGTATATCCCCGTACTGCGGATTTCCTGCCTCAATGGCGTTTTCCGCTTGCCGTAAGTTGCTTGCCAACACCGTACAACCAACATATGAATTGGCACGCTCCGCGCTTGGCATCGTGTCGAACTCTTCCCTGATGAACGCGCAGAGGTGAATGTCGTTCTGAACCGTTGCGAGGCCGCCCCAATTGATCTTTGTATACAGCGGTCGATCCACCACGTACGACATGAGCAAGCTGCTTGTCGAGTTGCCGTACTGGTCGGTCGTCTGTCCGTAGAAGGCGACGAGCACGTCGTAGAAGTTCGGATCAATCGGGAAGACGTTTTGGAATATCCCGGCAGCAAGTTGTCCGCTGCCAGTGATAAATGAATCTTCATTGAACGTTTCGCCCGTATTGATGTCGACCGTAACATACTCCGATCCCTTCGGCTTGTTCGAATCGTCGCTTTCGATGTTTGCATCTTTATACGATACCTGCATCGATGTTTGCTGTAGTTGCGCCTTCACCGCGTCATCCAATTTCTGTTGCGCCGTTTCCGGTACGGCAGTTTGTGCCGGTGCGGCTGCCGTCTGATTTATTGAGGGGGTAGATGCTGGCGCATTGTCCGTCGGCGTAATCGAAACGCCGATAACAAAGAGAACGATGGTCGCAATGCCAAACGTCCAGCCAATCTTTTTTCTCGTGGCGTTGCCTTTGAAGACCTTATTAAAGTAAGGCGGCTTGATAAGCCCAACGACAAGCGCGACAAGCGACAGAAATGCTAGCACTCCGAATAATGGTCCCATGGTTTTGCTGATTTTCGTTTCGACCTTTGCGGAGCGGCCTGTTTGCCCTCCAACAACATGAATGACGCAACGGCCATGGAAGTCCAGCGTCCACGAAGGCCCAAAAACTCTGAACCCCGTGTCAGCTAGGCCTTGCGGCCCCATACCGGTTTCCCGATATGGCCCAATCACGAGTCGCTGAACGCGGGGTTCAGAATTCGTGATTGGGTCTTACGAGCCATGCCGAGCAAGACGCTTGGTTTAGACTCAGGGGCTTGCGCCCCACTATTCAGTTGTTGCCTTTATGATAGCGCTTTTAATGTTATTTTTTCAAGAAGTCACCTCGCGCGAAACCCTCAAAGAAATCGTCCCAGCCCCCTCCCGACGAACCGTGAGAAGACCCGCCGCCGTTCTCGTCCGACCAGCCGAGGCGCGGGGAACCGCCTCCCGACGAGAAGCGTATGCCCGACGATCCTCCACCAGAGGGTCCACCAGAATCATCGTTCCACGACGGGTTTCTCTCGTACAATCGCTCAGCCGCATCCGAGAGTATGCTATGCAGCCGCTCGCTGTTCATTGGCCCGTCGTCAATGAGCGGCGTGAAAGAAGGACGCGAGGAAGGGCCGAGATCGATCCAATGAATGGCGGGCAACGTGCCGTCATCAACGTAGCCCTCAATGATCTGCCGGACGGCGGTCGTGAAGGCGTCGACCAGATCATCGAAGCGCTCCGTACCGAAGCCGGTGAGCTGCCGGATGAGCTCTTCGGCTCCGTAACGTGGGAATAAAACCTTTCCCGCGTAGAGGAGATCCGTGCACGACGCGAGGCGCGACCGCTTGTCCGTCGTCACGTGGATGCCCTTGACCTTGTCGTCGTGGATGCCGTCGCTTTTCAATTGGTCCACCGCCGCCTGCTGGAACTGGTTGTTCTCGATGTCGATCTCCGTGTGGCCGCGCTGTGCAAGCGTGCGATAGAGTTCCTTCATCTTTGCAATCGTGGCCGGAAAATCCATCCGGTCGTTCACGATGTTTGGTAGCACGTAGGCGGTGAATTCTTTGCCGTAGCCGGACACGAGGATCGGCACCATGGCCGTTTTATCGGCGGTTTCTTTTTGCGAAATCGCCAAGTCCGTGCCGATGTGCGTCGCGCGATAGTGCTCGATCTCAGGAAGCTCGTCGTAGTAGTGAATCATCTCATTGCGCACCACCTGATCTTCGTCGGGCACGATGTTCAAGAGGTATTCCCTCTGCCATGCAATCTCGTTGCCGACCCGCAGGCGTTCTTTGATCACGTCCTTGATGCCCGCGTATTTGCCGGGCCAGAGTACCGTGTCGTTCTCGGCGATCAGTGGGTACCGCTTGTAGGCGCCAGAGCGCTTGCCCTCGTCAATCTCCCGGATGAGCCGCATGAGCAAAGAGTCGTCATGCAAGAGATTCCCGATCACAATAAACCGCGTGGTCTTGTCGCCCAAAGGAAAGATGTCGCGCGTCACCCATTCGTAGGTGGCGTTTCTCGTTTCCTGCGTGCGCACGCTCGCAACATCCTCACAGTCGTCCAAAATGCAGAGGTCGGGCCGGAACGCGCCGTGTTTGATACCGCGCACGCTCTGCTCGGCGCTCGCCGCCGTGATCCTCGCGTTGTAATTCGGGATCACGAGCGAGAAGGAATTCCAGTCGTCCTCCTCGCGGAAGGGACCGAGGTCGTTCCTCAAAAGCGGATTGCCGTCCAGCTGGTCCTTGATGTTCCGGAGGTACTGCTTCGCCTGCGCGAGCGTCTTCCCGAAGATGACGACGTGTTTTTTCTTCTGCTTGCCCGTGACAGCCCAGATTGGATAAAGCTCCGCGAATAGGGTCGTCTTGCCGCTGCCCCCTGAACGCCATAACAATGGCAAGGTCGGCCGAGTCCGACTCTATGATCTGGTGCATTTCGTAGTGCATGGGCGCGGGCGCGTAGGTCATCCGGTCCGGGAAGTAGCACGGCACGAACCAGCTGAAGCTCTGGCCCGTGACGGCGACCCGAAAGTCACGGTCAACGAGCATCCGCTCCAGTATCTTCTTGATCTCATCCGCGTTTCCGGCTCCGTACGCCGGTATATTACTATTGTTGTTTTGATTCTGTTCCATTTTGATTGTTGTTATCGGTTAATTTATTTTGACTGTCTTTTTCCTCACCGGAACCGACTGCTCCCGGCGGGGACTTGCCCGCAAGAAAAGGAGCGTTGATCAAAGCTCGCTCCACCGCCGCCTGGAATTCCGCGTTCTCCTCCGGCGTCATGGCGTCGCGCTTGACGTGGGCCGTAATCTCTATGCGGTCGCGGAACTTGGGGTTCCTGGCCTTGAGCCAAAAGGAAATCGCGGGCCAATGCTTGTCCTTTATTAACGAAATGAGCTGGCTTTCGCTCAAGTCGTTCATAAAGGCGTCCCCTTGGTTCATTGCTTCAACAACCGCCTTGTCGAATTCCTTGTCCGCTTTGCGCCAGCGGTCGATCGACATCCTCGAGACGTTCACCTTCTCGCAGCAAACCTCAATGATCGGCACGCGCCGCAGGTGGTCAAGGAACGCTTCCCGCACCCTGTCTTTTTTCATTTACGTGATGCGGCGAGGTGTGAGGCCGAACAACTTCTCCATGCGGGTCAAAATCGTCTGGCAATACTCCTCGTCGCGTTCTATTAACACGCTCGACCTTTTGACCTGTTCGGCGGCGACGGCCGTCGTGCCGGAACCGGCACAACAGTCGTACACCGCGTCTCCAATAGCCGTGGAATTGAGGATGAGCCGCCGCACGAGGCCGACGGGCTTCATTGTGGGGTGAAGCGGGCTCTTCGCCGGTTTTGGGAACCAGAGCACCGACTTGTCCTTCGCCTTGCGGAATTCGTGCTTGCCATACCAGCCGTAGGCGATGAGTTCGAACTGCGGGAGGTAATCCTTGCGTCCTATCACCGCATTGTTTTTGAGCCACAGAAGGAGCTGGGAGAAATGGATGCCCGCCCGCTGCATTCCTTCGCGCAGGGCGAAGATCATGAAGTCGCTGTTGAAAACGTAGAAAGCATTCTTGGTCGCGAGATGCGGCAGGACGGGCATGATCCAGTCCTTCGTAAACTGCACATACTCGGACTCGCTCGTAATGTCGTCGTTCCAGACCTTCTTCGGCTTTCTGATTTTGGAAAATCCCTCTTTGGATTCCACGATCCTAACTCCGTAAGGGGGATCGACTATCACGGCGCGTATTTTTGCGTTGCCGATTACGCGATCCACGAACTTGGCGTCGCGAGCATCGCCGCACCCGAGCACGTGGTTGCCGATCCGGAAAATATCGCCGCACGCTATTTTGTTGATGGGAGATTTTTTCATGAGGGTTATTGCGTTAGCTTTTTATATCTGGCGACGATGAGGTCGCAGAACACGGGCTCCAATTCGACGAGGTAGGCCCGGCGTTTCAATTGGTGCGCGGCCACGAGCGTGCTGCCGCTTCCAGCAAAACTGTCCAAGATGATGTCGCCTGGCCGCGTACAGCGCCTGATCGCTTTTTCATGGAGAGTCGGCGGCTTGGCAGTCGCATGCGTGTACTCGGTGCCCGGCAGTCGCCGCACGAGCCACAGATCAAGTTGGTCCAGAATGTCGTCGATCAGCCGATTGCCAGACGAGAGTTCCTTGTTCTGGATCTCGTTGAACGATTGAAGTCCCCTCGCGAGGAACGGCTTCCCGCGAACGCCATAGACCGCCGGTTCGTAGCACTTTGAAAAGGCGACGTCGGGCGTCGGGTTTTGCCCGTTCTTAACCCACAGGCACACGCGCTTGTTGTGGATGCCGAGTTCGGCATAGAGGGTCTGCAAAAGCCATACGTAGCTCTGGTCGCAGTAATAAAAGACGTGCGTATCGTCCTTCGCAACAGCAAGTGCGTTCACGATGCTCTCACGCAAGAACTCCTTGTATTCCGGATCGCTCCGTGTGTCGTTCACGGTTGCCCCGTAGTTCGCGTGGCCGCCCACGCCTTTCGCGTATGACACGCCGCCTTTGAGGTTATAAACGGGATCAGAATAAATCATGGACGCCTTCTCGCTCCCGAAGAGTTTCTTCAAAATAGCGGCGTCGGTCGCATCGCCGCAAATCAATTTATGAGGGCCGAGCGTGATGACGTCGCCGAGCTTCGTCTTCGGTTTCTTTATTTTTTCCAGCTCGCGATCAATGTTGAATTCGTCATCTTCCACTTCCGCGATGTCGTCCCAGAGGTGCGCCAGTTCCTCGTCTTTAAAACCGACGGTCAATAACAATTCCGTGTCGAATGTGCGGAGCAACTCGTATGCCCAGTCGCCACGCACGGCGTTTGAGGTGAGTAAGTATTGTTCGAACTCACGCTTCGTCAATTTGCGGTTCGGCACGCGCACTTCTATCTCCTCATTGCCGCGCCCCAAAAGTTGCAGCGCCTTCAACCTTTGGTGACCGGCGACCACCGTGCCGTCCGCGTCGATCGCGGGAAGTTCCACGACATTGAATTTCTTTAAACTATTTTTGAGCGCTTCAAGCTGCGCTTCGCCGATGGTGCGAGGATTTTTGGAAAACGGAACGAGGGCGTTGATAACTTTTTTTTCCGTATGCCAAGTCAAAGATTGTTTACTCATGTTTTATTGATTAATGCTTTGGGGTAAGGCAGCGACCGACATCGCGCCAGAATGATGGCTCAGTTTGCCAATGTTCCAAGACGGGCACGGCAACGCCGAGCGATTGAGCGAATGCCTTCAGGGCACTGGGCGTTTTTTCCCTCATTGCGGCATACCACTCTGCGAACGCAAGACGCTTGCGCGGGTCGCGATTCTCGAGCACAAGGAGCGCGTTCCCGGGATTGTTTGATGTTTGAGGTTTATTTTTCATTGATGCGATAAAAGTGTTCTCTGGCCTTTTTCTTTTAATGGAAACATCCCACCCCACTCCCTCGTCCAATCCATTTTTTATGAGAAATACAACAAAAAATGCCGACTTTTCGGCATTTCACTTTTCGCTATCCACTGGAGAGGGCGAGGGAGTCCTACGAATCAGAGATTTCTATAACTTTGTATTCTTCGTTAATCATATAGCCGCTTGGAGCGTGCGAGATGATGAAGCGTTGGTCCTCACGTTTCCCGAGAGAAAAGGTACGACGGGCGGTGACGTTCATTACGCGGATTGCTTCTCGGAGCGATCCGGCGTTTACATAATCGGTTTTCCCGCGCAGCTCGTCGGTTGACACAAAAGACTCTCGTCCCAAAAGCGCCTCAAAGATTTGGCGGCGCATTTTATCCAAATGATAGCACTGCGAAGATTTTGATCTGCGATATAAATTCCCGTCAGTTTGATTGAATATAAAAACATTAACGTTCGTCTCGCCGGATGCAGACATAATCGGCAGCGTCGTCAGTAATTTCTGCGCTGTCTGCGTGCTGATTTTGGAAATCACCTCTTCGCTCAACTCAACTTTATTATTTGTCTCTGGCCCTGGACTTCTCATCGCCGGACGCGGCGGAGGCAACATCGTAATCCTCGGCGGCCAATCAAGAGAGGTTTTGATAATTTTGGAATAATTGTCTGCCAGCTTGGCAATGTCCATTATGCCGGAACTTCTCATCGCATTAGAGAGATTTTCAGCCATAGCGCTAAACTGTCGCATCATGGGTTCGGCGTCGATCGCCAATTTTTCCATAACCGCTTGTATTTTCATATTCTGCTCGGCGAGATACCGCTGCCCTTCCGGCGTAGTGAAATATTCCCGCGCTGTCATTTCGAGAGCGGACTTTTCCTTTTTCATAATGGCCGTCGTGGTAGGCTGGACGATTTTTTCTGTTTTACGTTTCTGCTTGGGCATTGCAAGCTAATGGTAATTCACCTGTTTCGCTCGAGCAAATTGGTATAGCGAATCACGGCCTGAGAACCAAAGATCTACGCCACGAGGTAGGGGTGTTGACACCTGAGTATTTACTCAGGTAATATACTCTTATGGCAAAACCCATCACTGGACGACAACTCGAAGCCCTCCAGAAGATACAACTTCTTTCCGGGCGCGGCACCCCTCCAACTTTTAAAGAACTTCGTAGGGCGCTGGGGGTCGCGTCCGACCAGGGTGTTATAGAGCTGGTGGATCACTTAATCGCGGGCGGCTATCTCCGAAAAGATGTCGGCCAAGCTCGCGGCATTTTTTTGACTCCGAAGGCGCATCTGACGCTCGGGCCGTCCGCGAAAGGAACCGATGAGCAAAGCGCACGAACGTTCCGCTTCAAGCCGGTCCAAAGGCGAGTGTACGAAGGTCTCCTGAGAATCGATCCGCGCTTGGGCCGCGCGTACGAAGGCGGCTTGCGCGTATTGCTCGATCGTAGCAATCCAGAAAGTATTTCCCAGTCGGCTCATTCTATGCGGGAAATAGGCATGATGCTTGCCCGTAAAGCCGGAGAACCCAAAGATGATGCGAAAGATGAAAAGAGCAAGGAACGAAGCGCCTTTTCCAAAAAGATCTGGAAGGTGCTCGATCCTCGCGGGGGAACCACGGAACTCAAAACGGTTTACGATATTTGGAACGAGGAATTCCAGACGTTTTTCACGAAAATCGCGCACCATAACAATGGAGAAGAAGTTCCGCGAGAGGCGTACGACAAGAAGTTGGCCGAATTTGATGAGCTTTTACGATATGTCCTTGCCTTTCAAACGGAAATATACGAGGAGATCGACGGAATAATCAAAAAGGGCCCGGGCAAAGCTCACCCTCAACGTTTGGCGTTCTTGATCAAACGAAACGTGGAATCGTATGGCTATTTCTTCCGGAACGCCAACGCGTCATGGCTCGATTTTTTGAAGGCCAATCTTCTCTTGACCTCGACGTGGGAGGTTGGCCAGTATCTTTTAAAAATCGCCAAAGAAAAACCCGCTGACGTGATGGACGTCATACTCAAAATGAAAGCCGTTCCGATGGCGTGGCGCATCAGGGATGCCATGGTGACGGCGGCCTCTAAAATGCCGTCGGATGTTGCGGCGAAGATTGTCCCTAAAATCGTTCGCCAGGAACACTGGCTCGAAACTACGCCCGGCCACTTGCGCGACCTGCTGCTCCACTCCCTAAACGATCTTCTGAAGACCCTTATCTCGGGCGGAAAATATCCAGAAGTCTTGAGCCTTACGCATAAGATGCTGGAGGTCAAAGTCACCGTCGATCCGACGACGAAACGAGCGATCGAGCGGCCGATGGACAGTTATTATTACGGCGAAATAATAAAAACTTTGCACACCCTGCCCGATGAGCAAGCCGGGAATTTGGCGAAGGTTCTTCGCGAGAAACTTTGCGAGGCGATCGCCGTTGAATCACCAGAAAGAAACGAGCAAGATTATTCTCATATCTGGCGTCCGGCCATTGAGGCAAACAGGCAAAATTGGGGGAACGAGAATACCAAGGAAATTTTGGTGACCGCTTTGCGCGATTTTCTGGAACGCCATGTCGCATTTCTCATACAAACGGGCGCGACCGATATTCCCAAAAAAATCGCCGCGATCTTGGCGAATAAAATTGACTACGCCATTTTGAAGCGGTTGCGCCTCCATGTTTATCGTTTGCATATTCTCCAATTCAAAAGGGAAATTCCCGCTGAGCTACTTCGGAACGAAGAGGATTCGGATTTGTGGCATGAATATTTCCTACTTCTTCAAGCGGCGTTTTCTGAGATGCCCGCCGCATTTCAGCGTTCTTACGTCGCCCGCCTTTTGAAAAAGAAGCCTCGCAACATCCGGAAAGAAATGATTCCGTATTGGCGGGCGCGCCGCCTCGTGGCGATCAAGAATTATCTCCCGGAAGGAACGGCGAAGAGGTTTGAGAAAATGATTTCAAAATTTGACGATGATGACGCCGCCTTCACGATGCGACACGAAACCTTCCACGGCCCGACTTCTCCGTTGACCGAAGAAGAGATGGAAAAGGCCACGATCGAGGAATTGGTGGAGCGTTTTATAACGTGGGAACCTGCGTCCGACATTTTTTCTCCTTCCCGAGGAGGCCTCGGCTTGAGCTTCGCGAACGTCATAAAGAAACAGCCCGATCTTTATATCGGGAAGGTGACTCTTTTCAAAAACCCGAGGTTGCGACCCGTTTTTTTCTATCATCTTTTCGGAGCGCTGAGGGAAGTGTTGCACAAGCGGGGCGATCGGGACTGGTCCGGCGTGGTGGATCTTGCGGCTTATCTCGTCCAGAACGGTCAAAAAGGTTTATTACCGGTTTTCGAGGATCCCAAAGAACGGGAGGCCGATTGGAACGATGTTTTCCAGAACGTGGCCCATTTTTTGAGCGACGGGTTGCAGTTCCAAGAGTACGGTTTCAAAAAAGATGATGATGAAAAGATATGGAATTGCATTCAATTTCTTTGCCAAAACGAAGACCCGACCCCGCAGCGCGAGAAACAATACATGGAAGGGAATTTCGATCCCTACGGTCTTTCAATCAACACCGCCCGGGGGCAGGCATTCCACGCCCTCATCATGTACATCTTTTGGGCCAACCGAAACGCGAAAGCCGCGAAGCGCTTTATACCGGAAGGAGTAAAAACAATATTAGAAGAGCACCTTGACGTTTCCCGCGACGGCAGCTTGGCCGTCCGGTCGGTGTACGGCAGATTCTTCCCGTGGCTTTATTCCCATGATCGTGAATGGGTTGAGAAAATTACCCCTCTCATTTTCCCCGATGACAATGAGGAGCTTTGGTATGCCGCATGGGAAGGTTATCTTTTCACTTTCTTCGGCGACGTGTATCGCGCGTTCCGCGGTCTTTATGACAAAGCAATAGAAAAAATCGCGACACCGAAGCCGACCAGGCGCTATTTTATAGATCCCGTCGAAAGGTTGGGCGAACACGTCATGGTGGGGCTGGCCCACGGTTACGACGATGCCGGGGTCGCTCCGCTTTATGAAAAATTTTTCGCAAAAGCGAACCCAAAGCAACGAGGCGACGCCATCAGTTTCGCCGGCAGGCATTGGATCGTACGTGATCAAATACCCGAGGGTGAGCGATTGACCAGCACGAAACCGTTGGAGAAGTTTTGGGAATGGAGACTGAAAAATTCAAACTCCCCGGAGGAACTCCGGGAATTCGGTTGGTGGGTGAAGCCGGGTGCGTTCGACGATCGATGGATGCTTGAGAATCTCATCTGGACGCTGGAAAAAACGGAGGGGGATGTTGATGGGGAATTTAAAGTGATACAAGCGTTGGCCGAGCTCGCCGACAAGCACCCCCTCGCGTGCGCCAAGGTCATTTCCTTGGTCACACGCTCGCGTGTTAGGGAGAAAGTCATTTTTCACACCAACGAGGATGAAATAGGGCAAGCCCTGAAGAAAATATATGCTTCTAAAAACAAAGATGCCCTTGAACTGGCCGATGGGATCGTCGATCACCTCACCAAGCTGGGCTTCGAGAGATTCCGATATATAAAAACACCGAGAGAGCCAGAGAAATAAATGTTACACGTCTCGGCGGGGCGGCGATGCTCCATAAGCGCTGTATTTCTTAATCTTTTCGGAAAATGTTACCCTGATTGTGACATGCCCCTCCCGTGTAACATTTGTAACATTTTGCTCCTTTTCCAAAACTCCGAGAGCGACCTCCCGGCTTCGAAAACCACGTTTCCAAGAAAGCCCTGAAAGGCTCATCAAAAAGAGGTTCCCGACCGATGATCACCGCAAATAGAGACTTCGCGATCAGAAAGAAATTTACCCTGCGTCCGCGCGGCGGACGCAACTGCCAAAATCTCGCGCCGCTTCGCGGCAAACTGGCTGGGTTCGGAAAATTCAAACAGGGCGGATTTATCACGAACCCTCGGGTTCGTTCCGATTTTTTGGACAAACGTTTTCAGATCACGGAACGTGCCGCCGTTTGCCAAAAAATCCGCTTGCTTCGTATCTTGTATCCATCCCCGCAAGGGTTCGACCCAGTTTTTTCTCCCGCGTTCAAAATCGTTCAGTTTTTCTTGGAGCGAGGCCGAGGCGCGCAACAATTCGTCCTTCCGTTTGAGATAGGTCGGCTTGGGGATGTCGCCATCCAGATAAGTTGAAACGAGCTTCTCCATCCGCGCCTCATTCGCCTTGATCTCATCGTTCAGATTTTGAACCGCGCTTTGCGACACCGATACATCTCCATTCTCCCACTCTTTGACCTTGCCTAGCATCCAATCGGTGTAGCGGTCGGAAAGCGCGATGGTTTGAAGCCGTACTTTGATCTGTCCCGCCAGCTCTGGCTCTTGGAGATAGGACTGCGAGCACCCGCCGCGCTTCTTGGAACAGCGGTAGTAGCGGTATTTCGTGCCCCAGCGATTGGTCGTCCACTGCGCGGAGATCATGGAGCCGCACTCGGCGCACCTGAAGAGTCCCGTGAAAGGAAAATCGTGTTTCGCGCGGCGGTGGCGCGGCCGTTCTTTGGACTTCAATACCTTCTGCACGGCTTCAAACAATGCGGGAGAAATAATGGGTTCAAATTTTCCCTCAAACCATTCGTCGTTGTGCTTCACGAAACCGAGATAGGCGCGGTTCGTCAAAAGCCGCTTGATGGAAAATTTGGCAAGGGGCGTTCCGTTCTTAGAGACAACACCGAGGTCTTTCAGAAATAAGGCGAGGGACACGAACGAGTGCGTGCCTTTTTCGTACTCCTCGAAGGCGCGGCGGACGATGCGGGCTTCCGTCGGATGCGGCTCGATGTTGCGCTTCAAGGGATTGTTCTGATAACCGAACGGCGCAAGATTGAGCCACTCGCCCCGCCGCAATTTCTGGCGTATGCCGCGTTGGATGTTCTCGGCGAGATTGTCGGAATAATACTTGGACTGACCGAACGCCACTTGGAGCATGAATAACCCCTGCGGGGTAGGTTCAAACCAAAAAGTCGGAAAGCGCAGGGAGACGACCTGCTTCTGATCCACGGCGTAGATGATGCGGCCGCCGTCTATGCTGTTTCTGGCCAGCCTGTCGGGATGCCACGCAAGGATGCCCACGCCGTCGCTCTTCTCAATGCGAGCCATCATCTCGCCAAACACTTCGCGGCCTGGCGTCTTCGCGCTTTTCGACTCTTGAAATTCGGTGACGATTTCAAGCTTTTCTCTACGGGCATACTCGCGCAACTCGAACAACTGCGCCTCGATGCTCATCACTTGACGGTCGTCGTCCTCGCTGGACTTCCTAGCGTAGAGAAAATATTTTGGCTTGCCGTTCATCGTTTTTATTTATATGATCGCCCTGTTTGAATTTTCCGAACCCAGCCAGTTTGCCGCGAAGCGGCGCGAGATTTTGGCAGTTGCGTCCGCCGCGCGGACGCAGGGTAAATTTCTTTCTGATCGCGAAGTCTCTATTTGCGGTGAAATTCTGGCCTTTGCTCGAACCTATTTTGAGAGAATAGCATAGCAATCCACCCCTTCAAATACCCCTTCAATTGCCCCGCGCCAATTTGAAGGGGTAGCGGATCAAGATTGCCCCGAAAAATCTGGGCTTTCCGACCATCGCCCGACAAAATCCAAAGTCCTACTTCACTCCGCTAGACCCCCTCCGAAATGGTGTGCTCAGCCCCTCGGCCTGCTGGCCTCGGGGCTTCGCGTATGGCGCGCCCAAATTCCTCCCCCACAAAAAACGCTCGAGGCCGCGTGGCCGAGGTCGATATTTTTTTATAAAGAGTTATACTGACAGTAAATGCCTTTTATCAAATCATTGGGTGCGTTTGTTATCGGGCTATTTATCACCTTGAGCGGCGTTTTTGGTTTGCATAAAAATCTCCCGAGTAGTCCAATTGCGCCCCCTCCCGAACAAAATCAGATAAGTATCACAACCGCAAGCAATACGCCAACTCTGAAAAAGAATGTTAGTTCTAGTGATGATATAAAAGTAAAACCCCCCAGCATTATTTTAAGCCAACCTAAAATCGAACAGAACACAACGCCAGAAGCATCAGTTACAACCGACTCAGAATCTCAGAAAATATTAATATCTGAAGTAGATACATTGCAGAGTTTCCTTAATTTCTATCAAACGTTTTTATTGGAAACACAGAAAGGGATACCACAAGCGTTAAGTTCGATTACCACGGACTACAACTCAGCTACGGGCGCAATAACTGCTGAGTATAATATGAATAAAGATTCTTTGACCTCGCAATACAATATGGGTGAATCATATTTAGCAAGAGCTAAAGATAAAATTAGTCTGAGCCCCGGGATAATAAAAAGCGTCGAGGATAATTATGTGCTTGCTAAAAGCTCGTTTGAATCTTTATATCAAGACGAGTCGCAACAGCTCCAATCCTCTTATAGCCAATGCACAAATCAAGCGAGCAGTGTAGAAAAATCCAATACCGATAATTACCAATCCATGTCGAGTTACATATCTTTAGAACTACCAATCATCAGTTCTCAGCTAAATTTATTGAATCAGTTTAGCAATAAACTTTCGTCGCCACTTTCCGTGTCGGATTTAGCAGAAATAAATGCCTCTCTGAGTCAAAACTTTCCTGAATTACAAAATTCAAACTACTATGATTCTTCCGAGGGCGCAATCGTAGAAAGGCCGGAATATGCAAATGGATTTCCTGCAAACGCCATAGCACAATGCAATGACGGAACATATAGTTTCAGCGAAAATAGCAGCGGGACTTGCTCCTCGCATGGGGGCGTGAATAGTCTGCTATATACGCCACAAGTGAGCGATTGCGTTTCGGCTGCTGCCGATCTGCCATTGGATGATTTACAAAGCCAACTCGGTCTTTAGTTTAGCCACGAGAGAGGTTATTTAAAAAAACAAATTATGAAAAAATATATCCCAGCACCAATTGTAATTGTGTCGTTTGTCGGATTGCTTTTGGCATATCACTTTGCGCCTTGGTGGCTTTTTGAACTCATTATCGTTGCTTTCATAGGAATAATTTGGGGAGGGCTTTGGTTGCTTGGAGGATATGCCGAAAGAAAGAAAAAAGTAAATCCTAATCAAGAACAGGAGAAAACAGAAAAATAAGATTAATTTATTAAATCAGATATTTCCAAGGGAGCTAGATCGCCTCTTGCCCGCGCAATGGGAGGGCTGGGGCAAGGGCAAGAACCGCTTTCTGAAGGGTCAGACACACAAAGACGTAGGATTTTCTCACTAGACAGGAATAGGGTCGCAAGACGCGGGACTACCACCTCTGAGCGCGCCTCAAAGGAGGGGTTGGGGGAGGAATTTGGGCGCGCCATACGCGAAGCCCCGAGGCCAGCAGGCCGAGGGGCTGAGCACACCATTTCGGAGGGGGTCTAGCGGAGTGAAGTAGGACTTTGGATTTTGTCGGGCGATGGTCGGAAAGCCCAGATTTTTCGGGGCAATCTTGATCCGCTACCCCTTCAAATTGGCGCGGGGCAATTGAAGGGGTATTTGAAGGGGTGGATTGCTATGCTATTCTCTCAAAATAGGTTCGAGCAAAGGCCAGAATTTCACCGCCCGTTAGTGCAGCGGTTCGAGAGACCTCCCGGCCTCGGATTTTGCCATCTTTTTGAAACGCAGTTTAGGCGATGAAAGTCGGCGAGTGTCTAGGATTCGAACTTTGCATTTTGCGGATCAACAAGTAGCCCCCCTGATTATAAAAAGCGGAATGGGTTGGGTTACAACTTAAAGAAGCTGAAAAGATTTGCGAAAAAGCTCATAACGGATCCAAAGAACCCCTGGCTGACTGTCGCTGTTGAGGTTGAGACAGGCGTCGAACTTGGAGAATCATTGCGATAGCCCGGAAACGTGCCGCTTGCGAATGGCGGCGTACCGGAAGGTGTCCCTGTCGGGCGATTGTCGATGCGAAGCGTGCTCGAAGGTGTTCCCGTTGGGCGAGTGCCAATGCGAGGAGGCGTACCGCTTGTGTTGATTGGGCGGGTACTGGAACCCATTCCGCCTGGTCGTCCCGGATAATTACCACTACCGCCGAGACCATCCAGAATACTCGTTGCAATCACTGAATTACCGTTGACCGTTCCTTGTACCATAACGGTGTCGCTGACAGCGATATTAGAGAGCGAAGATGCCGACCCATTTTTCGTCACGCTGGCATTTGAGGCATCAACCGTGTAGGTCGTACTGTTGCGACTATCTGTATCTGTAATGGTAATAGTTGTACCGTTAATTGCGGTTACCTGCCCGAAAACACCAGGGGGCTGACCCATTCCTCCGCCTCCGGGACCGCCAGCGGGCGGATACGACTCTGCAAGAACGGGTCCTGCGACAAGAACAAACGATGAAATTACGACTGCTGAAATTCCCCATAATCTCTTTTTCATGACAGTGTTTTAATGTTTATACTCTATATACTGGCCGCTCGCAGAAAAAGTTTCATAATTCAATAAAGTTGCGAGAAGATCCACGCCTATTCGTACCGTAAGGCCTCGATGGGATTCAAGCCAGCCGCCCGGCGTGCAGGGAAATAGCCGAAAACGATGCCGATCAGCATGGAAACTCCTACCGCAAGAAGCACGGAATACATGGAGACGGTGGCGGTAAGAAGCCCGGTCAACGTGATAATATATGAAGCGCCGTATCCTATGACAACGCCGATGATGCCCCCGGTCATGGTGAGCGCAACTGCTTCAGTAAGAAACTGAATGCTGATGTCTCTTTTCTTCGCGCCGATTGCCTTGCGCAGACCGATCTCTTTCGTTCTCTCGGTAACGGTCGTAAGCATCATATTCATAATACCGATCCCTCCTACGATAAGGGATATCGATGCGATTGCCGCGAGGAGATAGGTAAGCGTGGTGGTGATGCTTGAAAGCGTCGAAGAAAGACTTGCCTGACTCTCAATGTTGAAATCTGCATTCGCCGAATCAGAAATACGGTGCCGCTTTAAAAGTAGCGCAGTGATACCATCTTGTACGGACTGTGAATCGCTGGAGGTGTCGGCCTCGACAGATATATCGCTCAGATATTGATTGCCCGTGATCATCTGTTGGGCGGTGGTGAGGGGAATATATGCGGCGTTATCCGGATTGTTAAATCCCGACCCCCCCTTCGCTTTAGTAATGCCAATGACAGTGAATTCAAGATTATCGATGCGAACAGTCTGGCCGATCGCTTCCGCGCCCGCGCCGAAGAGATCATCACGCGCCGTGGGGCCGAGAACCACAACCCGCGCATACCCTTGCAAGTTCTTATCTGAGATGAACGATCCCTCCTGCATATCCACATTGTGCACGGTCGCGTATACCGTTTCGACGCCGTAGATCGAGGTATTGGTGTTTTTACTCGCCGCGACGATCTGCTGATTCGTGCTTACCTCGGGCGAAACATTCGCCACTCCGGAGACATGGTCTTGAATTGCGGTAGCATCGTCCCGGGTGAGGCTTTGCGCTGATCCACCGCTTCCCCGAACTTGGCTGCCGGGAGTCCTTGCCGCCCCCGCCGAAACGGTCAAGAGGTTCGAGCCCAGCCCTTGGATGTTCGACTGGATCGAACTGCTCGTGCCGTTGCCGACCGCAAGCATGATGATGACCGAAGCGATGCCGATCACAATGCCAAGCACGGTAAGTCCGGATCGTGACTTATTGCTGAGGAGCGCCGACGCGGTTTCCCGATATAGGTTGCGAATGGTCATGCGGGAAGGTTTTTATCGAGATTTTTTTGATTTGGATTCTTCTTGTCTTCAAGAATGAGGCCATCCTTGATAAAAATGATCCGCTCCGCACAATTCGCCGTATCAGGATCATGGGTGATCAGAATCATCGTGACCTTGTGTTCCTTATTGAGGCGCTGAAAGGTGCCAAGAACGATCTCTCCCGTTTTTGAGTCAAGATTGCCCGTCGGCTCATCCGCCATAATGACCGAAGGATTATTAACAAGCGATCGAGCGATGGCCACGCGCTGGATCTGCCCTCCTGAAAGTTGGTTCGATTTATGTGTCCACCGATTTTCGGGAAGTCCTGCCGACTGAAGAGCGGCGGCGGCACGCGGTTCAAGTTCGGCCTCGGGCGCACCGGAATATACCAGCGGCAAGGTTACATTGCGCATTACCGTAGTGCGCGGCAGCAAATTGAACGCCTGAAATACGAATCCGATCTTACTCGAACGTATGTCCGCAAGTTCATCATCGGAAAGCTTTGAAACGTCCTTGCCGTCAAGAAAATATTGTCCCGACGTTGGAGTATCGAGGCATCCCAAGATGTGCATAAGCGTGGACTTCCCCGATCCGGAGGGGCCGATAATGGCAACGAACTCCCCGTCTTTAATGGAAAACGAGACCCCTTTCAATGCTTGGGTTTCTTCTTCGCCGCTTCCATAGACTTTTGTGAGATTTTTGCATTCAATCATGGGATATATATTTAGGCACCGGGGCCGCCCAATAGCCCTCCCGATGATGTCTTGGTAGCGCCCGTAACGGTATGCGTTACGATGAGTTCGCCCTCGGTGAGGCCGGAAGTGATAACGGTATTTAAGTTGTCGGAATCTCCCGTTTGCACCGTAACGGAATGCGGGGCGGTAGTTAATGAAATCGTCGCGCCGTCCTTCGCTCCGGCCACCCCGTCAAGCACCTGCACCGTTGAATTTGACCCCACGCTTAACACTGCTGAGTTAGGGACAAGGAGCACTCCAGTATCCTGTCCGATAGTTATTGTCGCCGAAACACTCATCCCCGGCTTCACTCCTTGGCCTGAGGCATCGAAAACAATTTTTGCATTATAACTCACCACCCCTTGGGTAACCGTACCGATGGTATCGATCTGAGAGACTGTGCCCGTTGCCGTAACGCCGGGCAACGCATTGAAGGTAATGGTTGCTGTATCGCCGAGCTTCACCTGCGCCGCATCGACTTCGTTCAACGAGATTTTTGCAATCTGCTCTTTGGTTATGACGGTGGCAATAACCGTATTGGTATTCACGACATCGCCGACCGAAACGTTCACGGCGGCAACAACACCGCCAAACGGAGCTTTGATAAAGCTTTGATCGTAGGTGTTCTGAGCGGCTTGCAGTGCCGCCGTATCGTTATCGAGCTGCGCCTTCGCCGTTGCGATGTCTTCGGGAAGAACCGGGGCAGTCGTTTGGTTATATGATGCCTGATTTTGTGCAAGCGACGAGGAGGCAGTTTGAACACTTTGCCCCGCCGCAAGCACGCTTGAAATGTCAGATGAAATGGTCGCCCGCGCCGAATCGACGGTGGTTATATAACTCGTCCCCGCAGAGGCGGGCACGATATAATTGGTGAGAACGCTCAGCATATCGTTAAGAAACTGGCTGGTCGAAGCGAGGTTGGTGTTGGTTGTCGCGAGCGCCGCAGCAAGATCATTGACGTTGATATTCCCCGTGGAGGAGGCGGCCTTTGCAATTTGATCTTGCCATGTCGAAAACATATATTGAGCGCTCAGCCTCTCGTCGTTTATGTTGTTTTGAAGCTGGGTATTGGTCACGGTACCGCCCGGAACGGAAAATTGCGGATTAGCCGTCGTATTATTTGCATTGCCAAAAAATCCGTTCGTGTTGGTGAATACCACGGAAAATGTGTCGTTATAGGCACTCTGCAAACGGTTTATGAGTGTTTGTTCGGCATTTTGTAACGAGAGTTGAGCAGAGGCCACCTGCGCCTGACTCACTGCCACGCTTTGGCTGGTCGCCCCCGCCACCACTTTGTCATAATTTGCCTGTGCGCTTTCAACATTCGCTTTTGCCTGTGTGAGCTGTGTAAGAGCACTCGCATTACCAATGACCGCAATTTGTTCACCCGCAGTTACGGTGTTGCCTTGTTTTACATCCACCTCAGTAATCGTTGACGCGGACTGAGTCGTACCCTGCGGTTGGAGATCGACTTGGCTTTCGGCCTCCACTTGGCCAGTGCCATTCACGGTAATTGCAAGATTCCCCTTGGTCACTGTCCCGACCACATATTGGGTCGGAGACCCCTTTCCTGCACTCACAATAAAGAATCCGCCAATTACAAGAACGACTACCACAGCAACAGATAGTATCTTGTGCGCTCCCACCCACGCAAGAATCTTTTGTTTCATATTGTTAGTTCTATTACGGTCGCTCTTTTAAAATTCTGGCGATTTTCCCCAAATGTTCCGTGAAGGCTTTTGCTTTTACGATGACAATGCCGTCATCAAAAGGAGTGCCTATGATAAGGAATCGTTCGCCCGATTTTATATGGAGTTTTTTCCGCGCTTCCGCCGGGATGACAACTTGCCCCTTCTCGTTGATCGTCGATGTCCCATAGATTTCCGACATGGGAGGTATAAAATTACCCTTTTTATTACTTTTCATATACTTATTATACTACCTCTGGCGCTATTTTGTTTCAATTTGCAAAATAAGCGCCCAAAAATCATTATAAAATGTCGCTCTTCTTTTCAATCACAAGCTGCTTATTCTTCAGCACCAGCCAGCTCTTGAGGTTCGTTAGCAACTCCCTTTTCTCCGTAATGCTACCCTCTTTGAGGAGGTATTTAGCATAGGTCTTGAAATCGATGTCGTTGGTTTCTTTCCTGATTTTCTCCTCGATTTTGTCGGTACCAAACATCGCCCGCTTAAAGTGTTTATAGCGTTCAATCTCTTCTTCAAATTTCTTTTTGACGCCGAGCTCGTTCATGTCGATCCGGTCCATGAGTTTCACGAGCTGTGCAATCAAATCCTCCTCGCGGATCGCACCGCCCTTGCAGTGCAGATCCCTCGATCGTGTGCAGGCGTAATAGACGTAGCGATGCACGTTCCCATTTTTCTGCTTCTTGAATTTCTCATCGGCCGTAATGCCCGATCCACACTCGGCGCATTTGATGAGCTTTGTAAAAGCGAACTCTTTTGATTCCCGTTGGATATGATCTCGCTTTAGTTGTTCCTGTACCTTGTCGAATAAATCTCGCGAGATGAGCGGCTCATGCTTCCCATTGTACCAGTTGCCACTTTTCTGCGGATACTCGAAGACGCCGTAATAAAAGGTATTTTGGAGAAGAACATAAATATTTCCGAGCGATAAATGGTGGTTGCTCTTAGTCCGGAAATTCAGCTCAAATTTCAACCAGTGGAAAAGCTTCCTCCCCGACCAGCGGTCGAAGGCCACCTTTTCGAACATCTTCTTGATAACGGGCGCGCGCTCGGGATCAATAATAACTTGGCATTTCCGCTCGGCGAGCCGTTGCGTGAGATAGCCCGTGGGTGGGGTTGTCGGCCATAAACCCATCTCGCATCGCGCCCGCTGCCCTCTCTTTATATTCACGCCTCGGTTGTCGTTCTCAAGCTTCGCCTGCGAGCACAGGATCATGAGGAGGAACTTCTCGTTTGGCGAGTTACTGAATCGCTGACCGTAAGTGCGGATCTCCATAAGGAGCTTCTGGTCCATGAGGTCCACGAGCGATCCAAGGTCGCCCGCGTTCCTTGAGAGCCGATCAGGTGCCCACGTGAGGATGCCGTTGAACTTGCCCATGCGAAGATCGTTGATCATCTCGTTGAAGATGGGTCGTTGTCCGGTCGCTTTCGCCGAATGGCTCTCGCGCTTCATCTCCACGATTTCAAGATTCTCGCGCTCGGCAATCTGGAGCATCTCCTTTATCTGCGAATCAATGGAAAGGATCTGACGCTCCTCCGATTCCGTGCTTTTCCTCGCGTAAAGGCAGTATTTGACCTTTATGGGAGCCTCCACTGCCGTCTGGGTCCCGACTCCCCGGGGATCCGTTGTTTTTGCTGTCATACCACAAGGGATGACGCAACGGTGGATGGAGTCCAGACCCCTCGGAAGGCCCTTGAAAAACCCCTAAAAATGTGGTATTCTCATGGGAAATAAGCCCTCGAAATTGAGAGAAAGGTCGATTGTGTAAAATCAGCTAACAACAATATTTTCATGACCAAAGAAACATTCTCAAAAGAACTCAAAGAGATCCTCGAGCTTGTAAAAATGTGCCCACAAAATCTCCAAGAAAAATGCTTCGAGATTCTTCTTAATGATGCGCTGACATCAATGAAGGGAGGGCGGCGCGCGGACACGGGAGCGAAGGGAGAAATACCTGACCGCGCCGACGTCGGGGCATCGGGCGTACCCCCCGAGATCAAAAAACGAATCAAGGTCTTCGCCGAACATCACCAGCTTTCCGATGTTGAGATTTATAAAGTGTTCGGCGTCGACGAAGCGGGAAATGTAAGCATCGAGGCTGCGGATTTGAAGTCTAAGAAAGTTGCGCAACAACAGCGGCGGCTAGCGTTGCTAATCGGTGTCAAGCATCAATTCGCAGAGAGCAGCTTTGATGTACCAAAGGATGAGTTGCGCGAAGCGTGCGTAACCTATGGAGCATACGACGCCGCAAACTTTGTGCAGAATCTCAAAAATATGAAAGAGATATTCGCCGGCTTCAAGCCAACCGCGACCAACAAATTATCTCCCTTGGGGAAGACACAAGCAGCGGCTCTCGTTAAGGAATTAGCTTTGTAAATTATGCCGCATGGTAGAACAACTGGAACGCTTCCTGTCGTCCCTTGCGGAACTTCAAGAAGCCATCAAGAAAAATAAATCCGACTTTATTTCTCGCTCCGCTCTGCGAGGTAGCGTTGCAGATTGCGGGAAGTTTTGGCTTGGTAAGCTCTCGACCCAAATCCGTGGTGAGGGGTTGATTGACGATCAAATTCTTAACGCGATAGATGAAAAAATCGAAAAGTTGTTAGAGTTGACTTCGAATAACAACCGAAAAAACTCTTACCTCGGTTTGCTCAACGCGCTGCCGAAGGAAATCCAAAAGGGAGTCCTCGTCCCTATTATCAAGAAAACGAAAACGGCGCAAAATCCACTCGCCGCCTCGATCCTGTCGAAGATTTATTCCAGCCTCTCTTCTGACGAGGAGAGAAAATATTTTGAGGAGGCTGCTCGGGCGGCGGCCAGTGAGTGCTATAAGGCTGCAACAGTAATGGTATGGTGCGCAGCAATTGATAGGCTTCGAAAGGTGGTTGAGAAGTTAGGTTTGAAAAATTTTAATAAAACCTCGAAACAGCTGAAGGCGCGGAAGACCGGGTACTATAAACGTTTTTCTAAAGAATTTGATATATCACAGACCAACGAATTACCGGAGGTTTTTGATAAAGATTTGATCACGGTTCTTTCGGCAATGGTAAATCTGGATTTGAACGAACTAGCAGCGATTATCCACCTCTTTGACGTACGCAACCACTGTGCCCATCCGTCTAGCTACGTCATGGACGAATTGGCCTATATCAACTACCTCAATGAGGTGTTGAAACTGGTGCTGTCCAATCCAAAATTTCTATAAATTTTCTGCTCTCGGGCAGGATCAAATGAGACATCGCCCCGAGACACGCAAAAAGTGTCTCATTTGTCTCATTTGATCAAAAAAAGTCTTATTTTACGGGCTTCGGTTTTTCGAAATGAGACACTGGTTTGTCCCACTGGAACACCCAGTTTTGTGTCTCATTTTGTCCCATTTCGGACACGTCCGGAATGCCGTTTTGGTGTCCGATTTGTCCGATTTGGCACACCGGGATGGCACACGAAAAAGTGCCTATGCTGTGTGCCATTTGTGCCATTTTCTCCCAAAATGTTACATGCCCCGGCAGTGTAACATTTGTAACATTTTGGGCGTTGCGCTTGGGATGTTGCATTCCGGATCCCTTGAAAACACACATATTTTCGGTCTTGGCTGGCCACCCCACCGCAGAGGTGTCATTTCCCAAATGTTACACATCGTGTTGCATTTGGTGCATGTTGCATTTACCCTAAATCCAAGAGCGACCTCCCGGCTTCAAAAACCGCTTTTCCAAGAAAGCCCTGAAAGGCTCATCAAAAAGAGGTTCCCGACCGAGGATCACCGCCCGTTAGTGCGTAAGTTTGAGGGGCCGCTTTGCCTAGTTTAACGCATTTCCACCCTGAGCTATAATTAGGGCATCAATAATATGAAGTTCAATATTTCTTCAAAATATTTTATCCCAATAGGAATCGCGCTCTATATTATTTTTCTTATCATAGGAGGCGTTATCGGCAGCGCAATTGGAACAGTCGGATTTATCTTGTTTCTGTTGGGCCTCTTTGACATACTGCGTTCATGGTTTAAGAAGGGCAAGTCATAATATGAATAAAGGAGGTGATTTGAATTGCGATAAATGCGGAAGAACAATAAAATCAAAACCGAACTAATCCTTTATTGGCTATTTCAGTATTTGAAGTTCGTGTAAATAATCGAAATCTTACTTATATCGTAGACAATGATAGATAAAAATCCAAAAGGACTTTTTAGGGAGGATTTGAAAAGCGCCAAAGTTATAAGCGTGGGGAATAAATTTGGTATTGAGGCGGAATACATTGGTGGCGAAAAAGAATTACTCCACGATTCGTTTAATTCTTCCGATGAAGCTCAAAAGGAGATTGACGAGACTCTAAAATGGGTCGGTAGAATTTCCCTATCAGATTCAATTAAGGCGACGGACGAGGTATTTGTTAAGATTGTTGACAACATTAAATGGGAGGCGAATGACCTCGCGCTCATTGGTATCTTATTCACATTGATGGTTGGGCTGATTCCCCTGGTCAACCTTCTAGTTAAAAATTTATTCGCAGCCTGTATAATTGCTGTTATTAGCACAACAATCCTAATGGTGATAATTGCGAAGATAAAGATTGTTAAACGCCCTATAATCATATTCTTTAGATGGCTTTTGAAATAGAATCATAAAGTCGAGTATGTTCTCGTTATTCTACTGACGGATCCGGGTTTTGGGGAAATAGACCCCGACCGACCCGCCTCAAATGACCGATTTCCAAGAACGTTGCGATGGATTGCCAGGATTTGGTTCTAGACCTCTTCACACCGCCAGTTGGGAAAAACACAAATATTATGAGTGAAAATTTAGATCATATACTAGAACACAAAAGATTCGCTCCAACCCCGGAATCGCTTAGCGCCATGAAAAATATCCGAGACATGCTTGAGGGCATACAAAAAAATATTCCCGGAATCCGCGGGATAGGTTTTATGGGGTCGCGAACAAAAGGCCAGGAAAAAGCAGATTCAGATTTAGATATTGTTGTTTTTTACGACTGGAATATAGTATTTAACACCAAGAAATATATAAACAAAGAAGTTATTCGAGATTCATTTCCAGTAGATATCCCCCTCGATGTGGAGCATTATGGTGCTTTACATTTGGTAGAGATAGGTAAAGGGTCATTAGATTCTGAAATTTCTGACCTTGTTGCCACAGCCAATGAGATTGCTGAAGGAGAAAATATTCCAGTGGAACAAATTCCCACATTACCTTTCCGGTCACCTTTGAGCAATTTATTTATGCTTGCGGTTGGTGACCAGGTTTATAAAGCGAGGAGATATGTGCTTGAACAATTACAGTCCAAACCTTACGGAGAAAAATACCTTCAACTTTTAATGAAGCAACTCTCTAAAGACGAACGCGAAGGAACCAGGAAACGAATAAGCCCGCAATATCCGAATTACCCTAAAACTTTTGAAGACGCAGAAAAGTTTTTTATTACCGAACCCTACGATCTTGAAGAATTAAACGCGCCACTTATATCGCCGGCCAAAGAAGAGCCAAGGCGTTTAGGAGAAACTATTACAGCAGCGATTAACAAATTCTATTTGAACCTTAAATCGAAGAAGGGACGTGAGTAATGATCTGAGTTTGTGTAAAAAATTGGGTGCCATCTATATCGTTATAACGGAAAATTGAACCCTACCGACTCGCCTCAAACGGCCGATTTTCAAGAATGTTGTAACGGCTTGCTGGGATTTGGTTCCCGACCGAGGAACACCGCAGATTTGGTTGAAGATTATTTTCCACCGCGAGCGGCCACGCTTCGCGTGGCATGAAATCTAGCTTTCCCTCGCCGAGCCGGGAGTTCGGGGCTGCCTAGCATCCATAGGTTCTCGCCCTCAGGTTTTAGCATCGCAAAAAATTTAGGGATAAATCGGAGAGGATCGCCGATCCGGAAAAAATGACGAAAAAAAGGTTATAATCTGATATATATGATCGAAGTAAGTAATTTGACCAAAAAATATGGTGATCTTACGGCAGTAAATAACGTGAGCTTCACCGTGAACGACGGAGAGGTGTTCGCGTTCCTCGGTCCCAACGGCGCGGGTAAAACTACGACCGTGAAGATGCTCACGACGCTGCTTCATCCCACTGCGGGGGTTATGAGGCTTAATAATATTGATCCCGTACGCGAACCGGAGCAGGCGCGCCGAACATTCGGGATTGTGTTTCAGGATCCAAGCTTGGATGACGACCTGACCGCCTGGGAAAATATGGATTTGCACGGGGTGCTCTATGACGTGCCGGATGAGGCGCGACGGAAAGGGTGCGAGGAACTCCTGAAGTTCGTTGATCTCTGGGATCGCAAAGATAGCGTAGTCAAAGAATTTTCCGGAGGAATGAAGCGTCGGCTTGAAATCGCCCGGGGACTCTTGCACGAACCCAAGATCCTCTTCCTTGATGAGCCGACGACAGGCCTCGACCCTCAAACGCGGAACCTCATGTGGGACCGCCTGCAGGATCTCAATAAGACCAAGGGAATGACGATCTTTCTCACAACCCATTACATGGAGGAAGCCGACAGGATGGCGAATCGCATCGCCATAATGGATGAAGGCAAGATCATCGCCACCGGGACTCCGGACGAACTGAAGAAGCAAACGAATACCGAGTTCCTTGAGGATGCGTTCCTCGCGCTCACGGGCAAGACCATTCGCGACGAAGGGGCCAGTTCCACCGACCACGCGAGAACCATAGGCCGCCGGATGGGAAGAAGATAAAACATCCTCAACATATGAAAAAAATCTATTATCTTTGGCTTCGGCAAATCAAGAAATACCTGCGCTCCAGGGCGCGCATGATCGGCACGCTCGCACAGCCGATCATATTCCTCGTCATGTTCGGTTATGGTTTCGGCGGCTCGTTCGGAGCAGGAGGGGGCAACTACCTTGACTTTCTGGCGCCCGGCATCGTCGGAATGAGCATTATCTTCACCGCCATTTTCACGGGTATAGAAGTAATTTGGGACCGCCAGTTCGGATTTTTGAAAGAAACGCTCGTAGCTCCCATGCCGCGCACCGACGTCATGATCGGCAGAACCGCGGGTGGCGCAACCGTTGCCACCATACAGGGCATTATCGTGTTGCTCATTTCCACCCTCTTTGGTTTCCAGCCGGCAAGCTGGGCGGCGGTTTTTCCCGTAATATTCATCATGTTTTTTATCGCGATTATTTTTGCATCGATCGGCACCATCATCGGTTCATTTCTCGACGACATGCAGGCCTTTTCGCTCATCATGAACTTTTTGGTCATGCCGCTTTTCTTCCTTTCGGGCGCGCTCTTCCCGCTGCAAGGACTGCCAGGTTGGCTTACGTTCATCTCCCGCATCGATCCCTTGACGTACGGCGTCGATGCCCTGCGCGTCCTCCTCGCCAACATCGGCCATCACGATCTGGGGCTGGGGACGGATGCGCTCGTCCTTGTGGGGATGGCAGTGGTATTTTCATTGGTGGGTGGTTATTTCTTTGAGAAAATTCAAGTTTGACCTGATATGTTATATAATGGCCACAAGGTGCGAATAATTCCATGAAACAGTTTTTCACTGTCCATATCCGTTTTGTTGCTGCGGTTGTCGTTGTTCTCGTTGCCGGCGGCGCGGCGTGGTATGTTGCTTCAAATGCGGCGCCTGCGCTTGGTTCTTACACCGTTGCGCGCGGAAATGTCGCCGAGGCGATTGATGAACCGGGGACGGTGGCCGCAGAGAATAATGCGGAAATTTCCTTTCAAGAAGCAGGCCGGATAACGCATGTGTACGTGAAGGAAGGGGATACGGTGAGTATAGGAGAAACGCTTGCGAACTTGGATACCGCATCCTTGGAAACGGGCGTTGAACAAGCGAACGCGGCTCTTGCGGCGGCCCAGGCGAAGCTTGACGCGCTGCAGACGGGCGCCACGCCGCAGACGATCGCCGTATCACAAACCGCGCTCGCGTCGGCAGAACAATCGCTCGCAAATGGCTACACAGGAGTTCAGAATGCGCTGAATGACTCCTATGCGAAAGCGAACGATGCGGTACGCAACCAGCTTGCCGCATTCTTCTCCACGCCGGAAGGAATCAATCCGCAGCTTACGTTCAGCGTGAGCGATTCTCAAGTGCTTAATAATATTCAAAGTCTGAGGGTTTCCGCGAGTGCAGAGCTTAATGCGTGGCAGGGAGAGCTTGCAAGCACGACCGCGAACGCTCCTGATTCGGTTTTGGATACCGCGCTCCAAAACGCCGCGGGTCATCTTTCGACAATCCAGAATCTTGCGGACGACACCATGACGGCGCTTACCGATGAGACCGGCTTATTAGCATCAACGCTCGCGGCCTATAAAGTTTCGGCGACAACGGGATTGAATGAAGTGAATGGGGCAGTCACGGAGATCACCGCTGTCGAACAGAATATCGCTTCCGAAAAAGCTGCCATCGCGCAGGCGCAGGCGGGGTTGAACCTTACAACCGCAAGTTCAACATCCCAGGTTATCCAGGAGCAGCAGGCTGCCGTCGCGCAAGCGCAGGCCGCCGCTGCCGCCGCACAAGTCGCGCTGGACAATGCTTCGCTCGCCGCACCGTTCCCCGGTACGGTGCAAGCCCTCACCGCGCAGGTCGGGCAGGTAATCACGCCCAGCGCTCCGGTGCTTTCACTCTTAAATAACGACGGGCTTAAAATTCAAACCTACGTTTCCGAAGCCGACGTCGCAAAAATGAAAGCGGGCGATGCGGCCGAAGTAACCCTGGACGCGTTCGGTACCGGCACGACGTTTCCCACGACCGTAACGACGATAGACAGCGCGGAAACGCAAGTGAACGGCACGCCGTCGTACCTCATTACGCTTCACTTCACGAATTCCGAACCGCAAGTGAAGGACGGCATGACGGGCAATGTTCACATCGTTCTCGCCGAAGATGACAACGTAATCGTTGTACCGAGCCGCCTCGTGCTCAATAACGGCAACCGATATTTCGTGCTCGTAAAAACCTCCTCCGGGATCGAACAGAAGCAGGTTCAGATCGGCCCTGTGGGCGACAACGGCACGACGGAAATTACGTCGGGAATCAATGAGGGCGATACCCTCGCAAATTTCTAACCTATTTTTGATATGGAAGAAGAATTAAAAACCGGGCAACCATCAAAGGGCAACCGCCGTGCAATCAGATCCACGGCTATTGTCGCCCTCATTGCTTGCGTCGCTATCGGCGGCGGAGCATACTGGTACATTGCATCGAGGACGGTCTATATTGATCTGTCGGTCATTCAGGCACCAGTCATTAATTTATCGCCGACAGATTCGGGACCGCTCCAGGCTGTGTTTGTGAATGTCGGCGACCTCGTAATGGCGAATCAGCCCATTGCCCGCGTCGGGGACGAGATTGTCGAATCAAAAACGAGCGGCGAGATAGTTTCAGTTGATCAAAACATCGGCGAGTTTGAAAACGCCATGACCGGACAGTCCGTTGTGGCGACGATGATTGATCCTACCCAGCTTCGCGTCGTGGGCCACCTGGACGAAGATAAGGGACTTGCAAACGTGATGGTGGGCGATGTGGCGAAGTTCACGGTTGATGCATTTGGTTCAAGGGAGTATTACGGCGTCGTCGATGAAATAGGCCAGATTTCACAAGGGAACACAACTTCCAATATTTTCAGCCAGCGCCCGACAGACCAATTCAATGTGTATGTCCGCTTCAATCCGGCGAGGTATCCCGAACTCAAGGATGGCATGTCGGCGCGCATCTGGGTCTACGTGAAATGAGCCGAGCAGACCGGTAGCAAATTTCTTGAATCGCTTGGCGATGAGGTCTTAGACGGTGTTGTAGTGACCGCCGGCCGAGCCGGCGCAAACCAGTTTCAAAATCCGCGCGATAGGGTAAAATAGGTTTATGGAAGGGAAGAACGGCGGCGCAAAAAAGACCTCATACCCTAAAAACAAGATCAAGGTTTTGCTTTTGGAAAATATCCACGCGGACGCGGCAAAAACATTCTCTGATGAAGGATATCCCGTAAGGACGGTGGATCGGGCACTGGACGAAGCGGAACTTACAAGGGAACTCGCCGATGTTTTAATCCTCGGCATTCGCTCAAAGACGAAGATCACGAGCCGCGTTTTGGCCGCGGCACCGCGCCTTCTTGCCATAGGAGCGTTCTGCATCGGGACAAACCAAATCAACCTTGCTGAATGCGACAAGAAGGGTATCGCCGTTTTCAATGCGCCGTATTCCAACAGCCGCAGCGTCGTGGAGCTCGCGCTCGGCGAAATGCTGATGCTTTTGAGAAAAGTTTTCAACAAGAGCGAGAAGCTCCATGTGGGGGTTTGGGACAAAAGCGCGTCCGGCAGTTTTGAGGCGCGCGGTAAGCGCTTGGGCATCGTGGGATATGGCAACATTGGTTCGCAACTTTCCGTCCTGGCCGAAGCGCTCGGCATGGAAGTGTACTTCTACGATATTGAGGAAAAGCTTGCCCTTGGGAATACGAAACGGTGCAGGTCGCTCGCGGAACTTCTCCGAAAATCCGACATCGTGTCGCTGCACGTTGACGGCCGCCCGGAAAATAAAAATCTGATCGGAGAGAAAGAGCTCGCACGCATGCGCCCCGGTTCGTATCTCGTGAATATCAGCCGCGGCAACGTCGTAGACCTTGATGCGCTCGCGAAACACCTCGCCGCGGGCCATATAGCCGGCGCCGCCGTGGATGTATTCCCCGAGGAACCCAAGGGCAACGGCGAACTTTTGGTAAGTCCACTGCAGGGTCTCCCGAATGTGATCCTCACCCCTCACATCGGAGGCAGCACCGAAGAGGCGCAGAAAAATATCGCCGGATATGTTGCGGGCCGCATCATTGACTTTATAAACAACGGTGATACCAGTATGTCCGTCAACCTCCCTAACGTCCGGCTGCCGCTTTTGAAGAAAGCCCACCGCATCATTCACATCCACGAAAACATCCCCGGCATGCTCGCGCGCGTCAACGAGATCTTTGCCGCGCACAAGATCAACATTGTCGGGCAATATCTGAAAACCACCGAAACGATCGGCTACACGATCACGGACATTGAGAGCGCCCACGGGAACGAAGTCATTGCCGCGCTCAAGGCCGTGCCGCACACTATCAAGGCGAGAATTTTATATTGAACACCCGCGCCGCCGCGCGCGCAGCCAGCCACGCCCATGAACCCCACTCCAAAACCCGCTCCAAAACCCGTCTACTTCACCGTCGGCCCCAGCCAGCTGCATCCGAAGTTTGAAACCTTCCTCCGCGAGGCAAGCCGCGAAACGATCGGTTCCATCTCTCACCGCAGCGACCGATTTTGCAAACTCCACGCCGATCTCACGCAAAATCTGAAAAAACTTTTTGCGGTGCCGGAGGATTACGCGGTGTTCTTCGCCACCTCGGCAACGGAGTTTATGGAGCGCACCGTACAAAATTGCGCTCAAAAGAACACGTTGCATTTCGTGAACGGAGTATTCTCAAAAAAGTTTTTTGAAATCGCGCAAGCGAACGGCAAGGCAGCGGTCGCGGTCCCACCGAAAGACGACCAATCCTTTTCCCTTGACCGCCTGCCCCAGGGCGCGGACGCACCGCCGGAATTGATCTGCCTTACACACAATGAAACAAGCAACGGCACGACGCTCCCCCGCGACTTCCAGGAATCGGTGCGGACCACATTTCCCGATGCGCTCCTTGCCCTTGATATCGTTTCCTCCGCACCGACGAGCGAAATTGACTGTGCCAAATTTGATTGCATCTTCTTTTCCATACAAAAGGGCTTCGGATTGCCTGCAGGCCTCGCCGCAATGTTTGTGAGCCCGAGGGCGCTCCGGAAGGCAGAACAGATTGAGTCGCAGCAAGCCGAACCGGGCAGCTCACAATACACCGGCTCGTTCCATTCGTTCGCCAATCTTCAAAAACACGCGGAAAAGCATCAAACGCCCGAAACGCCCAATGTCCTCGGCATGTATCTTTTAAACGAGGCCTGTCTTGATTTTCTCGCGCGCGGTATCGCAACGCTGCGGGCCGAAACCAAAGAAAAAGCCGCGTTAATCTATGCCGCGATTGAAAAATGTCCCGCGCTCACTCTCACCATACACAACGAAAAAATCCGCTCGCAGACGGTTGTGGTCGCCGAGGCAAAGCACGGCTCAAAAAAAATCATAGAAGCGCTCGCGCAAAAAGGATTCGTGATCGCAAGCGGCTACGGAGATAAAAAAGATTCCCAAATAAGGATCGGGAATTTCCCCAGCCACACCAAAGAGCAAGTAGCGAAGCTTTGCGAGGTGCTTCGCGATCTTCCTGTTTGAGTAGCAAGGAGACAACGCCCTTTTTAAAGACGCGCGTCGGCAAGCTCACCTGCCCAACAAGCTTGGCCGGAAACCGAAATTGACTTATGCTGTAAACACAATGGTTGAGAAGTGGAAAACCGAATCGAACGAACAACCATCGGAGGAACTTATTCGCAAGCTCTCAAAGACGGTCCTCCATACCTCAGAAAGAGGACGAAGATCGCTATTCCAGACGTTGACGGCCGCGAACGCCGAAAGGATCGCCGCACTCTCAGAAAAGAAACCTATTTTTTATGAGGACAGAGATTCCTCGCCTCAACAACTTCTTCTTGACCCAGAGATAGCCAGCGCGCTTTCGGAAGAATTTTACAAGAACCCGACTCAGTGGATTGAACAACAAAGTGATATTGATCGCGGACACGCGGAGGGAAGCCTACCTACAGGAGAAACCATCAAAGAACTTTGGCGGAAACCGTACGACGTGAGCAAGGTGAAAGAATTTGAGGTTGAGCTAAAAGACAAAAAAATCATCGAGATTGTTTCCAAGCGTATAAGGCCAGACCAACTCGCAGAGGTTGCGCGAGCGCAACGAGCCCTGGAGATGGGGATTCCAACTCCGAAAATCTTTGGGGAAATATTGGATCACGGCAATGCCTATGCGTGGTTTGAACACCTGCCGGGCATCAATCTCTTGGCTGCCGAGGAACGGCTATATGAAAAGGGCGACCTTGCCGCGAAGATAAACTCTATCGCCCTTTCAGAAACGTTCTTGCAACTTGAAGGTGCTCTCGCTAAATTGCCGGCACTTTCTCGCGAGGGACGCGACAGGATACATAGACTCTGGAGAAGGAACCGACATGTCATCGTCCAGCGAGAATCCTTCAGTCTGCTACAGTCCATTCAGGAGAAGTTTGGCGTAGCCGGCCCTGAGAGCGACGCGAAACAAAGCCTGCATGAATTCATCGATTACATAAATATATCGCACGTTTTTCGCGAAGGTGTTCAGGAAGCGCTGGCGTCAATCGGTTATGACAATTTAGAGTCGTGTGTCTATGACGTCCAAAAAGCCCAGAAAGACTGGCCACGTCTGCCTCAAAAAGAAAAAGTTGATGATAAGATGAAAAGAATAATGGAAAGTATAGCCAGGCTTGAAGAGAAATTTAGAAAGGTGATAGTTGAAGACATTTTTGGTTTTGATTACTTTGAGGAACGACGACGACTCCAAGATTTGTGCATAAAGAAGGGAGTTGAGCATAAGGACCTGAACGAAAGAAATTTGTTGGTACTGTGGGACTTCAAGAAGAACAGGCCTCTTCCAAGGTCACAAAACGACCCGAAACTTTATATTCTAGATTGGGAGTCGCCATCATCTAATCAGTCGCGTCCCAAGCCGGCGTAAGTGCGAGCATGGTATAATTCACAAATTGCGCATCACTAAAAAAACCGGACCCTATCTTGTGTTCTTCGCCGCAATGCTCTGGGCGACGGACGCGCCGTTCCGCCTTTACCTCACCAAGGGGTTAAGCAGCAACTTTATTGTCCTTGCGGAACACACGGTGGACATACTCGTTCTCCTGCCGATCCTCATCGCGGGCTTCGCGGGCATCAAAAAACTTTCGTGGAAGGGGTGGCTCGCGGCGCTTGCGATCGGCATAGGCGGGAGTGCACTCGCCTCGGTCGCCTACACGCAGGCCTTCCATTATCTCAATCCATCGGTCGCGATCCTGCTCCAAAAATTGCAGCCCCTGATCGCGATCGGACTCGCAGCCGCACTCCTCAAAGAACAGCTCGGCAAAAAGTTCTGGCTCTGGGCAGCGGTCGCGATCGCGGGCGCCTATCTCATTTCATTCCCCAATCTGAATCCGCAAGTTTCTTTCGGCGGCGGATTGAATCCCAATCTCTTGGGCGTGGGGCTCGCGCTTTTCGCCGCGCTTCTCTGGGGCGCCTCAACCGTGCTTGGAAAATACGTCCTCCGCGAAATTGACTTTCGGCTCATGACCGGCCTGCGTTTCGCGTTCGGGTTCCTGTTTCTTCTGTTTTTGAATTTCTGGCAGCAGTCATTTCCCGCGCCCGGCCAATTTACTCCACGCGACGCGCTCTATATTCTCATCATAGCCGTTGCCTCCGGCGTCGTTTCGCTTTTGATCTATTACAAGGGGCTTGAGTACACGAAAGCGTCCGTGGCAACGATTGCCGAGCTCGGATTCCCTATGGCAGCCGTGGTCGTGAACTGGATCTTCTTAAGCGCCGCGCTCGCGCCGATGCAGATCGCGGGTATCGCGGTGCTGCTCTTCGCCGTCTTCAAGCTCACGGGCAGCAACGAGAAAACTGCCGCTGGCGACGCCGAGGCCGCGGGCGGCGCGGAGGTCGCGGGATAACTACGTGCTATTATCTCATTATGAGCGGGCTGCATAAGAACAAGGAATATTTCGCGAGTGTTGACCGGACGGCGGAAAAGGTACGAGAGGAAATCAATAACGGATTGACGTTGCTTAACAAAATTGACAAGCCCATTGTCACGTTTTTCGGTTCCCACAGGGTTTCGCCCAAGAGCGAATACTATCAGCATGCAAAACGGGTTGCGTTTGAACTTGGGGAAAAGGGTTACGCAATATTAAGCGGGGGTGGGCCAGGCATTATGCATGCGGCGAACTCCGGGGCAACTGAAGCAAAAGCGCCCTCCATCGGCCTGAGAGCGGAACTTCTCAAGGGAGAGAAGGTTCGTGATCCTATTTTCACTCATGAGCTATCTTTCCATTTTCTTTTTGCCCGGCGATTTATCATGGCAATAAAAAGCGCAGCTCTTATTTTCTATCCCGGCGGCTACGGAACCCTCAACGAACTTTTTGAATATACCGTTCTCATGCAAACGGAAATTGTTGATACAGTACCAATTATTTGCACAAACAGGAAATACTGGAATGGTCTATTGGACTGGCTAAAAGACAACCCTTTAAAACAAGATTTTCTTGTCCACGACCTCCAAGACTTGAATTTGCTTCATCTTGTTGATGACGTTGAAGAGGTGACGCGGCTGATTGAACTCAGTCGGAACATAACTTCCTGATAGCTTCAATATCCTTTGTGATTGCCGCGACGAGGTCTTCTTGTTTCGCAAATTTTTCGCCGTCGCGAATTTTCTTGTACGCGACAACAATGAGCCGCTCGCCGTACAGCTCTCCGGAAAAATCAATGAGGTGCGCCTCCACGACGTTTTTCCCATTCTCTTTGTAGATCGCCGCGGGATATACGGTCCCCTTCCACATTACCTCTCCCGCGTAAATGCCGCTCGGCACGGACTGCGCCGTACGAATGTTCGCCGTTGGGAACCCAAGCTTGCTCCCTTCCCTGTCTCCTTGCTGCACGACGCCCTCCACCCTGAAAAGAAAGTCGCGGTTTGAGCGCATATCTTTCAATTTTACCACAGCACCGCTGCGCGTCTCCGTCACATCGTCGAACCAGATGCACCAAGAAAAACACGTGATATACTGAAAGCATGAAGAGGAACGAATGTTGCCGTGTTATTATAAGCGCTCCTTTTAAGAAAGAGGCCTACGTCATTTCAAAGAGCCTTGTCCAGAAGAAATTGGTTGCCGGGACTATAATCAACAAGGGAGATTGCCACTACTGGTGGAGTGGCAAAGTTGTGGCAAAAGAATATTACAATGTTGAGACGTTTTCCCTTCTGCGGCACAAGGAGAGGATTATTAGCGATGTCAAAAGACTCCATAGCGATAGGTGTCCTATCATTGCCTTCCACGAAATTGATGGCAATAAAGAATTTCTGAATTGGATTCGGGAATCTGTCTTATGAAAATCACCCGTCGCGATACAAAAGAAAAAATTTTTTTTCCTCCACCGCTTTACGTATCGGCCATCGTGGCCACGGCAGAGAGCGATGGCGGGGACGTGTTTGATATAGCCCTCGGCCTTACGCAAAGCATGACCGCTAAGCTTAAGGAGCGATCCATTGACCCGACGGACGATGCAATCCAAAAAAATACCGGCGATCGAAAACGTTTCGGCGAAGGGTCATATGAAGCATGGTATACGAAACAGCGTGTTCCCTTCGCACTTATCCATAGATCAACCAACGCGCTCGCCGCGCTCATTTGGCTCGGCCCTAAACCACTCGGGAAAAAATCGGCACGGTTCTCAACTTCAGCGAAGGCGGCCGCCACGCCTCCCTCAACTCTCGATAAAATAGCCAACGCGCGCGGCGAGTGGCATACCGTCACGCTGCGCTCTTATCCTCCGTTTCGAGGCAAAGGCTTAATGAAAGATTTTGCACGATTCGCGATTGCGATTTATCGAGAACGTTTTCCCGGTGCGCGGTTTTGGATCGGAACCGACCCAGAAAACAGTGCGATGATCGCGCTTGCCAAGAAACTCGAATTTATCACGCGAGAGGAACTTTCCGACCGCTCTACACACTGGCTTGTGATGACGCAGGACTGGAAGTAAGCCGCGAAGGGAGTATAATGGAACCATGAAAATCACGGTTATCCTCTTCGTCTTTGTCTCGGCAGGACTGCTTTTTTCCGGTTACTTGAGCGCCGTGAAACTTTTCTCCGGTACCTGCGCATTCAACGAATCGTGCCCGTACTTTTTGGGCTATCCCGCCTGTTGGTACGGATTTTCCATGTACCTTTTTATGTTCATCGCGACGGGCATAGGACTCACACGGAAGCTACCCCTCTCCGCCCTGTGTAAAGCAGACGCGACGGTATCGCTCCTCGGCATCATATTCGCAGGCAGTTTCGTTATCCAAGAAATCGCGGCGGCGCAGGTTACGGGAACGCTTGGACTCTCCACCTGCGTGTATGGCCTCATTTTTTACATCGCCATTTTTGCGACCGCCCTTGTCGGCCTCGGAAAATCCCGTGCCGCCACGTCCCCCGCCACAGAACGCCCCGCCACAGAACACCATGTATGAGCACGTCTTGAGACCGATCCTTTTCCGTTTTGATCCGGAAGGGGTGCATGATTTTTTTGTAGCGCTCGGCGAAGCGCTCGGAAAATTTTCTCTCACGCGCCGCATCACGGGCACTTTTTGCGAATACGACCACCCCGCCCTCCGCACGCGGGTGCTCGGCATTGACTTCAAAAATCCCGTCGGGCTTGCAGCGGGATTTGACAAAGATATGCGCCTCACGGGGATTATGCCGTCAGTCGGATTCGGCTTCATGGAGGTTGGCGCGGTGACGCACTATCCCTACGAAGGGAACAAGGGCCTCCGGCTCGCCCGCCTCCCGGCCGACCAGTCGCTCATCGTCTATTACGGCCTCAAGAACGTCGGGGCGGAAGCCATTCAGAAAAAACTGCAGCGCCTGCATTTCGCGATACCCGCGGGCGTAAACATCGCAAAAACAAATCGCGCGGATATCAAAGGAGAAAAATCGATTGAAGATTATGCTGCGACTTACCGGATGCTCGGGAAATATTTTTCGTACGTAACACTCAATGTTTCCTGTCCCAACGCGCAGGACGGTTGCATGTTCCAGGATCCAAAACTGCTGGGCGGCCTTTTGAAAACGATCGCAAAAGAAAAAAAGCCCTGCCCGGTGCTTCTCAAAATTTCCAATCATCTCACCGAAAAGGAGGCGGATGAAATCCTTGCGGTCGTAAAAAAATATCCGTTCGTGGACGGATTCGTCGTCGGCAACCTTTCCAAACGGCGTGACATCCTCGCGCTCAAGTCACCGAAGGAGCGGCTCAATCTCATCCCCGCGGGCGGCATTTCGGGAAAGCCCATCCGCGACCTTTCCACAAATCTTATCCGACACATTTACCGCACAACGAAAGGGAAATACATCATTGTCGGACTTGGCGGAATCTTCACCGCGGAAGATGCGTACGAGAAAATCAAGGCCGGCGCCTCGCTCGTGCAGATCATCACTGGACTCATCTACGGCGGACCGACGGCAGTGAAAAAGATCAACCGCGGTCTCGTGCAATTCCTCGCGCGCGACGGCTATTCGCACATAAGCGATGCAATTGGGAAAGAAACCGGGCGGTCTTAAGTAATAGTCGTGGGCTCGCGCTGCTCATACAGCGCTTTCCTGCTTTTCCTAAGCAGCCAGTGCACGAACCACGCCGAGGCAAGGCCGACGAGCGCACCCCCCAGAATATCAAACGGCCAGTGGACGCCGACGTAGATGCGCGCGATGCCCATAAGCGCGGAAAGCCCGAAGAACCACCATCCCCATTTCCGATTCGCGTACCACGCGACGAGCGCGAGTGCGAAAAACCATGCCATGTGTCCCGAGGGAAAAGACCAACCGGATTCCGCGATGAGCGGCGCGAAATTATAAAACGAGAATGGACGCTCGTGATGGTAAAAAAGTCGGATGATTTCGGTGAGCAATCCGCGCGCGAGCATGACGGCAATCGCGCCCTCGGCAAACAGGTAGAGCTTTTTCCGTGAGCCGCTTTCGTACCACACAAGCAACAAAAAAGCCGCGACCAGGAGGTACGGCAGATACTCCGCAAGAAAGATGCCGAGATCGTCAAGAAAAAAATTCCGGCCGGCGAACTGATGGACAAGTTGAAAAAGCGCTTGGTTGAATGCGGCCATATCACTTAATTAAACCACATCCGCTGAGCGAACTACTTAGCAATGTAGGCCAAAAGGCCCATATACCGCGCGCGCTTGATCGCCTGCGCAAGCTTCCGCTGGTGCTTTGCGCAAACGCCCGTGTGGCGCGGATCAATGATTTTCGCCTGGCTGGAAACAAAACGCCGCAGGAGATCCACCTCCTTATAGTCAACGTTCTTCAAATTCTGCGAGCAGAAAAAACACTGTTGGGGCATTGTGCTAGTAACGAGTTACCGGTAACCAGTTTCTGGTCATATTTTTTTTACTTGCAATGAGTCTAACTCCACTGCCGTGTCCCTACCGAATATGGGGACTAATACCTTCACGCTTCCCTTTTCTTCGTTCACTTCCGCAATCTTGCCGTCGTAGTCCTTGAACGGCCCGTCGGTTATTTTTACCAAATCGCCCACCTTGAGGTCAAGAACCATCTTGCTTTCGGCAGCGCCCGTGCGCGCGAGTAACTGGTCCACCTCTTCCTTAGAAAGCGGCGTTGGCGTCGTGTTGTCAGGACCGACAAACCCCGTCACGCGCGGCGTATTCCGCACCACGTACCACGAATCCTCGGAGAGGATCATTTCCACGAGCACATAGCCCGGGTAGATCTTCTCCTCAATGGTCTGACGCTTGCCGCCTTTCACTTTGACCATTTTTTCCTTCGGAACCAAAATGTTGAATATCTTGTCGCCCATCGTGAGCGACTCCACGCGTTGCTTCAAATAACGCGCAACGGCTTCCTCATAACCGGAATACGTCTGCACCGCGTACCATTGTCGCGATTTCGTCTTCTCGCTGTGCATGCCGGGACGCGAAGGATATAATGCCATGTTAGCGGGTAATCAATACTTTAATGACGTTGGTAAAAAGATAATCCCACAAACCGAGGAACGCAGCGATGCCGAGAGAAATGCCGATCACGATCATCGTGAGCCGCACGGCCTCCTCGCGCGTCGGCCAGTTCACATGCCGCAGCTCCTGCCGCGACTCCGCAAAAAAATGTTTGATGCGCGCGAACATAGTAATCACTATACCTCCCTAAATAAAATACCGCTATATCTGCGGCATTCGGAGGCATTGTGGGAAGTATAGCGCCGCGAGAGACGCCCGTCAAGCTTTTTCAATATGCTTTCATCGTAATGATAAAAAGAACAATTGCAAGCTTTCTTTAATAATTTTTTAATGCTCCCTCCACATAATTTTACCATGCCCAGACCTGGGTATTTTAGAAAACGTCGGGAGCGGCTCCTGCGGGAAGACCCGCACTGTTATTGGTGCCGAAGAGAATTAAAACTATGCCCCGACTACGGAAAGAACGGCTTTAAGGCGACGCCCCCGAAGATTATGCCACGATTGACCACCTTACCTCGGCGTTTATGGGGCCAAGAAAAGATGCCCAGATGAGGATGCGGACGCTCGTGCTTGCCTGCCCACCATGCAACAACGCGAGAAACGCAAAAGAAATGAAACGGCACCCGTGGCTCGTCCGATGGAAATCCGGTTCATTCCCGTCCCCCCTGCGATGGCTCGGAAAATTATTGAAACAACACCGGTCGCGTAAACTTGAGGATTAAGCCGTGCACCGGCCTGGACGATTTTCGAACGATTTTGTCCAAGTCTAAGGTTGTAAGAAGTTTATAAGCTTAGATCTGGAGGGGCGACCGAGGCCGCCCCCCGGGTTAAATAAAGGTCACTTCTTGAGATACTCGATCGACCGCTTTGTATTCGGCCGAAGGTTGTGGTCGTTCTCGTTGATCTCGAGAACGAACGGCATTCGCAAACAGTTCAAATCGTTGACGACGATCGGCAGCTGAGTGATGTCGCCCTCGCCGAGGGCAACGCCCTCTTCGAAGGTTCCGCCGTTCCGCGTGTACAGCCCACGGCCATCGTTCAGGTGAACAAGGTCCGTGGAATGGAGCGCGCGAACATCTCGCCACAGTCCCGCTCGAAGATACTTTAGGTCCTCTGGGAAAAGGATACCCATTGTTTCCTTCTTAGAGAGCTCTGCCATCTTGTAAATGGTGCGACTGTGGCAGAGATCCAAACAGACGCCGACGCCGGAGGCCCGAAGTTCTTGGAAACCCCAATTTCCCGTAAGATAGAAGGGGTTGCGGAGATCCCGCAGGACAACTCCACGATACTGACGTTCGTCACTGCTGAGATCGCCGAATTCTGGAACAGGTACTGTTTCCACTTTAAGGGCGATGCCTTGCAATAGCGCATAACTCGCCAAATGTCCGAGGACCGGGCAGATACGCTTTTCGAAGTAGCGGCGCCACGAGGCTGCGGTTTGCTCGATAAACTCCTCCTCCGTCACGAGCGTATTCAGGTGAAACGTGACGGTCCGAGAACTTCCGATCGGAAGTTCTTCGGCGAAGAGAATACCGGCATTTACGTGCCGGATCGCAACCTCCGTATTGTGCAGGAAATCGATCTCGCCGATCGGCAGGTTCGAGAGCATGATAACGACCGGCTTATTGCCATACCGCTCTTGGATCTTTTCGAGATTGGCATACTGGAGTTTGCGCTTCTCTCCGGTCACGCCCTTTAATCCGCCTCGGATCACAAGCATAAAACCGAAGTCGTAGCCTGCCTCTTGTAGCAAGCTACCGATCTCAAAGCTTCCCCCGATGTCACTTTCAAACTCCGCGACCGTAGGGACAAACACTAAGTTTTTCACCTCGCCCTCCTTTTCCTTTCAAGCTGCTAGATGCAGCATCTATACGCCGTAATCAGAATAACATATCAAAGACCATATGTCAAATTTTATCATTTCGACTAATGCGCACGAGGTAGGATTCGAACAAAAAAGCGCTGCCTCACGCTTTTGGAACCGTGCGGAGGCCGAGCAAAAAATCCGCGAGCGAATAGGAAATCCGCCGGGCACCCGGGAGCAGCGACAGGGTGGCGGATTTCCGTACATGAGCGAGCTGGATTTTTGCGAGGCCGGAGAGGGTTCCGAAAAATCGGAAGGGCTGCGCGCTTATGCTTGAAGATCCAAGTTCTGCACGGTCGCCGCGTGCGCCTGGATGAAATTCTTTCGCGGTTCCACGGCGTCGCCCATCAGTATGTCAAAAAGTTTGTCCGCCTTTTCCGCATCGTCAACCATCACCTGCTTCATCATACGGTTCTCCGGATTCATGGTTGTTTCCCAAAGCTGTCCAGCATTCATCTCACCCAGGCCCTTGTAACGCTGGATGTTCGGGAGGCGCGTACTGCCGCCCGCGCTTTCGCTCTCTGGCACTGCTTCTAGGTCCGCCGTGGATATAGAAGCAGCACTGGACGGGGCCGCTTTCTGTTTCGCAGATCTTTTCTCCGCCGGCTTTTCCTTCTGCATCTCCGCGATCACCCTATCCTTCTCCGCGTCCGAGAATGCATACCGCACGGCCTTGCCGAGCTGGATGCGATACAGCGGCGGCTGCGCAATATAAAGATAGCCGCCTTCCACCACTTCTTTGAAGTAACGGTAGAAAAGCGTGAGAAGCAACGTCCGGATGTGCGCGCCGTCCACGTCCGCGTCCGTCATGATGATGACCTTGTGATACCGGAGCTTCCCTATGTCAAACTCCTCGCCGATCGCCGTGCCGATCGCGACCACAAGCGCGCGCACCTCCGCATTCGCAAGCATCTTGTCCAAGTGCGCCCGCTCCACGTTTAAAATTTTTCCGCGCAAAGGCAATATCGCCTGCGTGTGGCGATTTCTCCCCTGCTTTGCCGTACCTCCCGCGGAATCGCCTTCCACAATGAAGAGCTCCGATTCCGCCGCATTCTTTGAAATGCAGTCGGCAAGCTTGCCCGGCAACGTAAGCCCCTCAAACGCGCCCTTTCGTAAAACGGTTTCCCGCGCTGCGCGCGCGGCAAGCCGCGCCTTTGCGGTAAGCAATACCTTCGCCACAATGTTCTTCGCTTCCTGCGGGTGCTTCTCCAAAAAATCCTTTAGCGCCTCATTCACAACGCTTTCCACCGCCGTTCTTGCCTCGGGATTTCCCAACTTCGCCTTGGTCTGCCCCTCAAACTGCGGCTCGCGGAGTTTCACGGAAATCACGGCCACCAACCCCTCTCGCACGTCGTCGCTCGTCAGGTTCTCGTCCTTTTCTTTCAGGTATCCTTCTGCACGCGCATAGGCATTCAAAGAACGCGTGAGTGCCGAACGGAAACCGGTGAGATGCATCCCACCGTCAGGCGTGTAAATGTTGTTCGCAAAGCTCATCTCCTGCACTTTCGTGTCGTCCACGTACTGGAACGCTGTTTCTACCTCTATCTTCTCCTGTTCTTTATCAACGTAAAAAATATCTTCCTGCAGCTTGTTCTTCTTCTCGGCAAGAAACCGCACGAAAGAAAGAAGGCCTCCTTCAAAATAAAATCCGTAGAATACCGGCATCTTCTGCCGCCGATCAAATATGTTGATCCGCACACCTTTCGTAAGATAGGCCTGCTGGCGCAAGTGATCCAAAATCGTCTTGTCGTCAAATTCGAGTTCGGTGAGAATCTGCGGGTCAGGCGAAAAGGTCACCTTCGTGCCGTGCCGCTTGGAAGGGCCGACTTTTTTCACTTTATATTTCGGCTTGCCGCGCACGTACTCCTGCACATAGAGTCCGCCGTCGCGCTCCACTTCCACCTTGAGCCATTCCGAGAGCGCATTCACGACCGACACGCCCACGCCGTGCAACCCGCCCGAAACCTTGTACGATTCGCCGCCGAACTTACCTCCGGCGTGGAGCGTCGTCATCACGGTCTCAAGCGCCGATTTCTTCGTCTGCGCGTGCCTCTCCACCGGGATCCCGCGGCCGTCGTCCGTCACCGCAACTTTACTTCCAGGCAAGAGTTCAACGGTGATGTTCTTCGCGTATCCCGCCATCGCCTCGTCAATAGAGTTGTCCACGACCTCCCAGATCAGGTGGTGCAATCCAATGGAGCCCGTGGAGCCGATGTACATCCCGGGCCGCCTGCGCACCGGCTCAAGCCCTTCAAGAACGTAAATATCCTTCGCGCTGTAGGAGGCGCTGCCCTTATTAGTATCCTTTTTGGCTCCTTTTTTCGCTTGTTTTCCAGGCATTTTCGGGCCCTTCCGGCCCTCTTCAAAAAATAATCCCGCCGGAACGGATACCTTATTCTAGCATATTTCCGGGCAAAATTCCAAGCGTTTATGAACGCCAAAAATCAAGCAGCGGCGCGGGATTTCAGGTAGCGAACGTCCTCCTTCAGATAGTGGACATCCCCTTTCAGGTAATGAATATCTTCCTTAAGTATCTTCACGTCTTCTTTAAGCACCCTGACGTCATCCTTGAGAACCCTAATGTCAGCACCCTGGGACACAACCTCCCGCTCCAGTTTCCCCATTCTCTCCTCCATCCGATCTGTTTTTTGAGAAAGCACGGCTACCCGCTCATCGATGCGGACAATGAGCTCTTTTGTGGAGCCGAGCAAAAGCGTGGAGATCCAGTTGCCGATAGTTTGAGCAATGGTAAGTTTTTCATCCATGGTAGTAGACAATCTCATCGTAGCGATCGCCATGATAATGTCAAAAGGTTTTTAATAATCTTTTAATCTGGTTTTTCGCGCGTTCAAAATTGCGCGGTCTGCGGGACGCCGAGTCCGGTCACGTAGTCGTAGCGCGCGCGGGCGTTGCAATAATATTTGCAGGTGCCGTTCGCGCCGCTCGTGATGTCGCGGAAATATTTGAGCGTGTCGCCGGACGCCTTGTCTGAATAGAGTTTTTGCAGCGAAACAGAGAGGTTGAGCGCGTGGATTGCTGCCCATTGCGGCGCACCGGCAGAGGTGCCGCCGACCGTGTACCAGCCGTTTTTTGATGAACCGGTGGTGCGATACACGACGAATCCGGATTTTGGATCCGCATTATAAGCCACGTCAGGAACCGCACGATGGCCGCTCGCTTTGGGAATGTTGTACGCTTTTTGATAATCAGGCTCCGGCTCGTAGGCACTCACGCCGCCGCCGCTCCCCGCCCACGCCGATTCCGAAATGAACGCACCACTTTTGAAAAGTTCCAGCGACGTGCCGCCGACGCCCACCACGTTCGGCGACGCGGCTGGCCACTCCGCGCCCGCGCCGTCGTCGCCGGACGCCGCAAAGAATACCGCCCCCGCCTTGCTCACAAGATGTGAATCAAGCGAAAGCTCTTCGGGAAATTCCTCGCCGCCCCAGCTCATGGAGATCGCGACCACATCCTTGCGCGATGCCGCATAATCAACCGCCGCAAGCAGGTTTGCCCCGCTCGCCGTTTTTGCTTCCACAAGCAAAATTTTTGCCTGCGGCGCTATCGCATGCGCCCACTCAACGTCAAGTGATTCCTCCAACGCCCACCCGCCATTCGTAGCCGTGGAACTCGCTATTTTATGTTTTTCCAAACAACCGTTCTTCGTCGTGCACGCGGGCAATCCGTAGGTTTTATTGAACACCGCGAGATTACTCTCAATGTTCGGGGCGTCGTATGCGTCAATAATGGCAATTGTCCCCTGGCCACCCGTGGACGGCAGATTATAAATCCTTTTGATCTCCGCGGGAGTCACGCCCGCGGGCGCTTTCTGCGCCGATCGGAAAATGTGAATCGGCGGCTTGCCTAAAAAGCCAGAGAAGTGATAGGTTGCCTCCGCCGTCTGCGACGGCGACAAAGCCAGCGACAAAACCGGCAGCCACACCCACGCCGCCCATATCGCCCACGCCCAACCGCCCGCAACCGCGACGCACAAAACGCCCGACAAAATTTTGTTTTTCATGCCGCAATCCTAGCACAAAGGGCATTAAAACTTTGTTAAAGGAACGTGATATCATTTCCACATATGGCCCACGAAACGGAAACGACAGTGCTGAACATTGACGCCCGCGCGATCACAGAAAAACTTACGGCACTTGGAGCTGTGAAAACGCAGGACACGATGCTTTCGGTTGATTGGTACCGGATCAGAGGAACAAAAGAGGGCAAGGATCCGTGGTTTCTGCGGATCCGCTCCGACGCCCGCGGCATGCACGAGGTGACATGGAAAGCGAGATCGGACATTTTGGGAACCACGCGGCGGCACAAAGAGATCAATTTTCTGATCGCGGAACCCGCGAAGCTGGCCAATCTCTTTGAGGAACTGGGACTCGAGAAATACGCACATCAGGATAAAAAACGGACATCATTCCGGTTCAAGGACTGGTCATTTGACATTGACACGTATCCAAAGATGCCGCCCTATCTTGAAATTGAGGGCACAAGCGAAAAGCACGTAAGGGAAGCAATCGTGCTCCTCGGTCTCCAAGGCCACCGCACATGGGCAGAGGGCGAACGCATCCTTGCTCAAAAAATTTACGGGCTTGACTGGTACGAGATGCAGTTTTAGCCGCGCGCACCCGGCGCTGGATCCTGCGTGCTCCTACCCCTTCGTGCTGCGGTCGTTCACGCTCACAAAACGGAATCCTTCCGAGCGCATGGCGGGGAGGATATAGGGCGTGTCGTCGTTCTCCATGGAAAGCGTGGGGCGCGCGGGTGAGAGGTGCGTGACGCGGCTCAAGGCCTGCGGCAAGCTTTCGTCAAAGCGAAGGTGCATGGTTGGACCGACGACCTCGCCGTCCTTCACAAGAAAGACGCCGTGGAGCGTGGTGCCGGTCGCGCTGCCGTCCTGCTGGTGCGTCGCACGGATATAGTGAAGCGTCGTGATCCAGAGCGCGGGCCTCTTTGACGCGCGGATCATCTCTTCCACACTTGAGGTACCGCCCTGGATGGCGAGATGCAGCGGCAGGGCGCCGAAACTGCGGGCGGAAGCGGGCAGCGCATGGCCGGTGGACACCGTGCCGTATTTTTTCGCGAGCGCGTTGTCGTATGCCACGCTTTTTGCGATACCGTTCTCCACCAACACAAGTTTTTGTTTTGGGAATCCTTCATAATCAAACGCCTGCGGGATGCCAAGCGGATTCAACGGGTCATCAACAATAGTGATGTTCTCCCCCATCACGCGCGTGCCGAGCTTGCCGGAGAAAAAGCTCGTGCCCTCCTGATATGCCTTCCCGTTCCACGCCTCCGCTTGTCCCGAAAAAATGGCGAGGAGTCCCGCCCAGCACGACGGCTCCATGATCACGTCAAACCGCTGTGGTCCAGGTTTCCCGTCAAAAGGATCAATGTACTTCCCGCCGTGCGCGGAAAGGTACTTCTTCTGGATCTCCAATTTCTTTTTCACGTCCTCCGCGACCGCAGCGACTCCGAATCCTTTGAGCGACTTCCCCGCCACCGTGCGATACGCGGAGATGGAGCGGTCCTTCGGATCAAAACCGAATATGGAAAGTTCGGTGCTTGTGGACTTCGCGCTCTGCAAGGTGCCCGCCGAATTTGCGAACGTAAGCTCGCCCACGCCTTGCGCGATCGCGCCGTCAAATATGAATCCCGCGGGCTCTATGATGCCGTTTATTTCCTGAATGGTGTACACGAGTTTCCCGTCGTCCATTTGCGCGGTTTCCGCGTCGTAAAGGAGCGATTCAGGGACCGACGCTTTTGGAAACGGCTTTGCGGGGATGAAAAGTTCCTCCTTTTCGCGCGGCAGGAGGCGCGCTTTCACGAACAAATTTTCTATCTCACCCGGGAGCGCATCCAATGAATCACATGAGGCATTCACCCGCTTGCCGTCAATGATACAGCTCACCATAATGGAAATGCCCTCGCCTGCCGTCGGCTGATAACTCTCACCGTCCGTGATGCGTTTGAAGGAGCGCGAGCCCTGCACGACCATCACCTCCGTGAACGCCGCGCCGCGCCGTTTCGTATCCTCAAGAACTTTTGCGATTATTTCTTGTACGTTTTTCATTTTTTTGCTGTCGCCGAGCGCGACGAGTCAACATTAATATTCTTGTACCAGGTGGGCGGCGTGCAGTGTCCGGTCGCCATGGTTTGCACTGGCCTCCCCTTGCCGCAATTGCCCACGCCGAGCAAGAGCGCGCTCTTCGCGTCCGCGGGCGTCACGCAATTCCGGAAGAATTGTTTCAGATTGTCGCCGCGGTAGACCGGATTGCGCCGCGGCTCCCAAACCACCTTCCCGTTCCGCATCACCTTCTCCCACCCGGTCTCCGTGCCGAATTGGAAATCGCGGCGGTACGGATCAATGGACCAGCTCTTGTTGTTGCCGAAGCGGATCGTGCCCACGGGCACGCGATCCAGCATCTCTTCATAGGAAATTTCGCCGGGCAAGAGCGATATGTTGTTCATGCGGATGAGCGGGAATGAGGCGTAACTTGACGCGCGCATGGCGCCGCTCGCCTCCGTGAAATAATTTTTGCCGAGCTTGCGGTTAAGCGACGGCGCACTCTCGCGGGAAACAAGAAGTCCCTTCCAAATGCCACAATCCACAAGGACGGTTCTTTTCGCAGGAATCCCTTCGTCATCGCACGCGAACGTCCCCACGCCGCCCTCGGTCAAACTGTCCGCAACAATGCTCACCGCATCGGAGCCGAACCGGAACGAGCCGATTTCCGGAAGCACGAGCGAGAACAAGCTGCCGCCGGAGAGCGACCACTCTTTGTCGTCCACGCGATCCCCTTCCGCGCCGTGCACCGTTTCGTGCGTCGCGTGCAGATTGTTCTGCTCCGGCATCAAAATGATGTCGCGGACGCCCGTCGGCGTCTCGGGCGCATCCAAAAACCGATCCGCCTCTTCCGCGACCCGTCCCGCATTCCCCACAAGATCAAAATCAAGCACCGCTTCCCACCCTTTTTGCATAACCGACGGGAAGTGCGACGGATGCGAACAGGTCTGCTTGTCGGGATCGGCGTGGTCGCGCTCCGCCGTCGCCGTGACGCTTGCGCCGACACGCATGAATGTCTGGTCGGCAAACACATTGTCGCTCGTGAACAGAATCTTTCTGAAGCGACGCGAATTTATATGCCCCTTCCGCAAAAACACGCGCTTACTCACTTCGGCCATCGCGCGGTCCGCGCGCAAAAGCAGTTCCACCTTTTTGTCAACCGCGATGGAGAACGGATCAGTCTCGTATTTGGAGGTGTAACGATGCTCCTTTCCGCGTTCACCGTCACTCAAAGAAAGTAACTCCACCGGATGCTTACGCGTTGCCGCATTCGCGCGGGCGTTCGCGACCGCGCGTTCAACGACCTTCGCAATCTCCGCCTTGTCCAGCGTGTCGGTCGCGTAAAAACCCCACGCGCCATCGCAGAGCACCCGCACACCGAACCCGGCATGCGTGCCCGTGTTCACGGCAACCACTTCGCCGTTCTCCGTTTCCACCTCTTCAAAACGATCCTCGGGGTACACGCGTATATCCGCATAAGAGGCGCCCGCGCGCTTCGCGCGCTGAATCGCTTCCTCCGTGAACGAACGCCAATCTTCCATGGTGCTTTCCATTGTAAGAAAATCCAGCCCTAAACGCCAGAGTCCGTCTACGGCCCCTGGCACCAATTTCCCCGCGCTTTTCGTATAAATATCCAATGAAAAAATATCTCCTGTCTTTCTTTCTCGTCATCGCGTTCGCGTTTTACGTTATGCTCAACAACCAGAGCTCGGTGGATGTCGGTCCCTCTGCGGGCGCACCGATAACTGCGAACACCGGTGCCAATACGAATAGCGTAGCGAACTTGCCCGCTGAGCCGACACAAAGGAACACTGGCAGCGGCACGACGGGCCAGACAGAGGACACGAGCCCGGAGGACGGAGGAACCGCAACGCCAGCACCTTCGCCCGCGCCGACACCGGCGACGACACAAACGCCAACCCCGGCGCCAGTGCAGACACCCACCCCAACCCCGGCGCCGGCACAAACCGCCAGCATGTATAAAGACGGCTCGTACACCGGGAGCGTGGCTGATGCCTTCTACGGCAACGTTCAGGTGCAAGCCATCATTCAGAACAGAGCATTGAGCGATGTGCAGGTTCTGCAATACCCGAGCGACCGCAGCACTTCGCGCGAAATCAACGGCGCGGCGATGCCGCAGCTCGTGCAGGAAGCAATCCAGGCGCAGAGCGCAAACGTCAATATCGTATCGGGCGCCACGCAATCAAGCGAGGCTTTCCGACAATCGCTCGCTTCGGCGCTTGTGGCGGCGAAGGCATAAACCGCACCGCACGATGAAAGAAACACGCATCCTTATGGGCATGCCGGTTACGGTGGAGATCGTGGATGCGGCAGATGCAAAAACCGCAGAAGAAGCCGTGCGCGCAGTGTTCAATTATTTCAGATACGTAGACGAAAAATTCAGCACCTACAAAGACATGAGTGAGGTCACGGCGATCAATGAGGGACGCCTGCACGCACGCGACTGGAGTGAGGACATGAAAACGATCTTCGCGCTCGCGGAGGAGACGAAGCGGCTCACCGACGGCTATTTTGACATCCAGCGGCCGGACGGCACGTACGACCCGTCGGGCATAGTGAAGGGCTGGGCAATCCGGAATGCCGCGAATCTGATAGAAAAACGCGGCTTCAAAAATTTCTACGTGGATGCAGGCGGCGACATTCAAACGCACGGCACGAACGCGGAGGACAAAAAGTGGGCAGTGGGGATCAAAAATCCGTGGAATGAGAACGAAAGTGTGAAAGTGGTGTACGCAAGCGGCGAGGGCATCGCGACCTCGGGAATCTACATCCGCGGCGGGCACATTTATAATCCGAAAACTGGCAGAGCGGCGGATGAGATCGTAAGTTTGACCGTTGTGGGGCCGGACGTCTACGAAGCGGACCGCTTCGCGACCGCCGCGTTCGCCATGGGCCGCGCGGGCATTCATTTCATAGAAAAGTTGGATGGCTTTGAGGGGTACCTGATAGATAAAAACAAAACGGCGACCATGACGAAAGGATTTGAAAAATATGCTCAACGCAATAGATAGCTTCCTCAACCGGATCACGATGTACTGGCTCCTGCTCTATGTGCTCGCCGCGTCCCTTGTGATCGCCGCCGCGTTCGGCGCCCTGGGCATCCTTCCCTATTCGCCGGTCGCAATCGCGTTTTCAACCGCAGTGCTCCTCGCCGTCGCATGGATCACAAACCAGCTCTTCGCAAAAACCTTCGGCGCGCAACCGAACGTGGAATCCGTCTACATCACGGCGCTCATTTTGGCGCTCATCATCGCGCCCGTCATGCCTTCCGGCATCCCTGCCAATATGACAGGCATCTCGTTCCTTATTTGGGCGGCGGTGTGGGCAATGGCGTGCAAATACATGCTCGCAACCAGGAAAAAACATTTCTTTAACCCGGCGGCCTTCGCGGTCGCGCTCACCGCCCTCACCATCAATCAATCCGCGAATTGGTGGATTGGCGGAAATCTGCCCATGCTCGCCTTTGTTTTGATCGGCGGGTTTCTCATCGTGCGGAAGATACGACGCTTTGATCTCGTCCTTAGCTTTCTTACCGTTGGTCTTGCGACGGTCTTGCTCACAAACAGCGGCGAGAATCCGCTGACCGCACTCCAACAGGTGTTCCTCCATACGCCGATCTTTTTCCTCGCAGCAGTGATGCTCACGGAACCATTGACAACACCTCCCACGCGCACGGGAAGAATCGCCTACGGCGCGCTCGTCGGATTTCTCTTTGCGCCCGCAATCCATCTCGGCTCCATCTATTCCACGCCGGAGCTCGCGCTTCTTGTCGGCAACGTTTTTTCATATTTCATAAGCCCGAAAGGAAAATATATGTTCTCTCTCAAAAAGAAAGCCCAGACCGGTACCGACACGTACGACTTCGCGTTTGGAACGAAGGAGCCAATCTCTTTCCGCCCTGGCCAATATATGGAGTGGACTTTGGGGCATAAAAAAAGCGACAGCCGCGGCAACCGGCGCTACTTTACCATCGCCTCGTCGCCCACCGAGCCCGCACTGCACCTCGGCGTGAAATTTTACGAGCCCGCAAGCAGTTTCAAAAAGCGCATGCGTGCCCTGCAGCCGGGCGATGAAATCGTTGGCGGACAGCTTGCGGGAGATTTTGTGCTGCCGAAGGACGAACGCAAAAAACTTGTCTTCCTCGCCGGCGGCATTGGTATCACGCCCTTCCGCAGCATGGTCAAATATCTCGCGGATTGCGAAGAAAAACGGGACATTGTGCTCCTCTATTCAAACCGCACCGCGGACGAGATCGCCTACCGCGAAATTTTCGACGAGGCGGCGCACACGATCGGGCTCAAGACGATCTATGCCGTAACGAGTACGGAAGGGACGCTCCCGCCGAACGGGTACCGCGGACGCATTGATGCCGGCCTTATCGTGAAAACCATTCCCGATTATCGTGAGCGGACTTTTTACATTTCCGGAACGCGTGCGATGGTGACTTCGCTCCGCGAAACGCTCCGCGCGATGCATATTCCCGGCCGCCACATCAAAACCGACTTCTTCCCGGGGTTCGTATAGACACGCAAAGAACAGATTTACAGCCGCCGCGGAAACTGCCAGAATACCATCATAGCGCATGCCCTACTGTGAACATTGTTTTCCGTTCCCGCCACGGCACCTGGAGAATTGGTTCAACGACCTTCTGGAACTCTTGTTCTATCCTCCTTTTGAACGCATAACACCGTCTCTTTTCAATTCGCAGTTTTTTGAAAAGGCGATCACAGACTGCTTTGTTTTTGCCGGCATCGTGCGGAAGGAAAAAGAATTCCCGCTTAAAGAAATAAATCCTATCGCGGCGCTTTTCATACAACACGGCAGGGCAAGAGGAATAGAATTTGAAGCCCTGCGGGGACCCTTCGGCTACCTCACGTTTTTCCGGATGCGCATCGGAGGGCAGTCGTACGAATTTGACCGCCTCCCCGGCGCCTCGGCGAACTCCCTTGCCGCGGACGATAAATGGCACACGAAAAAAGCGCTCCGCAAGCTGGGCTATCCGGTCGCAGAAGGAATGCCGTTCTGGTGGTTCCAAAAGCGCAGGGCGGCACGCTACGCGGAAACACTGGGATACCCCGTCGTCGTAAAACCGCGCAAGGGATCATTGAGCCAGCACCTCTTCGTCGTAAAATGCGCTTCCGAGCTCCTGCCGGCGCTCCAGAGCGTCGCGCAATACTCGCCGGTATTCATAGTGGAAAAATTTGTTCCCAATGCCACGCTCTACCGCATCACAATCGTGGACGGCAAGAAAATGTTCGTCGTGAAGCGCTTCCCCGCGGAGGTCGAGGGCGACGGGAAAAGCACGCTCCGAGCGCTCGTCCGCAAAATAGAATTCAATCCCAAAAACCTTGACAAGGTCATTCTCAAGGAACAAAGAGTCAGTATTAGCTCGGTTATCGCAAAAGGAAAAAGGATATTCCTCCAGCGCAAAGCCATCCTCGCGCTCGGATCAAAGATAGAGAAGGTTCCTATCGCCGAAGTGCATCGCGACATTGTCGCCATGGGCCGCGCCGTTGCAAAACACTTCCGCTTGCCGCTCGTCGGCATTGACATCCTCCTTCGCAACCACACGCGGCCACTCAAGGATCAAACCGCCGCGATCCTGGAACTCAACACCCTCCCCAACATCCTCATGCACACGTTCAAGAAAAAGGGTAAAACGGAGAACGAAGTCGCCGACGCGCTCGTGGATCTCGCATTTGCACACTTCGACGAACAGACAAATCAGCGTTAGCGCTCGTCCGGAAATTCAAACATCGGCGCGTCAGAATCCATAATGATGCGACCGCCATCAAGCTCTTCGGAATCCCACTGAATTATCCAACGATGCCGTGGGTTCCGATTGCATTGGCATTTGGTCATCAAGTTTTCTGTAGACCCCCCGATGGGCTGCTTCCCTCCGCAGCCGGGATAGGGACAAAGGAAAGGCCTCTCAAGTGCTCTTTGCCTTTTAAGCTCTCCCTCTTTCCTGTCTGGTATTCTAAATTTCTCTCCAAATGAAAGTGGTTTTGGCTGCGGTGGGAACTCCCCCTCTTTCGCCAGATAATCCAAATACCCAGGAATTTCCGGCGGCCCTTCTTCGGGTTTCTCCACATGCGAACGCCTCGGCATACCCGCATTATAGTAAACATGGAATGTCCCGGCAACATCTTTGCAGATACGACCGCGCACGATCTTAGTTCTCAAAAGGAATCCTTTTGATTTTACCTTTATTTTCTTGCAAATATCTTCTGATTCTATCGTCTGCCTCTTCTCTAAACTCATCAATGATTTTCCTCCAATCACGAGAGAACCTATCCCGAACCGTGGGAACGTACCTCATAACAAAGTCTTGCAGGTCAGTACCTTCAATGGGATAGGTATCTACGAAATATAACCTATTCCCCTGATTATTCTTTTTATCTTGGCCGAAAATAAAATTTTCCCCTTTTAGATCGGGAGTTAAGAAGTGTGGTATCGGATCGCTGCCGTAGTAAAAAAGATTGTTTATATAAGTATCAATGGCTCGCCTCAAGAATAACCTAAGCTGCTCGGCTACTTTTTCATCATATTTCAAATGATCTAAATTCTGCCCCTCGATCCTGTCCTGGATTATATACACGGTTTTTTTACCGCGCTCGTTTTTACCGACAACGAGTTGACTGTTCGGGATAAATTCCCCGAAGTTTTCTTTCAAAAAATCTAGGTTGGATTTGATATGGTCGGGGTCTGCCAACGGGTGCACGCCTTCTTCATCGCCCTTTTTCCACTCCGTCCTCGCAACTTTTGCGATAAGATCGGGATCGTCAACTGGTACTTTTACTTCAAAGTATTTTCCTCCGCCGACGTCCTCTAGTTCACGAAGGGGGGTTTCGTCGGGAATGGAAGCTTGCGGAACTCGGACTCGAAAAAGTTCGAATCCTTGCCCCCTGCGACTTTTCGTCGCCTAATCTGACCTTCTGCAAGTATTGGGAAGCCGAGGGGGGACTGTCCCTCGAACGGGCGCACAACCCTGCGGGAGCGAACCGACACCAACTAAACTCGAAATAAGTATTGAAAAATCTGCATTTTTATTTCCCGCTTTGCCCCGAATTGGTTCGAATCTCATCCGGGTCGTTAAAATTATTCCGGTTTCTTTCCATAACCTGGTCCGAGGGTTACGCTACTTCTGTCTGGTAACACCGTTCGCAATATACCATCTCGGGTTGGTCTGGAGCGTATGGGGTTTCAAACTCAACTGGACATCTGGCGGTATGCTCGTGCTTCTCTTTCGCACACATGCATTGCCGATGCCACAATTCCAAAGGATTGCGCATAGCGAACCGTTCGTAATGCCGGCAATTTGGACAAAGATGGGGTAGCGGTATTCCACGCGCACGATAGAACGCAAGTTCATTTGGTATTATTTTGAATGCCGCGGTGCACTGATGCAAACACTTTTCTTTATGCTCACACTCAATGATGTCCTCAAGGATTTTGTCGCTCGCTTCGCCAATCAAATCGGGGATATCGATGTTTTTCCGCGTCACCGCGTAATCTCTGGCATCCGTGTCTCTCCACCGAAATCCTTTGGCTACGGCTTCATTTTTTGTCAGTGGGAAATATTGCTGCGTGAGCGATTCATTGTATGCATACGGGCAAAAATCAAGCGGGAAAAATTCTCCGTATTTCCACGCCCGACCCCGCCGGTCAACATACGGCATCTCGTTCATGTGCGCGATAATCTTAGGAAGAAGTGCTTCATATTCTTCTTTTGAGTATTGTTTGTTGAGAATGCAATACTGTTTATTCCTTATCCCGATGCAGCCGAACAAGTTACTGCCGGAAGTTTGATTTTCGCAGTAAGCAATATTGTTGCCCTGAGGATTCGTGTTCATGATAAATTTTGCGTTCTGGCTAGGAGAACCGACGTTAATACCCTCGTAGATCAGCTCGCCCCCCGCAAATCCGAACGCGTCGTAGGTGTCTTTGGAGCGGAAAACTCGACAGGTATATTTCACATCTTCCAGATCAAATCCCTCAAATACCATTTTGCTGTTCTTCGCGTTCTCAATATCGTCTCCGGTGGCATTAGTAGTTTTCTCAAGATAGGCATATTTATGGATCGCCCCTCGCTTCATTTTTTGGAATTCCGCTTTCAATGATTCACTTGCTGCGTGGCTTGCAAGATTAACTTCCTTTATTTTCTGTTCATATTCTCCTTTCGCGAGCTGTTGATTACGAAATACGTATTGCTTGTTGCGGAGATTACTACTCATAAAACAGCGTTGGCAATTTCTACAATCGAAAAGAAATGAGCATTGGATACAATCCGAGCAATCCAGAAGGTATTCTGATTGAAACACGCGAGAGCAACCTACATTTTCGTACACGAGCTCTCCTTTGTTTACGCTGTAAGAATCGTACACCTGGCGACTGCCAGATACGGTGCGCGAATAGTAGATCTCTTCGCTTTCAACAATAGAAAAAGAAAGGTATGTATTGTGGGCGTCTTTGAGATAGCTGGAATACGCTGCATTTAGGTTATTTCCATACTCCTGAAGCGGCAAAATGGGGACGGTCTTTTTGAGTTCCGCATATTGTTCAAAAAACGGTTTTTTGAAATCATAATCCCTGCCGTACAACATGGGATCCCATTTGTCGCTCCACCAACAATCCCGGCAGTACACAACAAAATCTGACTCTGGAGCGTAGTGCGCAATGGTGCGCTTATGACAAAGATCGCAGTTTCTTGGGTAGAGAGTTCTCTCATTCCTAAAATAGAGTCGTCGTACGAGGCGACACTGAGGGCACCAGGTCGGCGGCGGCACTTTAATTTTCTCATAGAACGTGAAATCTTCCGGTTCTATTGTAAACTGGGTTTTGCAGTTCTGACACACCCTTATTTCCTGCTCCATTACCTCAATTCTATCAGAACGAGAAATTGTAGGCCTTTTGGTCTGTCCGATACTCAAACTGGTCGCTCTGGCAGTGAGCCCATTAGCATAATTAACGAAAAGTTCGAATCCTGGCGCCCTGCTCGGATTCGTGACATAAACTGAGCTCCCGGAAGCATTGAAAAACCGAGGGGGAGCCGTCCCTCGAACGAGCGCACAATCCTGCGGAGGCGAACCGACTATCACTAGTCTCAAAAAAGTATTGAAAAAACCTACATTTTATTTTTCTGCTCTGCACTAATTCGGTTCGAATCTCGTCCAGGTCGTTCAACTACAACCCCGTAATCACCCCCTTCTGAATATCCCCTTGAAGCTGGGAGCCGCTTCTCTCGGAAAGATTATATAGCCATTCTATGGCTTGCGCAGTGGGCATAATGTTTGGCTGACTTCTTGCGCTCCGTACTGGAATGAGCTGGCAGGTAACTCCCGAATCACTGAATTGCAGCTCTACCATCAACTCATTTTGAGTATCATCGGAAAAATATTGATCGAAAATGAAATTGCCGAGTGAATAGAAAATCAACTTACCCTTATATTTTTCTATACCCTCGACAACGTGCGGATGTGCACCGATGATCATGTTGGCTCCTGCATCTATGAGATCGTGGGCAAGTGACTGTTGCTGTTGATTCTCCGTCAGGCTGTATTCGTCTCCCCAGTGCGCAAGGACGATAAGAAAAGCATCCGGCTGTTCTTGCTTAATGTTGGTTATTAGGCTGACAGCGTCTTGTTCCGGGAAATACGGATCGGTGCCATTGATGGCAATGAAGGCAAATTTCTTTCCGTTGATGAATTTGATGGATGTGTACTTTTTATCAACGCTGTACGGGTTGCCGACGGAGTCTATCGAATAATCTCCAAGATATTTTTGTGTGCTCAGATAGCCGCTTTCTCCAAGGTCATAAGAATGGTTGTTTGCAAGCGAGAGGACTTTGAAATTATTTTGCGCGAGAAGCTGGGCGACCTTCGGCGCGAAGGAAAATTGTATTGAAGTGCTCGAGTTTTGCGGTTGATTCGAAGTAATCGGACCTTCCAAATTGCCAATTACCGCATCAAACGCATTGAGCGATCCTGCAATCTTTTTAAATGGATAACTCTCGCCGTATCGGTTCATGAGCGTAGCAACATATCTTCCGAGCATAATATCTCCCACTGCGGCTACGGTAGCGGTGGAAGAAGTTGGCACATAAAATTGAGTTATATAACTCGTCGCGCTGGTCAATTTTTCCTTGGTGTAATCTTGAGAATTCTTATCGGCGATGATATTAGGCGCTGCCCCGAAAATATCTTTCTGCACCCGCATTTGGACGTATTGAGAAGCTATAGAATCGAGGTTGTCCGACTGGTTGAGAGAGAAAAGTTTTTCTGGGTCGTCGCTTTTAAGAACCGCAAGCGTCTGACGGTCTTTAGTATTGGCAACGGCCTTGGGAAGGTAGTGAGAAAAATCGGTGCTCTGTACGATAAGCGTGCGTTTATCAATATTTTGTTCTAAGAGATCCACAAATGCGCTGAGTTCGCTCTGCGTCGTACTCTCCTTGAGGGCGATTGCTACCACTGGCACGCCGGGGAAATAATGCGCCACGAACGGTAGCTCCGCCTCAATGCCATGTTCTCTGTAAAAAAAGTCTGCTGTGGAAACGAACGGCAATTGTGTCAGCTGATCGACAAAATGGGTGTCTGTTTCAAGTTCGCCCAAAACGGTGCTCAAGTTGCGCCGTGAAATCGAGATGTCGGTACTGCCAAGGTTGTAGTGATCCGGACTCAAAATAATAATCCGATCATATGAGCCGCGGGAGGCTAGAAGGAATGCCTGGGCGATGAGGTCCGAGGCGAGAAGGTGATGCGGCACCGTGATGCCGGAAACTTTTTCATCAAGCGGAGTCCCTGTAGCATTTAAAATCGGCGTTAGGAAAATGGAGGTGTCCGTGAACTCTGGCGGTATCGGCCTTTCCGTATCGGCGTGTGACGGGACGACAGACAGGACAAGTCCGACAAAAAACACCGAATAGAGAACAACTCTATATCGTCGAAGCACCTTCGTCATCCTACTTGACGATGAGTGATTGGTACCAGAAGTTTTTTGTCGGAAGTGAGGAGGTGACATTGTATACCCAATTCCTCCATTCCTCATCCGTCAGCCGTTGGCCTCCAAGGGGCTGCGTGAACTCGTAGTGATTGAACGCGAGTCCGACGACTATGCGGGGGTTATTCTCATCATTAACATAAGTCAGCATGAGATATGGATTTCCGTCACCCTCGTAGAGTATCTGGTTAGTAAGCGCATCGGTATGGATGTCGGCGACAAGCGCAGGTTTCCCGGAATCCTTGTCCGGTTCGTCTTGACCGCCGAATGGCTGAGCCATGAATGACAAGCTGGTCGTACGGAGTTTTTCGTAATCATCGTCGCTGATTGGTGCCCCATTCATTTCCTTTTCGGCCAACCCATCATAGAAACCTACAATACTCTTAAAGTCATCGAGCCGCGAGAATGCCGCACTATTTTGAAATAGATTGTATTGGTTGTAGAAATCCTCTGTTCGATTGATGAGTCCTTGAAGTTTTTTCCAAAAAGCGACATTAGGTTCGACGAACCCTCGAACCAATGGCTGGATCGTGCACTCTTCCTCCCCGCCTCCTTTTTCGGCATAGCTCTGTTTGGCGTACAAAAGTGTGTCGTGTTTTAGCTCGGTGTACGATCCAAGGAATGTTTGAATTTGTTTATCGGAAAAATTCGGCGATTGCATATAGAGCGGATAGCTGCTGCCATATTGTCCGGTAAGCGTCGAGAGTACATTGAGCCACGCGCTGCCGAGCGAATTTTGCCATTCGTCGGCGGTTATCGCCTGAAGCTGTCCAGATTTTTGGTCAAGAGCCGCCATGAACCCCGCGATATCGGCTTGGGTAAAACCGCTATTCAAGAGAAACTGCGCTGTGTCGCTTTGCGCTTGCGTGTCCCCGAAAGCCGCTGGCACAAACAGCGCGGAGGGCATTGATGGCAATCTGGTCTGCGTTGCTTCTTGTCCAGCGGTAAGATCGTTCAAAATCCATGCGTCAAAGGTGAATTTTTGTCCGAAGATTCTGAATCCCAGAGATTGTTTCAATAGATCAGCCTTCGTTAACGATCCAATATTTGGGTTCACAACAACGCTAGAAAATATCTTAGGGAGCTTCAATTGACCGATGTTGCTATCCAAAGTGCTAAGGGTTGCGGCGCTCGCCAGATTCTGAGGCGTAGAGTTGAATCCGTTTCCTAGAACGTTGTTAAGGAAACTTTGCCATTCGGTATATGTGATATCGTCGCTCTGGCCAGCGTAAAAACTTGTCACATCGCTAATGTGTTGCCAGGATGAAAGCGGTACATTGCCATCGCTGCTCGTCGCCAAAAAGAGATTGGTGAGAAGATTGATATCTTCCACGCCGATGTCTTTCCCGAGGAAATAGCTGTTGCGGCCAAGGTACATCATCGCTCTGAAGTACGCACGCAGGGCGGAGTTCTTCGTATAATGGCTTCTTGGCGTGAATTGTGTATAGTCACTTTGCAAATCGTCTTTATACTGACCCCAGAGGGGCGAGGACGTTATATCGCTTGCAGCGTAAATGAGTTGAAGTTCCGAAAGAGCTTCGCTCGCCAAGTCGGGAGTGAGGAATGAAGAGTATTTTACGAAAATCGTTTTCGCGTTGGCAAAACTGTCTATGGTTTGGTCTTGAGTAAGATAGGCGTTTTCGGCATCAGGACCAGAGAAATAGTCAGGTTCCGGCGGGCTTTGATTTTCAAGTAGAACCCGAGCGACCGTAAGTTGCGCGAGAATATTCTGATATCGCGCTGCAACATCGGGGGTGGCCTGAGTTATTTCTTGCGCTACGTTGCCGGTAATCTCGGTCAAAAACTTTTCGAGAGCTGGAGAAAGATCGGTTTGCTCAAGCTCCGCGAGCGAGAGATCGAAGTATTTGTGGTAAGCGTGTAGAACGATGTCGGGGGTCACGAACACAGCGTCCTCGGGCGCTCGATAACAGGGGTCATAAGGCCCACCAATTCTATCAAATGCATCGAGCATGCTATCGAAACTGTAATCAGATACCTGGCTCACAGGCAAGAGCAAAAACTTATTCTGTTCTAAATAATCAGCTTGTGCCTGAGAAAGTTGTAAGTTGTATGCAGTTGCGACGTTGTCAAGGTTATACGCTTTCCCCACAGTACTCACGCTCGTGAACAAGGCTGATGCTGTTGAGGACTGCGTCGCCATTGATGATGTGACCGCTTCGGTAGTGGTTGCACTTATGGTAGAAGATGGCTGGATTACAGAAAGTGATTGAGCGGTTGAAGACTCCGTTGTCTGTTGGGTTGGAGTGGTCGGGGAAATGTTTGGTCTTTTCATAAACACAAAGCCAGCCCCGATTATCGCTATCAGCACAACGGCGACAATGATGCCAATAAGAACTCCGGAGAAGCCGCCCCTCCTAGGGATCATAATGAAATTGTAGCATATGATTTGGCTGTTTTAGGCAGCAGCTCCTATAAAAAGTTCGAATCATGGCGCCCTGCTCGGATCCGTGACGTAAACTGATTCTCCGCGAGCATTGGAAAATATAGGGGGAACTGTCCCGCGAGCGGGTGCACACTCCCGCGGAAGGGGCGAGATTCGAACTCGCGGTACCATTTCTGGTACACGATCTTTCCAGGATCGCCAGTTAAACCACTCCTGCACCCTTCCCCGTCCCGCGCCATATTTCCGCAAGGAAATCCGGCACCGGGAAACTACCCAATAATAGTGCCCTGAAAGTCCTTTCCGTTCAAGAGGTTGCGGAAGTTGGGGAGATTGCGGCCGTCTGCGATGATCGCTTTCACGCCCTCGCGCGCGGCGAGCGCGGCGCCCACGGGATCCACCGGCGCGTGGAGGCCCGGCTTCCACTTCCGCGGAATGAGCCGCCGATACTCGCGCCACGTAAGCTTGTGGAACGGCTTCGCGTCGGCATACTTCGCATGGTCTTTGTCGTACACATGTGCGGGCTTTCCCGCAACAACCACCTCTCCCACACCGAGATCCGCCGCAATCCGAATTGCGACGTAATCCGTGGACCATCCCGGCCGCCAGCCCGAGGCGATCGTGATGGGATATTTTAATTTCTTCACCTTCTCGCGCGCGTCAACGATCACGGGATCCGCGCTCTCGCGGAAGATGGTGCGCAGGAGATGGGCATTGAGCCGCGTCGCATGAATGCCAATCCAGTCCTTGTCTTCATCGGTCACCCGCGTTACCCTTGCCGCCGCTTCCTGAAAACGGCGGGATAATTTACCGCCGCCGATCACAAGCACGAACTTTACGCCGCGCCGGAGGTAGGGCACGACGAATGATTTGAACTTTTTGATAAACGCCGTATCAATCTCGTCCGGATATATCACAGAGCCGCCGAGGGCCACCACTATTGTTTTTCCGAACGAGTATCTCATGGGCGTGCTAGACGGAAATTGCTTTGAGCGCCGCGATGCGTTCTTCAATCGGAGGGTGGGTCATGAAAAGCTTGTGCCACCAGGAGGCCTGCGAACCCTTGAATGGATTGTCCAGCCACATATGCGCCGTGGAGTCCTTCGCGGAACGCATGGGCGTGGAATCCTCTCCGATCTTCTGTAAAGCCGAAATCAGCCCTTCCGGATAGCGCGTGAGCAAAACGCCTGAGGCGTCCGCGAGCGCCTCGCGTCGGCGCGAAATCGCGAGCTGAATCAGCATCGTGCCGATCGGCGCCAAAATAGAAAGGATGATCGCGAAAATGAAAAACATCTCACCGCCCTCGCTATTGCTGCGCCGGCCACCGCCCAGTCCCATACCTCCCATGAAAAGCGACCGCAGAAAGAGATCGGCGACAAGCGAGATGATGCCCGCAAGGATCGCGGCAACGGTGGATACGAGGATGTCGCGGTTGCCGACATGCGAAAGCTCGTGGGCGAGCACTCCTTGCAGCTCGTCCTTATTCAAACGCGCGAGCGCGCCCTGCGTGACCGCGACCGCCGCATGCTGCGGATCGCGCCCGGTCGCAAACGCGTTGATCTGCATCTCGGGCGTGATATAGAGCTTCGGCATCGGCAAGCCAGCGGTAATGCAAAGATTTTCTACGATATTGTAGAGCATCGGATTGTCGCTCTTCTCAATTGGCTTCGCGCGAGCGAGTGAAAGCGCGATCGCCGCGGAGGAATAATAACTGATGAGTGAATATACGACGCTGAAGATCAGCGCGAACACAATGAAGCTCGGATCACCGTACGCCTGCGAGAACACATACCCGATGCCCATGACCACGACAAAAAATACCGCGAACAAAACCCATGTTCTGCGGACGTTCGCAGATTGATACGTGTAAAGATTAGCCATAAACGGTACATCCATTATACGACTGAGAAATGAAAAAGTAAACCGAATAAGTTGACGCAATAAAAGAATTCACCTATAACCTGTCTTAGTGGCCCACGCGTCACGTTGTCATTTCAAAGCGAGAGGAGAACGAAATGAAGAGCATCCTGAAAATCGCTGCGGTCCTATTGGTAATCCTTCTTTCACCATCGCCGTCTGCCGCCCAGGTAATCAGGCCGGTCTGGGACGACATAAACAGTAACCTCAAAGGCCTAGAAAAACACCTCGCCGCGTACGAAGAGGCGCGCGCCCAAGCATGGGAAAGCTTCGTCGTCCTCAGGCAGATAAAGGGTCTGTCCTCTTCAAAAACGGATGTTGTTGAAATGGCCCGCCGATACTTCAACGCAAAACGGCAGACCGCCAAGGGCATGAGAAAAGATTTGATCAGAAACAATAATGAGGTTTCGAGATGGGTCAGCGAGAATGTATCTCCTTGTGTGAATAATGAAAGAAAGGAGATAACCGCTGAGTGTTGGTCCGAGATGAGCCGAGAGGAACGGCGGGGAAAGTTGGATGATGCCTATGATCGTCTTGATAGGATTCATGCGGCAATTCGCCAGGCGAATGTGGAAGAGAAGAAAAGGGACGAGGAGATACACAGGGTCATACCGGAGCCTGATGACGTAGCATCACCCCCCTCGCATCCGCCGGCGACGGGAACCTCCACCGGACAACAACAAACGTGTCGCAACGACGCACAGTCACGTAAGCCCAGAGAAAATACCCTCTGGGCTTGCACTTTTTATAATCCTCGCGCCTCTGTTTAGAACTTCACCTGCACCGGCTGCTTCTCGGCTTCCGTGAGGTCGCCGAAGAAATCCATTTGTTTGAAACCGAACGCGTTCGCGAACATGTTCGTCGGGAAAACTTGGATTTTTATGTTCAGGTCACGGACCATACCGTTGTAGAAGCGGCGCGCGGCCTGGATCTTATCCTCGGTGTCGGTCAATTCGTTCTGTAAGCTCAAGAAGTTCTGGTTCGCCTTGAGGTCGGGATAATTTTCCGCAACCGCGAACAAAGATTTGAGTGTTTGCGAGAGCTGGTTTTCCGCACCCGCCTTCGCCGTACCCGTCGCCTGCATCGCCTGCGCGCGCGCTTTCGTCACGTCCTCAAACACCGTCTTTTCGTGCGCGGCGTAGCCCTTCACCGTTTCCACAAGGTTCGGAATCAGGTCGTACCTACGCTTCAATTGCACGTCAATATCCGACCACGCCTCCTGCGCGCGATTCCGCGTCTGCACAAGGCCGTTGTACGCAAGCACAAGCCATAGCAAAATAATGACGATGAGAATCAAAATAATCCAAAGCGCAATCATGTGAGATGTGGTCTTAGTATATCACGCAACGCGAAACAAGCAAGGAATCAGTAATCCTCGCCACCCATTCCCTCCATCCCGCCGCCCGGCGCCGGCGGATTCTTCTTCTCCGGAATGCTCGTGATGGCCGCCCCCACCGTAAGATAATTCGCGGCGACGGAAACGGCATTCACAAACGCCGCGCGCACCACCTTCAAGGGATCAACGATACCGGCCTCTTTAAGATCTCCGATTTCGTTGGTCACTGCATTGAATCCGCTCCACGGTTCGCCCCGCCGCTTCCGAAGATCGCCCACCACGCGGTCCGGCGATTCGCCGCTGTTTGCGACGATCGCGCGGAGTGGCGATTCAAGCGCGCGCTCAAGGATGTCCACCACGCCGTCGTTGATCGTCGCCGTTCCATGGCCACCGCCGCCCTCCGCACCACCCCTCGCACTGCGCTTCTCTCCCACGGTCGGCAACACGTTAAAAAGCGCGATGCCACCGCCTGGAACGATTCCCTCTTCCATCGCGGCGCGGGTCGCGGCGACCGCATCCTCCACGCGCTGCTTCAGCTCCTTCTGCGCGGCCTCGGTCGGCGCGCCAACTTTGATCACCGCGACGCCGCCCGCGAGCTTACCCAACCGCTCTTTCAATTTCTCCTTATCAAAATCAGAGTCGGCCTTTTTGATCTGCGCCTTGATCTGCGCCACGCGATCGTCGATCGCCTTCTTTTCCCCCTTGCCGCCGACGATCGTCGTATTGTCTTTGTTTGACACCACGCGATGCGCGTGGCCGAGGTCATCAACCTCCGCGTTCTCCAGTTTCTTTCCAAGGTCCTCCGAAATGAACGTGGCGCCGGTCACGACCGCAATGTCCTGTAACATCTCTTTCTTTCGGTCGCCGAAGCCAGGCGCCTTCACCGCAAGCACATTGAAGATGCCGCGCAGCTTGTTGACGACTAACGTCGCAAGCGCTTCACCCTCCACCTCGTCCGCGACGATCAGAAGCTCTTTTTTCCCGCTCTGCACGATCTTTTCCAAGAGCTGAAGGATATCCTGAATGGAAGAGATTTTCTTGTCGGTCACCAAGATGTATGGATCTTCCAAAACGGCCTCCATCCGCTCCTGATTGGTCATCATATAAGGGCTCACGTAGCCGCGGTCAAACTGCATGCCTTCTACGATCTCATGAGAATTGCTGATGGTATTGGAATCCTCAGTGGTCACCACCCCTTCCTTGCCGACCTTCTCCATCACCGTCGCGATGAGCTCGCCGATCTCCGCATCCTTCGCCGAGAGCGTCGCGACTTCCCCTATTTTTTTATTGTCGATGAGTTCGCGCTGGTCCTCAAGCGCTTTGATGACCGACTGGCTCGCCTTGCGGAGTTCCTCCGCAAGCTGGATCACGTTGAATCCCTTCTCGCGGATCACTTTCTCGCCCTCGTCAATCATCGCGTGCGCGAGGATCGTCGCCGTGGTCGTCCCGTCCCCCACGCCGTCGTTCGTCTTGTCGGCTGCCTGCTTGATAAATTCCGCGCCGACGTTCTCCCACTTGTCTTCCAGCTCAATCTCCTTTGCCACGTTCACGCCGTCAAACGTGACTTGCGGCGCGCCGTAGCCCCTTTCAATTACAACCGCGCGGCCCCGCGGCCCAAGCGTCATCGTGACCGCCTTCGCCAGTTTGTCTATCCCGCGCTTGATTGCCGCGCGCGCGTCCTCGTTGAATTTAATCTGTTTTGCCATGATGGTATGTGAAATTATTTATTCAATGATCGCCAAGATGTCGTCCTCGTCGCCGACCAGATATTTCTTCTCGTCAATCTCGATCTCGTCCGGCCCGTATTTCTTGAAGAGGACGATATCGCCGACTTTGACCGACATTGGCGTGAGCTCGCCTTTCTCATTACGCTTCCCGGGACCAACCGCGAGCACTTTCCCTTTTATCGGCTTTTCTTTCTCCGCCGTTTCCGGAAGCACGATGCCGCCCTTTGTTTTCTTTTCCTCCTCCACCGGCTCAAGGAACAAATGATTGGATAATGGTTTGAAATTCATTACTGTTTTAAATGTTTTAGCACTCACGACCTTTGAGTGCCAATAGGTATTTTATGCCGAACGGCGGCGTTGTCAAGCGCGCCAAAATCTTCTCGCAGAGAGTTGTGATTGTTTTATGATAGACCGCATAGTGCCTTTCGGAATCTCCAGCTTGTTCATCGGTACTATCACAACGATCGCCCCTCGCGCATCAATCTTTCTATATTTCCCATGGCTGCCTTTCTGTGAAATAAAAACGAAGCCCTCCCGGAGGAGGACCGCAACCACCTGCTTTGATGAAAACAGTTTAGACATACACCAGGTGGTCGTGAGTGCGAATGGAAGGATTACCGATCCGGGTGATCTCCGCCGATGAGGCATCTTCCAGATACAACTCCAACGCTTCTTTGAGGTTTTTTAACGCCCCGTTTTTCGTTGTGCCGAAGCTTGAAATATCCACATTCAAACACTGGGCAACGTAGTATTTGCCTTCTTTCCAAATCGCGGTCGCAAATTGCATTTTTTTCATGCGTTTTCGTTTCATAATGGCATAGTGTGATGAAAATGCAAGAATTCTTTTAGCTTTTTTTAATGTGGTCGTAGATGTTCAAAACGGCCTTTACGGCGTCGCCGGCGGAGATGTTGTTCTGCCGGTACAAGACGTCCGTCACATCCCCTACTGCCCAGACGCCGGGGCATGAGGTGGCCTGGGTCCGCGCGTCAACGACCACGTGGCCGCGTTCATCAAGCTTCACAAGATCTTTCACGAAGTCGGAATTGGGAAGTAAGCCGACTTCCACAAAAACGCCGTCAAGCGAGAGGTCGCGCCCTTCGCTGGTCTTCGTATTTTTGATATGAACGCCGGTCACAAAATCCTTGCCCTGTATCGTTTCTACCACCGTGTTCCACAAAATGGTCACCTTGGGGTCATTTTTTACCTTGTCCTGTGAGATGGGGTCGCCCCTCAAAATCTCCGAGCGGACGATCAAATAAATCTTGGATGAGTAGGGAAACAGATCCATGACCGACTCAAGCGCGGAATTCCCGCCGCCAACCACGGCGGTCACTTTGTCCTTGAAAATGGGTGCATCGCACGTGGAGCAATACACCACGCCCTTCCCGTCAAATTCCTTCTCGCCGGGAACGCCAAGTTTTCTCCTGCGGCTGCCGGACGCCAAAAGCACGAATTTCGTTTCGTATGTCTTACCATTCCTCGTCGCAACGGAGAAACCCTGCCCAGCACCACTCGCAGGCGAGTGGTGCTGCGCGGCGCTATCGTCCTTTTTGATTCCTGTGACGAGATCGTCGTCCACGATGTCAATATCCTCCTGCGCGCGGAGGTGTTCTTCAAGCGATTTCGCAAGATCGTAGCCGGAAATGGACTTCGTCCCGATCCAATTCTGCACCTCGCCCGAAACCGACGACTGGCCACCGAAGCTGTCGGTGATAAGCAATGTCTTTATTTTCTTCCGCGCAGCGTAAACACCCGCGGCGACGCCGCCCGGCCCACCGCCAATGATAATCAGGTCGTACATGGCATACCTCAAAAAAGAATGGCTACTCCTTCGCGGGCAGGAGGAGACTTTCCAACGTCTTCTTGTCAAAACCGATGATGACCTCGCCGCCCACGTCAATCACGGGAACGCCCATTTGGTGGGACTTCGCGAACATCTCTTCGCGCGCTTTCGCGTCAGCGGCCACATCGTGTTCCTCATACGCGATCCCGTTCTTTTGAAAGAAATCTTTCGCCATCCTGCAATAGACGCAGGTCGGCGTGCTGTAAATCACAACTTTTTTCATGGATTTGTTTGTGACGGACCTTTATTATTTCGTTGCTCGCCGAAGAGCAACCAACTGTTCACGAGGATAAGAATAAGGCCGCAGAGGATGCTGCTCCACTTCGCGATTGAGATATTCGCAAATCCCAAAAGCCACGGCGAAAGCAAAATCCAAAATCCGACGATGCCTTCTATCCAATATTCCACCACCACTCTATTTTAGGAGTCGGCCACGCCCGAGTCAACTATTTGACTGCCGCATCAATGGCTGCAAGGACCGCGCTCCCGTTCGCACCGACGCTCTGGCCAGCCGCATCCGTCGCTTCTTTCCCGTTCACGAACGTCATCGGCGTTGAATTAACCCCGGCGTTCATGGCAGCAGCGTAATCCGCAGTGACCGTCGCAGTATATTTCCCGCTGTCAATGCAACTCGCAAATGCGGTGGTATTCATACCAAGCTGGCCCGCGAGCGTGAGGAACAGTGCGCGGTTAAAAAACCCATCATCCTCTGTGCCACCCTTCGCCTCGTCAGTCGCCTTCGCGGCATAGAGCGCATCGTGATACGGCCAGAATTGGTTCTCATCCTTGGCGCACTCCGCCGCCGCCCCGGCCGCGTGCGATTCCCCCACGCTGGATGAGGTGATCTCCGCGCCATCAAGGAATGGGAAGTCCCTAAATACGAGTTTTGCCTTTCCCGCGTTCACATAGTTCTGGATGATAAGCGGCTGAACCTGCTCGTAGAACCGCACGCAGAAGGGGCACTGGTAATCGCCGTATTCAATGACCGTGACGGGCGCGCTCGCATTGCCCAAGATCACATCGCGGGACCCGAGGGCGGGCGCCGTAGCTACCGCGGCTGAAGGAGCTTGCGCCGTCCCGCCGTTCGCGGCTGGGGCGCCGACGTTTCCCGCACCGGCGTTCCCTGTGCCGGCGCTTGGCGTACTCACGCCCGGCCGATACAGTGCCAAAAAAAGAACCGACCCGCAAATAAGCACCGCGGCAACGATAATGCTTATCGGAAGAAAGCGGTCTCTGCCCCTTGCCGGCAGTTTTTCTTCAACGGATATCTCATACCCATCTCCCCGCTTTGCCTTCTCGATAGTTTCCTTGAATGAAATTTTTTCTTGTTCTTCCATGGGAAAAGTATATCAGCCCCCACCCCTCTGCGTCAACAAGGAATGGCCGTGAGGCCTATGGGCAAATAGTGCGTAATCGTTCGGAAAAAACTTCGCGGTGATCGCAAACACGCCGTACATGATGAAGGGCGCCGCGAACACGTCAATGGAATAATGCACGTGCGCGAGAAGCACGGCGGCGCCGAAGACGACGGTGGCAACGATGAAAAAGCGGCGCCAGAACTTTTCATCCCAAAAAATGAGCGCCATGAGATACGGAAATGCGGTGTGGCCCGAGAAGAAAAGATTCCCCTGGAACGTGAGGAGGTGATAGAAGCCGAAGCCGGTGTTCAGAGCGCTTGGCACGACGCCGCCGGGATAAATCCCTTCGCGGGTCAGGTTCATGAAAAACGCCCGACAGATGACGAACAACGCGATTGCCTTAATTCCAAACAGCAGGTAACGCGGGCGAACAACAAGCAAAAAGCAGGAAAAAATCCAAAAAAGAATGATGGCGCCCACGATGAGGAACCCAAGATTGACGACGGGAAGATTGTCCAGAAAAAGGTCGCTTTCGGGAGGCGCCAAGAGCGCGTGGTTCGCGGAATAATGCCCGGCGCTTACCTGGACGAAAATCGCGATCGCCACAAGGAAAAGTCCGAGGTAGAGCGACCGCTTGCGCGCGGCGGTCCAGAAACCACCTCTGTGTTCGCGAAAAATATCAGGCACGAAAATAGTATACCATCTCGGAGGAAGCGGATGGAGTATAATGAATCGGTTATCTCATGCCGTTCGCATCCCCCATCGCCTCGTGGCTTCTTACGTATCGCTATCCCATCCTCTATCCGCTCGCGGTCGTGGAAGGACCAGTGGTCATGATGATCTCGGGCTTCCTTGTGCGCTTGGATTTCTTTTCATTCTGGCCGGTGTACCTCCTGCTCGTGGCCGGGGATCTTACGGGCGATATCCTTTGGTACCTGCTCGGCCGCCACGGCGCGCGGTCTTTCATAGAAAAATACGGGAGATTTTTCAGCATCACGGAGGAGAACGTGGAAAAGGCAGAGCAGTTTTTCCACAAGCACCAAGTAAAAATACTTTTCATATCAAAAATCACCATGGGATTCGGCTTCGCGCTCGCCACGCTCATCGCGGCCGGCGCCGCCAAAGTGCCGTTCAAGAAATATTTGACCATCAATTTCCTGGGGCAATTCGTCTGGACGGGGGTGCTGATGGCAGTGGGATATTTCCTCGGCAACTTGTACATCATGGTTGATAAAAGCTTGCGCTGGGCGTTCATCATCGCCTTGATTGTGATCGCGGCCTTCGCGGCATACGGCTTCGGAAAATTCATGCGAAACCGCATACGCGGAGAGATAAATTAATATATCCTTCCCTATGAAAATCTCCGTCATTATACCCACACTCAACGAAGAAGAGGCGATAGAAAAGACGCTGCGCCAGATCCACGATAACCTGACGGCGTTTGACCACGAGCTCATCGTGACCGACAGCGGGAGCACCGACCGCACGGTCGCGATCGCGAAACGGTACGCGCGGGTGGTCGTGGATGCGAGCCCGAGCCACACGATTGCGAGCAACCGGAACAACGGGGTGCGCATCGCACACGGCGAATTCCTCGTGTTTATTGATGCCGATGTCATTATCCCCGATCCAAACGCGTTCTTCAAAACCGCGCTCCAAGATTTTGCTGCCGACAAAAACCTCGTTGCAATCACTGCGCGGCTTATGGTATTTCCAGAATCCGCGACGCGCGCGGATAACTTCTTCTTCACATTGGTAAGCGTGGACCACTGGCTCAACAACAACGTAATCCGCATGGGAAGCGCCTCCGGTGAGTTCCAGATGATACGGCGGAGCGCTTTTGAGGCAGTCCATGGCTTCCAACCGCAGCTCGCCGTCGCGGAAGACAACGATATGTTCCGCCGCCTCACGAAGGTCGGCCGCACCAGGATGGAATGGCGCCTTATGGTATATCACACTGGCCGACGCATGCACGAACTGGGATGGCCGCGGGTGCTTTGGGATTGGGGCATCAACTATTTCTACGTCCGGCTCTTCAATCGTTCCTACAACAAAGAGTGGCGCCCGGTCCGCCTCATGAAATTGAGCTTCGTCATCCCCGCCTACAACGAGGAGCACTATCTCCCCGACTGCCTCAATACCATCTTGAAGCAAAAAGAAAAACTCCCATACGACATTGAGATTATCGTGGTGAACAACGCCTCCACCGACCGGACGCGGGAGATCGCCCGGTCATATGCACACAAGGGAATTATTGTGGTCAACGAACTGAAGAAGGGCCTCGTCCGCGCGCGTGCTGCGGGATTCCGCGCCGCGACCGGCGACCTTATCGCAAACGTAGACGCCGACACGCGCCTCACGCCGGGCTGGATAAAGAAGGTGATGGAGGCCTTTGCCAAAGACGAAAAACTCGTTGCGTTCTCCGGCCCGTTCATCTATTACGACGTGCCGCGAACGATAAAAATGCTCACGAAAGTATTTTACTACCCCGGATTCTTGTTTTACCTCATCAACCGCTTCGTTCTCCGCGCAGGATCCATGCTGCAGGGCGGAAACTTCATCGTACGCCGGAGCGCGCTCACGAAAGCCGGCGGGTACAACACCGACATTGATTTCTACGGCGAGGATACGGACATAGCACGGCGCATGAGCAAGGTCGGGAAAGTGCGCTTCACGTTCAGTCTTCCGATGTATTCCTCCGGCCGGCGGCTCGCTAAAGAAGGAGCATTTACAATGGGCCTACGCTATGGGCTCAATTACTTCTGGATAATTTTCTTCAAGCGTCCGTTCAGTAAAGTATCGGCGGACATCCGCCTCACGAAAAAAAATGTGGCCGTCTACCAGCCGGAAAACCGCAAAAAGGAACTCATGATCGCCGCGGCCGCGCTCCTCATCTTCCTCGCGCTCCTCTGCGGCATTGGGTACCTCGTTTACCGCCTCGCGCATTGAAGGGTTTTTTTAATCCCATCGGTAAATTCGATCTCGGGTTTCCAGCCCAGAATTTTTTTGGCCTTGTAGTTGGTTATTGAAATTCTTTTCACCTCTCCCTTCCTGAAGGGAACGTACACTGGTCTTTCTTTAAATCCGGTCCACCTGGCTATGGCATCAAAAACCATTTGATCACTTATTTCCTTGCCAAGCCCGAGGTTGAGCGTCTCATCTTTGCCGCGTCTCAAAGCCAAGATATTGGCTCTTACTACGTCGTCAATGTGAATGTAATCCCTTGTTTTCGTGCCGTCACCGAAAATTGTCGGCCGCAGCCCCCCCTTCATCAATCTGCCGAATATCGCGACAGCTCCTGCTTCGCCTTTGGGATCTTGTCTTGGACCATACACATTGGCGTATCTGAAAATCAGATAGCGAAAGCCAAAGTTCCTTGCGTAGAATTTTATACATATTTCATCAATATTTTTTGAGAGCGCGTACGGAGAAAGAGGCATCAGTTCCGTGGTTTCATCGGCCGGAAGTTTCTTTGGTTCTCCGTATATAGTTCCACCCGTTGATGGGAAAATGAACTTTTTAATACGGTACTTCCCGCCAGCGAGCAGTATGTTTATGGTTCCGGTTACATTGGTATCGAATGTCAGCATTGGATCGTGGAGCGATATGGCCACCCCCGATACCGCTGCAAGATGATTTACTACTTCTGGCCTTTCTTTGCTGAAAACGTCGCTGATTTTTTTTGCGTTGCGTATATCGATTTCGTAGAATTTAGCTTTGGGATTTAGATTTTTCTTGAATCCCGTTGAGAAATTGTCAACAACCGTAACTTTGTGGCCGGCTTTGAGGTAAGAATCAACGATGTGCGAACCTATGAATCCGGCTCCGCCCGTTACTAATATTCTCATGGTATATATTGTATCAGACAGTCTCTGTCTATAGAATAGTAGTCCTTTTTACCCTATACTATCGGTAAGTGTAAATGATAAGAATAAAACAATTCATCCTGTTTTTGGGCGATATACTGCTCCTTTATGGGACGCTTTTTCTCACGATTTACGCGAGATATGGAGAAATAAATCATGGGCTTCTTAGGGCCCATCTTGTGCCCTTTTCTGTAATCTTTGTCATTTGGCTGGGACTTTTCTATTCGGCGGGATGGTACGAAATCAAAGCTATCGGGAAGAATCTGATCCTTTTGGAAACTATCATTGTTACGCTTATTGTGGGATTCGGCCTTGCCATCATCATCTTTTATTCCGTTCCGTACTTTAATATCGCGCCCAAAACCAACCTGGCGATTTTTACCGTACTTTTTGCAGCATTCGCTTTTCTCTGGCGTCTCTTGGTCGGCGCCGCCATCAAAACGCCGCGTGAGAAAGTCCTGTTGATAGGCGGGAGTGCCGATGCCGAAGAGGTCAAGGAGCATCTGAAAAAAAATCCCCACATCGGATACAAAATCCAATTCCACATGAAGAGTCCGTCGGCTCCCGAAGTTGAAAAATTGGGCGGTGTCATAGCGCGAGAGGGCACACACACGATAGTTATTCTCGAGACAGAACAAAACAAAAACTACGTTGCCGCATCACTTTATAAGAATCTCGGTATGGGCGTTGAAATAATCCCCTTCGCAGATTTTTACGAAATGGTTTTCGGGAAGGTTCCCCTGGGAGAGCTCCGCGAAGAATGGTTTTTTGAGAACATTGCGAGGCGGCACAGGGGATATAACTTCGTGAAGCGCGGCACGGATATAATTGCCGGCGTTCTCGTAGGTATTTTTTTTGTGATCGTGTGGCTGCCCCTGTACCTTATGGTTACGTTTACATCCAAGGGGCCGTTTATCTTCAAGCAGACGAGGGTCGGCAAAAGCGGCACCACATTTACTCTCTACAAAATCCGCACTATGTACGAGCGTGATGGAAAAAATGGCTGGGAAGATTTGGATGACCATGTGACGCCGGTCGGCAGGATTCTCCGCACGACGCATTTGGATGAATTGCCGCAACTCTGGAATATCCTGAGGGGCGATGTTTCTCTCATTGGACCGCGGCCGGATTTCATAGATTTCTTCAAAAAATTGGAAGAGAAAATTCCTTACTATGCCATTCGCACTCTCGTTAAGCCCGGCGTTACTGGTTGGGCTCAGACCAACTACCCAGTCACGGCTTCGCTTGAAGAAACACGCGTGCGTCTGTCTTACGATTTGTTTTATTTGAAACATTACTCGTTCATGGTTGACTTGCTTATAGTTTTGAAGACGTTGAAGACGGTTTTCACGGCCGCCGGACGTTAAACGGGTAAGGTATAACGCATGAGCAACATCATCGTAACAGGTGCCGCGGGGTATGTCGGAGGAATGGTGGTTGATCGGCTGCTTGAAATTCATCCCGAGGTATCTGTCGTGGGAATCGATCTTCTGCCGATGCCGAAAGAGTGGCATCTGAAAAAGCGCGTTTCTTGGATTCAAGCAGATTTGGCTACGGATGAGTGGCAAAAGAAAGCTCTCGGGCGTGGTCCGATTGACGCCATCATCCATTGCGCTTTCAGGATCCGCACGCCATTTGGGAAGATTAAAGCCTATGAGAAAAACAATCGGACTGCTTCCGAAAATACTTTTGCATTCGCTTTTAAAAATAGAATTCCTTCCCTGGTTTATTTGAGCACCGTGTCCTTGTACGGAGCGCGCAGGGAAAACATCGGCCGGCTTTTGAAAGAAAATGATCCGTTTTTGGAAACGAAGAACCCGTATGGATATCAGAAGAAATTGATCGAGGAAGATTTGAATAGGCTCATCAGGTATATGAATCCAGTCACTCGGATAACAACACTTCGTTTGAACAGTGTGACCGGTCCCCGAAGCCAGAGCTTGTCCTCAAAATTCGGATTGATAACTTTTCTCAAGAAACTATTGCCGTTTGTCATTGAACTCAATCCGCATTGGGCGAGGCAATTCGTCCACGAAGATGATGTCGTCGACGCCATATTAGCTTCCTTGGCGCGTAACGGAGGAGAGATAATGACGCCTTACAACGTTGCGCCGAAACGATTTTTGGAGGTAGCCGATATCGCGCGCGCGTTGAATAAAAAAATCCTGCGCTTGCCGCCGTGGTTGGTCAAAGCAGCACTGTTTGTTCTCTGGCCCGTGAGTTTCGGAAAATTGGTTCCGGCGAGCGCGGCCGATGGCCTCATATATCCCGTCAACGTTGACGGTTCAGCCATTGAAAAGGATTTAAATTTCAAATATCGCTACACAGCCGAAGAAGCCCTCATCGGCAAGGTTGGCCGTTATGCATAGTTCACAGTGCGGCGCGCCGCGACGCCAACTCGCGCGCTTCACGTATTTCCCCGCCTTCTTCAACCCGATTCCTTCGCCAGACGCCTTTTTACATATTCATCCAAAAGCCACGAGCTTGACTGCACCTTGCCGCCGATACCGACATTGAAGACCATTTTAATCCCGTACTTTTTGCAAGTATCAATGTCCCAGTAGAGCGACGAGGCGGGATTTGCTGCGTTCTTTTTGTTTCGGTCGCCGCCGTTCGCGAAAATGTCCGGTCGCAGCGCGCGCAACTCGCGGGAAACGCTCATGGCTTTCGGGCCTTTCGGGTCAGGCCCATGTTTCGTGAGCACCACGCGATCCACCGGCCGCAATGCTTCAATCACTTCTTTCCGCTCACGCTCCGGCATAAACACGTGATGCTTCTTCTTCCGCAGCCAGTGGTCGTTATTCAAAATCACCACCAGTTCATCGCCCAGCGCCCTCGCGTGCTCAAATAACCGCACGTGGCCGACATGAATCGGATCAAAACCACCGCTCACGGCAACCACGGTCTTCCCGCGTTGAACTGTCTTTCGTTTCATTTCACGAAATGCTGATTTTACGGTATCCTTACGAATGATTATATCACATCCGCGATGTTCCGAAAGTTAAAGTCTTTCCTTTTTGAAAACAAGACGGCGAAGCAAACCGTCGCCAAAAATACGCTCTGGCTTAGTATTTCCAATTTCGGCGGAAGAGCGCTCAAGGCCGTCATTATCATCTATGCCGCCCGCGTCCTCGGCACTGCTGGCTACGGCGTCTTTTCGTATGCCGTGACCCTGGCCGGCTTCTTCACGTTCTTCGTTGATCCCGGCGTAAATTCTATCCTGGTCCGCGACGGGTCGCGAGCGAATACGGAAGACCGGCGGGAACTTTTTTCGTCCTCGTTCATCCTGAAACTGGCATTTATCGCGATCGGCGTCGTTTTCGTGCTCTCCGTCGCGCCTTTTTTTTCGACGCTCCCCGGCGCAAAAACACTCCTTCCTCTCGTCGCGCTTATCGTTGTTTTTGACAGCTTACGGGATTTCTTTTCGTCCTTCTTCCGCGCAGAGGAAAAAATGCAATGGGACGCATTCACATATATCCTTGAAAACTTAGGTATCGCCGTATTTGGGTTCCTATTCCTGCGTATCGCGTCTACGCCGCTTTGGTTCAGCCGGGCGTATGTCGCCGGCACCGCTTTCGGCGCCCTGATTGCCGTTTGGCTCATCCGCCGTTCCCTTCGCGCGCTCGTATCGCACGTCTCCTTCGCGCGCATGCGCGCCGTCCTCGCCGCAGCATGGCCTTTTGCCGTGACGAGCGCTCTCGGCATTCTCCTCACCAACACCGACATTTTGATAATCAGCTGGATGCGCACCGCTGCGGACGTGGGCATTTATGCAGCCGCCATCCGCATCGTGCAGGTGCTCTACATCGTTCCCGGCATCATCCAGCTGAGCACCTTGCCCGTTTTCTCGCGCTTTGCTAAAAAAGACGACGAAAAGTTCCGCAACGCATTCGAACGAACCTCCGGCCTGATCTTTCTTGTCTCCATCCCGCTTTCCCTCGGCGGCGCGATCCTCGGCGCCCCCATTATGAAACTGGTTTTCGGAACCCCGTATGCGGCGGGAGGCCTCGCGTTCTCCATCCTCATGCTCGGCCTTTCTTTTGACTTCGCGAGCATCATTTTCGCGAATGCCATTTTCTCTTATGATCGCCAGAAAAGTTTGATCGCCGCTTCCGTAATCGGCGGGGCCGCCAACGTTGTTTTTGATCTTCTCTTCATCCCGCACTGGGGCATCGCGGGATCCGCCGTAGCCACCCTCTGCGCGCAAATTCTCACCAATTCCTACCTTTGGTACGCCGCAAACAAACTGAATCGCGTTCACGTCCTGCGCGGCATAAAGAAGATCACAATCGCCGGCATTTCTATGGCAGCTGTGACGGCGCTGCTCTTCGCTGCGCACGTTAACGTTCTTCTGAACATCGCGGTCTCCGGAGCGTTCTACTTTTCAATCCTCTTTTTGCTCAAGGAACCTCTTTTTGCAGAAATGAAAAAGGTGTTTGCAGCCGTTGAACCGTCATAGCGCGGGGTTAATATATTTTTCCATCTCGGAGAAGAATTTCTCTTTGGTAAATCTTCCGGCGACGGCCGCGATGGCATTTCGGGAAAAAAGCTGATACTCACTTTTATTTGAAAGAATCTCGCAGAGCGCTGCGGCGAGCGCGGCGGCTTCCTTTGGCGGAACCGTCCTCCCCGTTAACCCGTCAATGCTCACTTTCGGAACACCGGTCGGCAAGGACGTATTCAAAACCGGCTTGCCGCAGGCCATCGCCTCTATCTGCACGATGCCAAAGGCCTCCGAGGATTCGCAGGAAGGGAGCACGAAAACATCGCAGGCGTGATAATAGGGAACTAGATCTGAAACGGGGTCAATGATGCGAATTTTCCCGCTAAGATTGTTGGTTGTGACCTGCTGTTCCAACGCGCCTCGCAATGGCCCTTTCCCCACAATGAGCAAATGCGCCGGGACTTTTTTCATAGCGTCTATTAAGTATGAATAACCCTTATAATAGACAAGCCGGCCGACGGCCAAAACAAGCGGCGTCCCAAATTTCCTCCGGATCTCTTCCGCGCGTTTCCGTACGGTCTCGGTTTCCCGAAATCGCCCCGGATCAACGCCGAAGTACGCTACGCGGCACTTTTCACAAAACGGCGCTATCACGGGCGATGTTTTCACAATCGCCTGGTTTGAAACAAAAATATATTCCGCGCGCCGCAGGGCGAATCTGACGAACGGCATAAATGGAATGTTGGCGATCCTTTGCCTCACAATGTCCGCGTGATACCAGACAACCATTTTTTTCCTTCTCCCGAAAAGCAAATAGGCGACAAATGCCAACGGAAAAGGATAGTGCAAAATAATGACGTCGGCTTCCCTGGAAAGTTCCTTAAAAAGGCGGAAAAAATCAAATGAAACCGGCATCCCCCCGAAGATCCCCCAACTCCCCGCCCGATAGGTTGGCACGCCGTTCACCTTTTCAAACCCCCGCTTTCCGCGCGGCTGACACACCAAGTTAGTCAGTAAATACCCTTTGCAAGCATTAAAATGTTCGGCGATATCCTGCGCCACGGTTTCCACTCCGCCAATCCATGGATAATAAAGTTTGTTGACCTGGAGAATGCGCATAGGAAATATCTTAATGAATGATATTCAACATGGACCGCGCGGCCTTTTGCCACGAAAACCTCTTCGCGTTCTCGCTCCCATTCCTTATAAGCTGCTCGCGCAAAGCCCCATTTTGAAATATTTTTTTCATCCCGTCCAAAATAGCCGGCTCGCTTTCGGGATCGACATAATAAGCCCCGCCGCCGCCGATCTCCGGAAGCGCGGCCGCGTTTGAGGCGAGGACGGGAACTCCCAAACGCTGGGATTCCACTACGGGAAGGCCGAACCCTTCGGAGAGCGACAGGAACAAAAAAGCGAGCGAATGGCGATAAAGTATCGTTTTCTCCAAATCGCTGACCGGCCCTAAAAAGATAATTTTCCCTCCGGAGGTCTCCGCCGCCGCACGCAATGCACGGATATCCCGAGCATCTTCCGCAATCTTTCCTGCGATAAACAATCTGCTTCGCGGAAATTCCTTTGCGAATTTTTGGAAGGTGCCGACCATCCGCCCGATATTTTTATGGAAAGCGACGCGCCCTATGTAAAAAAAGTACGGAAGCCCATCAAGATCGTACTTCTTTACAAACTCGCGTTCCTCGCCGGCATCAACGTCCCGCACCACGTCCACGCCGTTATAAATAACGGCCACCCTTTTCTCCGGCAGCGAGAACGCCGCGCATATCTGTTTTTTTGAAAATTCCGAAACGGTGACGATCCGTTCTGCCCTCGCGACCGCGCGCGCGGTCAACTTCAGATACCAGCTTCGAAGCCTTGCGCGTCCGCCCTTCAAGAAGATAAGATCATGCATGGTAACGATCTGCGGGCACCGGACGAAAAGGGGAATGAAAACCGACGGACTAAAAAGCGCGTGAATGCCGTGGTGCCGCACCAAAAACGGCAATTTGCATTGCAGATTCACTATCCTCGCAATGCCCGGCCGTGCCGAGCCCCGCAAGCGCACGTACTCGAAGTTCGGGGCGTCCAGGAATAATTGGCGCGGGGCGTCGCTTGCCACAAAAATTACGAATTCGTCTTCTTTGTCCTGCGCGCCGAACTCGGCAAGCATATTTCTCGCGTAGACCCCGATTCCCGTCATTTCGTATATCGCAAGCAAATTGATGCCGATTTTCATATGCGGAAGAGTGGCGCCCGCTCATTATCCATCAATCCGGAGCATTGCACAACAAATCGCCGGTATGCAACCGCCGCCGGAGCCGCCGACATCTCGTTTATCATTTTCTGCTAAAATGAGAATCAAGGCAATGCAAACCGTAGCGGTTTTTATTCCAAAGATAGAGAAGAAAATGGGCGTCTATCGCTATTGTTTTGAGATGGTCAAGCACTGTTTGCCGCTCGGACGGGACATTTCTATTGTGTTACTCCACTATCCGCACAACCCTCTTGTGGACGACCTAAGAAAAGAATCCGTCTCTGCGGATAAATTCATTGAAATCAAATCGCTCTTCGGGTTCAGAAAAATCTTGAAGGAGCGGAATGTTGCCATCATCCATTTTTTGACGCCTGATTTTCAAAGCCTACGTCTCTCACTGGCAACGCCCCGGAAAGTGCAAAAAATGGTGACCATCCATGATTTTTTAAGCGTAAGGAAGGGCATGACGTTTGGTAATTGGCGTTTGCGGTCGAAGAGCGGCATAAGAAAATTCCTGCTTGCGCGGCAACTCGGCAGTTTCGCGAGGATTATAACTATATCCAAAAGCACGGCCGGGGCAATTGAAAAGAAATTTCCGAAAATCCGCGACATTGCGGTTATCCACGAGGGCGTCTCCCGACAATTTGCTCCCGAGCCGCATTCCGATTATGGAAATCAGTACGGAAAATATCTTCTCTGCTGCGCTCCTCACGAAAAAGGCCTTCTCCCGCTGTTCCGCGACATCCTAAAGACAGAAAGGGATCTCAATTTCGTCATATTTGGGAGAGACGAATCACTCAAAAAAGAAATATGCGCCTCGGCGGATCTCCTGGGTATCAGGGAAAGAATGTTTTTCGAAATAAATATTTCCGACAAAGCCTTGGTCGGCCTCTATCAGAACGCCCAAGCCTTTATCCGCTACGCCGATGACGAGGGCTTCGGACTTCCGGTTGTTGAAGCAATGGCCTGCGGCTGCCCTGTGCTGGTCTCCGATCGCGGTTCTCTGCCTGAGGTCGTAAACATCCCCGATCTTATAATCCCCTTTGAAGACGGGAATGCCTGGCTATTTCGGATACTACGGCTCGTACAGGATTCGGCATTCCGGAAACTCGCAGTGGAAAAAGTAAAGAAAAGGGCGAATGACTTCCGATGGGAACGCGCGGCGAAAGAAATGGTCGGACTCTACAAAACGCTTACAGAAAATCGCGCGGTTCCCGAAAACCGGCGATAGAATTCGCAAGTCCTACTCTCTTATGCGGGTGCGCACAATCTTATTTGCACGCGACAGGGACCGGTAGAAGCCCGAACCGAAGGCAGATATAACGAGAAACAAAAAATAGCGAAGGGAAAATGGATATTCCTTGATCGCACTAACAAAACAATCCCTGCCCAGAGAAGAATCTCCGTTCACGCAATAACACTTCCCCATGCGGTAGTAATGATAAGAAATAATGTGGCGTCTGGGAGCTGCCGGTAAACTCTCGAGTTCTTTCTTCACTTTTTCCAGTATCCGCTGTTCGGCTTGTATCTGATTTTTCAGAGAAGAACTGATCCTCATATTGGAATCAAAAAATATATTTACTAAAGGCTCCTTTACATATTCAAAACAAAAATATTTTGAAAGGCGCATCCACAGATCGTAGTCCTGTCTGGCAGGCAAGCTCTCGTCAAAACCGCCGACGCGCTCAAAGCACCGCTTCTTGACCAAAACGCAGGAAGTGGGACTCACGTAATCGGTGAGAAGCTCGTCTTCAAAGATATAACCCTTCTTCCCGGGAACGGGTCCCAATTCCCTGTTTCCATTTCCAACTATCCAATAGCCCGTATACACGATGCCCACGTCGGCGGAAGCCGCAGCAATCTTGCTCACTTGTCTCTCAAGTTTCTCCGGCAGCCACTCGTCATCAGAATCCAAAAACGCAATATAGTTTCCCCTCGCCGACGTTATCCCAGTATTCCTCGCTGCGCTCCCGCCACGGCTCGCCCGGTGCCTGACGTAGACCACCCTGGGATCGCCGAAGCTCTTCACGGCTTCGCGGGTATTGTCCCGAGAGCCATCGTCAACCACGATCACTTCGATGTCCCTGAGGGTTTGGCCAAGGGCGCTGCCTACGGCTTTTCCTACGAGATCCGCCCGATCGCGCGTGGGGATAACGACGCTCACAAGGGGTTTCTTCATTTTGGTTTACAGATAAAATCCTCCTCGCAATCATAATACAATTCGCAATCGTAGGGCGCGATGGAGTTCAGGAGTTTTGGAAGCTCTGCCTTGTCCTCGGGATTATGGTAAGCGGACATTGCAATAATCGGCTTGCATTTCTTTATCGTTTCTGCCGCACCTTTTAATATGTTCGCCTCGTATCCTTCCGTGTCTATTTTCAGGAAATCCATGGTAATGTTGAAGGAATCTATCGTCCGCATCAGAACGGGAATCCCGCCTTCCCCAATGCAATTGGTACCCGAACCCACTCTGAGCAAGATGGACGACTGCTTGTTCGCTTCTCCCAATGCGTAGTTGCAACACCGGATATTCGGATAGTATTTCGTATTCTCTTTCAGAAGCTCAAACGTGGAAGGGGTTGGTTCAAAAGCCCAAACGGTGACGGCGGGATTCTGCGCCGCGAGGACCGAAAAGACCCCCATGTTCGCGCCCGCATCCACAACAGTATCCCCGTCCTTTATCAGCTTAGCGTGGTACTGATCTTGGATGACAATCTGGCACAAGAACAGAATAAGTCCCTCAAGTTCCCCGTCGGGCGCAGAGAAGGGATGTTTGAAGAACCTGACTTTGGTATTGAATTTCACAGGGCGCAGGCGGTGGGGAACCATGACATACAACATCTGGAGGAACGAAATGTCACCTTGAAACCATAGGACAAGGCCGGCTTTTCTATATAAAAGAGAGGTTCGTATCCTATTCATGGCTCATTAGTCTGACCGCCGACCTTGAGAATTCTCTGACGATTTCAACAGTATACCTCCCGATACCGACGAACCTGCCGAATCTTTCAGAAATTAACAATATCTTCATTATTGAATATTTTCTGTTTCCTTTTTTTTCTCCCGTGAAGGCGATGTTGGGCTCAAAATTCTTCAGCTTTTCTTTCCTCACGGCTATGATATCATGATGATACCTTTTCCACGGTCATGCAAGAAATCAAGACGAATATCAAGAGAGAGACTAAAGGCATGAAAATAATAAAAGCCATCATGGCAAGATTCCGTGAGTGGGGATGGTTTTTTGAGGGAAGGATATCCTTTTCCCAAGCGTGCTATCTTATGATCCCCTCTTTTGTAAGACCGAAGAAGGATACCAAGGTTAAGTTCCTCGGCAAACCATTCATAATCACACTGGGCGAGATAGGAGATTTTTTCCTCTTAACGAATCAAATAGTTTCATCAAATCAATATCACATTGAACTCATAAAGAAAAATGCCATTGTTTTTGACGCGGGAGCGAATATGGGTATTTTTTCCATATTTGCGGCAGCCAATCACCCCGATTCAACCATTTATGCCTTTGAACCGACCCCGACAACATTTTCCGTACTCAAGGAAAATGCGAAATATTACCCAATATCAGGGTGTTCAATTACGCACTCGGAGAAGCGGAAGGAAGTGCGTCTATCGTCGTCACATCCAAATCGGTGGGAAATTACATCGGAGAGGGCGGAATTCCCGTTGAGATGAAAACAATAGATAGCATGAACACGAGGGTTGACTTCGTCAAAATAGACGCAGAAGGTTATGAAGCAAATATCTTGAAGGGTGCGGCGGAAACAATAAGAAAATATAAGCCTGTCGTCGTAATGTCGGCGGATCACAAGCCAAACGATAAAACAGAGCTTCCCGCGATAATGAACAGTGTCACGCCTTATAATTGCGAACTGCGCCACGATTGCGAAGAAAATTTCATCTGTAAGCCATTATTGACAGATCTCATAGGTAACTTGACACAATGAGCTGGGAAAGCTTTTAGCACATCGATTTTCAAATTTTCTCCCTCGACGAAAACGAATCTATTTTTTAACGACCGCGTCCTTGAACATGTTCAATAAAGTGGTGAGCTTCCATTCGGCAATCCCTTGATACACGGGGAGCGTCAGACAATGTTCTGATAAATATCGAGAAACCGGAAATTCATTAAGGGGTATATCCTTTGGTAAAATCCAGTGGAAGGGCAGGGTAATCCCCCTCTTTTTGAAATACTTTCTTATCTCTTCCCTTCTTTCAACTAACACGGGGAAACCCCACGGGCAAATCCCATCGGGCAGTTCTTTGTAAATTGGTTTAATACCTTCGACGCCTTGCAGGGCATGCAAAATCTTTGCGAAATTCATCCTTCGCTCCCTTGCAACCGACGCAAAATCCGTATTGTCTATTATCTTTTGGGACAAGTGTGAAAGCGCAACGCTCCTGCGTGGGTAGAAAAAACCCGGCAATCGTTCGGTGATAATTGAAACCGGCAAAAAAGAAAAATTGAACCTGGACTGGATGTCACGCCATAAAAGATCCAGGACAGCGGAATAGGTAAAAAGCGTATTCGGGCCTGCGGGTTTTTTTTCTACGTTCCCTAATGACGCATTATTGACCATCAAACCGCCGCCCTCAGGCGAGGGGATCACTTTTCGGATACTGAAAACGGCGGCGTCCCCAAACAAACCAAAAGGCTTCCCATTTATCGTGCTTAATAGACCGTGCGCATCGTCCTCTATTAAAAAAATCCCCTTTTTTTTGCAAAGCGCCTTGAGCATCCCGAATTCCTGCGGAAAACCGAAATAATTTATGAAAAAGATCGCTCTGGTTCTCTCGCCGATTTTCTTCGTAACATCCTCAATGTCGATTGACAATCCCTCCGTTATTTTATAAAAAACGACGGCGACGTTCCTCTGCAGGAATGGCTCGACAACTACGTCATCGAGATACGCAGGCAGAAGAACAGAATCGCCCGGCGCAAAATGTAGCATGTCCAATAATTGTGATATTGCACTCCGCGCATTCGAAAAGTAGGCGAATGAGGATCCGGGCAGTGGAAAGGAAGAATTGCCTCGATCCGGCGCAAACAGCATGCCCAAGGAGAGTCCGGGTCGGTCGGACATATAGCGCAGCTTAGTGCTCATTTTTTTTGAAAACGAAAAGTTTTTTTTCTGCATATGCGGGCAAAATGGGGGCGAAAAACCTATCCACAAAAGCCGACCAGAGGAGAACAAGGGGCAGCATGCGTCGAAACACTTCCCAGGCACGCTCAAACCGCTTGAGACGGGAGAAATATATTCTGACCCGATCAAGACAGACGCCCCGATCGACGGTCAGGCGTGCGCCGTGCGCCGCGAACAAACTGACCAACGCCTCTTGAGAAATCATCTTTATCCTCATTCGTTTATCTTCTTTCGGCTTTTTCGAAATCAATTCCAATAGTAAGATATTTCCTCCCGGCCTGCATACCCGCACCATCTCACTCACCGCAGTCGCCGTGAGTCCCTCCTCCTCCAGTATCGGTAACACCGCCGTCATGTTTACGACGTCGAAAGAATTGTCGTCAAACGGAAAATGAACGCCGTCATATACGAGAAATCTCGCCGGATCTAACGCACCGCCCGAAAAGACGGTCGTAGCGTTTTCAATGGCACTGGGAGAAACGTCTATCCCCCACACCCGCAATCCGCGCTCGGAGAACCAAAGCGCCAGCCTGCCGTTGCCACAGCCCACTTCGAGCACGGAATCACCCTTCCCAATGCCAATATCCCGAAACGCCTTTCTTAGGGCGTTTTTTTGCAACCCATCTTCGTAGTCCCAATATTCTGGCACCCCTCCCAGCCCGCTGCTAATTTTGAACCCAGCTGCCTCCGCGAGGTTCTTATTATATTGATCCCAATATTCTTTCGATCCTTCCATTATCAATTATCAATGCCATAGCATCACCCTTACTTTCGACCATGCCTTTCTTGGGCCGCGCAACAGGCGCACGGACGGACTATCCCACTGATAATGATAATAAAGAGAGGGGGTCTCCTTTCCGGCCCAGTGCCGCTTGAATCTAAATATCCCTTCTTCTTTCTCGCTTCTCGGACCGCCCGCAACATCCATAAGATTAAATGCGGTAAAATCCTTCTTGCGTAATGATTCTATGGCATGCCAGAGTAGGAGATCCTGAGCATTGTACCCAAAATACCGGGGATCCGACCCGGTCCCGTAATAAAAGGCTGTGCCGCGCCACATAAGAATCATACATCCTGATATAAAAGTGCCATCGGACAATTTGGCCAGGTAATATTTCACGTTGCCGCCTGAGGAAAGATTTTCAAAGATGGACTGATAGGCGTTCACGGTCTGTGCCTTAATACTACCCCGTTCGGCGGTGTACTTTGCCAATCGATAATACTCCTGCAACAAACCACTGTCCGACGTCTCGATTTCCACTACTGCTATGCTCTTTTCCCGCGCCCGGCGTATATTCTTGCGTATCAATCTATTGAGATCGTTATAAAGGGATTCCGCGCTTTTTTGAAGATCAATGGTAAAATAATATTTTTCTATCGGCCGGAATCCAGCCTGTTCGAAAATCGGCCTCAGGGTGGGTGACTGATACGCTGAATCGATAGAGATCGATTTTACATTTCCTTCCCGCGCCTTATTGAAGAGCGCCGCGAGTACCAAAGCGCAATCCTCTTCGCTCCGAAATACCGGTCCCCCTCGTAAAAAAAACTTCAGAAAAGGAAGTCCCGCTATCTTGTTCTTGAAAAAGAGAATGCTTCCACGGATATTTCCCTGTTCCCCAGCAAGAACCAGATATTCGGGTACCACACCATATGTTTCGCCGTAGGCCTTTCCCCATGGGGCACTTTGGAAAATAGGCCCGCGCTCCTTGATGAATTCGTCATAGCCATCGGGCGGAGTATGTAGAAAATGCCGCACAATCATGTACGTTCGGTCAATGCCTTGTACTCCGCAATCGCTTTTTTCGCGATAACGTTCCAATCATAATCCTTGATGATCTCTTGCGACCGCCTTCCCATGGCCTCAAACAAATTCCTGTCCCTGATCTTCAATACTGCTTCTGCGATGGCCAAGGGGTTTTTCGGCGGAACAAGAAAACCATTCTCCCCGTTTCTCACGACCTGCGGCACTTCCGAAACATCGCTCGCAACGATCGGCTTACCGCAGGCCATCGCTTCCAAAATAACCAAGGGCAGCCCTTCGTAGAGCGTCGGGGTCACCGAAATGTCGGCCAGGACATAGAGCTGGTACATTTTTTCGTCAGCGATGTTCTTGAAATGCAAAACTTTATCTTCAAGGTTCAGCGCGCTTATCTGCTTTTTTATCCTCTCTTCCTCCGGACCGCCGCCTACCAAAATCAGCTTCACGTTGAGCTTCTTGCTCAAAATTCCCAGGGCCTCTACGAGATAGGTGGTGCCTTTATTTTTGGCCAAACGGTTCACATTGATCAAAACCACGTCCGCATCTTGAAGCCCCGCCTCGCGTTTCGTTATCGTGGCGGCACCCATAGCGGCGCGTATCCCCCTGAGATCGACGCCATCGGGCAATAAAAATATTTTCTCTTTCGGAACGCCGAACAGGTCCACAATTTCCTGCGTTTGCAACTCTCCCTCCGATGCGACCGCGTCAGCATTCTCTATGGCATAGCGCTTCGGATTCCTCATGAAGACATCCAGATAAATTCTTCGCAAAAAGTTCTCTTTTTTTCTGTTCACAAATTCTTCGCTCCCGAAGGGTGCGACCACGACGGGTGCCCTATTCTCAACATCAAAATATTCGGGCGGGCACAACCCGAAGGAATGGACAATATCAAAGTGATTGTCCCTCAGGTATCGAGCGACTTTCCTGAGAAATATTCTATACACAAACGGCCTGATATATGGGTGGTACTCGTTTACGCGCGGACCCACGTATACCAACTTCAAATTGCTGATCCCTTGAAAGTCGGTAAACCTTGGCGCTTCCTTTGCGGGCGGCACTATCAGCGTAACGTTGATGCCATTCTTCGCAAGATATTTGGCGAAGAAATACACATAGCGCTCCATGCCGCCATAGCCATGCAATTTAAATAGACACCTTGAAGAAATTGCTACTTTCATTTCATATTCTAAAAATTTTCTCTAGGGTAGACATGTCGCGCTACAGCTTTAAACCTTACATAACCGGTTTGCAGATAAAATCCTCTTCGCAATCATGCCGCAGTTCGCAATCGTAGGGAGCGATAGTGTTCAGAAGTTCTGGAAGCCCTGTCTCGTCTTCGGGATGGTGGTGGGCCATGGCGATAATGGGCTTGTATTTTTTTATCGTCTCCGCTGCCCCATTCAAGATGTTTGCTTCATAACCCTCGGTATCTATTTTCAGAAAATCAACCCTTGTATTCAACCCGTCAATGGTCTTTATCTCTATCGGAATGCCCCCCTCCTCGTGTCCGTATTCTTCTGGTCTTGCGTTGCGGATATGGTTCGCCCCTGAAACGCCCTCAATGACGAGTGATGATTTCTCTTCCTTATCGCCCAGTGCGAAGTTGAAAACCTTGATATTCGGATAAAACTTCGCATTTTCTCTAAGAAAACCGAATGTTTCGGGGGTCGGCTCGAACGCCAGAATCGTCGCATTCGGATGTTCATGTGCGGCGAAAACAGAAAACAAGCCCATGTTCGCGCCCGCGTCAATCACAGTATCGTTCTCCTGTATGAGGTCAGTGCGGTCCTGGTTCTCAATGACGATTTCTTTCATGCTGAGGAAAATCCCTCCTAAATCCCCGATAAACGGCTTGCCGAAAAGCTTCAGCGAAACATCGTATCTTTTCGGTCTCAGCCAGTGGGGGCGCATGATGTAAAAAACGTGCAGTAAGGAGCAGTCCCCCCGAAACCAGAGTTTTAGAGCAAACAACCTGAACTGAAAAATGTTTTTTATCCTGTTCATGGCTCGTTGGTTACGCCGCCGACTTTTGATGTTGTACTCCTCAGTGAGCGAAAGGGCGCGGTTGTAAAGCGTCACGCCGTCAAAATCGGCGAAGGTGCTCCTGTTTATATTCTAAAAATTTTCTCCAGGGCGGCCATATTGCGCCACAGCGTTACGTGCCTATCCACGTCCACGACCCTTTTTATATCAAGATTCTTGCTGCCTATCCACAGCCCGCCGCCATCCTCATGACGATCCCGAAACATGGCTTGATGCTTATATAACTTGAACGGCTCATGATAATATACCCTATTCGCGTCGTGGATAACCACTACGCCGTTATCCGCTACAAGCTTGTAGGCCTTGGCAACGCATTCCTTTCTCGCCCTGCCGTCTACCAATATAAAGTCAAATTTTCCGAAACGATCCGGGAAATTGACATAATCCCTCAGGTCGTCGTAACTCCCATCGTTGTCCTTATCTGTCCACGGAAAGTGATTTGGCTTTATGTAAAACACATCCACTCCCGGGCGTTTAATTCTGTCCTTTATCTTTTCAGCCCAAGCTCCTTCGTGCTCTATTGAGGTCCAGATAGCATCTCGCGTGAGAAGATCGGGGAAATATAACGTGCTGTAACCTGCTCCCCATTCTAAACATCGGCGGGGTTTCAGATTTTTCAATATCTCTTCAATGATTTCAACCTCCTTATATTTCATATAAGGCCGCGAAATCTCCCTATGCAGGAATCTTCTGGAAAATTTGTCGCGGAGCTCCTTGTATGTGTGCGCAGGTGATTCTAACAAAGTAGTTTTTTTAAGCTTTTTACGACGTAGGCAACCTCTTGCTCTTTCAAGTTCACGCCGCTCGGCAGGTTGATCCCCCGGCGCGAGATCGCCTCCGCAACCGGAAATCTTTCTTCGCTTTTATACATCGGCAACATATGCACCGGGTAAAAAAACGGTCTGCTCTCAATGCCCGCCGCCGCCAAACCCTTTATAACCTCATCTCTCGTATGCTTCGCCACATCGTTGATCAGGATTGAGTACATCCAATACGTTGATTTCGCCCAGGGCATTTCCGGAGGCAGGCCGACGAGGCCGCCATCCGCCAATCCCTTAAATCCCCGAGCGTACCATGCGGCAATTTGCCTCTTTTTCCTGATGAAGGCGCCCAATTTTTTCACCTGGGCAACCCCTATGGCAGCTTGAATGTTCGTCATTCGGTAATTGAAGCCGATTACGCCGTACCAATATCTCTTTTTGGGATCCGCACCCTGGTTTCTCAAAATCCTCATCTTTCTCGCCAATTCCTCCCGGTTCGTAAGGCACATACCGCCTTCGCCCGTTGTGATCACTTTATTGCCGAAGAAACTGAAACAGGACACGTCGCCGAATGATCCGACTTTCTTCCCCCGGTATTCGGCGCCATGCGCCTCGGCGGCATCTTCAACAACATACAAATTATGTTTTCGCGCGATCGTGAGAATCGGCCTCATGTCGCAGGGATGGCCGTACAAATGAACGGTGATGATGGCTCTGGTCCTTTTCGTTATCTTCTCTTCAATGCGGGCCGGATCCATGCACCAATACTCAGAGTGCGCTTCCACAAAAACAGGCTTCGCGTTGCAGTACGCCGCCACATTGGCCGTCGCCACATAGGTCAATGCGGGAATGATCACCTCGTCGCCCTTCTTGATGCCTAAAGCAGTGAGCGCGAGATGCAGCGCTACGGTGCCGTTCGCGGTCGCGATCCCATATTTCACGCCGCAATATTTCGAGAACCCTTCCTCAAATTCCTCAATGAATTTTCCCTTTGATGAAATCCAGCCGCTCGCTACCGCGCGAACCACGCTATGCATTTCCTCCTTTCCCAATGATGGTGCCGCAACCGGAATTTTGACGCGAGGCATGTCTTATACCCTTAGAGATCTCGTCAAGATAGTGTCTTCTCCCGGATAGTTCGGGGCATCCCACGGGAAACGCTCTCCCTTTTGCCAACGCTCCCACCTTGTAAGGTCTTCTTTTACCATCAATTCCACAAGTCCGTTAAACGTTACGGTTGGCTTCCACCCCAATTTCTTCCTTGCTTTCGTACAGTCGCCACAAAGATCGTTCGTGTCTATCGGCCTTAGAAATCTTTTATCGGTCTTCACGTATTTTTTCCAATCCAAGTTGACGTGCGCAAACGCTTTTTCAACAAATTCCCCGACGGAATGGGCTTCTCCGGTTGCCACGACGTAATCATCGGGTTCCTTTTCCTGGAGCATTAGCCACATTGACGCCACATAATCGGGCGCGTATCCCCAATCTCTTCTCGCACCCAAGTTTCCTAACCGCAACTCTTTTGACAACCCCAGGGCGATCTTGGCTACCTCGTTTGAAATTTTTCTGGTTACAAATTCCAAACCCCGCAACGGGCTCTCGTGATTGAACAAGATCCCGTTGACGGCGAACATATGGTAGCCCTCGCGGTAAATTTTGGTCATCCAGTAACTGTACAACTTTGCCGCGGCATAGGGGCTCGTCGGACCAAAAAACGAATTTTCGTCGAGCAGGGAGGAGGCGGCACTGCCGTTGCCGTACAGCTCGCTGGTTGATGCCTGATAGAACTTCGCCCCGGGTTGAATTTGCCGTGCGGCCTCAAGCAGTCTTGCCACTGCCAAACCGGTTACATTGCCGGTCGCAACCGGCTGTTCAAACGCAGTGCCGACAAAGCTTTGCGCGGCCAGATGATAAATTTCGTCGGGCTTGGAAATGGTGAGGGCCTCCATCATAGAACCACTGTCTATCAGCTCAACAGGAACCAGGTGAACTTTCTCAAAAATATCTAAATGCTGAAGCCGCCAAAAATTCGGCGTGGAAAGCCGCCGGAAAGTCCCGAAGACCTCATACCCTTTTCCCAGCAGAAATTGAGCCAAATAAGCGGCGTCCTGGCCAGTTATACCTGTTATTAATGCTTTTTTCATTTGGAGGGTGTGGGATAACCGTACGCAGGTTCAATCCTCTGGGATTTCAGCAACCGCAGATTCGCGTCGTCCATCGCCTTAAGCCAACCCACGTCAACCCCAATTTCCTCGCCAAGCACGATGAACGTCCTTACGTCCTTAGGGAAGCAGGCGCCGTTGTATCCGCGGAATCCCTGGTAAAAAATCTGTAGCCCGTAAGCGCCAATGCGTTCGTCCGCTCCGATAAGGTCTTTTATCCCGTCATAATCAATGCCAAGAGCTTTGGCGTAGTCAAATATCTTGTTCCCCATCGCCACTTTCGCCGCGAGCATAACGTTCGCGGCATACTTTATAAGCTCTGCGGCTCTCGCGGGAAGGATCTTCGTATACTCCGTCGGGGCTTTCGGCAACATCAACATCATCTCGCGAGCCAAATCTTTGCTTTTCTCGGTAACGCCGATGATCTGGCGCGACGGCTTTTTGAAATCTTCATACGCGGTCGCTGCCCGCAAAAATTCCGGATTAAAGAGAAAAGAGTGTTGGGGCAATTCCTTCTGAAGCGCATCCGTTGTGCCGGGAGGGACTGTGGAGTGAATGACGATTATTTTTTCCCCGGTGAGCGCTCGGACCGCGGATTCAACATACGACATATCGGCCCCCTGCTTCTTCCCGTCAAACGGCGTGTTCACGCAGATAAAAATAATGTCTGCCTTATCAACCTCATCCTGCGACCCGACGCCTTTTTTATCATAGCGATAGACGTCAAAGCCTTGCTCCGTGAAATACCGGTCCATCGCTCCCCCGAGAAATCCCAGCCCAACGATGCCTATTTTCCTATTCATAGTTGCATTCATCATAACGCGCCGCCGGATAGAGTCAAAGGGAAGCACCAAGATTATCGCCCTTTAAAAAACCTGCGGGACAATATTTGTTTTCAAAATATTCTTTCTTGTCTTTATAGTAATCCCAATCCATCGTCTTCTCCATAACAATAAGGGGAACATTCCCATAATAGGAGGCGAATGCTGCAAAAGTACTATTGGTTCCTATGACGGTGTCGGTCATGGCGAGAGCGAAAAGATCCGCGGCGGCAACCGCATTATGCACATACGCAACGGCGAGCCCCTTAAACACCGACAGATCGACGGATTCATCAGAAAAAATGAAAAACTTGGTGTTCTGGGGAGACAGGCCGAAACGCGCCGAATACTCCTGTAGAAAATCGGCCCATTCGGCATCTCTAAAAAAATATCGTCCATCCGCCCATTGCCGATAATCACCCTTCCGTATGTGCACGCCGATAATCTTCGCAAATTTTTTCCTTTCTTCCGCAAGCCGCGCCGCAAACGGCTTTACGTATTCATCGCGAGGCCTGAAAAAATCCGTGATTTCCCTCCTATACTTTGTAATCCCTGCCGGATTTCTGAACCACCATCCGTAGAAATATATGCTCTCGATTTTATCGTCGGTTTCCAATGTGAAAAGCTCTCCCTGTGATTGTTTTGTCGGCGGCAAGTAATAAACGTCCTTTTTCTCCTCGCGGAGGTCTTCGGAATAGATGACTCTATCGCTTTTTGTCTTTCTCACCCACCCTATGCGTATCCCATAAACGATCTTGGTCACTTCAGTCGCCACCCACGACGAAAAAAAGTTCAAAAAAATGAACAGTCCTTTGAAAAACCTGGCCACGCCGCTTCCCGCGGGTATGTTAAAATACATTGCATTTTCAAAAAAATTATCATCTTGAAAGCGGTATCCTCTTTCCTTGCAATATGCATACACGGATATCGCAGGCCACAGCTGGTTTGCCAACCGCCCCCCGCCGTGATAAAGGACAATGATCTTTTTTCGCCGCATGGGAAATCAAGCTCACCCGTTCGCCGTTTTTCCCCGCGCCGCAACCTGTCCCGCGATCCATTGATAGGTTTTTTCCATTCCCTCGCGCAAGGGACGCAATGGTGCCCATCCGAGTTTTTCCTTTATCAACGCGTTGTCCGAATTTCTGCCGCGGACGCCCAAGGGACCGTCGATGTGTTTTACCGTAAGGTGCTTTCCGGCAATGTTCATTACCATTTGTGCCAGTTGATTAATAGATATCATCTCTGCAGAACCGATATTCACCGGTCCGCGAAAATCCGGCGATTCAACCAAACGGCGAACCCCTTCCAAGCATTCGTCAATATAAAGGAATGAGCGCGTTTGCTCTCCGTCGCCCCAGATTTCTATCTCGCCGCCATCAGGCGTCTCGGCGACCTTCCGGCACAACGCCGCCGGAGCTTTTTCCCGGCCGCCCGTCCATGTTCCCTCTGGGCCGAAAATATTGTGAAAGCGCGCGATGCGCACGTCCATGCCGTAGTTCCTGTTGAATGCGAGATACATCCGTTCGCTGAATAATTTCTCCCATCCGTATTCGCTGTCCGGCTCCGCCGGATAGGCAGTGGCTTCCGACAACTTCGGATTTTGGGGATCGGTCTGGTTATAGGCGGGATACATGCACGCCGACGACGAATAGAATATCTTGCCGATACCTGATTTCTCACAAAACGCCAGAGCGTTCAGATTGATAAGAGCGGAGTTGTGCATGATGTCGGCATCGTGTTCCCCCGTAAAGACAAATCCGGCACCGCCCATATCGGCCGCGAGCTGGTATACCTCGTGGAAATGCCTGTCTAAAATACCAAGCCATGTCAAAGGATCCCGTAAATCCCCTATGACAAAATCGTCGGCAGAGGTTTTACTGAACTCCGGATATTTGAGGTCGACGCCGCGAACCCAAAAACCTTCGCTCTTCAACCGGTTTACCAAATGGTGGCCAATGAACCCACCCGCACCGCAGACCAAAGCATTTTTATCGTTACGCATGTTTGCAATCCCCTCGGCAATTTCGTTTCCCGTGAACGCGCCTATTTTGCCTGAACGCCCTGGGAAGAAGTTGCGTGTGACTGCTGCAATAACGATCCGAGCACTGCCTGCACGTTCTGATCGCTCGGCCAATTGGAAAGGATCTTCTGCCCGACGGCAATCGCGTCGGTCGCATCCCCCGAAGCCCGGTAGACATCAAAAAGACCGTAGAGGGACTGCGGGCGGTTAGGACCAAGTCCAACCCCTTCCGAATAATACTGTCTTGTGGCATTAAGGAATGAACCCTCCCCTGTTGCGACAAACGCCAACTCGTTCATGGCTCCCTCAAGATAGAGGTCCTGCCCGAAGCTCATCCCCTTGCCGCGCGCGATGATAGGATCGTAGTAGCCCTGCACAAAGTCAACAAGAGCCATCACCGTGGACGTGGGACCAACCCCACGCTGCAAGATTCCGAGGATGCTGTTCGCTGTGTTTCGCACGAGCTCTTCTTGGCCAATGGGCGAGGGATAATCAAGGGGCGTTGAAAGGCGACCTTCAAAATCCTGGAGTGAGGTGGGCGGCTGGGATTGGAAGCTCCCCAACGTGCTGATGAAGAGCTCGGCTTTTCTGAGCGGCAGATACGAACCGTACGCGGCGACGGCGAGGATGACGACCGCAAGCACGGCAGCGATTACCCCTTGAACGGTTCTATCCATGGTTTTGGTTCCGGCTGCGATTTTCGCTGCCATCCGCACGCTGCTCGCCTCTTCCGTAAAAATAATAGGCTGCGAATCCGAGGAAGAGAAATAGACAAAGATACATCGGGAGCACATCAAAGATGGCGACGCCCTGGCCAAGGTATGCCACGGGAACCGCAAGAATAAGGCCCCGCGTTACGATGGCAGAAGTTGTCATATTCTCATGGCGGCGGCGAGCGAAGAATTCCCAGGCGAAAACGCCAAAGATTGAAAGATAGCTCAATAACCCGAGCGCGCCCGTCTCCGCGAGATAGTCAAAGAAAACGCTGTGCGCGCGGTCAAACCATGTTTCGGTGCCCTGGCCGGGAACATAGAATTTCGGATTGAAGTACTTATCGAAAACAGCCGTGAAATTCTCCGGCCCCCACCCCAGAACTGGACGTTCCAAAAATCCTTGCCACGCTTCGCCCCACACCCAGAATCGCGTGCTTGTCGTCGGATCCGCAAAAGAGGGCACACGACCAACGCTCTTCGCGTACAGGCCTCCGCCAAGGACCACCACGCACAACGCAATGAGCACCCACCACAACGCCTTTTTTTCCCGCGCGAATTCAATAAGAACCGCGGCGAGGAGCCCCACCACTCCCGCGATCAAAAGAACGCTGCCGCTGACCGGCAGGTCAAAGAGCCGGATGCCTGGGATTGCCGCCAACAACGGCGACTGGGGGTTTGAAAGAAATTGCTGGTGCACGTAATGTACAACGAAACCTCCCGCGACAAATAATATCGCAAGGAGGCCAAGCGAAAACTTCCGATAGCGCGGCTCCGAGTATCCAAGATAAAGCAGGAGGAGATACACGCCCGCAACTAAACCGAGAAAGGCGCCGCGCGTCTGGGAAATCATGAAAAAGAAGAGAAGGATCAACAGGAGAATCGCATAGCCCCCCGTCATGAGCCGCGAGATTTTTCCTTCCCGTGCGCGCGAAAGCCAGAGATAACCCACGTAGAACATGGAAAAGATGAGATACGGCGCGACGTAGGCGGGATTGCCGAGCGACCCTTGAAAGCGGCCGTCGATCAACGTGTGCCACCACCCCGACGGCGCGCCGCCGCCCGTGTAGGGACCGATGAACCCGGAGGCCAAAAAGTTCCCTCCGATGCCATAAAGGATCGTAAGACCTGCTGCCGCGAGCGAGAACTTGAAAATATTCTTCCATTCCCCTTCGGCACGCAAGAGAAGTACGAGGAGAAGGAAAAAGAGGTAATAGTGAATCATCTGGAAGCCGCCTTCCCCGCGCTCGTAGTTGGACCAGAACGCCGCATGCACGTCATACGCAAAGAGGCACGCGAGGAGGAACACAAACACGAATGCAGAGACGGCGATCACGAGCGGCTTTTTGAACGTCGCCCGAAGATGCGTTGCGAGCTCGCCTTCCTGCATTTCAAACGCCCATGCGAAAATAAAGAAAATGAGCGAAAGCTCAACCGTGAACCTGAAAAAATAATCCTTCCCTCCGATGAAGGGAAAGAATATGGAATCCATCACGATGACAACCGCAAAGACGGCAATGTAAAGATACCACTTCGCGATGTGGCGGAGGGAAGCGCCGAAAAGCTTCGCCACGATGCCGAAAAGGGGCAGAGCAACAATAACCGAGAGCACTTCTGGGTGATTGACGATGGTGTCCATAGAGAATCAGAAATTCTTACCGGGCATATTCTACCGCACGTATTTCCCTGATCACATTCACTTTGATCTCTCCTGGATATTGTAACTCAGATTGTATCCGGTTCGCAATCTCCCGCGCAAGCTCAAGCGCACGGAAGTCATCCACCTTTTCCGGCACCACGAATACGCGGAGTTCGCGGCCTGCGGAGATGGCATAGGCCTGCTTTACGCCCGGGAACTCCATGGCGATCTTCTCAAGGTCGGCGAGGCGCTTCACGTAATTCTCAAGCGTCCCGCGGCGCGCACCGGGTCGCGCCGCCGAGAGCACATCCGCAGCAGCCACGATGTATGCCTCCGGTCGCGCGTAGGGATAATCGTCGTGATGCGACTGCATTGCCTCAATGACCCGCTCGTCGATGTTGTACTTCTTGAGAAGTTTCATACCAAGATCAACGTGGGTCCCTTCCACTTCCTGATCAATCGCCTTGCCGATGTCATGGAGAAACGCTCCTTTCTTTGCGACTTCCGCATTCAATCCGAGCTCGCGTGCCATCATCTCCGAAATATATGCCATCTCGATTGAATGCGTGAGTACGTTCTGGCCGAAGCTCGCCCGGAAGTGCAGCCGGCCAACCATCTGCAAAATCTCCTTCGGTAGGTCAAAAATGCCGAGGTCTTGCGCTGCCGCTTCGCCGATTTCCTGCGTGCGTTTATTGAGCTCCGTCTTCGCTTCCTCCACTTTCTCCTCAATCTTCGCCGGCTGGATGCGGCCGTCTTTAATCAAACGCTCCAACGCAAGCCGCGCCACTTCGCGACGATAGGGATCAAACGAAGAAATAATGATTGCCTCCGGCGCCTCATCAATAATGAACTCCACCCCCGTCGCGCGCTCCAAAGCCCTGATATTCCTTCCTTCGCGGCCGATGATCTTCCCCTTCAGGTCCTCGTCGCTCAAAGGGAACAGCGTCGTCGTGACCTCCGAAACGTGAGAACGGGAATAGCGCTGGAGCGCGGTCGTTATGATCTCCGCCGATTTCTTCTCAATCTCCTCCCGCCCTTCACGGTCCATTTTCTGAAGAAGCTGCGCCAGGTCCTGCGCCCGATTCTCCTTCACGCGGCGTATGATTTCCTCCTTTGCCTCCTCCGCGGAAAGTTTCCCAATCTTTTCCAACTGTGATTGGACTTCAGTTTCCCCCGTTTTTAATTTCTCCTCTCGCGCGCGGATTTTCCCTTCTTCGGCGGAAAGCTCCTCCGATTTTTTCTCAAATGTTTCCTCTTTTTTAAGGAGGCGGCTCTCCAGCGCGTCAATTTCCTTCCTGCGCTCCTTTTCCTCGTTTTTGCTGTCAACCAAAAGCGAGGCAGCCTTATCCTTCGCTTCCACAATAATCTCCTTCGCCCTGGCTTCCGCGTCTGTGAGATCCTTTTTTACTCTTTCCTCAACGCCTCCGAGGCGCTTAGCGGCCCAGTATCTCCGCGCGAAGTACCCTACTGCGATGCCAAAAACCGCCGCAACAAGCGGTATAAGTACGTTCATGGTTAATGTTATTGGAGTATTTCATTTTAAGGACTTTTAATTACTTTATCGTAAGGCATCCCGGTACGTCTGTCAATCTTGCGTTATAATGAACTCATGGCGAAAAAGACGACTGTTCTCATTATCCTTGACGGCTGGGGCATCGGCCACAACAGCGAATCAAATCCGATCTACGTCGTGAAACCGCCGGTGTTTGAATGGCTGAGAAATAATTATCCGATGACAAGCTTACAAGCGTCGGGGATTGCGATCGGACTCCCTTGGGGCGAGGTCGGCAACAGTGAGGTCGGGCATCTCACACTCGGCGCCGGCAAGGTCCTGTATCAGTATTACCCAAAGATTATGATGGCCATCCAGGACGGATCTTTTTTTCAAAATCCGGTGCTCAAAGCGGCCTGCGCTCACGCACGAGAGCACAATGCTGCGATAAATTTCCTGGGGCTTCTCACGAAGGCCAATGTGCACGCTTCGCTTGATCATTTGAAGGCGCTCGTCAAAATGGCGCAGGCGGAACAGGTACCAAAGATCAATCTGCAACTCTTTGCCGACGGGAAGGACAGCCCGCTGCACACTGTGGAAAGTTTCCTCGGCGAACTACCGCGCGAATATCTTGCCTCCCTCATCGGCCGCTACTACGCCATGGACCGGAATGGAAACTGGCAGCTCACGGAAACCGCCTACCAAACGGTGACGGGCCAGGTGGGGAGGATAGTGGATGATCCTGCGCCAATCATTAAGGCTACCTACCAAGAAAGCGGCACGGAGGAATATCTCCCGCCGATGCGCTTTGGAGAAGACAAGAAAATTCAGGATGGCGACGCCGTCATTTTCTTCAATTACCGCGAGGATAGCATCCGGCAGCTCGCATCGTCGTTCATATTGAAAGATTTTGACAAATTCCCGACGCTCAAGTTCCAAAATCTATACATCGCCACGATGAGCCACTACGATGACGCGTTCCACGTCCCCGTCATCTACCCTGCTGATATTGTGGAAAATCCCATTGGAAAAGTGATCTCCGACCTGGGCATGGCCCAGCTTCGCCTTGCCGAAACCTATAAGTATGCCCACGTTACCTATTTCTTCAACGGCCTCCGCGAGCCGCCGTTCAAAGGAGAATACCGCACGCTCATCCCTTCAAGTTCCGGCCTCCACCCCGAGGAACATCCGGAAATGATGGCGGGGGCGGTCACCGACCGGCTCCTTGAGGCGATTCAAAACAAAACGTTTGGCTTTATCCTCGTTAATTACGCCAATCCCGACACCATCGGCCACACCGCCGATTACAACGCAGCGCTCGCCGCCGTGCGGGTCATTGACCAGGAAATCGGCCGCATTCTCAAGGTAGCAATAAATCCCGACACCATCCTCGCGATCACAAGCGATCATGGTCACATTGAGGAAATGATCAGTTCCGTGACAGGACTTCCCCAGAGCCAGCACGCGCCAAATCCCGTACCCCTTCATTTCGTCGCGGACCAATATCGAGGCAGAAAATTTATCAACGCCGACATGCTTGAAGCCGAAACGCTCGGATCGCTCGCCGACGTCGCCCCCACCCTCCTTGAAGCAATGGGTATAGAAAAACCCACCGAGATGACCGGTCGGAGCCTGCTAGACCAGATCACGTAAGCGAGCTCTGCGTGAAGCGTCGTGATATAATAGAATCATGCACTGGCTTGCAAGAATCGTCCTCATCATCGCCGGCAACGCCCTTGCGCTTTGGCTTGCAAATATGTATATCCCTGGCTTCATCCTGAACGCGAACTGGCTGCAGCTCGTGATCATTGCGCTCATCCTCGCCTTGCTCAATTTCATCCTCAAGCCGATCCTCACGCTCGTCCTCGGTCCCATCATTGTGCTCACGCTCGGCATCGGCGTCATCGTCGTGAATGCGATTATCGTATATCTTCTTCCCATTCTCGCAAATCACATTGACATTCTCCAGGGAAGCATTAGTATTGTGACCATTCCTGCGCTCATTCTCGCAACCCTTGTCGTGAGCGCCATCAACTTCGTCATCCATCTCGCCACCTAAATGATTTCCATTATCCAAATTTCCCTTGCCATCATCATCATTGCGCTTATCCTCCTCCAAGAACGCTCGTCGGGGATATCGGGGCTTTTGGGCGGCGAGGGCGGCGGGTTTTATCAGGCGCGACGCGGGATGGAGAAGGTCATCTTCTACGCGACGATTGTATTAACCACCGCATTCGTCGTGCTCGCGGTATACCGGCTCGCCGCCCACCTTTAGGCGCGTACCGAGGCAGACGTCCGTTATGCTACCTCTCAAGAAAATTTTTTTTGCTTTTACAAGGAAGGAACGCATCGCATGGTTCATCGCCGTTTCGCTTGCCGCCGCGAGCTTCGTCGCGGTCATGAGCTTGCTTGTGGTCCAAGCGACCACGGTGGTCCCCGCCGCCGGCGGAGATTATACCGAAGGAATGGTGGGACAGCCCGAATACGTGAATCCGGTAATGGCGGTAAGCGAAACCGATTTGAGCTTGGTAAAAATGATCTACAGCAATGTCTATGACATTGCCGACAACATCGCGGTTTCGCCGGACGGAAAAACCTGGACAGTACGGCTGAAGGAGAACTTACACTGGCAGGATGGCGAGAAGCTCACTTCCGACGACGTCATCTTCACCGTCCAGTCAATAGAAAGCGCGGATGCCAACTCTCCGCTCGCGGCGAGCTGGCAGGGCGTCGCTGTGAGCCGCGTGAGCGAGCTCGTACTCCAATTTAATCTTATCAACCCGTATACGTTCTTCGGCGACGATTTGAAAAACCTTTATGTGGTCCCGAAGCATATTTTCGCGGACACGCCTCCCGGCAACTGGCATCTCTCCGACTACAATTTGAAGCCTGTCGGGAGCGGCCCGTACGAATTCGTTTCGTATGAAAAGCAATCTGACGGCACCGTCTCGGCCTATCACCTTCAAGCGTGGGGCAATTATTTCGGCACGAAACCTCTCATCCAACATTTTGATTTCAATTTCGCGAGCAACCTTGATGCCCTTGTAAAAAGTTTTAACGCGGGACAGATCAATGGCATGGATAACGTCCCGCCGGATCACCTTGCCGCGATTGAACGCCCCCATGATCTCTTCTCGTGGCGCACCTCAAGCTACTACGCGGTGTTCTTCAACCAGAGCAAAAGCCTTCCGCTCCAAGACCCCGCCGTCCGCGAAGCGCTTTCGGCTGCGATTGACCGCGATGCCCTCGTCGCCCTTGTATTGAGCGGCGAAGGAACGCCCGAGTACGGCCCCATTCCCGAAGGCGCTCCGTATTTCGCGCCTGTCCCCTCAACGACCTCGCTTGATTTCGCGTCGGCCACGCTTGGGACCGCCGGATGGGTCCCTGGCGCAGACGGCTTCCGCGCAAAGACCATCCAAATAACCTCCGTGCCGCTCGTCGTGAACCTGACCGTCCCGCAGATAGACTTCCTCACGCGGACCGCGCAAGCGCTCACAAGCGCGTGGGAAAAAATAGGGGTCATGGTGAATATCTCTCCCGCGGACCCGCAGTCCCTCGCGGATACCGCAATCAAAAACCGCGGCTATGAATCGTTACTCTTCGGAAATATCCTCGGGCCGGATTCCGACCTCAGTGCCTTCTGGGACTCATCGCAAAGATTTTTCCCGGGCCTCAATCTTGCAATCTACCAAAACAAGAAGGTTGACTCACTCCTTGCGGCGGCACGCATAGATATAAACGACGCCTCGCGGACACAGGAATTCGCAAGCGCAGAAAATACCATCGTTGCCGACAATCCCGCAGTGTTTCTCTACTCGCCAGACTATTTATACGTAACCGACAAAAGCGTACAGGGAATAACGACCGGATTCCTTTCCGATCCGTCCGACCGATTCCGGAACATCGGCGCGTGGTATCTAAACACGGCGCGGGTGCTCAAATAGACAGTGTGATTTTTGTTATCATTTTTGTATGAATGACGCTCGTGCATATTGGGAAGGCGCACTGAAAAAATATGGTACTCAAAATTGGATTGACAAACCAACCATATTCATTGAACAAGTTGTGCAATTTTTTCCCCGCAGCGGCAGGGTTCTGGAATTGGCCGCTGGCCAGGGACAGGATGCTCGGTATCTGGCAAAATTGGGATTCCGGGTCCTTTGCACCGATCAGAGCGACTACGGTTTGCAAGAGGCAAAACGCAAGGCCGAGAGAGAAAACCTGTCTATCGCTTTTCAGAAAATCGACCTAAGCAAGCCGTTACCTTTCGCAAGCAATGAATTTGATGTTGTCTATTCCCACTTGGGACTCCACTACTTTGACAAACAAACCACTCTTTTCCTGTTCTCCGAGATAAGGCGGATACTCAAGCCAAGTGGAATTCTCGCCGCGCTCTTCAATACCGTTGATGATCCTGAGATAAGAAGCAATGAATTTGAGAAAATTGAGGACGACTATTATCACGAAATATCCACAGGTCTGTTTAAGAGGTACTTTTCCATAGCAACGACTAAAAAGCTCATTAATGGCTTGTTTGAACCGATCATTGTTGACCAAGAGGGTTCGGCCTACAAAGACGGCAAAAAAAGATTGGTCAGGTTAGTTGCAAGAGTGGTGAAATAAGCAGGCGGGGTATTTGACACCGCAACAAAAACCGTGCTACACTACAATTTCCATGATGAATTCCTCCTTCGGCAACGCCGTTTCATAGAAGGGCAGGTGGTGGAACTGGCAGACACGTAGCGTTCAGGTCGCTATGGCCGCAAGGTCGTGAGGGTTCAAGTCCCTCCCTGCCCACCAGCAACGAATGGCGATTGAGTAAAAGAAAGTATGATTAGAAAAATCGAAGAGAAAGAACGGCCGAGAATAAAGCCGCCTGAGATACGGCCGCGCACAGCCACGCCCGGGCAGAGGCCAGCTTCGGCTGCGCCGAGGTCGCCGCACACGGCAACCCGCGCGAGAACCGAACGAGTGTCGGCGCCGCGCCGCGAAATAATGCGGCCGAAAGAGGAACAAACCGCCGCAGTGCCCGCGGTACCCAAAGAAGACACGCTCCGCTTCGTGCCGCTTGGCGGCCTGGAGGAGATCGGCAGGAATTGCTACTTCTTTGAGTATAAGGACGAGATCATTATTGTCGACGTAGGCATCCAATTTCCAGAAGAGGAAACGCCGGGCATTGATTACATCATCCCAAACATCGCATATCTTGAATCCAAAAAGGATCGCATCCAGGCAATCCTCATTACCCACGGCCACTATGACCACATGGCCGCAATCCATTATCTTATAGAAAAACTGGGCAACCCCGTCATCTACACGGCGGACTTTACAAAGGCAATGATAGAGAAGCGGCACCAGGAATTCACGAACGTGCCGAAACTGCGCTTCCAAGTGGTGAAACACGGCAGCCACGAAAAGCTCGGCAGATATTTTGAAGCCGACTTCTTCAACGTTGACCACACGATCCCCGACGCGCTCGGCTTCGTATTGAAGACACCCGTCGGCAACATGGTGAGCTTCGGCGATTTCCGGTTGAGAATGGACAAGCAGGGCAAACCGGTGGAAACCGAGATCTTTGCGGAGATCGGCGCGCGAGGCATCCACACCGTCTTTATTGACAGCACGAATGCCTACAAGCCGGGGTTCTCGTTCTCGGAAGAAACCGTAAGCGACAATCTCTACGAGCTCATGAGCCACGCAAAGGGGCGGCTCCTCATTGCCACGTTCTCCTCGCTCCTCACACGCCTTTTTGAGGTCGTGAAGCTCGCCGAAAAACTTGACCGGAAGGTGGCCCTCAACGGCCGGTCCATGAAGGACAATTTCCAGATCGCTGAGCAGCTCGGCTATCTGAAGACCAAAAAGGATGAGATCATCCCGATTGAGGAGATCAATAAACATCCCGATAATAAAATAGTCATCCTCACGACTGGATCCCAGGGAGAAAAGAACGCTGGACTCATGCGCATCGTGAACGGCGACCACAAGGTAGTACGTCTCAAATCCACCGATACCGTCATCTTCTCCTCGTCGGTCGTGCCGGGAAACGAGCGGAGCGTGCAGGCGCTGCAGGACAACATTGCGCGGCAGGTGGACGAACTTTACAACGTAAAGATCCTGGACATCCACGCCTCGGGCCACGCGCATCAGGAGGACCTAAAGTTCGTGCTCCGGCTCATGAAACCGAAGTTTACTGTCCCGATTCACGGGTATTACTTTTTCCGTTCGGCGCTCAAAAAAATCGCGGTGGAAGTAGGCCTCCCCCGCGAAACGGTCAAGATGATGGATAACGGGCAAGTGGCGGAAATTACAAAAGACACGTTTACGATAACCAAGCAGACCGTGCCCGCGTCGTATGTGATGGTGGACGGCTTGGGCGTCGGCGACGTGGAAGAAGTGGTGCTCCGCGACCGGCGCGCGCTTTCTCAGGAAGGCATGGTTGTCATTATCCTCACTGTTGATCAAACCAAGGGGCGGCTTCTCAAAAACCCTGACATCATCTCGCGCGGTTTTATCTATCTCAAGGAACATCAGGAGCTTCTGGAAGAAATTCGCAAACGCATCCGCGCGCTCATTACGCGCCTTCCCAGTTACCGCGAAGTGGAACCCGATTATCTAAAGACGCTCATCCGCGACCAAGTCGGACAGTTCCTCTATAACAAAACGCGGCGCCGGCCGATGATCCTGCCCGTCATCATTGAGGTGTAGCTTTTTATGCTATTATCAGAATATGAAGCCAGTCCTCTTCTCTGGCGTGCAGCCAACCGGCCGATTGCATATCGGCAATTACCTGGGCGCGCTCAAAAATTTTGCTGACCTGCAGGACTCGGAGAAATACGAATGTTATTTCTGCATCGTAGATCTCCATTCCATCACCGAAACGTTTGAACCAAAGGAAAAGCGCGAGCAGGTTATGAATCTGGCCGCCGATTTCATAGCGACAGGCATTGACCCAAAGAGATCGGTTCTCTTTCTCCAATCAAAAGTTTCCGCGCACGCCGAACTCGCATGGCTCCTCGATACTGTGACGTCCATGGGAGAGTTGGAACGCATGACCCAGTTCAAAGACAAATCACTCCGGCAATCGGCGAACATAAACGCGGGCCTCTTCAATTACCCCGTCCTCATGGCGGCCGATATCCTGCTTTACGACACGCAGGTGGTTCCCGTGGGCGACGACCAACTGCAACACCTGGAACTCGCGCGCACGCTTGCGCGGAAGTTCAACGCCCGCTTCGGCAACACCTTCATAAAACCAAAAAGTTTGCTTACCAAAACCTCGCGCGTGATGAGCTTGAAAGATCCGGAGAAAAAAATGTCCAAATCGGAGCCGGAGGGATGCTTGTTTTTGGATGATTCGCCCACGGAAATCGCAAAAAAGATCGCACATGCGGTCACGGATTCCGGCTCCGCGGTAACCTACGAACCGCACAAAAAACCCGGCCTTGCAAATCTTTTGGATATCTACGCGGCGCTTTCGCACGCGGAGCCACCGATAATCGCGAAGGAGTTCACAGGTGAAAATTATGCAACGCTCAAAAAGCGGCTTGCGGAACTCGTGGTGGACCATTTCGCGGAGTTCCGCGCTCAAAAAAAAGCGTTGCTCGCAAAGCCGTCGGCACTAAAAGACGTCCTTGAAGGAGGCTCGGCGCGCGCGGCGCGCGTTGCGGAAAAGAAAATAAAAGAAGTAAAAGAGAAGATGGGCCTTGCGCTCTAATAACGAAAAGCAACATTAAAAAATTATTAAAGAACCTTTGACAGAACGGTTGCCACGACTACACTGGAAAGGATGGAAAGGGAAATTACTATCCAAGACCTTGTCACGTCCATTAAAGATCTTACCCACGCTGTATGGGACGGATTCGGTCTGGTGGATAAACGCTTTAGCGACGTTGAGCAACAACTCGAACGGCGATTTAACGCCGTAGATAACCGATTTTACGCGCTTGAAGCACGCGTTGACCAGATCAGTTTTAGCATCTCCCAAATACAAGACGATATGAAGGCGCTCAATGAAGAAATGCGCGGCATTCATAAAGTGATTGACAACCTGAATACTCGCCTTGTTCGCGCAGAGGGCGCGCTTGGCCTCGAGCGTGCCTAAACCTTCCGGAGTGCGACCCAGATTTCTTGATTTTCCAATTTCGCCATTTCCTCCGCGCTGAATTTTTCCGATCTTCCGTATTCAACCGATTTCGCGTTGACGGCGGAGCGGAGCGCTACTTCTTGCTTCATAATTGCATCCCGAGCGGCCGGAGGGAGATCAAGCATCAGCGCAATCTTATCCTTCGGCGCGAGTCCTGCTTTTTGCCGCAGTTCCTGAACCATCCGCGCGACTTCGCGCAGGATTCCCTCTTCGCGGAGCTCCGGTGTGATCGCAGTGTCAAGTTCAACTTCGCTTTCAATCGTCGGATCAAATATCACTTCCTTCACGTTTACCTCATCAGCCAAAACGCCACGCAAATCTTCTGCCACCGATATCTTCAGGGTCGCATCTTTTATTGTGAGTTTACTGAGTGGCTGGCGGACCTTGATGCCGGCCTCCGCACGTTTCGCAAGCGCCAAGCTCGCCAAGCGCCTCACTTCCGCCATAGCATCGGTCAATTTTTTCCTCTCCACTCCGTCGAAAGAAACCTCTGGAATCGGCCACCCGGCGAGATGCACCGACTCAGCAGTTTCCTTGCTGCCGCTATACAGCTTCAATGTTCGGTACAGTTCTTCGGCAAGAAACGGCATGAACGGCGCTATGACCTTACTTACCGCAAGGAGACTTTCGTAAAGGGACCGATAAAAAGCGGCATCCTTCCGCTTGCGGCTGCGGCGGAGATACCACGTGGAAAGGTCATCAATATATTCCTGGATCGTCCGCGTCGCACGCACGGTATCATATGCCGAAAGACATCCGGTCACTTTTTCCACAAGCTCCGCCGTCCGGGCGTCAATCCATTGGTCAAGAACGTTCACCCCGGGGAGCTCGCTGCGTTTTTCGGACGCAAGCATCTTCGGATCAACATACGTCGTGAAGAACTTGCATACGTTCCACAGAATGACAACCACTTTCCGATAAACGTTCTCCACAGCCTTCTCGGAAAAATTGATGTCGTCGGCCTGCATCACGACGGAATTCATGAGATAGAATCGCAAACTGTCCGCCCCGTATTTCCCGATCACGAGCTTGGGGTCCGGGAAGTTCCCTTTTGATTTGCTCATCTTTGAACCATCTTCCGCAAGGATATTCCCGGTCGTGACCACGTTTTCAAAGGGCGCCTTCCCGAAGAGGACGATGGCAATCACGTGCATCACGTAGAACCATGCCCGCGTCTGTGCGGTGTATTCCGCCACGAACTGTGAAGGGAACCGGCTCTCAAAAACTTTTTTGTTTTCAAAGGGATAATGATATTCGGCGAAGGGCATAGAACCCGCTTCCATCCAGGAATCAAAAATTTCCGGCGTCCGTTTCATCACGCCGCCACATGCGGGGCACGCGAACGTTATGCCATCAATGTACGGCCGGTGGAGATCTGCTTCTCCCCCGTCATTCCGCGGCACGATCTTGAAATCGAGCTTCCGTATCTCCGCAAAGCCGATAAAGTCGCCCTCCCGTTTTTTCTTTTCTTCAATCGCGCGCTCTTCGCTCCACCCCTCGGCCGCATGCACGAGCATCCAGCTCGGATACTCATGCGTCACGAGGAGAATATTTTTCCCTTTGTAAGTCGCTTCGCACTCGGCAAGGAAATTCCACACGCGGGCGCGGAGATCGCGCAGCGATTCGCCTTCCTCCGGCCGCTTTTCAAACCGGGCCTCGTACGTCGGGAAAAGCCCGAAATATTTTTTATCCTGGTAACCGGTGAGCGTTGGCCCCAGATGGATCTCCTCCAACCGCCCGTCAAACCGCACTTTTTCTCCCGTGAGCGCCGACGCAATAATGGCTTCGGTTTCCGCGGTGCGCGTGACATCCGAGGAAATTACCACATCCAATTTCTCGCCGCGCTTCGCAAGCTCGGATTTGAAACGTTTGATCGCGTCCTTAACCTGTTTTTGACCGCGCGGCGTAAGATGCAAATACTTCCTTTGCCCCGAATCAACGATGTGGAACATATTGCTCTCCGCCTCCCCATGGCGCATCACCCAATAATTATTTTTTGCACTACCGGCGAGCTTTGACAACTCTTCCAAGCTGCCGACCGCCTCCTCGCGACAGCATCCGTCGCACTTCCAGACGGGGATTGGATTTCCCCAATAACGGTTGCGGGAAATATTCCAGTCCGGCGCCGCCTCCACGCTTTTTTCGTAGCGCCCGTGCTTGAGATACGCCGGAAACCAATTGATTTCGCGCCTATTGGAATCCAAAAGTTGCGGCTTTAATTTCTCCACGTTGATGAACCACGCCGGGATCGCATTGTAGAAAAGTATGTTGCCGCAACGCCAGCAATACGGATACGAGTGTGTATGTGCCTCGCGTTTGAACAACAATCCGCGATTTTGCAAGTCGTCTTTAATGATTTTTTCAGAATCTTTGAAGTATGTGCCGCGCACGAGTGGCGGCGCTTTCTCGTTAAAGATCCCCTTTTCGTCAAGCAGCGGCACAACAGGCAACCCCACGCGCACGCCGAGTTCGTAGTCCTCCTCGCCGTAGACGACCGCCGTATGCACCACGCCCGTCCCCTCTTCGGTCGTCACAAAATCCGCCGGGTAGACCTTAAAAGCCTTGTCGTTCCACGCCGCAGGAACGTCAAAAAGCGGTTCGTACTCTATACCGATTGCTTCGCGCGCCGAGAATTCGTCGAATTCCCGTTCCGGCAAGGACTCTTTTTTAGGAAGAACATCTTCTCCAGACAAGCGCTTGTAACTTTCCTTCTCCAAAACCAACCAGTGGTCTTTTTGATCAGGATCGGGCAAGCACACCAACGTATGCTCCGGGTTGACCGCTAACGCGACGTTGCCAGGTAATGTCCATGGAGTCGTGGTCCAAGAAAGAAAAGAGGTGTTCTGCCACGCAGGATTATCACTCTTCGCCTTAAATTTCACCATTACCGATTCCTCCGTCACGTCGCGGTAACTGTTATCCATCGCCACTTCAAAATTTGAAATCGGTGTCTCGCAGCGCGGGCAATACAAAAGCACTTTCCGCCCCTCATAGACCAATCCTTTTTTATAAATTTCCTTGAACGCCCACCACACCGATTCCATGTAACTCGCGTCCATCGTTTTATAGGAATCGTCAAATTCCACCCAGCGCGCGATGCGGCGGATCATTTTTCTCCATTCCGCGACGTATTCCAGAACCATGCTCCGGCAGGTCTCGTTGAATTTTTTGATGCCGATCGCCTCTATCTGTTTCTTTCCCGAGATGCCGAGCTTGCGCTCCACGATCTCCTCAATGGGAAGCCCGTGGCAATCCCACCCCCAGCGGCGGCGGACAAACCGCCCGCGCATCGTCTGATAGCGCAGTACCACGTCTTTAATCGTGGACGCCAAAATGTGCCCGTAATGCGGGAGGCCCGTCGCAAACGGCGGCCCATCGTAGAATGTAAATGGTTTTCCGTCCTTGGTTTTTTCTAAACTTTTTTCAAAGATATGATGGGCGTCCCAAAACTCAAGCGTTTTCTCTTCGCGTTTCGGCAATGAGGAATTATCATTGGAGGAATTCCGTTTCTGCGCCATCGTTCTCTTAAAATACCAGATTTTATGAGGATTTCAAAGGGGTCCGGCCGCATCGCCGCGGTGTTATATTTTTTCCGGCGCCCGAATGCCCAAAAGATCGAGGGATAATTTTAAAGCGTCGGCGGCAACTTTCACAAGAACGAGCCGCGCATCGCGTCGCTCCTTATTTTCATCCTTTAAGATCGGCGTTGTTTCGTAGAATTTGTTTGCCGCAACGGCAAGTTTATACACATAAGCAACAAGTCCGCTCGGGGCATTGAGTTCGCCCGCCCGAAGGACGGCGCCGGGAAACTCAATGAGCTTGCGGATAAGCGCGAGTTCCGCCTCGGTATCCAAAAATTCAGAGTGGAATTCCGCGCCGCGTATTTTCCCCGAAAGGTCAATTGACGATTTTCGCAAGATGCTTCGGAGGCGGGCGTGCGCATACTGTACGTACGGCCCCGAATCGCCCTCAAACGAAAGCGACTTGTCAAAATCAAACACAATGTCTTGCCCGGGGCTTTGTTTCAGAATTGAATATTTGACCGCGCCCACGGCGATGTTCTCGGCCACCTCTTCGCGCTCTCTTTCGTCCAAATCGCTCTTCTCACTGATCCGTTCCCGCAGTTTTGCCTTGACCTGGTCAAGCATTGACTCGGCAGTGATCACGTCGCCGGTGCGCGACGACATCTTGCCGCTCGGAAGGCGCAGCATGCCGTGCGCCACGTGGCGGGTTTTTGCCGCGATGTCGGGAAAGATAAGCTCCATGGCCTTCAAAAGCACTTTAAAGTAATCAACAATCTCGTTGCCGGTCACGATGACGGAAATGTCCAGCGGGTACCGCTCAAATTTTTTCTTGTTCAGGCCGAGTTCTTTCGCTTCGTACGTCGGCAGCCCTTTTGAATTCACGAATACCCGCGTGTGCAGGCCATATTTCTCTCCCGGGAATATGACGGCGCCCTCGCTCTCTATAAAGATGTCTCTGTGAGCCGCGACAACCGCCATCCCTTCCTTCGCCATCTCCCCTTCAAAAAAATAATCATTGAACTTCGTGCCAAGGCGGGCATAGACCGTTTCAAAATACGCCAAACTCCACTTCCGGCCTTCGTCGTAAAGCTTGTTTATTGCGGGATCCGTCCGCGAATATATCTTTTCGTTTATTCCGATAATGGCTTCCTTCGCGTCCGGCTCGCCCTCATACGCCTTCGCGCCACGCGCATACGCCTTGCCAAGAAATTCCATTTTATTCTCCGCGCTGCCCGTTTCGTCCTGCATTTTTTGCATGCCCCATATCGCCTTTGCAACATGGAGGCCGACGTCGCCCTGGTAATTCGCGCGGATCGCCTTCGCGCCGAGTGCCTCATACAGGCGTGCGAACGATTCCCCGATCGTGTTGCTCATAAGATGCCCGATATGGAAAAGCTTGAAGGGATTCGGGTCAGTGAATTCAACCATCACCGTTTTGCCCTTCATGCTACCGCTCATTCCGAACCGCTCGTCGCCCGCGATCTTTTTGATTTCTCCCTGCACCGTTTTTTTGCTCAACCAAAAATTGATGAAGCCCGGCGGCGCCGCTTCCACTTTTTCAAAAAATCCCACGGGCGCAGCCTTAGCCACCGCCGCCGCAAGCCGCTCCGCGCGCGCAAGCGGCTTTTCGCTCTGTTCCACCGCACCGCCGAGCCGCATTGCCACGTTCGTTGAATAATGCCCGAAAGTTTCCTGCTCCGGAACGAAAACCTCAATCGTCGCTGGTCCGCCGATCATACTTTTAACGATTTTAGCTATCTTATCTTTCATAGTTGACTACTTTGCGCAATGTCAGATAATGAGGGCGGACGACGAGCTGCCCTTTTTTCCTAGGGGCAAAGGTCCAAAGGGCAACGCCTTCCCTACCTACCAAGCTCGCCGTCCCTTTTCCATTATTTTGGGCCAAAAAGCACCGAAATACAATGCGTAGCCAAAGCGGGATTATAATAAAACTATGGAAACTATCGCTGAAAACCGCAGGGCGCGGTTTGACTATGAAATTTCTGACACCTATGAGGCGGGCGTTTCTTTGCTCGGCCACGAAGTGAAGAGTGCAAAAAGCGGCCGCTTCCAGATAGCGGGAGCGCGGGTTTTGATCCGCAACGGCGAGGCATGGCTTGTCAACTCCCACATCCCGCCCTATCAGCCGAAGAACACCCCTTCGGGCTACGAAGAGGACCGCTCGCGGAAACTTTTGCTGACAAAAGAGGAAATAAAACAACTGACTGGCGCACTTCAGGAAAAAGGGCAGATGCTCGTCCCACTCCGCGCCTTTCTGAAGCGCGGATTCATAAAATTGGAGCTCGGACTCGGCCGCGCAAAGAAGAAATCCGACAAGCGCGAGGCGCTCAAAAAGCGCGCCCACGAGCGCGAGATGCGCGGCACCGAATAACTGAGCCGAATAGCCGAGCCGAATAGAAGCGCAGGCAGCCGCGGCGCCCCGCAACGCCCGCTAAAAAATCTTCACTCCAAACTTTGCGAGCTCATGCACGATCTCGTAGAGCGGCAATCCCATAATGCCGAAGAAGTCGCCTTCCACTTTCCGCACGAACGCCGCGCCGCGTCCCTGCACGGCGTATGCCCCTGCCTTATCCAAGGGCTCGCTTGTTCTTACGTATGCATTAATCTCGCGATCGCCAAGTTTCTTGAAGTAAACTTTGCTCGCACTCACGCGCGACACTCGCTTTCCCGTTTTAGTATCAATAATAGTAAAGCCGGTAAGCACCGAATGCACCCCGCCGCTCAATAATTTCAGCATCGCTTTTGCCCTCCTCGGCGTGCCGGGTTTTCCCAAAACGCGGTTTTTATAAACAATGAAGGTGTCCGCCCCGATAACGACGGCGTTCTTGTGCCGCTGCGCTACCGATTCCGCCTTTTTCAAAGACAGACTCTTCACAAGTTCCCTCGGCGCGAGTCCTAGGGTCATGTCTTCCTTATGATCGCCCGGGTCCACAATAAACTTCAAACCGATCCTATCCAGAATCTCCATCCTCCTCGAAGAGGACGACGCAAGAACAATCTTCCGCATGGAGCTGATTATATCACGCAATCGCGCGGTTTTATCCACGTACCATCGTAGTCAAACGGGGGTTAAAATTCTGCCGAATTGACAACGCCAAAGAACGAGTCCGGCGCAGCTATAAAACAGCAATTCCACATTTTTACTTCGGAGAGGTTCAATTACTCCTCCCGCTGTGTTTAAGCAGTCCACAACGTGCCGATTTAGCGCTTGTTGTCGAGAGGCACTCAACCTTTTATCGAGCAACGACGTGCCTGACCCTGGATATGGCGTATACGGATGCACGCCTGATCGCCAAACCTGATCGAGACTGGTTACAGCCCTAATTGAGGTCTTTGAATTCCGTAAGCGCCCTATCATGGAAATGAGTGGTCTTCGTTGGAACTCGGGGAATATTTGAGGGAATTGCCGAGGCTGATAAATAAGGTACCAGTCGTCATCCCATAGGACGTTCACGACGTGCATACGTTCATATGGTAGATGTAATGATACGCTAGGACTTACTTGCATGGTAAAATTATAAAAATGAAGCTGATTACGCTGAACATCTGGGGTGGCGCCCTCTACGAGCCGCTTGCTGCTTTCATCAAACACTGGTCTCCCGAGATAGACATATTTTGCTTCCAAGAGGTGCTGTTTGGCTCTACGCCGACATTCACGCCGGTCCACAAAGGCCGCAGTAATATTTTTTCGGAAATCTCCTCATGGCTCCCTGGCTTTGCTTCCTATCAGCACTTCGCACCCAGCACGCATTTTCAAACGGAGCCCATAGCATTTAGAGCCGGGCAAGCGATTTTCACAAAATCTTCGCTGGAGATAAGGAGTAACGGCGGATTTCTTTGCTATAAAGGAAAGCCCCCAATCGAAACCACGAAGGGAGGCAAACTGACGGGAAACTGCCAATGGATTGATATTGCGGACGGCAACAGCGCCATCACCATCGCGAATTTGCACGGACTGTGGCAAGAGGGCAGCCACAAGGCAGATACGCCAGAGCGACTCACTCAATCGCGCATAGTGAAACAATTTCTTGACGGAAGAACGGGAAAGAAAATTCTCTGTGGAGATTTCAATTTATTGCCTGACGGGCAGAGCATAAAAATCCTTGAGGACGGCATGAAAAACCTGATAAAGGACTATCAAATTCAATCTACGCGCAGTTCGCTTTATAAGAAAGAAATCAAATTTGCCAATTATATTTTGGTTTCTCCCGAGGTTAAGGTAAAAGATTTTAGGGTTTTGTCAGATGAAGTTTCCGATCATCTCCCGCTCTACTTGGAATTCAATTGAGGAATGAAATAAAACCATAGTAAGGCTCGGCGGTGGAGACGAGTGGTCTTCGTTGGAACTCGGTGAATATTTGAGAAAACTACCACAGCTGCTAAGTCGGGCACGGTCAGCATCCCGTAGGACGTGCACTACGTGCACAACGTTCACGACATACACGAAGTTCACTCATCTTCCATCATTACTGTCATGCAATGTAAGATGGTTTTCAAAGAATTCACAAAACGAAGGCATCGGTTGAGCTTGCTGAGAAGAGTACGGTGGTGCTGGCCTGCGGATCATAAAGGTATAGGCTTCCGCCGCGCTGAAAAATCAATTTATCGTCCTGCGTCCATTGCAGAGGGGTGACAAGAGGAAAGGCCCGGTCTTCCCCATCGGCTTGATCCATTCCGAGGCTGAAAAATTTTTTATTTGCGGGATTAGATACCTCTACAACAAAATTTCCGCACTGCTGTTCCGAAGTGCAGCTGTCAAAGACGATGAATTTGTCATCAAGAGACCAAGTGGGAACACCTATTTCGTAAGGATTCTCGTACAAAGTCGTCGATGGATAAATAAGTAGCGTGAATGATTGATCGTGAGCCGGAACATTCCATAGGGCGAGTTGAGAGTCCGAAAAGACTTCGACGGCGGCGAGTTTGTCGCCCGCATGGTCAAGCTGTCCACTGTAAAGAGTGTTGTTATCAGGTATAGTCGCGAATAATGTATCCTGACCCGTGATCGTATTCAAAACGTGGAATTCCCTTGAGTGTGGTTCCAGCACGTAGTAGGAAGGACTCCCCCAATCCTTATACGTGGGATAAAGTATGGAGCGAACATACAAAATATGCGCACCGTCATTTTGGAGAAGACCGTAAATATGGGAGGTATCGCTTGCGATATTGAGCCATTGTCTGCCAAGCTGTAGTATGTTTCCGCGTCCATGATCGTCGTTGTTGGGGCTGTCGCAGCCGCCATTGATGAATCATATACGGCCCTCCAGGCTTCGTTCGCCCCTCCTAATGTCACTGTCGGCGGTAATGGGTACGGCGGGGTAGATGTTGTCCGGAGATCTATAACATTTTGGAATTTGGGTATGTAAACAAGGTGATCCGAAAGCCAATAATCGGCGTTAAGAAATTCACCCACAAAACTACCTGTGAGTGATCCCGTGTCTTTGAGGGTTTTCGTGATTCGACCGCCATTATTCAAATCCATAAAACCTATATCGGTCTCTCCGTCGTGGCCCAACATATAATATTCCGAATAGGAAAAATTGGGAGAGATGGAATAGTAGAATACGGTTCCGCTGGTATGAGAAAGTTGCATGGGGTTGCTTCCGTCGTCGTTGGCGATCCACACTTCACCACCCTTTAAAAAGGCAACTTTGTTCTGAAATGTATTCGGTGCAACTGACGACTGGCTTATACCAATTGTAGTTGTAGACGTTGATGACGTAGATGCGGCAGCTGGTTGGGATAGCGATGCCGGCGGTGGCGGTGGTGAAGTGACCAGCGGAACCAATGGAGAGGTTGGCTTCTTTAGCGCGAAATATAAAATCCCGCCTCCCACTACCAACAGGACCGCAACGATGAGAATGATTATAATCGGCGCGAAGCCTCTTCGATTCATTGCTTTAATTATAACAAATCAGAAACGGTTCGATTCCACTCGTCTCTTAGATATTTTGGGTCAAAAAAAGAGAAAACGACGCTCTGCAAGCGCTGATTCTGCTGGAGTCCCGATATCAAATAACCGTGGACGCAACGGCACTGCCACCGAACTATTTGATGCTATAGCCGAGAACGCCGAAGCAATGCAGACATGGAACGCATTCGCGCAAGCGTTCATGGCCCAGGAACGCAAAGAGGACGCTCTATCTGTAACGCTTTGAGGTTGGTATAATCAGGGCATGATCAAGCGTAAAGACAACCTCACGGACATCGTTGAAGACCTCCAAAAGGATCGGGATAAAAAGCCGGAACCGAATCAGAAGCCCGAAAAGCCCGGCAAAAACGAATGGCAAGTCACGGATAACGAAGGAAACATCGTCACTTTGGGCCAAAAACCCGGGAGCCGCACAGCGTCATCTAATAAGGCAAATCCCGTTGAACTATCTCAAGACGTGATGGAGGCTATCAAGCAGGCGGTACAAACGGGCATCAAAGAAGCGTTTGAGAAGTGGGAGGAAAAACGGCGACGCGAAAAATCGTAATCAGCTGGAAGGTTGTCGCGAGCGAGGTGCTATGTCATAGTTGCAAAGAAACATGGCCATCACAAGAACGAGCCAGCTGCAAAAATGGATATTGGAAACATGCCTGGAAAAAGTGAGGTTCCAAAGAACGGATGCGCGGGCGTTCTTCGGCAAGCGATTTTCGCCAAGCTACCTCAAAGATAATCCCAAGCATCGCATTGGAGATTGGAAAATCAAAAAGTGGTATGACGGTGACATGAGCCTGTTCGAACGGCGGACTGAAACCGTCATGGAGTGGCGGCGAAAGCTACAGAAGCGCGTGCCGGTAACCAAAATCTACTGCGTCCCCAAAAAAGAGCTCATCGCCACTCCGACCATCGAAGTCACGATCTCGCGCAGCCTGCACAACCTCGTGCGAAAGGACCTGCTTGAGCAGTCAAAGAAGTGGGGACCGTACACCCTGACCAAACGCGGATTCGAAACTGTTAAGAACAGTCCAGATAAGTGGACTGGTATTAGCTTTAAGGAATATGAGGCAAAAGTAGAGGAAGCGCGAAAAGAGGAGGAAGGGTGGATGGCCGCAACGGTCGCCAAGCTGACGCCGCCATCCGCCCAGAAGCAGCGCAAGACGCTTGAACTGCAAGCGAAGCTGCAGGACTTTAATAAGCGATTCAATCCGGCGACGATCCACGCGCGATTGTGTAGGAAATGCCAAAAGAAGATAGCCCGATTCGAAAAGGCGTCCGGAGCTACGGCGATTAAAAAGCTCCGGGATGAAATCAACCGCACAGAGTAAATGTTAATGAGTTTCTTCCGCGGATGAAACTCCTTAACAATAAGGATTGTGGCAAGCCATTGTATGGGTTACAATAAAAGTGTGAGACAGCCGAGCTGGCTCAAAAATAGGACGACGTAGGACGACGCATGAAAATACTCCCCCAGCAGGAATATCATATCCGCCAAGTGATCCGCGACAATCTCGCGCTCAATCCCCTGATCTCAATCCGCAATCTCCAGAAGGTGGTTGAGTACAACACACATCGCCCGATCGGCGATAAGTATTTGATGCGGTTGCTTGGGAAGATCCGTGGCGAGGTTATTGCCCAAGCGGACCGGCAGGGAGTGGCCGAGCGGCTCACCGAAGTGAAGGAGCGCTTCCGGGTGTTGCGGAAAGAGTTGCTTCGCATCGTCTACTGGGAGATGAGATACTTCCCGGAGTATGGCATTGAACGGCCGAGTAGCCGCGACCGTATGAACGCCATAAAAACGATTGCCCAGATGGACCTCGCCCTCCTCAAAACCGAGCTTGATACCGGGATGTTCAGCAAAAAGCAGAACGACATTGAGGCATTGCTCAACGACCCCGCCTTGCCATCCGAACTGCACGAGCAAATCGTGGGCGTATTCAGGCAATGGAGGTTCTCGCGGCCTGAACGAACCGAGGCAAAAACAGCTCCGCAGATGGCTATTGTCAAAAACTGAGAGGGCCGAGGGCGGCGAATAGGAGCCCATTGGGCACCGTTCGAGCCACGTGGGGAGATTACGGGGATTGAGGGACCTTGTAGGGCGGGGAGAAAATCAAAGCAACCAGACAAAAACCATGAGATATTCAAAAGAACTTCGCGAGGAGTATAAGCGGACGGTCAAACTGGCCATGATGGCCGTGCCGTCCTTCATGGGGGAGGTCACGTTATACGAAATCAATGAGGCAATGCGGAAGGCTTACGGCGCCAGGTTCAATAAAAAATATCTGTCAAAGCTGAGGGATGAGCTGCAGGCAGAACAAGATCTGCTCGTGGAGAAGCTCTCGACTCCGGAAGGCAGGATGGAACTTATTGAGGAGCTGCAGGGAAGACTCGCCCTATTGGATGTGATGGCTCAAACGCTACAGTAGCAAATGAAAAAAAGCCCGGATTGCTTTCGCTTCACGGGCTTGATGCCGTGGAGGGTTGCTTGGTCATGCTTATCCGACATGAAAAGAGGGCTGTTTCAGCAGCAAAAAATAGCCATTGACACCAGAACTCTATTTTGGTAGAATATAGGGGTTCTTTAACAAGATAAAAATCAAGGTTTCAAACATACGCATGAGGCGAGTATTCAGCGGGCCGCGCAAGCCCTTTGAACACTCGTCTCATAACCTGAGCGGGTAGAAAAGGAGGATGATAACGATGCCTACATCGATTACATCCAACATCACCGAAGGACAGAAGGAACTCTACGAGCGCGTCGTACGCGACGCTGCGAAACACGGCACCGCGCTTGCGCTCGAGAAGACCGGCGCAGACCAGGTTGGCTGGCAGCGCGTCATCGAAAACGGCGACGATCTCCGCGAAGCGATCGCGGCAACCATCGTGGCCAAAACCCTGGAGCTTTCAATCTCTAACCAGTTCGCCGACGAGGAAGTGGAGTCGAGCTACGGCTACCTGTCGGGCTATCGGAAGCCCAAGGGCGTCACCGAGCAGACGAACATCCTGCGTCAGCTTTTCCCCGGCGTCGGTTTCGCCGACGAGAAGATCGCGGAACAGCCGCTCCCGCCGAACACCGAAGGATGGTTCGCCATCCCGAAGTGGGAAACGATCGCCCCGACCTACGGCGAAGCGGTGCAGAAGGTGTTCGACATGATCAAGAAGACCCGAGGCGGCAAGTTCTACAACTGGCGCGAGGGCCAGCTTGGTCCGCAGTACCTTCGGCAATCCGCGAAGTCGGTCAAGGCGTTCCAGAAACTCGGCACCGAGCAGAAGGATCACGACATCCTCGTCGTTGCGGCGCAGTTCGGTCTACGTCACCGGGGCCGTTCGGTTCGCAGGGCGCGGGAAGTCATGAACGCATCCGAGTTCGGTCTCGGTGCGTTCGCCATCGGGATCATGCTACTCACGCATCCCGAGCGTCTCAGGCACTATGACGATCTCTGGATCGACTGTGCCGGGGACGAGTTCAGCTACGATGGCGATGGCCGGTTCGACAGCGCGCCGTTCTTCTACTTCGACGGCGTCGGGGTGAAGTTCGACGCGAGCGACGTTGCCTCTGCGCTCGCCCACTATGGCTCGGCGTCGGCTTCCGTTCCGCAGTAGATTGAACCTTGATTGCTCGAGTGCTTGGGTCTTTTGATCCTCTTATCTTCTTGATCCCTTGCATTCGCGCGATTTTTTCCACAGGGGCTTCCGCACCATCATCGCGGCAGCCCCTTTCTCTTTTCAGCTTCACAAAAAACATTTCCATTTATATACTTACAAGCGAGCATAGGCTAATGCACGGCCGTCCACGGATTGCCGTCGCCGAACTCTCTCTTCAAAAAAGAGATCCACAGCCAGAGTCCGGACGGTCACGGCTTTCCGGAGCGTGCTGCCTTGAGGAGATTACTGCTTGCCCCTGCCTTGTGCGGGTGTCCCGCGAGCGCGGGGCTGCTGCCGAATAAAATACAGGAATGAGAGGATATAGTTCCGCTGCCAGTGGGAAGTAACCCTCGAGATCCGGTGACGCGGACGGGCGGGAGCAATACTACGATGGCGATGGCCGGTTCGACAACGCGCCGTACTTCAACTTCAACGACGACAAGGTGAAGTTCGACACGAACGACGTTGACAATGCGAACGACAACTATGGCTCGGCGTCGGCATCCGTTCCGAAGTTCCTCCTCAAGTGAAATGCCCCCTTCAGCGGGGGCATTTCTTTACTGTTTCACTGATCGTATCCACCCGCCGAGCATCCTGCCGATCTCGTCGATTGGAGCTTGGAGCGCGAGATACTTCTTTCCGTCGATGCCTCTTGTCTCGTGCATGAGACGGATGAAAACGCGAAGGAAGTTGAGTTTCACGCTCGCCCTCTCAAGCACCGGCAGCTTCTCGCTCTTGGACATCTGGCTGGCAGCCATGATGCCCTCAAGCACGTCGAGGATCATCGCGTCGCACCGTTGCCAGATGGTATAGCGGTCCTGCTTCGACATCGTGTTGCGATAGCTGTAAAACAGCTTGTAGAGATCGCAGGTCTTCTTGAAGATGGGAACATCAAAATCATCCATTAGCTTTTATGAAGGTTTATAAAAACGCATTCGACCGTATTGCGTCTCTCGAAAATCTCTTTGCTGCGTGGAACGCCTTCAAGGGAAACAAGCGGAACAAGGATGACGTGCAGCAGTTTGAGCGGCACCTTGAGCAAAACATTTTCCAGCTGCATCGTGATCTCACGAGTGGGTCGTACCGGCACGGCCCGTATTACGGTTTCTACATTCACGACCCCAAGCAGAGGCACATCCACAAAGCGTCCGTAAGAGACAGGGTTTTGCATCACGCGGTCGTATCGGTGATCAACCCAATGTTCGAGGAGGCCTTTATCCCATCCTCCTTCTCGTGCCGCGTTGGATTTGGCACGCACAAGGGCGTCGATGTCCTCGAAGAAATGGCACGGGCGGCGGCGGAGAACGGCACCGCACCATGCTTCATTTTGAAATGCGATGTTCGGAAGTTCTTTGACAGCGTTGACCATGACGTCCTGCTCGGCATTTTGGGAAAGCGCATCAAGGACGATGCCACGATAAATCTCATCACAGAAATCGTCGAGAGCTTCTCATCTTCCCGATCAAGCCTATTTGATCGCAAAGGGCTGCCGATCGGCAACCTCACGTCGCAGCTTTTCGCGAACACTTACATGAACGAGTTCGACCAGTTCATAAAACACGACCTCAAGGTGAAGCAGTACGCCCGTTACACGGACGACTTCGCCATCGTCGCATCCGATCGCGCGTACTTGGAGAACCTGATCGAGCCGATCTCCCGCTTCCTGAATGACCGGCTTGCGCTTGAGCTGCATCCGAAAAAAATATCTATCGGGAAGCTGCATAATGGCATCGACTTCCTCGGATACGTCATGTTCCCGAGACATCGGCTTGTCCGGGCCAAAACGCGCCGCCGGATGTTCGCGAAGTTCGCGGCGAAGATAGCGGCGGTCCGCAGCGGAAGCATTTCCGAGGACTCTCTTATCGCTTCGCTCCGGTCATATCTCGGCGTCTTGTCGCACGCGGATGCGCATCGATTGTCGGAGGACCTGAAGAACGGACTATGGTTCAACTAATGCCCGGCCTCAATACCACTTCGCCACGCCTCCGTGATGCGAACACGCGCCGCTGTGGGTTTTGCTGTAGCTGTATGATCCGTCGCGGCAGAGCGCGGTAGCACCGGTAGGCACGCCTGCATTGGTCTTGATCGTCGGAGTAACCGTCGTTGTCTTGGGTTTCGGAACCGCCTTCGCACCCGCCGCCATCATCGCGGAATAGTATTTGAGCCAGTTGCTTGAAATCTCCGCTTGGGCATCGCTCAAAGACATCTTTCCGCTGCATACCTGTGTGTGCAGATAGTTCTCGAACTTATCCTTGATCAAAGAACCGTTTGCAATCAACGAGGACTCCGGCCAGAGGTTTGCGATGGCGTTGCTGCCGCCAAGTTCCAAGCTGATAAGATGATCCACCTCGTAGTTGGCGTGGAGCTTGTATGCGATGCCGTATTCGGCGAACACCTGCTTACTCTCCGAAAGCGGGACGTTACGGACGGTCTTCGTGTAACCCACGGTGCACACCGTTGCAGTGTTGGTCGTGAGCACCGCCCCAGGCGTGCAGCCGGAGTCCGGCAACACTTGGTTCCCGACGCACTGCGACGTTTTCGTCTGCACGCCATAGGCGGCGAGTGAAGGCAACGCGCTCGCAGCGAGCATGAGTGCGGCGAGGGCGAAAACTGACGTTTTCATGCTCATGAGGGTCATTGAATGTTGACCAACGTGTTGCACGCGTCGTTGCCAGTCCCGCCCTCAATGATGCCCTGCTGCTTCAGGAAATCGCAGAGCGTGGACTGGTCAAATCCCGACCAGTTGATCTTCTGGTAGGTGTCCTTGTCCATTCCGTAGATCAGCACGGGAGTGTTGTTGTGCTGATTCCCGTACGCGTCCGTTGTCTGGCCATCATATTCGACAAGAACATCGTAAGCATTATTGCCGGACGAGTATACGGTTTGGAATAGCTGAGCCGAGAGCTTGTTGGTCACGTCGAGCAACGCGCTCTTGTCCAAGAAGTTCCCGACGTTCACGAAGACGGTGATCCCGGTCGTTCCCGCTGGCCGGTCCGGATCGGCAGCGTTTATTCGCAGATCCCCATAGTCCGCCTGAATGCCGCCGCCGAGCTTGGATATGTTGCCTTGAACGTTGTGCTTCAGCGCCTGTTGCGTTTGAAGAACCTGCTGCGCCCCCTGAAAGGTTTGGTCCGCAAGCGTTTGCTGTTCCTGCTTTATCGCAGCGGCTTGTGAGGTGGTGATCGCCGGAGATGCCTTGATCAAATCCAGCGCTTGGCTCTCGTCGCTGTTGCCCTGCTCAATGGAAGTGAATGCCGCGTTCGCCGCATCGGGATCAAGGAAGGAGAAACCGCCCTTCGGCACGGCGACATTGATCGCCGCGACCAAGGCGTTGATGCCGCTTATCTGACTTGAAACTGCCTGATTGAGCAAGCTGTCTGCCTGCGACAAGTCGGAGGGGGCTTGGCCGTTCAGCGATTGGATGTTTTTCTGGGCCTGCGAGAAGTCGGCCTGCGCTTCGGTCTCGCTCGCGGTTACGAGGTCTTCAAGGTATTGTCCGCCGTAGATCGCCAGCGTGGGATCGCGCATGTCCTTCTGCGCTTTCTGGATGGCGGGTATCACGTTCGTCTGAACGGAGTTTATGTAATCCGCATCCGACAACTTGGGGCCGGAGTTGGTTGCGTTGGTAGTTTGCGCGGGGTTTGAAGCGACCGGGGTACCAGCTGGCGCGGTCGGACTGGTGATGCCGACGAGGACAAAGAACACGACTATCGCACCGCCGAAGATCATGCCTACGCGTTTGCGCGAAGGCATTTTGATCCAAGATGGCTTTATGAGGCCAACGATAAGGCCAAGGAAAGAAACGAGGAGAAGAACAATAAAGAAATCGTTCATGGTTGTGTGGTTGGTTGAAAAAACAAACGCCCCTCGCGCGGAGGAGCTTTCATCGACCAAAAAGCCCACCACGTGGGTGAGGGCTTTCGCCCTCCACACCGGTTTCCCGATGTGGCTGATCAGAGCAATCCCACATGATGGGGTTTTTAGCTCTGATCAGACTTCTTGTGCCATGCCGGGCATTGCTGTCACGGTTTAGGCTACTGATTAAGTTGTGATTAGATATTACAATACTCCGGAGCATTTGCGAAGCATCGCCGATTTTGAAGCTACAGGAGCCCCCCTCAACTCTTCGAGGATAATCCGGTATAGTTCAGAATATGGCAACGCCAACAAATCCCGAGGAACTGCTTGAGGCACTTCGCCCATTGCAGATTAATGAAGACGAGGATGAGGAAAAGCGGCGAAAATGGCGTTACGTGATATACGCGAGAAAATCTACCGACGACAAGGACAAGCAAGTCCGTTCGCTCCCAGATCAGGTGCACGATTGTCAGGAGTTCGCGGCGGAACACAATCTCCATGTTGGTCTCAAGGACATCATCCAAGAAGCCGAATCGGCGAAAGAACCCGACATCCGGCCGAAGTTCCGTGCGATGATCGAAGATGTAAAGCGCGGGAAGTATGACGGCATCATCGCGTGGCATCCCGACCGGCTCGCGCGCAACATGAAAGACGCTGGTGAAATCATTGACCTCATCGACAAGCATATTATAAAAGACCTCCAGTTCAAGAGTTTCACGTTCACGAATGATCCAAGCGGCAAGATGCTACTCGGCATCACCTTTGTTCTCGCAAAACAGTATTCCGAACAACTCGGCGTGAGCATCTCGCGCGGCAACCGACGGAGCATCGAGGAGGGGAAATATGTTGGCCGCACAAAGCACGGCTATTACAAAGACTCCGACCAATATCTCCGACCGGATGGTCAGAACTTCATCCTGATCAAAAACGCATTCCGGATGCGCATTGGGGGCTCGACCTACGAACAAATCGCTGATTACCTCAACGCAAATGGGTATCAGCATGCACGGCGCGACGGCACTCACGTTCTGTTCAAAATGAATCTCAAGCGGGTTGAGAACTTCATGCGAGACACCGTCTATAGCGGAGTCATTGTGTACGGCAAGAAAGGCGGGGCCGTGAACCTCACAAAAATATACGACTTTCAACCAGCGATCAGCGTGCCGGATTTCATGAAAATCTATCACCTCGACAAAAAGGGATTCATGCGTCTTGCGAGAAAAAATCGACGCCAAGAAGATATAAAAGCAAGCCTCCTGCGAGGCATAGTGATTTGCGCGGCATGCGATGAGGTAATGTCGGCTGGCATCACACCAAAGCAAAACAAGGGAAGAGTCACACGATATTTTTACTACCGCTGCGACAATGAGGATTGTTCACGACACGACAAGTCGGTGCGGGCAAAGGTAATCTTGGATTACGCGAAGGAGTTCCTTGAAAAGAAACCATTCTCCTCGAGAAAGGCCTACAATCACTATGCCGAAGAAATGCCGCGGGTGGCGGCAGAGCGCGAGCGCGAAACGCGACTTCTTCTCGCAGGACAGAAAAATAGGAAGCTCCACCTCGAGAACAAGTTGGCCAAGCTGGAAGAGGGCCTCATGTACGAGGAAGACGAGGGTATAAAGGCTCTCTATCGCCGGGACAAGCCGACAGTGGAGGGCGATGTTAGAGGGGTTGATGCAGAAATCGACAGGCTTGAGGGCAAACTGAAGGCCGGAAAGACGGCCATACTCACATACACGGAGTTTCTCGAACTAATGGAGAAAATGGGGGAAATGCTGACCTCCAAGACACCCATGAAGGATTTGGACGCGATCATCAGAAAAGTGTTCTCGAACTTTACCGTAAGCGCAAAAAAGGTAGAGAAATGGAGCCTTGCCGCGCCATTTGATGCGCTTTACGACCCCAAAATGACGAATGGTGGAGACGGGCGGAATCGAACCGCCGTGTAAAGGTAATGCGCGTGGGCCGTCTACGGGCGTGTCTAGTGGAACACTAGCAACGCGATCCTAGTTTTCGCGCGCGGTATAGGATCATCCGCCGCGGCTAGTCCCCTTATATAAGACCGGCTGTGAGCCCAAGGAACCCGGACTCGCCGATCCCGGCATTACGCGTAAGCGAACGCCGGAGCTGTAACTCTATTAGAGTTGGCAGTTATGTTTTGTGCGGCAGTTACGTCGTCGCCCTCGGCCCGCAAACCCACTGCTTGCCCTTATCAAAGCCAGTGCGTCCCCTATTCAATTGTCCCGCCATTGTACCAAAACGGACACGATAAGTGCAACGCAAGGCCTTGAGCGACTCTGGCTTCAAAGGAGCGAGAAAGCTTCTCATTGCGCTTATTGCGCCTCCACCACCTTCTGCACGTTCGCACGCTTGAGCAACTCCGCCTGGAGCCACTCGGCGAGGTCTTTATCCATCGCCGGCAGGATCCCTTCCGATTCGTCCTCGCCGGATTTTTCTTCCTCCTCGCCCGCGGTCAAAATGACGAGCCGGCTCAAGCCAAGCATCTGGAACGAGAGGTCTCTTTCTATATCCGCATTCTGGATCTGGCGGTACGGGATCGCGGTTTCTTCTTTGTTCAAAACTCCTTTTTTGATCTTCAGCGCATCGTCGCCAAGATAAAATTTGTAGTTCCTATAAATGAGCCACGTAACCAAAAAAGTGACGGCGGCAACCAGCACGAAGACGAGAAACGCAATCCACGCGGAAAGACCGACGTAAGAACTGAGGTCAATGGAAAAAACATTTTTTAAGAATGGCTGGCCCCGAAGGGCGAAGAGGACGATGGTGATGAGCAAAAACACCGCAGCAATGTGTATCCGGTCCAGAAGAAAGATCATGAAGGTCTTTTTCCCGAGCGTGTGATACACTTCCTGCGGAACGCCGGGGTGATCCACCGGTTTCTCGTCCATGATGCTATTCTATCACACTCACGGGACGCACAGGCGAAGCGCACGCGCGGCAGGCGCAACGCTGGACAAAGACCGTTCGTCCACACTAGAATGATAAGGCAGCATCAAACGCACTCGGCAGCTTTTTCTCCAAAACTCCCATACAAAAACCCCGCATCAACAGCCAAATAATTGCGCCCGAACTCCGCATCATAAGCGAGAAAGGGGAGAATCTCGGCGTGCTTCCGCGTGAAAAAGCGCTTGCCTTGGCGCGTCCCGCGGAAGGCATTGATCTTATTGAAATCTCGCCGAACGCGAAACCGCCCGTTGCGCGCCTTATGAGCTACGATAAGTTCCGCTACGAGACGGCGAAGCGCGAGAGAAAGGAACGGCTCGCGCAGAAAGGCGGCGGCCTGAAGCACGTGCAAATCAGCGCCCGCGCGGCGCGGAACGACCTCATGATAAAACTGAAGCAGCTTGAGGAATTCCTGGCCGAGGGGCACCAGGTGGAGATCAACATGCGCCTCCGCGGTCGCGAAAAAGGCATGAAGGACTGGGCACAGCAGAAGCTCGCGGATTTTATGAAGATGATCCCCGTGGAATATAAGCGCATCTCCGAACCCCGCTTCGCAAAATACGGCATGAGCGTCCAGATTGCGAAGAAATAGAAACTTGCGCGCCCGAAAACTTTGTTGTACACTTCCTTCATTGAGCCCGTGCGGCTCGGTTTTAGTAAGCGTCCAGTTTTGGCGAATCCGGTGAGGTCCCGCGAAACTATTTTCGGAAACCAAAAAAATGACCATGAGTAAATCCGTCACAGACCGAATAAGAATAACGAAGAACGGGAAGATCGTCCGCCGCCCGATGGCGGTGGACCATTTCCGCACGCGGACGAACCAAAAAAACATCCGCAACAAACGGCAGTCCCGCTCGCTCGGCATATCCATAAAAACGTTAAAAAATTATTAATCATTACTTGACAAATGCCGAGAGTTAAACGGGGAACCATGGCGAATAAGCGGCGCGCGAAGGTCCTTAAATATACCAAGGGATTCCGCTGGAGCCGCAAATCAAAGGAACGCGCCGCGAAGGAAGCGCTCCTCCATGCATGGACGCATGCATTCCGCGGCCGCAAAGAAAAGAAGCGGACCGCCCGCGCGCTTTGGAATGTGAAGATCAACGCCGCGGTCCGCGCAGAAGGGATGAATTACAGTAAATTTATCGCTGCCCTCAAGAAGAAGGGGGTGGTATTGGACCGAAAAATACTCGCCGATCTCGCCGAGCACGAACCAGAGGTATTCAAGAAAGTAGCGGCGTTCGTGAAATAGATTGCGATTGTAAAGAGGACCGGCGCGCGACGCCGGTTCTTCGCTGTTTCAATGTGATGGTCGCGCTGGGTGGTGGTATTGCCTGCTCCGCGCGCGAAGGAAATCGTTCGCCTGCTTTAAAACCTTCCGGGTGTCGCCATATTTTTTGCCGATCACGCCCATCGCATCGCGATACAGGAACCATCCGTAGCCGCTGTGCTCACGGGGGATGATTTTTACTTCTGCCTTGTGTGTCTCGGCGAGAAAAAGAATGACGGTATCGTAAATGCCCTGATCCCCGATGCGGAAATAAAACCGCTCATAGGAGCGGAAATTCGGCACGATCCGCAATTCGGATTTTTTGATGCCTGTTTCCTCTTCAAGTTCGCGGAGCGCCGCGTCAATACTGCGCTCTCCCGGCTGGAAGTGCCCCTTTGGAAAATTCCAGTAGTTGCCGCGGCGGTAGAGTAAAAGGAATTTTACGCCGTCGCTTACCCTCCGATAGACCACAAACCCCGCCACTACCTGCTTTTTGGTGGGCGGCTTTTCAAATTGTTCCTGTGCGTGCAGGGGCATCATTTTAAGAATTTTTTCATCTTTTCTATTGGCCAGGCGTTTATTATATCATGCTTCGCGGCCCACCCGCGACGGGCCTCTGCAATGCCGTATTCCAAAAGAGAGAAGTGTGCGGCGGCGTGCGCATCGGAATCTATGGCCATAGGCACGTGGGCTCCCACGCACTTCCGCACGTATTCATCCTTAAGATCAAGGCGCTCGGGGAGCGCGTCAATTTCAAGGACGGTGCGGGCTTTCTTCGCGTGCGCAATAATCGCTTCCACATCTATGTCGTACGGCGGGCGGCGGTTGATGATGCGGCCAGTCGGGTGGAAAAAGATATCCACGTGCGGATTCGCCATTGCGCGCTTCACGCGCTCGGTCTGCTCCGCGCGCGGGAGATTGAAATGCGAATGCACCGAGACCCCGACCACGTCCAGTTTCGCAAGGACGGAATCGGAGAGATCCAGCGTGCCGTCCTTCAAAATGTCGCACTCGGTTCCCTTGAGAATAACGAACCTCCCCGCAAGCTTTTTGTTCAGCCGGTCAATTTCCGCCATCTGTTTCAAAATCCGCGTCTCGTCCAAGCCGTGCGTCATGGCGAGCCGCTTCGTATGGTCGGTGATCGCGATGTAGCGGAGCCCGCGCGCCATGGCGGCCTTCGCCATACCTTCTATGGAATCCGCCCCATCGGTCCAGTCGGTCTGCGTCTGGAGGTCTCCCAAGAGATCGTCGTAACCGATCAATTTCGGCAGCCGATGTGCCCGCGCGGCCTCCAACTCGCCCGTATTCTCGCGCAATTCCGGTTCAATATAGTCCATGCCGAACGCCTGATAAAGTTCCTCTTCGCTCGCGCCCGCGATCATTTTTTCCCTGCCACTTCCCCGGCGACCGCCCTCCAAGGAAAACAACCCATATTCGTTCAATTTCCATCCCTCCGTAACGGCAATCTTGCGCAGCGCGACGTTGTGATCCTTGGAGCCGGTGAAATAATTGAGCGCAGCGCCGTAGGATTCCTTCGGCACAACCCGAAGGTCAACGTTGATTCCGGATTTCAATTTCACCGATGATTTCGTCTCGCCGTGCGCAATGACTGACACCACGTCCGGCATGGAAACGAAATAATCCATGACCTCCTTCGGTTTTGTGGAAATAACAAGGATGTCCACGTCGCCGATTGTTTCTTTCCTGCGGCGCACGGAGCCCGCGGTGATTGCTTTCGCAACGCCCGCGACTCTTGCAAGGCCCATCTCAATGGCGCGGATTTGCGGCATCGTATAGCCCAAGAGGAATCGGCCGCCGGAGTTCTTGGCGAATCCGATGCCCTTCAGGATCTTTTCCTCGCTTTTCTCCCCAAACCCAGAGAGCTTCGCAATCCTGCCCGCCTTCGCTGCCTTTTCAAGGCCCGCGAGGTCGCTTATCCCCAATTTTTGATAAAGCTTTTTGATTGACTTCGGGCCAAGTCCCTCCACGCGCGATAAGCTTTCAAGATTCACCGGCGTTTTCTTCTTCAGACCCTCGTAATATTTCACTTTGCCGGTCCGCACGAATTCCTCTATCTTCTCCGCAATGGAAACGCCCACGCCGGGAATCTCCTGGAGCGCCTTCAGCCCGCCGCGCTCATAGATGTCGGCCACTTCTTCTTCCAATCCCTCTACGGCCATCGCCGCCTTTTGATACGCGCGCGGCTTGAAGGGGACGTTCTGCATCTCAAGATATTCCCCGATCTCGCGGAGAAGCTCGGCGACCGATTGGTTAGAAACTTTCTGCATATCAAACGCAATATCACACCACGCTTACGAAATCAAAGGCGGCGCCCGCGGCGCCCGCCGCAGCGCCTGCTGTGTCACCCGTAAGCACAAGCTTCACACGGCTCCCCTTGCCGATCTTCTTTGAAAGAATGGCACGGGAAAGCGGCGCCTTGAGCTTTTCGTCAATGACACGGCGCAGGGGACGCGCGCCGAACGCCGGGTCGTAACCGAGCTTCACGAGCTGCGCTACCGCCGCCGGATCAAAATCAAGCGCGATACCCTGATCTTTCACCGTTTCCGCAAGCTCCTTCAAATTCAGCTCCACGATCTTCCCGAGTTCCTTCGGGCCAAGATCCCTGAAAATGACGATCTTGAAAAAACGATTCAGGAGCTCCGGCTTGAAAACGTCCACGAGCCGTTTTTTGAGGTACTCTGCGATGTCCGCCATCGTCTCTCCTTTCGCGAGGGACTCATTGATGATGTCGGAGTGCGCGTTGGAGGTCGCAATGATGATCGTGTTCGTAAAGTCAATTGTGCGGCCAAGATTGTCCGTGAGGCGGCCATCGTCCAACACTTGGAGAAACAAATTTAGGATATCCGGGAATGCCTTTTCAAACTCATCAAGGAGGATCAAGCTATACGGCTTGTCGTGAATCGCATCCGTCAATGCGCCGCGCGTGGCCCCATCCGGCGAGCCGATAAAATGGAAGAAGCTCGCCTTGTCCTGGTACTCCGTCATGTCAAACCGCACCATCATTTTTTCCGAGCCGAACTGCACCGTTGCGAGCGTTTTCGCAAGCTCGGTCTTCCCGACACCGGTCGGACCCACAAAAAGGAAACTGGCGATCGGTCCGCCCTTGCGCGTAAGGCCGCTCCGATATTCGCGGAGCGACTCCGCGATCGCCGTGACCGCCTCCTCCTGGTCCACGAGCCGCTCATGGATAATTTCTTCAAGGTGCAATAATTTTTCCACTTCCTCGCCGCCCGCTTCGCGAATCGGCATGTGCGCCTTTGCTTCGGCCACCGTCATCACGCGATCCGCCGTCAATGTTTTTTCACCGCGTTCTTCCGCATCCACGAGCGCCGACTTCAAAAGTTCCTCGGCGCTTGATGGTAGGAATTTGTCCCTGAAATATTTCTTGGCGAGCGTGACCGCGCATTTCACCGCGCCGAAACTGATGAGAACGCGGCTCTGCTCTTCAAGAAGCAGGCTTTCATACGTGAGGACCTTCCCCGCTTCCGCTTCGGTCACCTCGCTTATATGGATGACCTCAAAAGCGCCCACAAAATCGCTCCGCGGTTCTATAAATTGTTTGAATTCCCTCGGATACGTAGCGCCGACGACTGGAAATGCATTATTTTTGATGACGGGCATCAAAATATCCGCCGCCGAAAGATAGGCTGTGCCGGAAGTGTGCACAAGGTCGTGGATGTCCGGGATATAGACAATGATGTTCCCCGCCATGTAAATTTCTTCCACGATTTTTTTGAGCCGTGCGGACAGTTCCTCCGGCGGCGCGCCGGCCACGAGATTTTGCAGCTCAATGGACACAAGCCGCTTGTCAAAAAGCGCCCTCGGCACCTTGTCCTTGGTGAGCGCAAAGGCAAGATGTTGCACCACGGTCTCCTTCCCGATCCCCGGCTCGCCGACGAGTAGCGCATTCGGATTCACGGGACGGCCGAGCGTCTCCACAAGCCGTTCGTACTCGGCATCGTGGCCGATCAAAAATCCCACCTGTTGCGCACGCGCAAGATCGGTAAAGTCGGTGCCGTACCTGTCCAACGTCGGCGTCGGCCGGGCCGTCCACGCCCGGTTCATAATGCGGTGCCGCAGGTGGCGGTTTGATTCAAAAACAAAACCGCTCACGGCGCGGGGAAAACGACGTATGAACGAGCGCTTGACCGAAAAGATGAGCGCAGTCTCCAAATCCCCCGCCTCTATTGAAAACATGTGGAAAAGCCGGTCCATAACGTCAGATTTTGCCTTTGCGAGAGCTGAAAAGAGATCGCTCGGCTCTATGAAATTATGGCCAGCGGTAAGCGCCTCGCTGAAGGCGGCCACCACAAGTGCTTCGGCACTTTTGAGATATTCCTCGTGCGATGCCATTTCCGCGGAAACCGGCTCCGCAAGTAATTCGGTGAGCTTCGCTTTGAATTCGTCCGGTTTCACATCAAGGCGGCGCAAGCCCTCCCCCATGCGCGGGAGATCCACAAGGCGCCCGGTGACGCAAAGGAAAAAGTTCTGCTTCGCAACGAGGCCGTAATCAAACGCGCGCGCGAGCGCCGAGAAGGCGGCAGGCGTGAGGAGCCACGCGAGATTGATTTTTCCCTGCGACGGAAGCTCCGCGATGGGGAGGTCCGCTTCGCCCCAATGCACAAGCCGGTCCAAAAAGACGAGTCCCAGAAAAATCCCGGCGTACCGGAGCGGCCGCATCCCCGAAATGAGAAGTGTCGCGGCAGCGAAAAGCAAAACCAAGTATGTGATGTAGCTCACGACGCGGACCGTGAATCTTCCCGCGATCGTCATCTTGAGCCGCGGATCATCAAGCCGCACCTCGTAGTGATTAGAGCCCTCTTGCGGCATTGAAAATAATAACGGCCGGCGTCGCGAGCCAGATCACGTAGAAGAGGAGAAAAAGTAGTGCAATCACCGCGTATACCACGCCGCCGATCAAAATCCTGCAGGTCCGGAAGATAATGCCGAGGATGCGCCCGATGATCGTGTAGTCGCCGTAGAGCGGCCGGAAAAAGTACCGCAGGGTGACCTTGACCGCAAACGAGCGATCAGCCCCTTCCAATGTCGTGATAAACCGATGTCCGATCCTGCGCGAACCGTCCACGTACCAATGATGAAAGAAATCCGTGAGGCGATAAAAGAACCGCTGCACAAGATACGCCGGCGCGAAATCCATGCCTTAATGATACCTCAAAAAAGGCCAGGTTGCTTTGGCTTCGCTGCGTTCTTCGTAGCCCTTGCCGGCTTCGCCGCCGCGACGGGCGCAACCACTTCTATGGTAAGTTCACCCTTCAGAATCTTGGGCAGCTTTCTAAAATCCTCGCGAAGCGCGCCCATCACCTGCTCCGGCGAACGGAGCGCGGCGGCGGTGTGATAGATCGGGAACACGATTCTCTCCTCCACCTTAAACACCCGCCCATGGTCACGTGTGATCTTCGCATCGGGCAGGAAGTAATTCATCGCGAAGCGGCCCACCGCGACGATTACTTTCGGATTGATAATCTCTATTTGTCGCGTGAGATACGGCTCATACGCCTCAATTTCAGAAGGCAGCGGATCACGATTCTCCGGCGGGCGGCGCTTAATGATGTTCGTAATATAAACGTCCTCACGCTTCCAGCCGATATCCTTGATGAGATCGTCCAAAAGTTGCCCGGCCCTCCCCACGAACGGCCGCTTCAGCCGGTCCTCGTTATAGCCCGGTCCTTCGCCAATGAACATCACCTCGCAATCAATATCCCCCTCGCCGAAGACCAGGTTTGATTCCCGGAACGGTAGGGGCGCGGCGGCGGCCTCCGCCGCGAGCTTCGCAAGTTCCGCACGCTTGTCCATATAGGACAGTATAACTCAACGCGCGGTGAACGCGTATGGGAAGTAGCGCCCTAACTCTTTGGAATTCTCAGGTGATCTAGATCGCCAAGCGAAAATCCCAAGTCCGAGAAAATAATATCCCGTAAATAAATCCCGCCGACAAGAAGCACTTCATCAATACTTGCCCCAACCCTGAATGCTCCGTCCTTCAGGCCGTTTACTATATCCGGGTAATGCATGGGCAACTCTTTTACCACTTCCAATGTCGCATTTTCCGCATCGTAGGCGTTTGAGACATTCTTCGTTCGCACCAACTGGAGGAGTTGAGCTTTTTTAGCGTCAATAACTGCTTTAATGCCGCTGCCATTCAGTATGGCATTGCCTTTCGCATTGAGCCGACGCGGGGAGCGCGAAGGAGTGATGCGATCTCTCCAAAGAATGTCAACCTTCGGAAACATGTCGTCCACCTTGGACTTGATCCCATCTATCTCCCCTTTCATCCCTGTAATTTCCTCTTTCACCCCCGTAAGGTCCCTCTGCATAAAGATCGTTCTTTCATCAATCCTCGCAATCAGCTCGCGGGTGTTGCCGAGGAGCATCGCCGAAAGCCAGTTGCCCACCGTTTTCACTTTTCCCACCGCTTCATTTTTGCTCATGGTTCGTCTTGCGACCATCATAGCGAGCGCGAGCAGAAAGTCAAAGATTATTTAATGATTTTTTAATCAAAGGAAGTGCGATATGCTTAATGAATGGACCTCCGTCTGGGAACTCTGAAGGTTGTTCCCGCGAGCGAACACCTGGAACTGGTCGCAAAAGGGGTTGCAAGCATGCTTTCATCCTTGCCCGATGCAAATGAGATAGGAGTGGCCGAGATAGACCCAAACCTTTCCGACACAGCAGCGTTCTGCAAACACTATCAGGTTGAGATGAACCAAGCGGCTAACTGCGTGGTTCTTGAAGCAAAGCGTGCCGAGCGAACATGGTTCGCGGCCTGCGTTATCCTCGGGAATACCCGTGCCGATGTGAATGGTCTGGCTCGCCGTACCCTTGATGCCCGCAGGGCGTCATTTGCATCTATGGACCAAGTGGTGGCCCAGACCGGAATGGAATACGGAGCTATTACTCCTATCGGCCTTCCCAGCGACTGGCCCATTCTTGTTGATAAGGCCGTGGTTGATGCAGAATATGTCATTATCGGGAGCGGCATCCGCAAATCCAAATTAGTTTTACCAGGAAAACTTCTCGCTAGCTTGCCCAATGTTCAGGTCTTGGAAGAGCTCGGACGCCGGGCCAGCGCTGGATAATTCGCCTACCCGTTAATTCTGTTTCGTCCTACGAGACTCACCAGGCGAGAGAAAAACATCTCGCGACAGAGAGGGGTTTTGTCTTGAGTTCCCTCAAACTCGCTTGCGCAGTGATAATGCCGTGATGGCCGTGTGGTGCGCAAGACAGATCATAGGGCTCACATAGTCCATCAACTGCGTTTTGGGCTGTAGTGTGAGCGCGATGATGTTCAGGACAAAGGCCAGGGTCCAGAGCAGCCATGGCCTGGTCGGCTCGTTGCGCGGATCGCGCAGGACGTTCCGATATGTCGGGATGAATGCCAAGCAGTACGCAATCTGATTGATCAGATTCCCTCCTGCCGCAGTCCGGTAGAGCACCCACAGCAGTACGGCGATGAGACTCACAAGTGTGATCCATTTATCTTTCTCGTCCACATGGACGTGTCCCTTGAGGCGGATCAGAACGACCAGTGTGGTTCCCACGCAGACCACGAAGTCCGTCAGGAGCACTGCGACATTGACAAAATTCGCAGTCCAACTGAGATATGTCAGGGAGTTGATGAGAGTGATCAAGCTGAAGAGCCCCCAGGCAGCAAATGCCGGAAGATTCTTCCCAAGGATCACGCCCTCGTTATATATCCAGAATGCGACCAGGAAGGTCGCACTCGCCGATAGAAACAATGCGGTAGCAACCACGGCAATCCTCCAGTCTTTGCATGCAGCGGAATTTGAAAACCAAATCTGAACAAATTATAGCATTTATACGCCTATTTTGTCAAGCATATTTCTTTCGGACAGGTAAGGACGAGAACATTGTCCAAACCAAGGTATAATAAGCACAAATGAGATTGATTCTTTTTGGTGGAGCGGAAGTAGCCCTAGGCCAAGTGAAGCCCGAACTGAAACTTATTGAAAAAGTTATCAAGCGACTGAAGCCAAAACAAGTCCTACACATTCCCTTCGCAAGAACGAGGGCTAAAGAAAAAGAATGGAGAGAGGGTTGGTTTGCTAAGAATGTTTATATAGGAAACATCAAATACTTGAACGCCAAAAGAAAGCAAGATATCCGGAAGACATCCGATCCTCTGATCTTTATAAGTGGCGGGGGTGAAAAAATTAACTTGATGAGAAAGATAAGATCCAATCCCAATCTTCTGCATCTAATAAAAAATGCTTCTCGCATCGTCGGCGAGTCGGCAGGAAGCGAGATCCTTGGGGCATATTTCAGGTCAAAAGGAGCTGATCCTCGCAGTCCCATGATGAAAGGTTTGGATATCATTAAAAACGCGGTGATAGAGCCGCACTATACGGAAAGAAAGCGGCAAAAACTACTTCTCAAAGATATGCAGCAAGCTCGCGTTCAATATGGAATAGGCATCGATTGCATGACGGCGATAGAGTTTGAAGTGAATGCGTTCCCAAAGAAATATAAGAAGATAGGGACCGGCGCTGTGGTGGTGAGGAAGTCGCCTGCTCTGTGTTGAGCGGGATTATCGCTTGAGCATCGTCCGCGACGGCCAGTCAAAATAAGCTATAATTTCAGTAATGAATCCAAAGCACGAAACCTTCGTTAGAGACCTCATCAAGGGGAAAATTGCCGAGATTATATTCGAACAAATGTTTCGTGAATCTGGGAAGTATACCATCCTCCATTCGGGCTATGAGTATACCCTTCCCGAGCTTGCCCAATATCAACACCTAGCAGAGATTAAAACTGTCATGGAAAATATCCGCAACGCCCCCGATTTCGTACTAGTATCTCAAGATAAAAAAGAGGTCTACCTTGTTGAGGTTAAATACCGTGCGCGCAGAGATCCGGAATATCTCAAGCAAATCGTCCAAGAAACACTAAAAGTTTGGAATCCCTCCTGGCTATTCGTCGCTTCGCCTGACGGTTTCTTTTTTGAACCCTGCAATACAATTCTTACGAACGAAGGGCATATCGGCGCGCTCGTGAACGAAAAGTTTGTCGATCATAAAATCCGCGATGAATATTTGAAATTGCTGAACCAGTTTGAAATGAACATCCCAAACTAGCTCGTTTTTGGTGCTAAACTAGAAGACTATTGTTAAGATGTATATAAAACTTTGTTTCCAGCTTGAATAATCGATTTTATCTATTACTACTTATTAAAAATTGATAAAAAAGTTTTTGACATTGTAACAATAATTATGGTATTCAGAAAGAGTCACAAATGGTACAATAAAACCATGAGAAATATCAACCCAAGGGACTCATATACCTTCAGATTATTCTCTGAATTACCCTCTTTTATTGGCGGTTTCACAAGCTTGTTTGGCTTTGGGTCCATCATAGATAAATACAATACCGATAAGACCGAGGAGCTTGCCGATGAAAATTCAATTCACTCTGATTGGAAGGCGGTTGGTTCTGATATGTATATAGCCCTAACCAAAGCCCATGAAGAGCGGAGAAGAGAGGAGCTTGCGAGTATCTAAAAGCGTAGACCCCAAGGCGGGTGAAAAACCTCGTGGAGAAGTTGGTTTTACGCATAAAAGTTTATATAGCGGCCCCATTCCAACCCCACAGATGTTCGCTGACTTTGAAAAGGTGCTTCCCGGCTCCGCAAATAGAATTTTGACTATGGCAGAAGATCAGTCAAAACATCGTCAAAGAATAGAGACAAGAGTAATCTGGTTTGATGGTGGTCAATCTATTTTAGGATTACTACTCGCATTCTTAGTAGTCATTGCTGGTCTAGGTTTCGGGGCATATTTAATCATGAACGATAAGGCTGTTTCTGGACTTGCAACTATCTTATTGGCATTGGGATCGGTAATAGGTTCGATGGTTGTCAGACAGAGTGCAAAAAAGCCCGACGAAAAGAAAGACGAAAAGAAGTGACTGGCCTCTATCCCGAAGCAGTCAATAATATACCCTATTTTGTGGTGCCCTCGTGAGGAATTGAACCTCAATCTTCTCCTTCGGAGGGAGATGTCCTATCCGTTGAACTACGAGGGCCGCGTGGCGCCGTGGCCGTACGGGGTCAGTGTACTACAAAAGTCCAGACCTCGTAAACGGCGCCGATCACGAAAACGGCGGCGATGATATCAAGAAGAAATCTCTTCGTGACGGAGAGCGCAAGCGCCCGCCGGCCGACGGAGATAATAAGAAGATATTGCAAACTAAAGAAAAGTCCGCCAACAAGGCCGACGACCGTGAGAAAATTATTCAGGCCGAGGCCGATGAGCGCGGGTGGCAGAAGCAGAATGAGCGAGCGCGAAGCGAGCCAGCTCCATCCAAGATCCTTCTCAAGCGCATTTTTTATCTCACGGGAAATCGGCACGTAGACGGTCGCAATCGCAAGCAAACCGAAGACGGCAGTTATTTCCTTTTTCCAAAGAGGCCAGCCCACGAGGCCGGAGACTGTGTCGGGCGTGACCGCGGGCGCAGAACCAAGGATGCCGGCGACAAACATTATATAGAGCAGCGCCACTACGAATGACCCGAATGCAAGCGCCCGCCACGGATCCGCCGCGGCGCCCGATCCCCTGCGCGATTCATAGGCGGGTTCCACACTTGTCCATCCCGCGAGCGCAAAGAGAACGACGCCGAACGGCAGGAAAAGATTTTTAGCACTGATTGCAGGAACACCGGCGAAAGTCACCATGGGCCAGGCGCTCACGAAGATGAGAATGATGATAATGGAGGTGCAAACAATACCTGTAAGTTCAAGTTCCACCACGCGTCGGTCGCTTACAAAAATGGGGATGGCGGTAAAAAGCCAGAATATAAAAAGTGCAATGTGGGGTGCGACGGCCGGGAAGGCGAGGTGTACGAACTGCGCACCAAGAATAAGATATACGACGAGTGTGAGTAGGAGACCAAGCACGATCGCGGCGAACCCGACCCAGAAGCCGCTTGTCCCAAAATATTTTCTCGCGAGCCCCAGGAGCCGTTCCTTTTCGCCCAACTTCTCAAGCGTTTTCAAATAGACCACGTGCGCCGCACTCACAAACACCGCGAGGACGATCAAATAAAAAAGGCTGACGAGCCAGCCCGATTGGTAAAAAAGATAAGGGAGCGCGAACACGCCGTCTCCCACCGTCGCTGCGGCAACGATCGCGGCGACCTTCAAAAATCCGCCCCGCAGTGATCTCATTCTACGGGATACACCAAATCTCCTTCGTGGACCTTTTCGCTTACCTTGATGCCCACCTGCTCGCCCTTCGGCGCCTTGTCAATCGGCTTGTGGTCGTACTGCATGGAATCCACCGTCTCCTTAAAATCGGTCGTCGCCCCTTTGAATGCAATTTTCGTCCCTACGGGCACCGCCTCGTTGAATTCCACGATCGCAACCCCAATCTTATTGTAGAAATGGGTGACTTTGCCGATGGGTTTGGGTGCTTTCGGAGCTTTCTTGGTAGCCATGGGTTTTACGGTTATTTTTTGGCGCGACCTTTGCTGGGATCTGTTTCTTTCTCTTCCGCTTCAACCATCGCAACCACTTTGTCCAAGAGCGATTTCGGATCGGAATCAAAAACCACCTTCCCCATGCCGCGCTGCGCCACCTGGAGAATATGCTCAATCTCATCACTCTCTCCGCCGGTGCCCGTCAAAACCCCTTGCGGCTTTTTGTCTTCAAACGCGATCGTAAATTCGTTGAGCGTCCCCACGCGACCGCAAATCGTGATCACGGCGTCGGCCGTGCGCGTGAGGAGCAGGTTGCGTCCGGAATAATCAAAGCCGGTATAGACGATGAGATCGTGGTAGTCAAGCGGCAGGTGGTAGCTTTTCACGTGTGCGAGCTTTGACGCGGCCGGCGAAAGCCCGATCACGATGCCCCCGGCTTCCTTCGCTCCTTTTGCGGCCCAGTACGGAATGCCGGTTGTGGCGCCCGTCACGAGCACCATCCCGCGCTCCGCGATCATGCGGCCCATCGCTTCGGCTTTCTCAAGCGTCCCCGGCGCCGCAACATCCGTCACGGCGGAGCCGGAAACGCAGATTTTATACTTGAGGTAGGTCTTTGAAAGCTCCGGCGTCATATTCAAATAATAACCGATTCCTTTTCTTTCGGCACCTCGGCGACCACCGCAAGCTCGTCTTTGATTTTTTGCGCAAGCGCTTCGCTCGCCGCTTCTTCGCCCTGCACGACGAACACTTTTTTGAGCGTATGGCGCATGGGAAAGAGCCATGCCATGAGGAGCGGCTGGTCGGCGTGCGCGGAGTAACCGGGGATGTTCACTTTTTTGCAACGCACGGGAACTGTCTCGCCGAAAATCTTGACCTCCGTGGCACCGTCAAGGATCTCGCGCCCAAGCGTCCCCTTTCCCTGATAGCCAATGAAAAGGATCGTGCTCTTCGGGTCGGGAAGATAACGCATTTCGTGATGCAGGATGCGTCCGCCGTTTGACATGCCCGATCCCGCGACTACCACCTTCGGCGGCGGGATGCTGTTTATTTCTTTTGATTGTTCCGTCGTAAGCGTAAGATGCAAGCCGGGGAAATTCAGGATGTCGTCGCCGGACTTTGCGATGTGGGCAGTTTCCGGATTGAAATAGTTTTCGTACTTTTTGTAGACCGCCGTGAGCTTGATCGCGAGCGGACTATCAATGAACACCGGCACGCGCGGGATGCGCCCTTCTTCAAACAGCTCATGAAGATGATAGAGCAGCTCCTGCGTACGCTCCATTGCGAACGTTGGGATCATGAGCGTGCCGCCGGCCCTTACCGTGTCCTCTACTACGTCCTCAAGCTGTTCCTCGCGCTTATCCACGTTCTCGTGCACGCGGTCGCCGTAGGTTGATTCAATCACGCAGTAATCCGCCTCGTTTAATTTTTCCGTCGGTTGAATGATCGGCGACGGTGAATTGCCGAGGTCTCCCGAAAAGACGATCGTCTTTCCTTCGGCTTTTATCCGTATGCTCGCGGATCCCAAAATGTGCCCCGCATCAAAAAGTTCGGCGGTGAAGGCTCCCACGGTGACGGGCTCGTGATAGCGAAGGCCCTGCCAATGCGTGCGTAGCTGCATAATGTCTTCCGTCGTGTAGAGTGGCGGTTTCTTCTCGCGTTCCGCTTCTTTGCCGAGAATGTGCTCGGAGTCAAGGAGCATGAGCTCCGCGAAGTCCTTCGTCGCCGCCGTGGAATAAACTGTCCCGCGGAACCCGCTCCGGATGAGCGAAGGGAGGCGCCCCGTGTGATCAAGATGAGCATGCGTCACGAAAACGGCGGCGACGTCCTTTGGGTCGTACGGGAACGGGTCAAAATTCCGCCGCTCGGCATAGTGGCTCCCTTGGTGCAGGCCGCAGTCCACCATGATCTTCATCACGCCGGATTCCAAAAGATAGTTTGCGCCCGTCACTTCGCCCACGCCGCCGTAAAAGGTAAGTTTCATACGCTATTAATTGTAATCTTTTTCCTCAAGCGCCTCCTCAAACGCCTGCCGCTCGCTCCAGGGAATTTTCTCTCCCTTCGCCACGTGAATCCAATCCTCGCTTCCCTTGCCCGTGCCGATCACAACGTCACCCGCCCGCATGAGCGCGAATGCTTTCCGAACGGCCTCGCGCCGATCCAATATTTCGTACACGTTCACGTATTCCAGGTCCTCGCTTGAAATCCCCGCGTGTATCGCCCAGACAATTTCCGCAGGGTCTTCGTCGTACGGGTCTTCATTGGTAAGAATGATCTCGTTGCAATATGCCGCGGCGATTTTCCCGAATTCCGGCCGTTTCCACTTGTCGCGGCCACCACCCGCGGCGCCCAGGATGCAGATAAGGCGCGCGTCTGGATAATTCGCATTCGGCTTCGGTTTCGCCGCCGCATAGGCCGCTTTGAGCGAATCTGGTGTATGTGCGTAGTCAACGATCGCGGTATAGGAACCTTTCGTCAAAAACTCCATTCGCCCAGGAACGCCGCCGAAAGATTCAATCGCGCGTGTAATGGCCGTTTCGTCAACCTCAAGGTCCATCGCGATCGCGACCGCCGCCGCCGCATTCTGCGCATTGAAATAAGTGAGAACGAACCGCGGCGCCGACGCCCGCCTCGCAAAGCTTGGCTCCCCAACCTTCGCAAGGACTTTTTTGATCGGTTCGTCTTCGGTGGAATACGATCGCGTTTCCCGCCCCGCAAGCGCGTTGCTGAAAAATTCAAAATGCTGGTCGTCGCGATTCAAAAGTATCCTGCCACCCTTCGCAAGCACGTAGTTCAAGAAATCCAGCTTCGCCTGCCGGTAGTTTTCAAAGGAGCCATGCGATTCAATGTGTTCCGGCGCGAGGTTAATCATTGCAGCGATTTTCCAATTGATAAAACGATGGCGGTGCTGCGTGACGCCTTGCGACGTGACCTCTATGATTGCGTAACGGCATCCTGCCCGTACCGCCTCCGCGAGAAAGCGCTGGATGCGCGCGCGTCCGGGCATTGAATTGCTGCCCGGATTCTTTTTGCTCGTTTCCCCGATCTTGATGCGCAGAGATGAGAGTACTGCGGTCTTTTTTCCTGCTGCCTCAAGCATCGCGTTCAAAAGCTCCACCGTCGTCGTTTTCCCTTTCGTACCCGTGACGCCAATCACAAAGATTTTCCTGCCTGGCCTGCCGTACCAAAGCGCCCCAAGCCACGCCCAGAGGAAATGATACGCCGAAACAAGCCGCGGGGAATCGTAGAAGAACCGCGCGATGCGCGACCGCTTGAACTTTTCCATCGCCGCCATTTTATTTTTTCCCGAGCGCGCCGAGCGCTGCCCGGAGCCGCTCTTCCATGCCGCGCACTTTCGAATCAACTTTCGCAAGCGCCGTGCGTGCCTCCTCGCGCCGATACCCAAGGCTCGCAAGCGCTTCCACAATGTCCGCATCGCCCTCCATCTTTTCCACGACCAAGCCCGATTTCGCCGATTCCACCTTTCCCCGCAGCTCAACGATCACACGCTCGGCGGTCTTCCTGCCGACGCCCGACGCGCGCGTGAGCAGGTCCGGCCGGCCTTCTTTTATCGCCGCCGAAAGCTCGCCCAATGGTGCGATGCCCAGGATAGAGAGCGCCGACTTCGGGCCAATACCCGAAACCGAGATCAGCATTTCAAAAAAGTTCATCTCCTCGGCCGACAAGAACCCATAAAGGTCCAGCGTATCCTCGCGCACGTAAAGGTGGGTGAAGAATTTCACGTCCGCCCCGACCGCCGGGAGCGCCTTGAGCGTTTGTTTGCTTGCAAACAGCTTGATCCCCAATCCCGCAGCCGTAACAACCGCAAAGTGGTCCGACTTCAGCGTTAACTTCCCCGCGACGCTGTACAACATATCTCAATTATATGCTTGCGGTGCGAAAACTTCACGCTGCTTGTGAAATTCCGGATTTCCCGCTATACTAACCATCAATGCCTATCACATCATCCGCAAAAAAGGCACTGCGGCAGAATCGGACGCGGCGCGCGAGGAATGTCATCAAAAAGGAAAATTACAAGAAAGCGGTGACCGGCTACCGGAAGTTGGTTCTCGGAAAGAAAATTGAAGAGGCGCAAAAAATGCTGCCCGCGGTCTTTAAGGCGCTTGATAAAGCGGCGAAGACAAAGGTGATCGAGAAAAATAAGGCGGACCGTTTGAAATCGCGCCTCACAAAGCTTGTTGCGCGCTAGGCTAAAAATCGACCGTTTGTGAGGTGGTAACATTTTGTGACCACCTTTGACATTCCGAGTTGGAATCTCAGAGCTAACCGCCCGGCAAAAACCCCATCTGCTTTTCGCTTTTTTCCTCTTCGGGCAGCGCGAGAAGATTCTTTATCGCCCTGAAAATATCTTGGATTGTTTCGTCATGCTCACCGTATTTCCGTTCCAGTTCTTCCACTCTGCGCGCGAGTTCCTGATGCGATGCCATCATTTCGCGGAGTTTTACGAACACGCGCATGATGAGGATGTTCACCTGCACGGCGCGCCTGCTCTTTAATACCGAAGAAAGCATGGCAATGCCCTGCTCGGTGAATACATAAGGTTGATATTTAATGTTCCCACCGCGCTTCAAGGTCGCAAATTGCGACCTTGAAAGAAGTACAGCTTTCCCCTCTTCCAGGGTCAGCCGGAACATAAAATCATCGGGAAATCGCTCCCGATTGCGTTTTACCTGTTCGTTAAGGCGTTTGGGTTTGATCCCATAGAGTTGCGCTAAATCACGGTCAAGCATCACCTTACGCCCGCGGATGAGCAAAATCCGGCACTCAACAATTTCAGCCGGGACTTCGGCGGGAGGAAGAGACATCCCCCAATCCTAGCAAACGATTATTAAATGAGGATTAAATCCAGAAGGGCCTCTTCGTAATCCAGCTTCCCGGACTTTACCGCAAGGTCGTACGCTGCCATGCGCGGAATCTTTTCACCCGCCTGCGCGGCGAGGATATTGAATATCTTCGGCGACGGATCATTTATGGCAAACAATTTTTCAAGCGCGGAAAGGCGGATCCGCGCGTCGTAGCTTTTAAGACCGTTAATAAGCGTCCAGTAATTCGGCGCGGCCTCAAGGTCAAGGGCATCCAGGTCCTTTTTGTCAATGGTCGTACCGCCCGCGCGAACCGCAGCGCGATCGGAAGAGACCTTGAATGAACTCAATTTTTGCAGCTCGGTGACAAGCGCCCAAGAATTCCCTTCGTATATCGTCCCGAGAAACTCCGCAGCGGCATCACTTATATTCAAGCCCGCTTTTGTCGCTTCCGCCTTTATGAAAGCGCGCAGCTCAACCCCTGCAAGATTTTCAAATTTCTGCGCGAGTGACGGCTTTGCAAGGAGGAATGCAAGCGCTTTCACTGGTTTGTCTTTTTCCGAAATGAGGATGGTAACGTTTTTTTGTGTGATGAGCGGCTTCAACAATTTCGCAGCTTTGCTCTCGTCAAGTTCAAACGTATTTTCCAAGACGGCAAGCTTTGCGTTCTCAAAGATGGATTGGCTCCGCACGAACTCAAAAAAATCATCAAGGGCTTCCTCCGCTGCAAGGTCAAAAAAACCGAGCCCGAGCGCGGAATGCTTTTTTCTGAACTCCGCGACGATCTCTTTTTTCTTTTGGAGCCGGCGGTAGTCGTCGGGCCCGTAGAGAAATGTGATCATGGTCGGCGCCAAATCAAGATTTTCCTTCTTTGATCTTTCGTTTCGAGGCGGCCTTCATGAACTCGCGGAATAAGGGGTGCGGGTCAAGCGGCCGTGATTTGAGTTCGGGATGGAATTGCGAGCCCATGAAGAACGGGTGTTTCTCGCGAGGCAGCTCCATCACCTCCATCAAGCGCCGGTCGGGCGACTGGCCCGAGAATACCATCCCTCCGTGCTCCAACCGTTTGATAAAGACGGGGCTTACTTCATAGCGGTGGCGGTGGCGCTCGGATATCTTTGCCCTGCCGTAGGCCCCTTCCGCGATCGTACCCTTCGTGAGCACTGCCGGATACGCGCCGAGCCGCATCGTACCACCATATTTCTTCTCTTCCATAAGCTTTTTTTGTTCCGACATAATATCAATCACGGGATATTTCGTGCGCGGATCAATCTCCGTCGTATTCGCGCCGCGGAGTTTCAAAACGTCCCGGGCGAACTCCACGACTGCAAGCTGCATGCCGTAGCAGAGCCCAAGATACGGGATCTTGTTCTCGCGGCAATAACGGATGGCGGCGAGCTTTCCTTCTATACCGCGGCTTCCGAAACCACCCGGGACGATGATGCCGCCATATCCATCAAGCTTCTGGAGCGCCCGCTTCCCTTTTTCAAATTGCTCCGACTCTAGCCATTCAATGACCGGCTTTACCTTCCAATGCGCCGCGGAATGCTTGATCGCTTCAATGACGGAAATATATGAATCAGCAAGGACGAACTTCCCGCTTGAAAAATATTTTCCCACAATGCCAATCTTCACAACCTGTTTTGCACCGTGGATGCGCGCTACAAGCCGCCGCCATTCATGAAGGTCCCTTTTGTGCATCCGCAACCCAAGTTTCTCAAGGACGAGGTTGCCAAGATGATCCTTTTCAAAATTTACCGGCACGTCGTACAAGCTCACGGCATCCGGCGCCGAAATAACATCCTGCTTGCGGACGCTGCAATTGAATGCGATTTTTTCCTTTCTTTTTTCGTCAAGCGGATACTTCGCGCGCGCAAGGATGATGTCCGGCTGTAACCCTACGGAGTTCAAAGCACGCACAGCATGCTGAGTAGGCTTCGTTTTGAGTTCGTTCTCGTCGTTCATGATGGGCAGATAGCTCACAAGGACGAGGAGCACGTCCTTTGGCTGTTTTATCCGAAACATCCGGACAGCCTCAAGGAAAAGGATGTTCTCGTACTCGCCGGCGCTGCCACCCACTTCAACGATCACCAGGTCCGCCCTCGCGCGATGCCCGGCGCGTTCAATCCGATCGATCACCTCAAGCGGGATGTGGGGCACCACGCTCACGCATTTCCCTCCATACCCCATGCTCCGTTCGCGGTTAATTACCGCCTGGTACACGCTCCCCGTCGTCATGTAGCTCGCACCTGTCAAGTCGCGGTTAAGAAATCTTTCATAATTCCCCATATCCTGGTCGCACTCCGTGCCGTCGTCCAAAACAAAAACCTCACCGTGCTCAGTGGGGTTCATGGTGCCCGCATCAACGTTCACATAAGGGTCAATTTTTACAGAGGTCACCTCAAGGCCACGCGATTGCAAAATTTTTCCGATGGATGCCGAAGCGACGCCCTTGCCAACCCCCGACATCACGCCCCCTACCACAAAAATATATTTTGCGTCCCTCATGCCTTGATTGTGCACACTTTCCCTCCGCCACGCAAGTGTGTGAACGGCGTCAGGAGAGTTCCTCCGGGCTCACCTCGCGCTGGGGTACCAAATCTGGATCGGTGGGCAACGTAAAATGCACCGTCGTGCCACGATTGAGCTCCGATTCAACCCAAATTTCGCCTCCGTGCGCCGTCACGATGCTTTTTGCGATACAAAGGCCGAGGCCGGACCCCTCCGTTTGCAATTTTACGGCATTGTCCGCCCGATAGAACTTGGTGAACAGCTTCCCCACCGCCTCGGGAGGAACACCGATGCCGGTATCCTTCACGCTAACCTCAAGGAACGGCCTGCCAGGCATGGCGTCCACCTTCATAATCACCTCGCCGTTTTCCACATTGTACCTGATGGCATTTTCCAAAATATTCACGATAGCGAGCGAAAGGCGTTCCTCATCTATCATGACGCGAGGCAAATTCCCCGACGGACGATCAAAATACAGCTTCACGCCTGCCGTCCGGGCAGCAGGCAAGACATCCGCCAAAATTTTCCCGAGGAACTCCGTAACATTCGCCTCGCGAAACGCGTAGCCGAGCCGCCCCTCTTCCATCTTTGCGATGTTGAGCAGGTTTTCTATTCTACGCAAGAGCCCTTGGCTCGCAGCAAGAGCGTTGTCCACGATAAGCCTATTAGTCTCGGTAAGCTCCGCCGCATGGATAAGGGATTGGAGCGCCCAATTAATGTCGGTAACGGGGCCGCGGAGCTGATGGGACGCAACCGTCACAAACTCGCCCTGCGAGCGTATAGCCGCAGTTTGCGCGGTGCGGTCGCGGACAATTTTCATAAACCCGAACGGCAGCCCCTTTCCGTCGTTGATCGGCGCGGTCGTCACGCGGAACTCAAGCTGCGGATTCGCAAACGACACATCAACCACCTGCGGATATTCCCCCTCGGCTGAACGCACGATGACGCGCGGGGCGAGTGAAGGAAAGATGATCTGAACAAACGTGCGCCACGCGGGTCGTTCAACGTCCTGCGGCGTAAGCACGTGCCCTAAGATGGCGCCTGCGGGAATTTCAAAAAGGCGCTCGGCGGCCGGATTGAAAAAATTCACCCTGAAGCCCTTGTCATAAACTATGAGGGCATCGTCTACACTTGCGAGCATGCTTTTAAGCTCGCCCCGCTCAACTTCCGCGTCCCGGCTGACCGATGCCGCTTGGTACGCCGTGGCGACCGCGAGCGTAAGGACCACAAGCAACAATCCTCCTTTGACGTACACAAAAAAGCCGCTCGGCATGGTAACGACGTCGAGCACAAACGCCGCGGCGATGACCGCGAATAAAATCCAAACTACTTGGAACTCCTGCCGCACTATGACGTTTTTAAGTTTTGAAAGCCCTTTGTCCAAGTCCCTTTTATTGTACATCAAAAATAGTTCCTTGCCTGTCCCTCGTCCGTTTCGCAGTTCTTGCCACCTTCACAACGGTCGGCGCGTCCACGCCGCCGAGCCGCGCGAGAAGCGTCGCAAACTTCATTGCCTCAAAGTACGCTCTTACCTCGGACAGTTCCTTTTTCGTGGCGAGCGATTCCAAGGCAGGCACCGCGATCGGCACATGGCGTTCAAGCGTGACGAGCTTTTCCGAAAGCTCCGTGTCTTTTTTGTGCGCGCTTAACTTGTTCCCCAACGCTGAGTCACCCGCAAGGTTCACGTATATGCTCTTCACGCTCCCGAACTTTTGAAGGAGCTCTGCAGCCGTCTTCGGCCCCACGCCCGGCACGCCCTTCACGTTGTCCGACGGGTCGCCCACAAGCGCTTTGTAATCAATGAGTTGCGCCGGCGAGAGGCCGTACTTCTCATGCACCGCACTTTCGTCATAAATCGTCGTATCACTTATGCCCTTATTAAAGGTCCTCACCACTATTTTTTCTTCCTCCACAAGCTGGAGTGTATCGCGATCGCCGGTCAATATCACTATCTGCAACCCGCTCTCTTGTCTAAAACGTTCAGCAAAGGTGGCGATAAGATCGTCCGCCTCAAATCCCGGCGCCTCAAACGTCGGTATGCCGAACGCGGCGAAAAGCTTGTGGGCTTCAATAATTTGAGAAACAAGGGTATCGGGCGCGGGCGGACGCTGCGCTTTATATTCCGCGTATATTTTGTCGCGAAAGGTCGGCTCCGGCCGATCAAACAGCGCCGCTGCGCAATCCGGCCTCTCTTCACGCCATAACTTCAATAAGATGCTCGCAACGCCGTAGATCGCGCCGGTCGGCTCACCCTTCGGCCCCGTGAACGGCGGCAACGCATGGAACGAACGGTGGATGAGAGAATTCGCGTCAATAAGAAGAAGCTTTCTCATATTTTTGTTTTCCTACCTGATTGCTTCATCACAATATGTCTTTCGCTTTCGTTCTTCCCGTGCCGGAATGTGAGCCACATGACCCTTTGGGGCAAAACTCCTTTTGTGCGGTCGGCCCATTCAACCAAAACGACATTTTGGGGATCGGACAAAACTTTTCCCAAGCCCAATGCCGTGAGATGCCTTTTTGCCCTGTCTAAGCGATACGCATCCACATGAAACGCGTTCTTGAATGTTCCGCGCTTTTCCGCGTGCGCCCCCATACGCGGCAACGCATAGCGCCGCATAAGGACGAAGGTCGGACTCGGCGCACGTTTTCTCACACCCAATCCCTTCAAAAATCCCTGCACGAACGTGGTCTTTCCCGCGCCGAGTTCGCCCTGAAGTGCGAAGACCAACGCGTGCTTTCCGCGCGCTATCTTCCTCGCGAGCTTCTCACCGAATTCCTTCGTCCCCCGAGAAGAAAAGCTTCGATAAACTGTCGTTTGCTTTAATGACATAGATGATGAGTCCTGTAAGTAATACCGCAGTTCCCATCATTATCGCGGAAAATGCGGAGTTTGTGAACCCGCGGTTCAGCGGGGCGCCGGCGGGATAACTGCGGACCGCAACCACGTCACGCACAACTGCATTCGCCGCGCTCGGCGTTGGATTTGCAAACGCGAAATGCTGCGCAGGTCCTCCTGTGTGATCAATGCGCGAAAAACTTTTCCCCTCGGGCGCGCTGCCGTCAAAATTCCCATGGTCCACCAATGCGCCGCGCGCATCATAGAGCGTAAGACCTCCGTCCGTGTTCCGCAGGGATAGCTTCGTTGTGGTCCTTTTTAACACCAGATAGCCGCGGGCGGAGACGTGCTGTCCCGTGAGCGAAACTTTTTTGCCGTTTTCGGTCTTCAAAACCCACCCATCTAAATCCACCGCCGTGCCGCCGCCGTTCCAAAGTTCAATCCACTCTCCTGCCGCGTCCGCGCCCACCGGATTCGGCAGCCATTCATTGATAAAAACCATCGCCGCATTATATCTAAGAAAGATTAAATTTTTATGGTATTATCCATAGAAACCCGAGCCATGATTTCCATAATCATCCCGACGTTGAATGAGGAAAGTATTCTGGGGAAGATGCTCGCATCGCTCAAAGCATTCACCGCGATGGATCACGAGGTTATTGTTTCAGACGGGCACAGCACCGACCGCACGGTCACAATCGCCAAAACGTACGCCGACAAAGTAGTGGAATATCGCGGCAAGACCCGCCAACACATTGCGGAGGGGAAAAACGCGGGCGCGGCGGCGGCGAAAGGAGACATATTGCTTTTCCTTGACGCTGACGTATTCATCCCAAACGCCAATAGCTTTTTCAAGAAAACCGTCGGCCTCTTTGGGGACGACAGTGAACTCATGGGGTTGACCGTCCCGCTTAAAGTGTTGCCTGAATACGTGCGTTGGTCCGACAAAGTTATTTTCGGCATATCAAACCTCATCATCTACTTGCTCAACAACGTGTTCCATTCCGGTGCATCGCCGGGAGAATTCCAAATGATCCGCGCCGCCGCTTTCAAACGTTTGGGCGGCTACAATCCGGCATATATCATCGGCGAAGACCAGGATATGTTTGCACGCCTCGCCCGGCTGGGACACACCCGAATGGAAACAAGTCTATACGTCCTTCACACTTCCCGCCGCGCACACGCCGTCGGCTGGCCCAAACTTATTTGGCTATGGATTGCCGAATTCTTCTACGCCAAAATCAAAAGGAGATCGTATACCAAAGAGTGGTCGGTCATTCGTTGAGTAGGCGGCGGCGCCCTCAGCACCACCAACACCACCACGGCCTTTTGGGCCGTTTGGCAAGGTGGGCATGGAACTGTGCTTTGGCGGTTTCGTAACATAGCTGCAGTTCGCGGAGGTGACGGGGGGTCGGCTGCGTCACCGCCCGTACGGCAGCCTGCCAGGCCTCCCAGCTTTTTATGGTTCCCGCGCCCAAGGGAGTAGGAACCAAGGGCACGGCGAGTTCGTTCTCACCAAACAAACCGAACTTCTGATCCATCCCTAAATTCCATTCAAAGTTATTGACCAACGTCCAGAGGAGCATCCCTTTCATGGGAATTTCATGCTCAAGCGCTGCGATTACGTGGCGCACTGTTTCCAAGATCCAATATGGCCTGCGCTTTCCTCCCCGATCAGAAAAACCGAATTCGGTGATAAAAATGTTTTTATGGGGGTACTCCGCGTGCATTTCTTTAAGAACCTTCTCTATGCCCGGCGGATGGATATCGCCGAAGTAAGGATTATCGCTGTAGAAGCGACCGCCTTTCCCGAATAAAGCCAGCTTCATCCGGAAATAATAATGGAGGCCTACAAAATCGGTTTCCCGTGCTTCCCGTTCAAATTTCCTGGCGAGCTTTGTGTTTACAATCGCGTGCGCAACTTTCCCAAAGAGACCGTCGAAAAAGGTCCAATTGTGGGCAGCGCCCACTTGAATCTTGCCCCGCACGCTCGCGAGCTTGCTTTCTTTGATTTCGCTTACCGCGGCGTCATGCGCCTCAATCAACTTTGAAAGCACGCCCCGCACGAGATCAATCCTCCCTTTCTTAAAGGGCGGGAAAATTCCAAGGAGGTAAGTTGGCAACAGAAGGTTGATGGGCTCGTTGATGGAAATGAAATATCGCACAAGCCCATCACCGAGAAATTTTTCTCGCTTCTCTTTATTGAAGCCGGCCGACGTAAGCGCGGCGTTCACTTTGTGATTGTCGGAAAGAAACCCAATAATGCTTTTGATATAAAAACGGAAGTGGTGAAGGACGTCGTGGTGCTCCCACGCTCCCGCGAGGATGCGATCTTCCTTGTCGGTCACAAGCAGATGGGCTGGCGTGGGCCAGTGATACAGTGTAATCATCGGTTCCTCGCCGCGGTCGCGGATGAGCGCGAGTATCTGCACGTACTCCTCCATCAGCCGCTTGTTGAAAACGCCCGGCGCCGGGCAAAGCTTACCGAAATCAAAAGAGAGCCGGAACATGTTTTCACCAAGATCTGCCGAACGCCGGATGTACAATTCCTTTTTGTCAAAAAATCTCGGGAATTCGTCCGGCGATTGCGGACCGAGTATCTTTGAGGTTTTCCCTCCGACCGCCCTCGCCACCTCGCGTTCCCAGTCGGATACGGCGCGCGTTTCCCTGCGATTGCGATGAAGGCGCGGATGGGATTGGAAGTCCGATGTCGCGCTTCCCATAAACTCGGTGCCTCGGCGGCGCGCGGCGAGAAGGGTTTCAAGAACTTTTGGATCGGTGAAGGAAAATTCCGCCATTGAAGCGCGCTACAAGAGTTCCTCCTTGCCTCGAACTTTCAAGTGTTTATAGGCGGCGGGAAGCACAATGCGGCCTGCGGAAGAGCGCTGGAGGAAACCGAGCGTCATCAAAAACGGCTCGTAAATATCTTCAATCACGCCTTTTTCCTCCGAAAGCGCGGCGGAGAGCGTATTGATCCCCACCGGTCCACCGTTGAATTTTTCAATGATCGTCATTAAAAGGCGGCGGTCATTGGGCTCAAGCCCCGCCTCGTCAATTTCCAGCATTTCAAGCGTTTTCCTGGCCGCCGCGTCATCAATGATCTTTTTGCCGTGCACTTCGGCAAAGTCGCGGGCGCGCCGGAGGAGCCGATTCGCCACTCGCGGCGTGCCACGAGAGGCGTTCGCGAGAATCTCAATCGCTTCCGGCGTCGCCACGATATTCAAAATTTTCGCCGAACGGTTTAGTATCTTTTTGATATCATCCACGTTGTAATACCCAAGGCGCAGGGTCGCGCCGAACCGCGACCGGAGCGGTTGGGAAAGAAGGTTCTCGCGCGTCGTTGCGGCAATCAGCGTGAACGGCGGCAGATCAAGCGAAAGCGTCCGCGCGGAAGGACCCTTCCCCACCACAAGATGCAGTTTCCGCGATTCCATCGCAGGATACAGTACTTCTTCTATCATCGGATTCACCCGATGCGCTTCGTCAATAAAAAGCACTTCGCCGGGGTTGAGGTTGGTGAGAATCGCGGCAAGGTCGCCCGTCTTCTCAAGCGCCGGGCCGGAAGTGGTTTTCACTGTACCGCCAAGCTCGCGTGCGACGAGATATGCGAGCGTGGTCTTCCCAAGCCCCGCAGGACCGGAGAACAAAAGATGGTCGGCGGCCTCCTTGCGTTTCTTCGCAGCCTCAAGGATCACGCGCAGGTTCCCCTTGATCTTTTCCTGCCCAACATATTCGTCCCAACTCTTGGGGCGAAGCGTAAGGTCAATAGTGAGATCGTCTTTACTGGAATTGCTGCTTGTTTTCTTCATGAAAATTTAGGAAAAACGCCGACTTGACAAGGAAATCATTATATGCTAACATATCAACCAGAAACCTGTAACTGATTCGAATCTGGGGGCAGGAATTACCTCTAAAATTTCAGGATGAACCGGTTCCGGCTGGTTCTCTCCTTTGAGTAATTCTAGTCCCTTTTATCTCCGGATAGAAGGGTTTCAAATCCTTTCACGAGGAATTTGCCCCCAGGTTTGAGTCAGCTACCTCCACCCAGCCCGTAATTTTCGCCCCGAAAATTACGGCTGGGCGGGCCACTCTATTTGTCCGGTCACGCTTGTGACCTCGCTCCACGTCGTCTTCCCCTCAAGCACCTTCAGGACACCATCTTGCTGCATTGTGACCATTTCTTGGCGCTCGGCCACTCCGCGGAGCGCGACCTCTGACGCTTCCTTGAGAATCGTCGTTTCAAGATCCGGCCCGCCTTCCAAAAATTCAAAGATTCCTACCCGACCTTTATACCCGATACCGTTGCACTTTGTACAGCCCGCGGTTTCATATACAGAATAATTTTGATATTTTGACTTATCCACCTTGGCCGGCAATCCGTCGAGGAACTTTTTAATTTTCGTCTTGAGCGCGCCGTCCGGTTCCGCGCGTTTTTTACAATTGGGGCAGAGCACGCGCACGAGGCGCTGGGCAATTGTGAGCGTAAGCGCCGGCCCGATGCTCACCGCCTTTACGCCGAGGTTGATGAGGCGCGGCACGGCACCCACCGCATCGTTCGTGTGAAGCGTGGAAAATACAAGGTGGCCCGTCAAAGCCGCCTGCATCGCAATATCGGCCGTCTCAAGGTCGCGCACCTCGCCCACGAGAATCACGTCAGGATCCTGCCGAACGATAGCACGAAGGCCGCTCGCGAACGTATACCCCGCCTCGTCGTTCACCTGCGTCTGCTCAATCCCTTCAATGCGATATTCAATGGGGTCTTCCAATGTGATGATCTTGATGTCGGGACTGTTCAGCGTGCGGAGGAACGCATAGAGCGTCGTCGTTTTCCCGGAGCCTGTGGGTCCGGTGTTCAAGATGAGTCCGTTCGGTCGGGCGAGTTCGCGCTCCACAAGCGCCAGATTGTCCTCGCGAAGCCCGAGGTCAGGAAGTCCAACCTTCGTCGCGGAAGGGTCAAGTATCCTCATCACGATGGCTTCACCAAACTCGGCGGGCATGATCGCCACGCGCATCTCCACCTCTTTTCCCGCGATGACGATCGTGAACCTTCCATCCTGCGCTTCGTCGCGGACGTTAAGCTTCATCTCTGAAAGAAGTTTAATGCGCGAAACGAGCGCGTGGTAGGCAGGGAACGGCATACCGTCAAAGACATCGTGGAGGATGCCATCTATGCGAAAGCGGACCTTTGCCGCTTTTTCCCCCGCTTCCGTGTGAATGTCCGATGCGCGCATCGCAAGCGCCCCGCCGAGTATAATCTCAATCATCACGACCGGCGACACGTTTTTAAAATCCAGCCCGGCGAATTCCTTGTGAATAGCATCCAGATTCGCAAGGCGCTCCGTGAGCTCCTTGATTCTCTTTTCGGTAATGACCACCTTTCCCACGATCCCCGCGGACACTGGTTTTACGAATTTATACAACTGCCACGCCACTTCCAAGCCAGAAAGGGATGCCACGAACGTTTTCACGTCGTATTGCTCCGCTTTCAGTTCCGCAATGAGCACCTTCGCCGCGGAAAATTCGGGGTCCATTACCGCCACGGCTAGCTTTTTTGATTTCAACTCAATGCTCGCCACCCGGGCCTTTCGCGCTTTGTCCTCCGGAATAGCCTTCACGGCATCAAGCGAAACCGGCATTTTGGAAACATCCACATAAGGAAGACCCAGCTTCTTCGCAAGCCGTTCCGCGGCGCGTTCTTCGCCCTCGCGCCGGAGTTTTGTCAGTCTTGATTGGAGGTTGTCTTGCGGCAGGTCAGCCATTTCCATTGATTTTAACAAGCGTTATGATGATAATGCAATGTCGGGGCATTCTCACTGGGCGGGCATAAGGCACAAAAAAGAAATCACCGATGAGAGGCGGGGAAAGGTCTTCGGGAAGCTCCTCGCGGCGATTTCGGCAGCGGCCAAATCAGAGCCGAACCCGGATTTCAACCCGCGGCTCCGGACCGCGATCACAAAGGCAAAGGAAGCGGCCGTGCCACAGGAAAATATTGAACGCGCGGTGAAGCGGGCCTCCGAAGCAGACACTGATCTTGAAGAGCTTACGTTTGAGGCATACGGGCCAGGCGGCGCCGCGATCGTGATTGAGGCAATCAGCGATAACAAAAATCGCACCGTGCAAGAAATCAAAATGATATTAAAAGAACATGGCGGGAAGTGGGGGGAGGCGGGAAGCGTCCGTTGGGCATTTGGGCTGCCGGCGGGGGGTGAGCGGGAATGGAAAGCAAAGTTTCCGCAGGAACTCTCCGAAGAAGATGCCAAGAAATTGCTTGCGCTCGTAGAAGCGCTTGAAGACAACGGCGACGTGCAAAATGTTTTCACGAGCGCCGCATGACCGCGCGTCCTCTCGTCACGCTTGGCATTGACCCTGGCACGCGAAGAATCGGCTATGGCGTCGTCCGGCGCGAAGGCAACGACCTCGCTTTTGTCGCCGCGGGTATTCTCAAAATAGAAAGCAAAGGCGATGTTCCCGCTCTCCAAGAAACAAAGAAGGGGGTGAGCGCGCTCATCGAAAATTACCGGCCAGATGCGTTTGGCATTGAAAAGCTCTTTTTTGCGAAGAACCGAAAAACGGCGATCGCGGTGGCGCAAGCGCGCGGCGCAATCCTCCTCGCCGCCCAAGAGGCTGGCCTCCCCATAAAGGAATATGCGCCGAACGAAGTAAAGTTGGGGATTGCGGGCTATGGCTTTGCCGACAAAAAGGCCATGCTCAAAATGGTCCGCCTTATCCTTAAAAAACCGGGCCTCGCGATCATTGACGACGCGAGTGACGCCCTTGCACTCGCCATCATGGCGTGCGGCCGCTAGCAGCCGCACCACCCCCCGACACCCCACGCTGGCTTTTAATAAGGTTTTAATGGAATTTTTGCTACCATACCTGGGGATTACTGTGGGATTGACACAACGAAGAGCTCCCCTATACTGATTGGAAATAAAAAAAAGAAAGGTCGTTGAATTATGGGCCGCAATGGCAACTGAACTAAAAATTGCAAGCTGTGCATTCCGCCCTTTAAGCGACGAGGACGATGCGGGATCGGACGCGGACAACAACGGCGACGAGTTAGAAGATGGTGGGAAAGAACTGGAGGAACCGGAGGAAGAACTCGGGAAAGAAGAGGAAGACAGCTACGGCGGACTCGATGGGTAAAAAAGGCCCCCTTCCGCGCGGACATTGCGGAAGGGGCCTTTTTTGTTTGATAATGGGGGAGCATGCACAAACGCAATAAACGAGACGCGCGACGCTGGCTCACGATTGCCGGCATCGCCGTATCTGCGGGGGTCGTTATCCTTTCCACAGTGGTCATCTATTTCGCGAAAACACTCCCGTCCATAGAGGAAATTTCAAGCCGGCAAATCAGCCAGTCCACAAAAATTTATGACCGCACCGGCACTGTGCTACTCTACGAAATCAACTCCGGTGAGCGGAGAACGGTGGTCCCCTTCGATCAAATCCCGCAAACACTCAAGGACGCAACGGTTGCGATTGAAGATGAAAATTTCTACAACGAGCCCGCGTTTGACTGGAAGGGCATCGCGCGCGCATTTCTTGTGGACATCACTTCGGGCTCCTTCGCCCAGGGCGGCTCAACCATCACCCAGCAGCTCGCGCGGACCGCGTTCCTCACCCTAGACCAGACTATCGCGCGGAAAATAAAAGAACTTATTCTCGCGATAAAACTCAATGAATATTACTCAAAGGACGAAATCCTTGGTCTTTACCTGAATGAGGTCCCGTACGGTGCCACAATTTCCGGCGTGGAGGAGGCGAGCGAGGCATATTTCGGAGAACCAGTGCAAAACATCAACCTTGCGCAGAGCGCCCTTCTCGCCGCAATCCCCCAGGCGCCGACGTACTACTCGCCCTGGGGAAGCCACGCGAGCGATCTTGTAAAACGTGAGCAGCTCGTCCTCCAGAAAATGTACGAACTGGGGAAGATCACGAAGCCAGAGCTCACCGCGGCGCTTGCTTACAAAATAACCTTTGAACCGCAATCCATGGGCACCATCAAAGCACCGCACTTCGTAATGGCGGTGGAGGATTATCTCGCTCAAAAATATGGGGAGAATCTTGTAAGCCAAGGCGGGCTTAGGGTAATAACCACGCTTGACTGGAACCTTCAACAGGAGGCGGAGGCGGCCGTAGAGCAGGGCGCAGCACAAAATCAGGCGTTATACCAGGGCTACAACGCCGCGCTCGCCGCACAGGACCCGAAAACGGGGCAGGTGCTTGCGATGGTGGGGTCGCGCGATTACTTTGCAACCTCCTCGCTCCCTTTGGGCTGCACGCCAGGAATAAATTGCAAGTTTGAGCCGAACTTCAACGTTGCCACCCAGGGGCTCCGCCAACCCGGTTCGTCACTCAAACCATTTGTTTATCTTACGGCGTTCCAAAAAGGATACACGCCGTCAACGACGCTTTTTGACGTTCCTACAGAATTCAGCACCGACCCTGCGTGCCCCGCAACTCCCAACTTCGCGGATAATGACCCACACTGCTTCCACCCGCAAGACTTTGAGGGGACGTTCCAAGGCCCAATTTCTATGCGCGACGCGCTCGCGCAGTCCGTAAATGTGCCCGCAGTGGAAACTCTCTACCTTGTTGGTATAAAAAATGCGGTCCAGAACGCATACAACTTCGGGCTCACCACGCTCACAAGCCCCGACTCCTACGGCCTCTCCTTTGTGCTGGGGGGCGGCGCGGTGCGCCTCGCCGATCTTGTGGAGGCGTACTCTGCGCTTGCAGAGGACGGGGTCAAACACAACCAAACCATGATCCGTGAAGTGCAAGATCCCAATGGAAACGTGCTTGAATCATATGCTGATCAATCTGCCCGAGTCGCCGACTCACAGTCCGTCCGCCTTATTAACGATATTCTTTCAGATGCCGAGGCGCGGAGCGGCCTTTTCCAAAACAGCTTGAATCTCACAGTGTTCCCAGGGCACGATGTGGCACTCAAGACCGGCACCTCCAACGACTACCACGACGCATGGGCGATGGGGTACACGCCGTCCCTCGCCGTCGGCGTCTGGGCAGGAAACAATGACAACACTCCCATGCAACGGAATGGGTCAAGCATCCTCGCTGCGGTCCCTATGTGGCATGCGTTCATGGCGCAGGCGCTCCAAAGCCAACCGATTGAAACTTTCACAAAACCCGACCCCGTAAACGCGACGAAGCCAATCCTCGCAGGAAACTATCTCTACAACGATCAACTCCACACTATTCTGTATTACGTTGACAGGGACGACCCGACGGGGCCGCCTCCCGCGAATCCTGCCGCGGATCCCCAGTTCCACAACTGGGAAACCGCCCTTCTTACGTGGGCCGCAGAAAACCTTCCCAACTTCGGGAATTACAACCATCCAGTGTCAACCGCACCGTCTGGCACCGCACCCGCGATTTCCTCGATCATGAGCGACCCTCCCCGCGTTTCCATTATCACGCCACTGGTGGGCAGTTTTGTGGCGAACGAAGTCACAGTCTCTGCGAAAATAACGGCCGACAAGGCAATCACAAAAATCACCGTACTTTGGAATGGGCTCCTGGTTCGTGATTTCTCCGGTTCCTTTGGGATCAACTACATATTCAACTGGGCGTTCGCCCCGCAAGTCATCGGCGGGCAAAACCTGCTTGAGGTGCAAGCCGCGGATCCTTCGGGCGGCTTGGGGAAGGCCGACACAATTGTTTACCACTAAGACTTCAGGATAGGCTTTAAAATATAGAAATAAGAACTGTCGCTCACCGGCCGAAGAAGGGCCGGGTTAGTTTCTTCTTGCAGCCCTATAAAAACTTCTTCCGTTTTCATCGCTCTGACGGGGTCCGCGAGATAGCGCCAGTTGAAGCACGCCTCGGCTGGTTCCCCTTTTATTTTCGCCGGGAGAAGATAGGTGTTTTCGCCGAGCAATTGATCCGCCGAACTTATCTCCACCGCTTTCTTTCCCGGATGGGCCGCCAGTTTCACTTCGCTGTTTTTTTGCCCGAATATCGCGGCGAGTTTGACCGCGTTCGCAAGTTCCTCGCGCGACACAACCACTTCGGTAGCGAATTTTTGGGGCACAAGCTGCGAATAATCCGGGAAGTTCCCTTCGCCGAGCCGTGAGATAAGTTCAGCGCGCTCAGTTTTGAAAAGAATCTGGTTCTCGTCACGAAACACCCGCACAGTCTCGCTGTCCCCCACCATTCGGAGCGCCTCTTGGCTCGTTCTAAGAGGAACGAGCATTTTAAATGCTTCCTTAAATTTGGCAGTAAAAAGGTTCTGCGGGATTGTCTTTTCGGCAAGCCGGAAACCGTCGGTTGCGGTAAGTTTGAGGCTGTCTAGGGAGAAGTCAAAAAGTGCGGCGTTAAGCTCTGGTCGGAAATCGGACGGCTGCGCCGCTACTGCTACCTGCTGAACGGCTTCCTTAAAAAGCGCGCCTCTTATCTCCAGGTACTCATCGGAGACTTCTATCCGGGGGGTTATGGGAAAATCTTCGCTGGGCAATCCCTGCAGCACAGCACTATAGTTGTCTGTTTTTACCTCAAGCGCGTTGCCTTTCTTGCTGAAATTCAAGCGGTCGCTTTGGATGTTGGTGATAAGGCTGGAGAGGGGCGCGAGTGGCACGGAAACGCTTCCGCCTTCAATCACCTTCCCAGACACGCGGCAGGTGATCGCAATCTCAAGGTTTGTCGTAGTAAAAACAATTCCGTCGCTCCCGGCCACAATAAGGGCGTTTTTTAAAATAGGAAGGTTCGCGTTCTCGCCGGCGGCGCGCTCGATCGTGGACACGGCCTCCTTAATATTTGATCGTATTGCAATAAACCTCATGGGTTAATTATATTAAAGTTTTATTATATTAAGACCTTGTTATTAATGTGTTTTTAATTCTTGTGGATAAACCAGATTTTACTTAGGCCTAGCTTTTATAAATCATATCCTTGATTGTTAATATCTTTTGGTTAAGTGTGGAGCTTCTGTTGATTTCTTGGTTAATCTTTTCATAAGAGTGGATGGCGGTAGTGTGGTCTCTCCCCATTTTCTCCCCAATGTACGGGTAGGAAAGTTCTGAGATCTCCCGAAGCAAGTACATGGCAATCTGACGCGGCTCCACCACCTCCTTCCTGCGGTTGTGGCTTATGATGTCCTCAAGGGAAACACCGAAGAATTCGGCAACCGCCTTCAATATCTGGGCGTCGCTCACCCGCTTGGAGACGTTCTTGGTTGATTTTTCTATAATTTCCTCTGCAAGCGCTTTTGTGATTTCGACCCCCTTTTGCTCTTGGAGAAAAAGCAATTTTTTCAATATTCCCTCAAGCTCGCGGATGTTTTTCCTAAGGCGGCGCGCAAGGAGATCTATGATATCCTCGCCCAGGCTGCGGTTCGCTTCCAAAAGCTTGCTCCGGACGATGGCGACGCGCATCTCGTATTCTGGGTAGCCGATGTCCGCGACGAAGCCGCCCTCAAAGCGGGACCGCAGGCGCTCCTCAAGTGTAGGGAGAGACTGTGGGGGTCGATCGGAAGAGATGATAATTTGCTTACCCCCCTCGTACAGCGCATTGAAGGTGTGGAAAAACTCCTCTTCAGTTTTTTCCTTCCCGCCGATAAACTGAATGTCGTCTATGATGAGCACATCAACGTCGCGGTATTTTTTCTTCACGCTTTCGATTCGGTCGTTGCGCAACCCCCAGACCACCTCGCGGGTATACTGCTCGGAGGGAACATATTTTGGCTTCACCCTCTTCCCGTTCCGCGCGACAATCTCGTTGCCAATCGCTTGGATGAGGTGCGTTTTCCCGAGCCCCACGCCGCCATACACGAAAAACGGATTATATTTTCCGATATGCTCCGCGATGGACTTCCCCGCGGTGAACGCGAGCTCGTTGGAGGGTCCCACCACAAACATAGAGAAGGTGTAGCGGGGATTTAAATTGGTTTCAGGATCCGCCTTGTTGAAATCCAATTCTGCTGGAACAAGCGTAGTGAGGTCGTTTGTGTCCGTCATGCTCTTTTGGGGTACGGGCGCCCGCTGCCCTATGACGAACTCCACCTTTTTGATTGAGCTGTCCATATTGCGCAGTATCCCAAGGATGTTTTTTTGGTACTTGTCCTCGACCCAGGACTTGGCGAAATTATTCGGCAGAGCAACGTACAAAGTACCCTCTTCGCGTTCTATAGGCTTGCTGCTCCTGAGCCACATTGAGAAGCTCGCCTTCGTGAGTTGGATCTCCATTTCTCCCAATGTTGATTGCCAAAGCTTCTCGAGATCCATGTTGTTGTTTATTATCAACCCTTACGCCCGCCTCGTCAAAAAGTCAAACCCCGCCGTTTGTGGATGGGATGTGCATAGCCTGTTGCAATGCCCACGACTCGCTGGCATATTTTTAAATCCCATGATAAACTCTTCAAGATGTCATTTACTTACAGTCCCAAAAAGAAAAAAAGGAAAAGGACACACGGGTTTTTGCGGCGGCAACGGGCAGCGGGTGGCCGGCGCATTCTCGCGCGGCGTAGGGCGAAAGGGAGGCGGCGAGTCAGTGTCTAACGGCGATGCTCTCTAAGTCATCACGGTTGCCGAGCCGGGATTTTAGGGCGGGGAGGTGGGGAATGGTATCAACGCCATACTTTGTATTGAAAAAAAAACCAAACACGCAAGAGAAAATCAGGGTTGGGGTCGTCGCAAATGCCTTCGTGCACAAGAGTGCTGCGAAAAGGAACTTTTGGAAGCGGCAGGCGAAAGCAGCACTCCTCGCGGCTGACGGTACGGGCACCGATTTCCTTGTCATCCTCACTCCGAGAATCAACACCATTACCAAGAAGCAATTTAGGGAGCTTTTATACCGGACCTTCCTTCCCGACACAAAAGACGATCGGCGACAATGAGCTATCTCTATCAAACCATCCTTTACCGACCCATTCTTAATCTTCTCGTTTATTTTTACGAGACGATCTCATTCCGCGACCTCGGGATCGCCATAGTATTCGTCACTATCCTCATCCGCCTGGTGCTTTATCCATTATTCCACAAGGGTGCCAAACAGCAGATGCTGATGCAGCGCATCCAGCCGAAAATTAAAAAAATCCAGGAGTTGCACAAAAACGACAGGGAAAAGCAAGCGCAGGCGCTGATGGAACTTTACAAGGAGCACGGGGTAAGTCCCTTCTCAAGCATCATTCTTCTCATCATTCAACTACCAATCATGATTGCCCTTTACTGGGTGGTGCGTTCTGCGCTCGCGCCTGGGCAGCTCGCAGGGCTATATTACTTTGTGGCGGTGCCGCAGGCCATCAACCCCTTCTTCCTCGGTGCCATCAATCTCGCGGCCCCGAGCATTGTCCTTATCCTCCTCGCTGCACTCGCCCAGTACTTACAGGCGCGCCTTGCCATCTATCGGGTTCCCGGGAGCAACGCGCCGCTTTCTCCCGCGGAAAAGATGGCGCGGCAGATGGTCTTTATCGGGCCTCTCGTCACCATTTTTATCTTCTACAGCTTACCCGCTGCCGTCGGCCTCTACTGGCTTGTCACATCACTCTTCTCCGTAGGACAACAACTGATCATCAACAAGCATTTCAAAAAAGGAGAGACCGCGGCGGTGTAGCGGAGCGCCCGCAGATGCCGAGTCCTCCTCCGCGGCTTGATTTCAGCGCGGGAGTATGGAATAGTACCTTGAAATGGAGAGTTGGGAAGCGATTACCAAAAACATCGTGGAGGCAATGGGATTCCGCGATTATCGGCTGGAAATAAAGCCGGAGGAAAAGCACGGCTCGCTTTTCATTTACGACGGCGGGAATCTTCTTAAAGAAAACCTCGCCGCCATTGTAGAGAGCGTGAACCATCTTTTTCAAATGATTGCGAAGAAGAATCAGATTGACCTCTTCTTTCTTGACGTGAATAATTACCGGCAGGAGCGCGAGAACTTGATTGCCGAACTTGCGCGCGCGGCGGCGAAGAAAGCAGTCGCGACGAAAAGCGCGGTGCCGCTCCCTGCGATGAACTCGTACGAACGGAGAATTGTGCACGCGGAACTCGCGTTGCATCCCGAGGTGACGACTGAGAGTTCGGGAGAGGGAAAGGAGCGCTATGTGGTTATAAAGCCACTTTCGTAGCAGTCCTACTGCGCGGCGGTGGAAGTGCCGAGCGAGAGCCCGTAGAGCTTTTGATCGTAGCGGTTGACAAAGAAGAGCGTCTTATTGAAAACACGGAGATCGGTTGCATCTATGGATTGCACAGGAGAGAAGATATTATCTACCGCGCCCGTGTCGGTGTGGATACGATAGAAATCGTCCGTTGTGAAAAATGACAACTGCTCATAATCATCCGGCAAATGGGCGCTCGCGAATTTATTCTGGTTCTGCGGCACCGCACAGTACAGCGCGAGGTAGGGCATTGCTGCGTAAGAAGAGGTCGCCGTGGAGGAAGCCACTATAGAGGAAGTCGCGACGGTTTCATAGTTGAACACACATTTTGAAGGGAGGGTTAAAAAATTCAGATCCTGCAAGCCAGCGGCGCCGGGACTCCAAAGGGAAAGTATGCCGCCACTGTTTCCCAGGCTCGGGCTTGAGAAAATGAGCCCCATTGAACTCGTGGTATTGCTCCAAGCCGTTTCAAGGCCGTAGTTTCCTGACGGGATCGCGGCGAGCGTTTTTGCTTGGAGATCAAACAGCCACGCTGACTCCTGCGCGTAGGCGCTTGGTTTGTCGCAAAGTACCAATCGGGTTTTGTTCGGCCACAGAAGTGAGAAGTCGCTCATGCCAATAGTGAGGAGGAAGGAAGGATTGGCGGCGGTCTTGGAAACGTCAAGAGTCGCAAGCGTCTGGGTACCGTCAGGATTGTTTTTGAAATAAGCGATGCGATAGTCGCTCGGCGACCAGACGGGCGAAACAATACCCTCGGGGAGAGGAGTCCATGCTTTAGTAGCCAGATCAAAGATACTCGTCTGGGGGCTTCTTTGGTCGCCGAAATTCACCAGCACCTTCGCGCCGTCAAAGGAAAAGCTCGCGCCCAGCAGGCCTTGTATTTCCGCTGAGCTTAAAAAAGCTACCTGGCCAGCGGTGATGCCGGCAATCTTCCCGTCCGGTTCTATAACCGTCACGTCATTTTTCGCACCAACGAAATAATCAAGAACCGGTTCGTCTGACACTATGCCGAATTGTACCGCACTGGCCCCGTTGCTCGGTGCGTTGCCCGTGATTGGGCTGCCAGCCGCGCCGCTGTTCGATCCCCCCGTCGTGTTGGCACCGGACGGTGCCAACACGGAGGGAAGATTGCCGGGAGCAGTCCCAGTTTGTGCCGGCACGGACGTGCTGCGCGACGAAAGCAGCAAAAGAAAGAGTGCCACGGCAGCCACGACAACAAGTAGGATTATTATGTAAATGATGATTCTTCGCGACATGGCTTAATGGGTAGATGACGCGGTAAGCGTAGGGAGTACGGGGTTATTCAAAGTGACAATCTGGGGATTAATTGTTTGCAGAACGATGTAGGCGCCAGCAAGGAGAAGAAGGCCGAGGAGGGCATTGGTAATCCAGCTTTTCCCCTCTGATTCCGCGGTGGGGTTGCCTCGCCCCGTTGCGTACTTTATACCTCCAAAAACAATAGCTCCGAACGCCAGAATGCCCGAGAACAAGAGGGCGAAAGTGTAGAAACCCGCGACGACTCCCGGGAAGGTGCTGCTGGAATTTATTCCAGGCAGATTGGAGTTGATAGTGATTGTGGCGGCGAGCGCTTTAAGCGGCAGGTAGTGGTTCATTGGGTTGTCTTTGTAAGCACGACGCTCGCACTGGCGCCAACCGATGGGTTGTCGCCCTGTCGGATTGAGAGGTTTATTGAGAGAGAATAGCCGCTCGGTGCGTCACTGCCCAGATTAACGGTAAGGTCTTGGGGGTTCTCCTGCGTCGCCACGACTTGGCCGTTTACCATCCATTGGAAGGAAAGCTTGTCAAGCCCCGCCACATTGAAGAAATAGGGGAGAGCTTGCACTGACACGGACGGTTGGGAAAAAGTATTGCCTTCGTAAGGGGCGGCAATGACTACGCGCGGACTCGCCAACTGGAAGTGGACGGTATTAACGAGGAAGCCGCCGGGGAAGTCGGGAATTTGCGCTCTCAAGGATACGATTTCGGCGTACCCCGGGGCGCTGAAAGTTATACTTTGCTTGCCAATGCCGCCGCCCAAGAAATTATCATCCATATACCAATAAACAGTGTAGGAGGAGAGATCAATGGGCTTCCCGTTGGAAATCGCCGTGACGGAAGCGGAAACCTGGGAATTGATCCCGGGCAGCGCTTTTCCGTGGTAGCCGGGCGGCACTTCGCTGCTCAGTGCGCTCCAGGTGATGAGGAGCTGAGGTCTGGAGTTTAAGGTTTGCGCGCTGGTTCTCACGACAAACGCCAAGGCAATCAAAACTGCGGCCGCGAGCACAGGAGTCATGATGTTGGAGCGGAGCTTTGAGGCAAAACCCCTGCGGAGAACTTCCATAATATTATTGTATCACACCGCGCCCCGCTATTCCCTCTGCTTATTCCTCTAGCGGTGGCGGCGGCGGCGGTGGCGGTGGTGGCGCCTTTTCTATGTCTTTGACGGTTCTCGCCTGCCCTGGTCTCGCTTGCCGCGCCCCAATGTGTGGGACAGTATCTTCTTCTTGGGCTGCCCGTGCCTCCCTCGCTTTTTCAGCAAGGGCTTGGATCCCTTCCGCTGACGACGGGAATTCTTCCTCCATGGCCGCCGCAGGGAGTGCCGCCTCCTCAATTTCTTCAAACTTTTTCTCCGCCTCCGCCTCCGCTCTCTCGCGCACCCCTTCTTCCGTCTCTCCTGCCTCTTCCGCTCCTATTCCTCCGGTGGGCGCTTCTTCGCCAGATGGCGGAGTCCCTTCCGCTTCTGGTCCTGCGAGCCCTTCCGCGCTTGGGGTCTCTCCTGCGCGGCCCCGGGGGACGCTGACTTCTGTTGTGGGCGGTACGCCCACACCTCCGCCCGGCACTCCTCCCTCCGTCGGGGTAACTCTCGCTGTGCTTGCGCCCCCCACGGCCCCTTCTTCCAATTCCCCTTTTCCTTCCGCTGCCTGCACCGCCCCCCCAATTTTTTCTATGGCCGCCGTGGCCTTAGAGGGATTGTTATGGAGCCGCACGAGGAAAAAAAACGTAATGACGTCTATAAAAGGATCAGCCAGATCCGCGATCGGTATCGCACTGTCAGCTTCCGAGCCTGCGTTTGCGCCGAACATAACAAGCTGGGCGGTGCCGCTCATTCCTCTGAGGTTGAGGTAGATCTGGGTGAAAGCAAAGTCAAAAAGCGGTCCAATAAACGGGAGAGGAATGTCGAGCAGCCCGAAAACAAAAATCAGTATTTCAACAAATATTTCTTCGGTGAGCGATATTTTTGATTGTTGTGGTTGGGCCTCTTCATCCATATGAATGGTAGTCGCGCCGAGGCGCTCTACAGTTCTTTTTTCTCCTCAAGCAGCTGCTCCGGATTCGTGGTGATAATCTGGTCCTCAAAATACGACGGCACGATTTGGATCGCGACATGGCGTTTGCCGGCAAAGAAAATTCCCGTGCCCACCTCTGCGCTCAAAAGGAAGTTTTTTTCCGCGTCCGTAAGATCAAATGCCTTTGCCACGATGTCAATCGTCGCCGGCGCCTGCTTCAAAAGCATTTGGAGAGATGAGTTCGTGATAATGGGGCGCCCGTAAGGGGAGCGCAAAAAGTCTTCCACGTCTTGCGTGATCGTGGAAACGCCGAGGAAATATTTCCGTGCGCGCTTCACAAGGCCGAAAAGGAACGTGGCCGAGTCGTCATTCTTCATCATGATCCACGCCTCATCAATGAAGAGCAGCCGCTTCGCGAGCTTTGCGCGGATCAGGCTCCAGATGAAGTTCAGAACGACGAACATCCCAATGGGACGCAGCTCCTCCTCAAGATCGCGGATGGAGAACACGATGAGGCGGTTATTGACGTCAATGTTGGTCGGCTGGTTCAGGAGCCCCGCGAAGCTTCCTTCGGTGTATTTATAGAGCTTCTCCGACATGCCCCTGCCTCCCTCAAGGTTGCGAAGAATGGTAGCAAGATCGCCCAGGAGCGGCGGTTCTTTTCCCGCGAAATTCATTCCGACGACGATTTCGCGCGAGGCGTAGGTTTCCGTAATCGCGCGGTCAAGGATGGCGTCCTCTTCGGGGGTGAGCTTCCCCAACATAAGCTTAATCAGGCTCGCGAGCGTCACGATATGCGAGCGGAGGACATCGGACGGCGTCTCGTCCTCGGGGACGAGTGGGAGATCAAACGGGTTGACATGCTCGTGCCCCGAGAGCGAAATATTGAACATGCTGCCGCCGAAGGTCTCGGCGAGCCGTTGGTATTCGTTTTCCGGGTCAATCACAATCACCATATCCACGCCTGCCATGAGCGAGCGGATGATCTCCAGTTTCGTCGTGTACGACTTGCCGGAGCCGGACTTTGCAAAAACCACTTGATTTGCGTTCTCCAGAGAAAATCGGTCAAAGATCACAAGGTTGCTGTTGTGCAGGTTGATGCCGTACATAATTCCCTGATTTGAGGAAAGGTCCTCCGAAACAAACGGGAAGAATGAGGAAATCGGGCTCGTGTTCATTGGCGTGTAAACTTGAAGCTTGTCCTCGTTGAGAGGAAGGACTGAGAAAAGCCCTTCCAGCTGTTCAAAAAGCGCCGGCTTCAGATAAATGAGCTTCGCCTCCATCATACTTATGAGCTTGCTCTCCAGCCGCGCGAGATCGTCGGTCGTGTCCGCGTAGATCGTGATGTAGACGCCGGTGTCAAAAAGTTTTTCCTGCGATTCTTGGAGGGAATCGCGCAGCCCTTCCACGTCTTTGATGGCGGTCTCCAGCATCGGATTCCGCACAAGGCCCTTTTCTTCCTCGTCGTTCAGCTGCGACTCCAGCTGGCCGGCCTTCTTGCGGAGATTTTTGAGCGCCGTGCCCGTATCAATCGGATTTACAAAAATGGAAACGTCAAAAAGATTGGGGAGGTTGATAAGCGGCTCAAACCAGCCAGTCGCGAGGTAGCGGGGATACGAAAGCACAAAAAAGGTCTTCGCGACTTTATCGCCGATTTTGAGATAGTTGGGGAACACCTGCGCTCCCGCCGGCGCGATAATCTGTTTTATGTCTTTGAGTTGGCTGCGATTCTCGGGCATATTGTCTATGTTGCTTCCCTCGGTAAGGCCATATCCTTTCGTTCAATGGTCTGCGGATTGTAGAAGTTGTAGAAAAGTTCCGCGAGTGCTTCGTCGTTTAAGATAGTCGCGTCAAGCCCCATGCCGAGAAGCCCAGCCGTGATCTGGCTCGTGCGCTGGATGAGCTGCGCCAGATTTTCCTGGAAGATGCGCTCGGTCTCAGCCGCATCCCTTGTTTCCGCCTCCTTGTCTTGTTTCTTCTTGAGGAACGGGAGAAATCCGGTGGCTTTTTTTGTTGACATGATGCTCATGGGATAAAAAGGAATGACCACAAGAAACGTCTTTTCCATGATCGCGTTCTTTTCCACGAATCCCTTTATAAATTCAACGTATTCGTCAATCTGGCTCCGGAGCAGTGCAGTTTGTTCCGCTTCCTTTCGCGTGAGGAGCCCTTCTACGTATTTGTCGATGTTCACCTTCCGCGAGTGCACTACGATCTGCAGCGGGAACTCAATGCCATTCAAAAAATTCTGATACCCTCCTGTGAGGAGATTTTGTTCCGATTCCGACTTGAGCGCGAAGTTCACGCCGCCCACAAGGATGACCTGCCGCATGCTGCCGTCCTTAAGAATAGCCGTGTTATTCCTGATCTCCTTGATGCTTACAAGGTCAAGAGAATTGCCAAGATCCTGTTTTGATGCCATTGGTTACATTTTCTCATCATTATCAGCGGTAGTCCACTCTCCGCGCCGCTTCGCGGTCGCCGCCGAGCTTTCGAAAAATCTCGTAATACCCGCTTACTTTTTGCTCTTTGAGCTTCTTCTGGGAGAGTTTCCTCGGGAGTTCCTTTTCCTTTGTCTTTACCCCCATCTGGACCTTTTCCCAGCTCTTATGGAGCGCCATGCCCTCGGCAATTTTCTCAAGAGCGCTGGTTTTGATCAACTTCGCTTCCCGGGGCGCCTTATACTTTTGGGCAGCTGGATGTTCCGGCTGCCACACGTAGGTTTGTGGATTCCAATAGAAGTTGAACGCCGAGAGGATGATTTTTGGAAGCGGCCTCCCTTCAATTTTAACAAATGCGATCGCAATGGCGCCGCCCACAAGGAAGAACGAAAGCATAGCCCACAACCAAGTCTGGAGTATGAAATAAAGCAAGGCGGAGATGCCCGCGCCGATGCCAACGTAAACGAACTGCCGGAGCGACAAAGGCCCAACGATCTTATCCTCCGTTTCTATGAATTGTGGGACCTGAAATTGCATTCACTATATTATAGCCCAAATTTGCAGCGAAAGTCCCGGCAGGAGCCGGGCTTTCTTCACCCGCCGTCCGCTATGCCGTCAATTATTTTTTAGTGGCGGAGTCGGAGACGCCCGGAAGTTCCGGTGGAGTCGATTCTGGAGGGAGTGCCTTTGGAGGCATAGGAGGTGCGGATGGTTTCGGCGAGGAGGAGGCCTTGGGCGGCACAGGCGGTGCCGTTCCAGGCGCAGTTAGCTCGGTTATTTTCCTTTGCGTCGCAGTGCTGGGAGGTATGGGCGCTTCCGGCGAAGGAGATTTGTATTCTGTGTAGTGGACAACGCGTGGCGTTGAGACGACCGTTTTTGGTGCGGGTGGCGGAGGTGGCTTGCCGAGCTCAACCACTGCGGGTTTTATCGGCAGCGGCGCGGACCCTTTTTGCATAGCGAATTTTTCCGAGGGAAGATCAAGGTGGAAATCCGGCGTCGGCTGCTGTGGTTTGGTTGACGTGTCCTCATGGAGAATCACTGGCGCTGGCCCTAGGGGTGGCATGGCGGGGGTTACGGGCGTGGGTGGCGATGGTGGCTTTGGAATGCCAGTAGGCGACACGGCAGCGGGCGCGACGCTTTCGCCGCGCTTTGTTGTGAGACGCTCAAATTCTCCAATCGGTCCCCGCGCAGGCGGCGCTGCAACAGGGGGTGTGGGTACTGCCGGTGTCATCCGCGACCACCCAACTTCCGGTAGCTTCGGTTTCGCCGCTACTGCTGGTGGCGTTGGTGTTGGCGGCCCCGCTGGTTTTGTCGTCAACGGCGCGGGGCCGATGTCCTGGATTATTTTCGGAACCAATGCTGCCTCTTCTTTGTGAAGCGCGGGCGCGTAAGCTCTCGTGAGTTCTCCCTGGAGTGGCCCAAATATTTTTGCATTAAGGGAGTCCGCGATAGCGGTGGCAGTTTGTGCCGGCAGCCCCATCGCTTCTTGGAGTTCCTTCGCTGCGTCCTCGGGATGGATGAAACCAAGCAGTACCCAACCACCAACGTCGGCAATCTTCCCAGCCTTCTCTGGCAGGATGTGGTTTTGGTCTGCGATCTGGTTTACTATCTCCGCGTTTTGGATTGAGAACAAAGCTTCCTGGAGGCGAGGAGGAATGGTGGTAAACCGTTTTCGAGCTTGGTCTGTTGTTACGGTAACCATGTCTTAGGTGATAATGCGACCGCCGCCCTGCTGACCGCCCCCACCTTGCTGACGGCGGGCGTCGTCGGCTCGCGCTTGTCTGAGGTCGGCCTCGGTGGGGTTAAGTGTGACAGTGGGCCGCTGCCCAGCGGCTGGCGCCTGCTGCTCTGGGGGAAGCCTGAAAACTGTGCGGAGGTTTATGTCAAGGGTACCCCTTCCCAAACTTCTATCGTTCCACCTTAAGAGGGACTCGTTCTCTAGCATTTGTCGCTGTATTGCTCTGAACCCTTCCGCGTCGGTTGTCCGGAGATGGTCCGCCGCTTCCTTGAAGCCATCAACATAGTTTTTCTTTGAGAGGTCGGCCATCAGCGAGGAAACGTTATGCGGCGAAAGGCTCTTATCGGCAATGGCCCGCAACATCGCTTCCTGTCTTTCTGGAATCTTTTCTTCAGTGAGGAAGTCGGGGACCCTGCCTTTCTTTTCTGCTTCTTCCCTGAGCTCCTTCCTTCTCCCTGGGGTGGCGAAGAAATTACTCATAGCGCTAGGATTTTCCTCAAAGAATACCGCGAGATTTTGATCTCTTTCCGCTTTTTTCTCTCTGTAGCCCGTAGTGGCTTCAAGGGTGCGAATTTCCTCCTCCTTTCTGTTGATTTCCTCCTCCGACCTTCCTGTTTCGCGCATGGTGCGAAGTTCCCCTTGTAATCTCGCCCGCGTGGCCTTAAACTCCGGTGTCTCTATCTCTTTGAGTTCTTTATCAGAGTCTTCAAACGCCACGCCGCTCTTTTGGCGAAGTTCCTTGTAAAGCTTTTCGCTGCCATATCTCTTGAAACGCGCTTCGTTTGCAGGACCCCTGAGATAGTGATCTTTCTGCGCTTCAGTGAGCTTGTCGAGATTCCCATCCTCCATGATCTGGCGGAGGATCTCCGCACGGCTGTAAGGGCCTTCCGCCGAATCAAGCCGGTCAAGCCGCTGTTCCGCGGTGAGTCCTTCGTATCGCTCTTTCGCTTCTTTGATTGCTCCCTCGCCCCCGACAACTGCACCTGTCTGAAGTAGCCGCCCGGCGCGGTGTTTCAAATAATCCACCCCCGTATATCTCAACAAGGGGTTCTCGCTCCGCTGCTGGAGCCTGGAAGAAAGATTCCTCATCGTTTCAGTTCTCAACGGCCACGTGACAGCCTGCTTGCTGCGTCTTCCCGCCCATCCTTTTACTGCATTACTGCCGGACTGCATGGCGCCAAGGGCCGACTTTGAGGCCGTGATGCTCATCTTGTCCGCGGCGATCATTCCTCCGACCGCAAGCCCAACCACCACTGTGCCCTGCAGTATGGTGACCGCAAAGGTTCCGATGAACCCCCCCAGCGCCGCCGCGAACCCGCTGAATATTGTCTTGCCGGCCTCCGCAGTGTATGGGTTGGAGGAACCGCCGCCAAGGAATGAAAGGTCGCCGCCGGAATTATTGTTCATGTTTTGAGCCGTTGTGATGGCAAGCCAGAGGAAGAAAACCACGATGGGCGCAAAAAAAGTCCACTTAATAAAAGCTTCCCACCAATCATGCCAGAGTTTTTCTGTCTTTGGGAAAAGCCACATGAGCCATGCGAAAGGCATGAGGATAAGAAGGAAGGCGAGCATGACATAGCGGATAAGAAGCTGGAAAAGAAAAACAGCGAGCGTGATTACGATGACAACGAGAAAAGCGATGGCGCAGAACAACTCTATAAGCGGCGTAAGAACGCTCGCGAGGTCTTGGCCGCCTGTTCCATTGATTAGGTTCGCGGCCGCCGTTTGGGCGACTTTTACGGCAGCGTACCCAGGGACGGCGTAGAGCAGAGCACCGCCGACCGTGCTCCAAAAAGAAGAAGTGGAACTAGAATTAGAGCTGCTTATCGTTGAGGAACCAACAATATTATTAATGAATGCGCGCTGAGGAGAAAAGGCGCCGGCAAGCTGCTCTGCGAAGGCAAGCGAGCCAACATTTTGGCGCCCCTGCCCGCCGGGAAGCTGCGTAAGAAACGTGTTGGTGAGTGTATTCGCGAAGCCAATGAACGCTCCGCCGATCACAAGGCTGAAGTTCACCATGATTGCGGCGAGCACGAGTTTCCAAAGGACCTTTTTGATCCCATAGCTTTCGCGGCGAAGGATCGTGGCGATAGCAATGATGATGATGGCGAGGACAAAACCGAGGTTTGCCACCGCAAGCGTTACCGCAAAACCGTTTTGCACAGCGAACGAATTTACGATGTTCGTGCTGAGCTGCAAGATGATCCCGATGAGGAACGTGAGGAAAGCGATAGCCACGCTCGCAATCGCGGATATGACGTAAACCAAACCATATATCGCCCATCCTACAATTCCTACAACCATTGTCGTTATCGTTTGATTAAGCGCGTTTTCATTGGACCGTTACGGTGCAGATGGCGGAGGCGGTGCTTGCGGAGCCCGCGCCACTCGTCACGACGACGTTATAGATACCGGCAGTATAAAACGAGGTAGTAAACAGTGCGCCGGAACCCGTGGCAGGAATACCGCCGGCTGCGAGCCACGTGTAATTGCTGGAAGGGCCGCCCGTGGCGCCGAAGGGCAGTTGGCTGAACATGGCACCAAAAGACTGAGAAGGGCTGCAATTCAATTTGGGCGGCGTGGGGGGCGTTGTCGCAGGCGATCCGGTGCCTGCCGGCTTGGCGCCAATGAGACCGTTTGCGCCCGCAAGAATGACCTGTTGGAGCAATGAGCCGACGATGGTCGCCAAAAGGCCCGTGATGTCGTTCGCGTTCACGATAAGGTCAATGTCCGAATTGAGATTTCTTCCCAAGGTATCTCCAAACGTTTTGCCTGGGGTTGTGACGATCGGTTCCGAGCCATCAGGGCAAAGGCCCGCGTCTTTCGGATCGGGGGGAAGGCCGTCGTCGCAGATTTCCTGCCCCTTGAATCCTTGGGACGCAAGGGATTTGTTCTGGGCCGCATTTTTCGCTTGGGACGCGACTGCTTGGGCCGCGTCATTTGCTTCTGCAAAGGCGCCGAAAGGGTTGTTGGCCGGCGTGAGGAATGCGGCGAGGCCCGCAAAGCCGCCCGTGTTGAAGTCGTTATAATATCCAGGAATGTCGTTTACGGTATTTTGAACGGTGCAATTCGTTCCCGGGGAGCCGTTGAGCGAGAACCCGTTTGGTTTCGCCTGTACGGTTGGGTACGCGCCCTGGAGCCAGTTAGTGACGTCGGTGCTGAAGTAGCCGCAGAGCCCCGGCTCAATCTGGCCAAGCGCGCTCCCCGCTGCCACATCAAACGCCCCGGACAGTAAGCTCTGCCACCCTTGGACGAACATGGGGTTACCTCCATTCTGGATCAACTTTAATACCTTATTCTGCAATTGGGTGATAACCGTATTTTTCAGTATTTGTAGCAGTACGCTTTGCAAAAATTCCCACACCATCTGCATGAATACGGAGGGGTCAAATGTGATCCACTGGGCATTGGCCTTTGGTATTCCGAACATAGTGGTCAAGAAGCCGGAGAGTCCTCCCTTGTCATCGGCGTGGGACCCCGGCATTGCGAAGGAAAAGGATTTGTTCTGCATCGCGTTTTGCCATGCGTTTTGGAATTCCTGGACCGCCGCGTTGTACTTGTCACTCTCCGCCTGAAGGATGACGGAGTTTTCTGCCGGGTCATTGGAAGTGTCTTCGGCAAGCGCAAGCGCGTTTTTCTCGTACACCAATACCTTCACGAAACTTTCGTGAAACGCGACCAAATTTTCTGGAACGGTAAGCCCGTTCATATCCCAGAGTGCACTATTTATTTGGGATGCGACATAGGAAACGTCGCTAGGTGCCGCATTTTTCGTATTCCCGACTATGTTCTGTAAGTTGGTTTTGATGAAGTAGCGATTAATGAGATTGTTGAGCGCGTCACTATAGGAGGCGACTGCGGTCGGGGAAATGTCCGTGGTAACTCGCGGACGATTCTCCGCAGCTTCAAAATCCCAATCTGGGATTTGTATTTCGCCGAGAAGGGAGCTTGAACTTATATCGGAGATAACATCCTGCGGGCGGGGCGCCGTAACGAATTGGTTGCCGTTCCCATCATCTTGGGGGCCGTTCGGGTTGGCGGCGAGAAGATTATTCAAGATTGAGTCGGTGAGGCGGTCGGTGAGGGAGTTGGTGGACGACGCTGCTGCCGCCGCATTTGCAGAATTTTCTTGCGCTCCGATTGATGAAGTCGCTTGCAGAAAGGCATTGGTCAGGGCGATGGTTTGTGTGGCGAACGGCGGATTTGGGCGGGGTGAACTTGCAAAAGAACTGCTGCGGCTGGACAGGACGAGAGCGGAAGAACTCGCAAGGGCAGCAAGGGCCAGGAAAACAACGATGAGTTTTCTTATATCCACCATTTACATAGATTATAGCGCAATGGCGCTGTCAAGAAAACGTGATTTCGGCGATTGCCGCGATTTTTTCCACGGGGAGATTTTGAGGTCGCAAGTCGGGCATTATGCCGATCGCGCGCAGGGCGCTTGCTACCTCACTTTTTTGTACCGACGGGTTCTTTGCCGCGAGGTTGTTGAGAACGGTTTTCCTCGGCTGTGCGAAAAGCGTGCGTACGGTTGTGTAGTAACGGCTGGCTTCCGCAGCGGCTTCCGCCACGGTTTCAGTCGCGCCCCCGGAAGCATCCCGTCCTTTTTTCACATCAAGCGATAGTATCGCCGAGTCCACCTTCGGCGCTGGTGCGAAGCTCTCCTTCGGGACGACGGCAAGGATTTCCGGTTTTGCCCAGAATTGTACGCTTGCGGCCAGCCGGTTCATCGTCGGTGGTTTCGCCGCAAGCCGCTCCGCGACTTCCTTCTGGAGCATAAAGATGCAGCGTACAGGTCTTGTCGCAAGTTCGCTGATGATTCGGAGAAGATGCCCAGTGAGATAGTACGGGATGTTGCCGACAATTTTGTATGGCTTGCCGCGGCGAATTTCGCTTGCGCGCCCTGACGCGAAAGCCGTGAGGGCATCACCCGTAATGATTTCTATTTCTTTCGCCCAAGATTGCGTGCGGAGTTTTAGCGCAAGCTGCCGATCTTTTTCTATAGCAATAAGTGTGCACCCGTGCGCGTGGCAGATCTCCGCGAGAGGTCGCGTAAGTTCCCCGTGCCCCGCGCCGACCTCAAAAATAATTTCACCGCGTTCCGGCTGGATCGCGTCCAGGATCATTTTCACGACCGATTGGTTTTTTAGGAAATGCTGGCCCAGCGATTTTTTTACCATCGTCAAATTTCTATTATTTTTTCTTCACGCCCATCTTCACCGTCCGCGGCAATCGCCGCGTCTGTGCTGTCGGTAAGCGCAAGGCAATCTTCTGGAATCTCCGCGAGGAACCGCGACGGCATTCCGTAAAAACTAAGACGCAAGTTTTCTTTTGCGCGTGTCATCGCGACGTACATCAGCCGGCGTTCTTCCTCGAGCGAAAGTTCGCTGTCCATTGACCGGACGTGCGGAAGCAGTCCTTCGGCTATGCCCGCGACGAACACATTTTCAAACTCAAGCCCCTTCGCGAGGTGGATCGTCATCAGATTTATTTTTTCTCTTTTGTTCTCCTTGTTGTCGCCGCGCTTTGCGCGCGCACCGCCGGTTCCGCCATCCGTACCGACGTCGGTGGCCTGCAAAAGACTTGTTTTTTCAAGGAAATCCGAGAGATTTTCAAATCCTGAGGCAAAGCGCGTAAGCTCTGCGATGTTCTCCTCCCGTTCGTCGGCGTTCATGAAGCTTTCTTCTAAGTAGTCAAAATAGCCGAAGGCTTCAAGGAAAATGTTGATGATGTCCAGGGGCCTAGGATGCTCCCTAGCCGCAATTTTTTCTTTGAACACGGCAAACTTTTTCTTGGAAAGATTTTTTAGAAGGCGCTCGCGCGCGAGCGAGTCGCGGTCATTCGCGGCTACGCGGAGCGCGGCGAGCGCGTCCTTCACCTCACGCCGTTCATAGAACTTCAATCCGCCAAAGATTTGATAGGGCATATCGCGACGGATAAGCGCCTGTTCTATTGCGCGCGACTGCGCGTTCGTCCGGTACAGGATCGCGACTTCTGCCAGCGCGTCGCAACGTTTTATTTTTCGGATCTCTTCTGCGATCCACTCCGCTTCATCGTTCTCGTCCCATGCCTCAAAAAGCGCAATCCGTTCCCCTTCCGGCTTCCGCGTCCACAATTGTTTTGGCGCACGCCAGCGGTTGTTCTCCGCGACCGCTTGAGCAGCGCGGATGATATTTCCCGTGGAGCGGTAATTTTCTTCAAGGAAAAATATTTTCGCGGCGGGCCATTCCTTTTCAAAATCAAGAAATGTTGTTATGTCTGCGTATCGCCAGCTATAGATGGTTTGCTCGTCGTCCCCCACTACGCTCAAATTGTTGTGTCGGCCGACGAGGAGCTTCACAAGTTCGTATTGCTTCGGATTGATGTCTTGGTATTCGTCAACGAGAATCGCGTCAAATTTCATTCGGTATATTTCAAGAATTTCAGGCCGTCGCCTAAAAAGCGCAACCGGCTTTTCAATGAGGTCATCAAAGTCAAACGCGTTGTTCGCGCGGAGCGCAGCCTCATACCTTTCAAAAACATTTTTGATGAGCTCCCTTCGCTCAGCTGGCTCCCTTAAGGATCCAAGCGCGCCATCAAGGTTTTTGATCAGGGAGAGCTTCCCCGCGAAGAACGCCGGCGTGTCCCTTTTGCCAGCTTCACCTTTTGGGAGGCCCTTCACGATCTTTTTTGCAAGGTCAAAAGAATCATGGTCATCAAAGATCGCGAAGTTCGGCGTCCGGCCAAACTCCCGGCATTCCTTTCGTAGTATCCGCGCTCCGAGCGAGTGGAAAGTGCCAATGAACGGCTCCCTGCGTCCTCTCGCGGAATCCCTTGTCACCCGGTCCCTCATTTCTTGCGCCGCCTTGTTGGTAAAAGTTATAGCGCATATCCTCTCTGGCGGAATTCCATTCTCCGCGAGATGGACAATGCGGCTTGTTAGGGTTCTGGTTTTTCCGGTTCCCGCTCCCGCCACTATCAATAAAGGAGAAACGGGCGCTTCGGCAGCTGCTTTCTGGGCAGGATTTAGAGAGAAAACCTTGTTTAGTTGATTTTGAGGCGGCATGTGTGCTATGCTTATCTCTATTAGTACGATAGTAAAACAATTGTACAGGAAAGATAAGCCATTAACAGTGGCTGTTTTTTTGGTTGTGGGGTGTCTTCTCGCAAGCGCTTGGTTTTCGGGGAAGGCCGGGCCAGTGGAGGAACGGGGGGTTCTCGGAGGCCCTGCCCTTTCTCCGTCTCTCGTCGCAAATGCCGAGGGTGCGGGGTTCGGGAGGACGGCTGCGGCGTTTCTCGCGAATGACGGGGCAGCTCTTGCAGATTTAGGCAGCGCTACTTTTCCCGAGGATTCCGGCTCTGTCTCCGCATCCGCAGAAACCGCCCCCTCCGAAAACTCTGAGAACGCCGCAATAAAAGATGCAGGAACACCGATCGGCCCCGCGTTTGACCGGTCGGGCATGATCTCGTATGTGGTTCAAAAAGGGGACACTCTTTCCCAGATTGCCTCCAATTTCGGTATCTCGGTTGACACCGTCGTGAATGCGAACCCCGACGTGAGGGTCGCCGCGCTTGCGGTCGGCACGAACTTGAAGATATTGCCGACCTCCGGCGTGGTGTATCAAACAAAGAGTGGAGATACGCTTGAGTCAATTTCCGATTCGTTTGGAATCCCTCAAAATAAGATAGCGCAGTTTAATCAGGGCGTGAATTTCGGTTCGCTTGATGCGGGAACGCCGGTCATCATACCCGGTGGCAAGAATGTTGCCCTTCTCGCGAGCGCTTCTACGTCGCCGGATTTCAATGAGGAGTTCATCATGCCCACCAACGGCTACAACTGGGGGATACTTCATCACTACAATGCGGTTGACATTGCGAATTCGTGCGGAACTCCGGTTGTTGCTGCGGCAGAGGGGCTCGTCATTCCCGACGACACTATCCCGGACGCTTTTGGTGGCTGGAACGAGGGCTACGGCAATTTTGTTTTAATAGAGCACCCCTTCGGCGACGGCGTGCGCACGCGCTATGCTCATTTGGAGAAAATATTGGTGCAGATCGGAGATTATGTGGGACAAGGACAGGTCATTGGGCTTATGGGTGAGACTGGCGATGCAACCGGCTGTCACGTGCACTTTGAGGTGTACGGAGCACAGAACCCGTTCGCGAAGGCGTAACGTAGTGGGGGCCCACGCGGTTAAAAAAGAATCGCGCCAATAACTGCGAGATATAAGAAATAGAGCACGAAAATTTTCCACTCGCGATAGTTTTTCGCGACGGCGAATACGTAGCCGAGGATTGCGGCCGCAAGCGATGGGAGAAAGAGAAGCCAATTCGCGAGGATCACGGGAATGGCGAGGAACGCCGCCGCGAGGAGAATGCCCGCAATTTGTTTCCCACGCTCCTCGCCAAAGATAACGGGAATCGTCCAAATGTTGTCCGCACGATCCCCTGCGACGTCCTTGATGTCTTTGAAATTCACGGCGAGCGTAATGCAAATGAGAATGAGCGCGACAAGCCGGATCGGAAAATCAGACACCAGTTTGTTTGTGTCGGCAAAATAAAAACCCGCCATGAGCGTTCCGAGCGTTGCGATTGCGATGAGGAAAGAGGATATAAGAGGAATACGCTTCAGGCGCAGCGGGGGGGCCGAGTAAATGTAATACGCCGCAGTGAAAACCGCGACGGTGAAGAGCGTCCAGTAGCCCGAGATAAACCCGCCGATGAGCGAAGCGGTAAGAAAGAAGACGTTGCTGTCCGCAATGTCTGCTTCTCTCAGTATGCCGGGCGGAAGTGGCCGACGACCGTTGTTTATCCGATCAATGTTCACGTCGGCGAGGTCGTTTACGCCAACAGCAAAGAGGAACGCGGAGAAATACACGAGAAGGAGAACGAGGAAAAGTATGAAGTCAACCCAACCCATGAAGGCCGGGGCGGGTCCCAGTTTCTCCGCTATGATTACGCCAAGCACGATCATGCCGAGGTAGTACGCGGTTCTTCCGGGGCGCAGGTTGCGAATGAGCGCCGCGACCATCTTGGGGTTACACAGGAATGCCCAGCATGCGATAAGAATGAAATCAAAAATATAAAAGACGGCGGCTATTCCAATGTTAAACCCGATTTCCATTGCGTGCGCATAGGAAGGGAGAAGATTTGGCTTGATGAAATTCGGGAGAAGATGCGAAGACAGGAATCCCGACGTGAGAGAAGAGAGCAATGGTGCCGCGGGCGATCCTCCGGTCCAAAAGCGGGCTGCCGTGGCGATGAGGGCGGGAAACATAAATAGGAAAAGCCACACAAGATACATGGAGAAAGCAGCGCCAATTGATTTGACCACACTTTTCGTTTTCGCGAACGCGTACACCAAGGAGCCGACAAGAATCGCAATGAGTTCCGCGTGGAGTCCCGGGGTTACCCCTCCAAGCGGTGAGGAGCCGCCCATTCGCAGAAAGTCATTCCAAATCGCCCCCGCATTCTCCGGGAATATGTAGGCTATGTGGTATCCCCCGCCGTGCGAAACGATGAGGTCAATGATGGGAGGAAGCCAGATAATCGGCAAACCAAAGAGTAAGAATTTTGTGATTTTTGTGAGGTCTGGAATGAATAGGTAAAGAATAAGCGAGAAGGAGATGAAAATCGCCACATAGAAGAGGAAATAATTGATGAGCGTTGCAGCATCGGGTGTTCCCGGGAAACTGGGCGTGGGGCTTGAAAGGTTTTCGAGGAAAAACCTGACGAAAAGAATGCCGAGGAAGCCAACACACCATTGCCAAAACGGTGCAGTGATGTCTTCAATCCACCGGAGAGCTTTTGCAATCATTGTCTTTTATTATACCAATGCGCGGGAGCAGAGTTTTAAATATCCTCCCGCAGGCGGTAGCTGAACGCTTCGGCAACGTGCTCTGCGGAGACGCAACCGCTTCCTTCAAGATCGGCAATTGTTCGTGCGACCTTGAGGATGCGGTAATAGCCGCGCGGGGAAATGCGGCTTCTCTCAAGCGTTTCCAAAAATTTTTCCGCCTGCGGCTCAAGGCGGATGAGCAACCGTGTTTCCCGCGAGCTCATCTCGGCGTTCGTCGCGACATTGAGCCGCCTGAACCGTTCTCGCTGCACGTTCCGCGCCGCTTCAATGCGCTCTCGGATCGCGGGGCTTGCGGGTTCCTGCCGGCCCCCTTTCCGCAATTCCTCTATTTTTATCCGCCCAACTTTGATTTGCAGATCAATGCGATCCAAGAGAGGGCCTGAAATTTTTTTCTGATACCTAATCACCTCGTATGCGGCGCACTTACATTCTTTTTCCGCATCGCCGTAATAGCCGCAGGGACATGGATTCATCGCGGCCACGAGCGCGAACCGCGCCGGGAAAAGGAGACTTTGCTTTGCGCGCATGACACAGATTGATCCCGATTCCATTGGCTCGCGCAACGCTTCAAGAAGATTTTTCTGAAACTCCGGAAGCTCGTCTAAGAAGAGCACCCCGCGGTGCGCGAGGCTTATCTCGCCCGGTTTTGGATCCTGGCCGCCGCCGACGAGTGCGGCGATTGATGCGGTTTTATGCGGCGCGCGGAATGGTCGGTGGCGGATAAGCTGACCGCGGCTCAGCCCCGCCGCGCTCCAGATTTTCGTGATCTCTATTGCTTCCGGGACCGTGAGTTTTGGCAAGATGCCGGCGAGCGCTTGTGCGAGCATGCTCTTTCCTACTCCGGGCGGTCCGACCATGAGGAGGTTGTGATTGCCTGCCGCGGCGACCGCGAGCGCGCGCTTCGCGTTTTCTTGTCCGATGATTTCCGAAAAATCAGGGAATGTCTTGGTCCCTTCTTTGTGTGGGCTAAGCGGAGCGAGACTTCGCGCATCACACATTTGCCGGCCTTCAAGGATTGCAATCGCCTCACTTAGATTTTCCAGCGGAACTATTTTTATCCCGCATATTGCCGCCGCCTCATTCGTGTTTTGTTTCGGGAGAAAAAGATATTTGAAACCCGCAGCGCGCGCCATTTGCGCAATGTTGAGCGCGCCATTCACGGAGCGCAATCTGCCGTCAAGCGCGAGCTCGCCGACGAAAACTTTATCGCCTATTTCGGTTCTTTGTATCTGCTTTGTCGCAAACAAATAACCGATGGCGATCGCAAGATCGTAGTGTGATCCCGTTTTCTGTATATCGGCAGGGGCGAGATTGATGGTGATTCTTCTATTCTCTCGGTTCGGCGGTTTTGCGCCGCAGTTCTTGATCGCCGAATTAACCCTTTCCTTCGCCTCATTGAGTGCTTTGTCGGCAAGGCCAACGATATTGAAAGAATGGAGGCCGACATTAAGGTCAGTCTCCACCTCTATAAGTTTTGCGTTAACGCCTTCAAGTTCAGCGGAGTAAACCTTCGCAAGATTTTTGGTGGTCACCCTTCACCAATACCACTTTGCCGATTAAAAACTTATAAAAGGTTTCTTGCGATTATTTCCCGGCTTTGCAATGCTTGCAGAAGCGGGATTCCGGGTCCACGTCAAGCACGGCGGTTTCAATCACCCTGCCGCACTGCTCGCAGGCACCATATTTCCCGTTGTAGATTTTCGCAAGTGCGGCATCAATCTCCGCCAGACGACCCTTCAAGTCCTGGACAACCGCAAGTTGATTGCCGACCTCCTCCACTTCATCCGTTTCTTCTTCAAAATGAGCCGCGTCGCTGCCAAGGTCAACCGGTTTCTCATTCTGCTTGACTTCGGCGAGGAGAAGTAAGCGTTCTTTTTCAAGCTCTCTTTTGTACTTTTCAAGTTGGTCGGCTTCCATGGTCATAACATTCTAGCAGGTCTTCAATCCGGCAATTCAATAATGTTACTATACTGTGCAAATCTTGTTACCGGCAATATTAAAAATTTAATCTTCGTTTGCCGGACTTTTTGCCGGTTTTGTTGCCGGATTACTTGCCGGTTTACATTTTGCCGGATTGCCTGATTAATTATTATTTAATGGAATAACCCGATAAGCTTGATTTTACTATCGATAAACAAAATTGTTTTGCAGAATGTTATACGACAAACACATTAAAAATCATATTTATGGCCTTTTTACTTACGCTTATACTCATATGAAATTCCTTTTCCCAGCACATTATATTTTTTATAGTGTTTAGCGAATAACAAGTTTAATTATTTGTCCGTAAAAATTTTAGCACAAAAGTGTTAAAAAATTATAGAAAAGCTAAGATTGGTAAACTGGGCGAAGGTATAGCTTGCGAACATCTTCTTGATAAGGGTTGGAAGGTGTTGGAAAGGAATTACCGAAGGAAATCAGACGAAATTGACATTATCGCCAAGTCGCCAGATGGGATGCTGATATTTTGCGAGGTAAAATCTTTTGCGACAGGAGAAGATTGGGATGGGGCTAAAGGGCTTTTACCAGAAGATAATTTGACGGCGGCAAAATTCAGAAGAATAAGTAGGACCTGTGGATTCTTTGCGAGACAACACCCTGAACTTATTGACGAAGACAAAGGATGGAGGATTGATCTGATCGCCATTGACATAGCAATTGACGGGAAGGCAAGCGATATCCGGCATTACGAGAATATCTAGACCTGTGGGGGGATTCCTACGTGGCCTTGACGGGGGATCAAAGTTGGAATACAATAGAGGCATTCGTGGTCCGCTCGTGAGCGGGCCTTTTTAAAGAAATGCTTAACATAAAAGAATTGTCAAAGGCGTTGAAGCAGGTCGCGGAAGAAAAAGGGCTAAAGCCGGAGGGCGTTCTTGAGGTTATTGAGGCATCCATTGCGGCAGCGTACAAAAGGGAATACGGTCAGCGTGGTGAGGTCGTAAAGTGCAAGCTGGACCAAACGACCGGCGAACTGAAATTCTGGCAGATGAAAACGGTGGTTGACGAAAATACTGCGCGTTTTGTGTCTGATGCAGAAGAAGCAGAGGGTGGAGAAAAAGTAGAGGAGAAGAAAGAGGAGAAGAAGGGACGAGCGGGCCAGGAAGCAGCGGCCGAAGAAGAGAAGCTACCGCGGTTCAATCCGGAGCGGCACATCACATTGGAAGAGGCGCGGAAGATAGAGAAAGGGGCGCAGGTCGGAGACGAAATCACATTTGAACTTGAAACGCACGATGATTTTGGAAGGATCGCAGCCCAGACGGCGAAGCAGGTAATCTTGCAAAAGCTGCGCGAGTCGGAACGCGATTCAATCTTGAACGAGTGGCGCGGCAAGGAGGGTCAGATCGTAAGCGGCGTCGTGCAGCGGTTTGAACGGGGGAACGTGTTCATTGATCTTGGGCGGACGGTCGGCGTGATGTTCGCAAACGAATCAATTCCTACGGAGCATTACCGCTCCGGGGAGCGCTTGCGTTTCCTTGTGCTTGCGGTGCAGGAAGACGCTCGGCTTCCGGGGATCATTCTTTCGCGTTCGCATCCAAGATTTGTGACGGAGCTTTTCCGCATGGAGGTGCCGGAACTCGCAGAGGGCGCGATCGAGATCAAAGCGATTGCGCGCGAGCCGGGGAATCGCACAAAAGTGGCGGTGTTTTCCAGTACTGAAGGGATTGATCCAGTTGGTGCGCTGGTTGGCCAGCGGGGGACGCGCGTGACGGCAGTGAACAATGAGCTGGGCAACGAAAAAATTGACATTGCGGAATGGTCGGAAGATCCGGAGAGGTTTATTGCAAACGCCCTCTCGCCGGCAAAGGTGGAAAGCGTGGAAATCCTTCCGCGGCGGGAGGCACGCGCATTTGTGCCGGAAAATCAGTTGAGCTTAGCGATTGGCAAAGGCGGACAAAACGTGCGGCTTGCAGCGAAGCTCACTGGCTGGAAGATTGATGTACGCTCGCAGACGCGGCCGGAGGAAATGCAGGAAGGCGGCGTGGCGGGGACAACGGAAACGGACCAGATTGCGGTTCCCGAAGAGGACGACGACGAAAAGGACGCTATAATATAAAAATATGTCGGCGATAACATTTGCATTGGGAGCTGGGGCGCTTGCGATCGTATGCGCAGCGGTATTGATATGGAAAATTGGGAGGGCGCCTGCAGGCAATGAAAAAATGCAGGAAATCGCGCGCGCGATCCAAACGGGCGCGAAGGCATACTTGAATCGTCAGTACAAAACCGTCGCAATCGTGGCGGTCGTCGTGGCGATTTTAATCGGCGTGTTCTTGAAAGCGACGACGATGGCAGGGTTCATCATTGGCGCTTTTTCCTCGGCGCTCGCGGGATATATCGGTATGAATATGTCGGTGCGCGCGAACGTGAGGACCGCGGAGGCGGCAAAGTCGGGACTCAAGCAGGCGCTCGGCATTGCGTTTGAGGGCGGAACGGTAACGGGGCTCCTCGTCGTCGGCCTCGCGCTCATCGCCGTTTCCGGTTTCTACGCGATCACGCATGACGTGCGGGCGCTCATCGGGTTGGGATTTGGCGGAAGTTTGATATCGGTCTTCGCGCGACTGGGCGGCGGTATCTTTACGAAAGGGGCCGATGTCGGCGCGGACCTTGTTGGCAAGGTTGAAGCGGGGATTCCGGAAGATGACCCACGGAATCCGGCGGTGATTGCGGACAACGTCGGCGACAACGTCGGCGACTGCGCAGGCATGGCTGCGGACCTTTTTGAAACATATGCCGTTACCGCCGTTGCCGTGATGATTCTGGGGAGCTTGATATTCCCCGGGTCGGAGAACGCGGTACTTTTGCCGCTTGTGATCGGCGGCATCTCTATCGTGAGTTCCATCCTTGGCATTTTCTTCGTACGGCCCGGCAAGAGCCAGTCCATTATGGGCGCTCTCTATAAAGGACTTATCGCCGCGAGCGTGATTTCCGTTATCGGTTTTTGGTTCTTGTCGGACGGCTACGCGGCGGCAACGAGCGGCGCGGCGAATAGCTTGAACTTCACGCAGCTTTTCTACCCAATGCTCGTGGGGATTTTGGTGACGACGTTCATTGTCTTGATTACCGAATATTACACTTCCAAAAGATTTCGCCCAGTACGCTCCATTGCTCAATCGTCCACGACGGGACACGGAACGAACATCATCACGGGGCTTTCGGTGGGTATGGAATCAACGGCCCTTCCGGTCATTGTGATAGTCGCGGGAATCCTTACGGCGTACGCGACCACCGGCTTATATGGCATCGCGCTTGCCACAATGAGCATGCTTTCCATGGCGGGCATTGTGGTTGCGATTGACGCATTCGGTCCGATTACGGACAACGCTGGCGGCATTGCCGAGATGGCAGGGTTGCCGGATGAAGTGCGCAAGGTGACCGATGCGCTTGACGCGGTAGGGAATACCACGAAAGCAGTCACAAAAGGTTATGCAATCAGCTCGGCAGGTCTCGCGGCGGTCGTTCTCTTCTCGGCATATGTTCAGGATTTGCAGAACAGGCATGGCGGCGCCGCCATAAAATTCGATCTCTCTGATCCAAAAATTATTGTGGGACTCTTGCTCGGCGGTATGATCCCATACCTCTTTGCGTCCATCGCCATGCGCGCGGTCGGCAAAGCGGCGGGAAGCGTAGTAAATGAAGTGCGTCAGCAGTTCAGAGAGATTCCGGGAATCATGGAGGGAAAAGCAAAGCCGGACTATGCAAAGAGCGTTGACATCGTTACATCGGCCGCGATTAAAGAAATGATCGTGCCCGCGCTTCTGCCCGTGCTCGTGCCGATCGCGGTGGCGTTCCTCCTCGGACCGCTTGCGCTCGGCGGACTGCTCGTGGGTTCCATCGTCACCGGACTTTTCGTCGCGATTTCCATGACCTCCGGCGGCGCGGCGTGGGACAACGCGAAGAAGTATATTGAAGAGGGTAACCTGGGCGGCAAGGGTTCGGAGACGCACAAAGCCGCGATCACCGGCGACACCGTGGGCGATCCGTATAAAGACACCGCAGGGCCGGCGATCAATCCCGTTATCAAGATCATCAATATCATCGCGCTTCTCCTCGTCCCATTTCTATAAATTGCTCGTATAAGCTAATATAAAGGAGCTATGGAACCAGAAAACCAATACTTAATTCCGACGGTCATTGAAAAGTCGCAGTTCGGCGAGCGGGCATATGATATCTACTCGCGCCTGCTTAAAGAACGCATCATTTTCCTCGGCGGGCCGATCAGCGACGCGGTGGCGAACACGGTGATCGCGCAGCTGCTCTTCTTGGATCACGAGGACCAGAAAAAAGACATCAAGCTTTATATCAACAGCCCCGGCGGTTCGGTCACGGCAGGCATGGCGATCTATGACACGATGCAATTTGTAAAGTCCGATGTTTCCACCATGTGCGTGGGAATCGCAGCGTCCATGGGCGCGTTTTTGCTTGCGGCCGGCCAGAAAGGGAAACGGCTCGCCTTGCCGAACTCGCAGATCCTGCTTCACCAGGTGATGGGCGGCGCGGAAGGGCAGGCGATTGAAATTGAAATCGCAGCGAAACAAATCGTAAAAACAAAACAGCGGCTCAACGAACTGCTTTCAAAGCACACCGGCCAGCCGCTCGCAAAGATAGAGAAAGACACCGACCGCGACTTCTGGCTTTCCGCAGACGAAGCGAAAACCTACGGCGTGATAGACGAGATCATCAAGAATTCAAAATAGTTCGTTTGCATTTATCTTGCAGTGATGAATGCAAGAATGATCACGGATGCTGCCGCGAGAAAAAGGCCGGTCCATTGGTGAGGGCGGAGCTTTTCCTTGTTGAATAATAATCCTAACCCCGCGGCAAATGCGATATATCCCTCACTGATGCCGGTCACAACCGCGATGGGAATAAAGAGCGTCGCATAAGAAAACGTAACCCACGCGAGCTTATCAAAGAAACTGACATTTAAGATCAGCCGCTTATTGTTCCTAAAATCGGATCTGATTTCTCCGAGCCGAGAGGTAGCCGCCAAATAAAAAATGGTCGCTATGGTGAGAAAGGCGTCCGTGAACCAGTTGATTACAAGAGGGTTTGTTTCTCGCGACCCCAAGCCGAAAAGAAAGCTGGATGCTCCCAAGCCGATAGTGCCAGCCACGGCGTACCAGGTACCTTTTTCCAGGTGAATGTTTTTAAGGTGGGAAAATGAACGGACAGAAACGAGGAAGATGCCCGCTATTAAAGTTGCCGTGAAAAAGATCTGTTCCGGCGTAAGCAGCTCTTTAATGAAATATGCTGCTAGGAATGCAGCGATAGGTATTTCAAAAGCGTAGATCGGTTCTACTACGGAGATTTTGCCAATGCGCATTGCCTCAAAATCAAACAGGGCGGCAAGTAGAAGGACGAGGCAGGCGACCAGCAATAAAGTCGGATGGTTTTCAAGAGCGTTCTTAAGATTTGGATAGGCGAAAGGGAATAGGATAATGGTCCCAAAAGCCGCGATGTAAAATAGCGCTACCCAATCGCCAAACCTCCTCGTGCTTCGTTGGATGAGAAAATCGCCAAGGCCCCACGAGAGCAAGGCGGTAATGGCGAGAAGTACTCCCATACGTTAGATTTTAACAGAAGCGTTTTCGTGGTAAAGTTTTTGAGATGCAGGCCGTGCGAGAAAAAATTGAAGAGCTCCTTTCACGCAACGTTGCGGAGGTGATTGAAAAGGATCATCTCCGCGCCGCGCTCGCGTCTGGAAAAAAGCTGCGTGTGAAGCTCGGCATTGACCCGACCTCACCCGATTTGCATTTGGGGCACGCGGTCGTCTTGCGAAAACTTCGCGCGTTCCAGGATCTGGGACACAAAGTGATGCTCATCATCGGCGATTTTACCGCGCAAGTCGGTGACCCTTCAGGCCGTTCAGAGACGCGAAAGATGCTTTCGCCCGGGGAGGTGAAACACAACGAGAAAGAATATCTCCGCCACGCGGGAAAAGTGGTGGACGTGAAAAAGGCGGAAATTTTCCACAATAACGAATGGTTTGGTCGCGCGGGACTTGCGGAGGTCATGCAGCTAGCGGCCGCCGCAAGCATGCAGCAGATACTCCGCCGCGCCGATTTTAAAAAGCGCCTTGCGGAGAATGTTGACGTGACCATGTTGGAAATGCTCTATCCACTTCTCCAAGGGTACGATTCCGTGCGGGTGAGGGCGGACGTTGAGCTTGGCGGCACGGACCAGCTCTTCAACCTGCTCATGGGGCGGCAGGTGCAGAAACGCTTTGGCATGCCCGAGCAGGATATCCTGACCGTGCCTTTGCTTGAGGGGCTTGATGGGGTGAAGAAAATGTCAAAAACCTATGGGAACTACATTGGTTTAGATGATGAACCAACAGATATGTTTGGGAAGACGATGTCATTACCCGATTCGCTTATTACAAAATATTTTATGTTTTGTACCGGACTTTCGGAAGGCGAGATCGGCAAGTTGAAGAAAACACTGAAGCCGAAAGTGCTCAAGGAGCGGCTCGCGCTGGAGATTGTCAAGCTTTATCATGGAGACGCCGCTGCAAAGCGTGCAGAGGAATATTTTGAGAAAACGTTTTCAAAAAAAGAAGGCGCGACTGATGCGCCGGAGCTTGTGTTCGCAAGAAAATCGCTCACCGTACTTGACCTGGTGATTGCCTCGGGCGCGGTGAAAAGCAAGAGTGAGGCGCGGCGTCTCATTGAGCAGGGCGGTCTTGATCTGGACGGGAAGACAATTAAAGATCCACAAAAAGTTCTTCAGCTCAAAGGCGGAGAAGCGGTGAAGATAGGGAAGAAGCGTTTCTTCAAGATTCTTGCGCCATCCACTTGAGCGGGTAAGGGGAATCGAACCCCTGTCATCAGCTTGGAAAGCTGAGGTAATGCCATTATACGATACCCGCGCCGCTTCCCAATGCACCATGCGGCGGTCGTTGCAACTATAGTGCGCCGGAAACGTAATAATAATGTAACATTCCGCCTTGCGTTTTTCAATTATTTTCGGTAGAATGCATCTAACCAAATGTGGAGTTCCCACAAGACCAAAATTATTTTGGGCTTCGTCGCCATCGTGGCAATCGGATATGCCGTTGCGAGGTTTGTGCAGGGGAGTGGCACCATACCACAGAGTTTCGTCAATGCGCGGACACAGGGCGCCATCATTGCGCAGAACATCGTAAACCTTTCCAATCAGTCCACCGCGACCCTTGAACAAGTGAACACGATGGACGAAAAACGGGACTATACGAATGCGCTCACGCTTACGACGGGACTTGTCACCCAAAGTCAGGAGATCCGCGACCAGGCGGTGGAACTTTCGGGACAGATTGAGGAAATGACGAAGGCACTCTCCGACATCTCTGACTTCAATGCGCGGCAGGCGGCGCTGGAGTCCATCTCCAATCGCCTTGCGCTCATCAATCAGCTCATCAATTACAGTGGCGATCTTGGCCAGCTCCTCCAGGTATTACAGGACCGGTTTACGGGCAGAGGCGGCACGAATACCGAAGTGCAGGCGCTTGTGAATCAAATCAACACCGACGTGAACGCAATCAATAATTTCAACGCGCAGGCGGGACAAGCAATGGACCGGTTTGATACTATAGTAGGGAAGTAGCCCAGCCGTACTTTCGCCCCGCGAAAGTACGGCTGGGCGGGGGCACGTAGCTCAACGGCAGAGCAGACGTCTTATACACGTCCGGTTCCTGGTTCGAATCCAGGCGTGCCCACATGATCATTGTTTTCACAGGGGACGGAAAAGGGAAAACGACGGTGTCGCTTGGCCAGATGGTGCGCGTCATAGGGCGCGGGAAATCAGCGCTTATGATCCAGTTCATCAAAGGGCCGTGGATTTCGGGCGAGGATGAATTCAGGAAATTGTTCGGCATCCCGAAGGAAAAATTTGAAATACGAAAAATGGGGCTGGGATTCGTGGGAATCCTTGGCGATAAGCTGCCGATTGAAAAGCACAAGGAGGCGGCGCGGAACGCGCTCAACGCTTTCATTAAAGAAAAACAATCCGGCACGTGGCACCTTATTGTGCTTGATGAAGTGAACGTCGCGGTATCGCTTGGGCTTCTTGCGGTGGAAGAGGTGCTTGAGGCGATAAAAGATTTTCCGGAGAACAGGATTTTGATATTGAGCGGGCGCGGGGCGCCGCAAGCATTCATTGATGTTGCCGACCTCGCGACCGAAATGAAAGAAATAAAGCACCCGTTCGCGAGGGGCGGGCGTGCAAAGTTTACGGTAGAATTTTAGACACAGCGCATGTAAATTTGGTTCGCTTTATCTCGCACGAAGCTTTACCGCAGAAAGAAAATTCCCCTCCGGCTCGCGTGCAGACGAGCTCGCCGGAAGGGAATTTTCTTTTCTGCAAGTTACATCTTGGCTCCGCCAGCCGGACCGCCTTTCTTTTCAAGCGCAGCCCAGAGCGCAAGGACGGCTACAAGAAGTCCCGCGATGATCATCCACGTGACGCCTGTTCCCATATAGGCGAACAGAATAATAAGGATTCCCAATAGAACGTTAACCCATTGCTTCCACATGATAATTAAGGGTGAGTGATTATTTTCGGCCTTTATGAATATTATATCAAAATGGGGTTACGCGCCGATCGGTTTGATCTTAAATGGCTTCAAAAGGTTGCGGAATTCGTCTTGTTCCAGCGTTTCCTTTTGCATGAGCGTCTCCGCGATTTTTTTGAGCGCCGCCTTATGTACCTTGAGGATTTTCTCCGCCGTTGCGTATGCGTGCGAGATAAAGCCGTGCACCTGCGCGTCAATTTCCGCCGCCACCTTTTCGGAATAATTTTTTTCGGTGGCGATTTCGCGGCCAAGGAAGATGAGCTCTTCGGCTTTGCCGAACGTCATGGGTCCGAGTTCGCTCATGCCGTATTTCGTGACGAGCCGCCGCGCGAGATCGGAGGCCTCCCTAAGGTCGTTGGAGGCGCCCGTGGAGACGTCGCCGAAGGTGAGCTTCTCCGACGCATAGCCGCCCATCATCATGGCAAGATCGGCGAGGAATTGAGTGCGTGTCTTCAAGTGTTGGTCCTCGGTGGGGAGTTTCATTGTGTAGCCGCCCGCAAATCCGCGGCTGATAATGGAAACCTTTTGCACCGGGTCGGCGTTTTTCATCGCGGCCGCGACGAGCGCGTGGCCGCCTTCGTGGTAGGCGGTGATTTCCTTTTCTTTTTGTGAGATTACGCGGCTTTTCCGCTCGGGGCCGAGAATCACCTTCTCGGCGGCTTCAAAGAATTCCGCTTGTCCGATAAGTTTCTTATTCAGTCGCGCGGCGCTGATTGCCGCCTCGTTCATGAGATTTGCAAGGTCCGCGCCCGAGAATCCCGGCGTGCGGATGGCGACCTTGCGGAGGTCAACGTTCTTCTCCAGTAATTTTCCCTCCGCGTGGATCTTCAAGATTGCCTCGCGGTCGTTGAGATCGGGGAGATCAAGAATGACGCGGCGGTCAAAGCGGCCGGGGCGGAGGAGCGCCGGATCCAAAATATCCGGCCGGTTCGTGGCGGCAAGGACGATCACGCGCGTGTCGCGGTCAAAACCATCCATTTCAACGAGGATTTGATTGAGCGTCTGCTCGCGCTCGTCGTTCCCGCCGCCGAGGCCCGCGCCGCGCTGGCGGCCGACGGCGTCAATTTCGTCAATGAAAAGGATCGCCGGTGCGGCGCGTTTCGCAGTCATAAACGCATCCCGCGTGCGGCTGGCGCCCACGCCCACAAACATTTCCACGAATTCCGATGCGGAAATGTAGAAAAACGGCACGCCGCTCTCGCCCGCGACGGCACGCGCGACCAGTGTTTTTCCTGTTCCGGGCGGCCCCATGAGCAATATGCCGCGAGGGATCCGCGCGCCCAAGTCAAGGAACTTTTTAGGATTTTTTAAGAAATCAACCACTTCAATAAGCTCCTCTTTCGCCTCCTTGAGTCCCGCGACATTCTTGAACATGACCTTGTCCTTGAACGTTGAAAGACGAAGATTGGAGCGTCCGAAGTTGAACGCCTGATTCACGCCCGTGCGCGCCTGCCGGAACATGAGCCAGAAAATAAAACCGATGGCGAGGAGGGGGAGAAGAGTGGGAATCAAAATGCCCGCCCAGAACTGCCAGCCCGACTGGTCCTGAACCTCAAGGTCAACGTTCTGGAGTGCTTGCGGCGCGACGCCCAAATTTTTTAGGGTCTCCGAGATGCCCGATTCGCTCTCTTTCTTGGAAACGGCGGTGCTGCCGTCCTTAAGGGTTACCGTGAGGTCGTTGCCGTTCACGATGACCTTCGTGACCCCGCCTGCATTGATCTTGTCCACGAGCTGGTTCAAGCTCAAAGTTTGCGGCGATGTTCCCGGGCCGACAAACAGCGAGAAGAGAAGCGCGATCACGACGAGCGTGAGGATCGCCCAGAGGATGTTTTTGGTAAGATTGGACATGTGTGAAAATTATAAGAGAATGGGCTGCGGGGGTCAATCTTCTTTGCGAAACACCCCTGCGACGAACTTCGCGAGGAAATAATCCGCAAGAAGGAAAAGAACGAGACCGATAAAAAATACCAGCTCAAAGTTGCGGAATATGGCGATGGCGCGAAGCGGCGCGAGGCCGGAGATGAGGCCGTAAGCAAGCCCGAGGAGGATAGGAAGCCAGATTATGACGGAAAGCGCCGAATTACGGAAAAATTTTTTGAACCCCATTCTGCTCCACCCTGCGGAAAAGATGACGGGGAATGCCGATGCGTAGAAAAATTTTGATAGAACGATCCACCGCCTCCCATTGCGTTCAAATGCCCCTTCTACTCTCCCATGCCACGAAGGCAGGCGGCGCTTGATCCAGCGTCCGAACTTCGTGTCGCGTGTCGCGCGTCCCAGCGTATACCAAAGGAGATCGCCGGTTATGTCGGCAAGGAAAATCGTGAGAATAAGAAGCGGAACGCCCCATGTGCCGAAATATCCCTGGAAGACAATCCAGAAGCTCACGAACGCAGAAATGTTCCCGAGGAAGATCGTCGCGATGTAGATAATAAAATAAGCCAAAAAGAGGTTTTGACTTGCGAGAAGCCCTATATCGGCGACAAAAGTACCCACGTCTATTGATTATATCACTCCATCATGGCATAATGTCACGAAAGAGTTGATGGTGCCTATGGTGTAGCGGCAGCACTAGAGTCTGTGGCACTCTCGGCGCCGGTTCGAATCCGGCTAGGCACCCATCGTAGAAATTTATCCGATAGCGCTGATGGGATAAGCAGATTTTGGTTCGAGTGGGGCCCATCCGGCTGCAGTAAGGTCTGATGTCAAAGAAACGCACGACCTATTGCGTCTGCTTGAGTTTCGGAAATGAATGGACACGGCCTTCCATGCCCCTTAAGGGGATTCGGGAAACTTGAGTGTGTTATACTTCATGCAAAGCTGTGGATATTGACAGGTATGTAAGGGAAGCACGAGAGAAAGGCATGTCGGACGATGCAATCCGTTCCGCTCTTTTGAATATGGGGCAGAGCGTTAACGACATCAATGCAAGGTTCAGCAACGCGGGGCAGAGTATGGAAGTTTCGACTGCGGCAAGTAATGGAAATACTATTCCGCCTGTTATTGCACAACCCGGCCCAAGTAGCAACGGGTTAAAACCGCAGCCGCAGCCACAACCACAACAGACATCCCTTGATTCCATTGGTTCTCTTTTTGGTGCTACGTGGCGTCTCTATAAAGAGCGCTTTTTGGTTTTGATTGGCATCCTTATTGTCCCTACGGCGGTTATCGGAATAGGCACGCTTATGATGAGTTATGGATTTCCGGCAAATATCGGGGGCGTTATCCTCATTGTTATTGGCTATTTGGTTTTCGTCGTGGCCTCGGTCGCTCTTGTCTTCGCGGTTGCCAAAGGGACCGGCGTCACGGAATCCTATCGCGGCGGCATTGCGATTTTTTGGTCAGTCGTTTGGATCGGACTTCTTATTTACTTTGCCGTCATGGGAGGGATGGTGATGCTCGTCATTCCGGGCATAATGCTCGCAGTCTGGTTCTTATTCAGCAATTACATATTGGTCATTGAAGGCAAGCGTGGGCTCGGTGCAATGAGCCAGAGCCGCGAATACACGCGGGGGTATTGGTGGTCAATTTTCGGGAGGTACCTCTTGCTCGCCATTTTGGCGGTAGTGATTGTTTTTGCTCTTTATCTGCCCGCCCTCTTCATTTTTGGGAAGGTGGTCGGCGCAATCGTTTACTTTGTCTTGCTTCTCTTCGTTATGTCGTTCTCGCTGGTGTATCTCTATGAGCTTTACCTGAATCTCGCCGCCTTGAAACCGGAACTCGCCGCAAGCCAGTCAAGGTCCGGCCGGGGATTCTTCATCACGAGCGCCGTCATCGGGCTCATCTCGCCGTTTGTCATCGCCATTGCGATGGCTTCTCTTTTTAGTCTTATCTTCCTCTCGATATTTAAAGCTATCCCAAAAAACTCGGTGCAGTTCCCTCCTTCTCTTGTCACGGTGTCGGTTCCTTCACCCGGCGGGACCGCGACGACAAATAGCTGCAACGACAATGACATGAACTGCCTTATCGCTGCGGCCCAAAAGTGCTCTCCCGCATCACTTGAGTGAACGACAACAGTAAACCTATTTAACGTCTTTAGCCAAACTACCCAAGCGCAACTTGCTTTAAGCGGCTTGAATGCTTCCGGGAAGTGCATCTTTTCGGACCGCACCGATAATGTGAGCTTGGCCATAACGCCTCATGTTGAGGCGCAAGCGAAAGCGCAGGGCATAACCGATGCTCAAATACAACAGCAATTGCAACAATCAAACGCCCAGGCGAAGCAAAGCATCGGGATCACTACCAAATGCACATTTACTATAAGTTATCTTGTGCAAATGCTCACCAATTGGTCGCAGGGAAACCTCAGCTCCGATGATTTCGCTCCGGGCGATTGTACGGCAACGGATGCATCCGGTAAGTCCGTACCAATCATGACAAACGGCTCCGTTCCTCTCGCCACGAAAACTCAGCAACCAGCATCGATAACTCAGAACCAGCCGACTTCAGCACCCGCACCGACTCCAACTCCGCCATTAAGCCCTGCAAGCGCGACAGGTGTTATCCTTGAAGCCGCCGCAAACAACGCCTACCTTGAGGGGTCTTCTTATGAAATAAGCTGGGGCACCCCTTCGTGGGCTCCGGGCCTTCCAGTAAGCTTGGAGCTTTACCGCGGCGTCGCACCTTGTTCCTACAATAATCGTTACGGGCCGACCTATAAAGCTTGCGGCATAGAAATCGGTTCGGCTCCGATATACACGAGCGACAACAATACTGGCAGCTATGAATGGCAAGTTCCCCTGAATCTCACGGGCGGCGGCTACTATAGCATTGTTCTATTCTTCAACGGAGCGATCAGCGGCCAAAGTGCGCTGTTTAGTATCCAATAGGATTGCCCACTACATATAGTGGGTGGCGTGGTGGGGTGGTCACCTTGTGAAGCGACCGGAGGTATGGAAATCTTCATTTTCAACCGCCACCGATCGTGATTTCCACTACTGGTCGCAGGTCTGGAATATAGATCGTGGTATCGTTTTTCCGCCCAAACACAGTTCGTATAACCTCTACGATGGCACCCGGCGATTTCCCATTCTATGAGAAAGTCCATGCGCCGCTGACGTTCTGAAGGCAGATCCGGATGCACGCTGTTTGAAACAATTTGACCTAACAAGAAGTAGAATAGGAAGGTACCAAACTTTTTGCTTCCAGGAGGTTCATTTGATAACGTGGCACGACGAAAGGGGAAAGGCGCGTAAGGTAAGAATCCTCGCGTTGAGGGGAAACCTTGTCCAAGGGAGTCCCCTTTGCTCTGGACGATTACAGCATGAGATTCAAGAAGCTCTTGATGAAGGGGTGCTACGGGTCGTTGTAAACATCAAGACGATCCGTTCGATTGATGCCCTTGGTGTCGGCGAGCTTGTGAAGGCTCGCAGGATGATTGTCCACTCCGGCGGGGTTTTAAAGATCGCCGGGGTTACGAAAAAGATGGGAAATACCATTAAAGGGCTAAGGCCCGGTCACGAGCTTCTTCTGTATGAAAGCGAAGCGGCTGCAATTGAAAGTTTTGCGTAGATTCGCCGCGAGATCCATGTGGCCGGAGGAGAATGGGAGCCCTCCGAATACGGCTCCCTTTTATCATAATTAATATCTATAGTAGTCGGGCTTGTAGGGTCCGCCTTGGGGGACGTTGATATAGGCGGCCTGCGCCTTGGTGAGTTTGGTGAGCTTCGCGCCGATTTTCTGGAGATGAAGGCGCGCCACCTCCTCATCAATTTCTTTGGGCAGGCGGTACACGCCGATCTTGTAGTGATTTTTCCACAAAGCGAGTTGGGCGAACACTTGGTTTGAAAAACTGTTGCTCATCACGAAGCTTGGATGGCCGGTCGCGCAGCCGAGGTTCACAAGCCGCCCTTCGGCCAAAACGTATATCTCGTGCTTGTCGGCGAAAACGTACTTATCCACCTGCGGCTTCACGTTCGCTTTTTTCACGCCCCGCGCTGCGTTGAGACGGCCCACCTGCACCTCGTTTTCAAAATGGCCGATGTTGCACACGATCGCCTGATCCTTCATTTTTTTCATGTGTTCCAAGGTGATCACGTCCCTGTCGCCCGTGGCCGTCACATAGATGTCGGCTTTCCCCAGCGTGTCTTCCACGGTTGCAACCTCATAGCCGTCCATGGCCGCCTGCAGGGCGCAGATGGGATCTATTTCCGTAACAATGACGCGGCAACCCTGCCCGCGGAGCGACTGGGCTGAACCCTTGCCGACGTCCCCGTAGCCGCACACGACAGCGGTCTTCCCGCCGATCATGACGTCGGTTGCGCGATTCAGTCCGTCAATCAAGGAGTGGCGACAGCCATAGATGTTGTCAAACTTGCTCTTAGTCACGGAGTCGTTCACGTTGATCGCGGGGAAAAGAAGCTTGTTCCGCGTGAGACGCTCATAGAGCCGGTGGACACCCGTCGTCGTTTCTTCGGAAACCCCTTTTATCTTTTTTGCGGCTTTCGTCCAGCGGGCGGGATTTTTTTTGTAAATTATTTTGAGCCGCTTTATAAGTTCTTTTTCGTCGGTGGACATGTTTGCGCGCTGTGCGCGGAGAATGGTGGGGTTTTTCTCCGCCTCCGCGCCAAAGTGCACCATGAGCGTGGCGTCGCCTCCATCGTCAACGATGAGATCGGGCCCCTTTCCATTCCCGAAGTCCAGCGCGCGGTCCAAAAACTCCCAGTATTCGGCAAGCGTTTCTCCCTTCCGAGCGAAGACAGGGATACCGGTTTTCGCGATGGCTGCGGCTGCGTGGTCCTGCGTGGAAAAAATATTGCAGCTTGCCCAGCGCACCTTTGCACCGAGAGCTGCGAGCGTTTCTATAAGCACCGCTGTCTGGACCGTCATGTGGAGCGATCCCGCGATCCGGGCGCCCTTGAGCGGCTTTCTTGCGGCGTACCGCTTCCGGAGCGCCATGAGGCCGGGCATTTCCTTTTCCGCCATTTCAATTTCTTTTCTCCCCCAGCCAGCGAGTGCAATATTTTTTATTTTGTAGTCGTTCCTCATAGTTTTATTTCGGCTCCGTACGTTCTTTTGAACCGCGCGCGGAAGTCCTTCTTTGTGAAAAAATGCTCCTGCGTCCCGGATTGCTCAATGCAGAAACTCGCCGCGACGCTTCCCATCCGGCCGCAGGTCATTAGGTCGTATTGTCGTTCAAGTCCGGCCGAAAAGCCAGCCCGATAGGCATCTCCCGCGCCCGTGGGATCCGCGACGCGCCGCGGTTTTGTGGGCGCGATTTGCAACGTTCCCTTTGCCGTTGTAATAACCGACCCTTTTTCTGCGAGCGTCGTCACGAGCGCCGCGGTTTTTCTTGCGATATCGCGCACGGTCCAACCGGTCCGCTTCACAAGCGTTCTCACCTCATAATCGTTTCCGATTGTAAGCGCGGAAAGCCGCACTGCTTCTCGTATCGCGGCGCCGCTCAAGGAGGCGGACCACTGGCCCGGATCAAACATCGCGGGAATACCGCGTGCCGCACATTCGCGCATGTGGCGCCGCATGGTTCGCGCGTGTGAAGGCGCGACGATTGCGAACGCGATCTTTTCTTTCACGCCTACGCTTGAAATGGGCGGCGTGAGTTCCGGAGCCGCACCACTAAAAAATGCGGAGATTTGGTTGTCGTCCCTGTCAGTCGTGATATGCGCCGATGCTGTGAAGCGGTTCTTGTCCTGCGCGATATATCGCGTGCCGATCCCTGCGCGGCGCAGGTGCGCGAGATACTCCCCGCCATCCTTGCCGAGCACGGAGACGATGATCGGTTTGTCGCCGAGAAGCTTCAGTGTGTAGGCGATATTCCCCGCCGTCCCGCCGCGGCTTTTCATAAGCCGTTCCACGGGGAAGCAAACATTCAAAATGTGAATGTTCTTGGGGAGGATATAGTCTCTAAAACGACCGGGAAAATCCATAATGTAGTCGTATGCGAGAGAACCGGAAACGAGTATCGCCATAGCATCCATTCTATCACTCTATTCGGTGGAGTATACTCTTGAGATGGACTCAGGAATGGCGCGCACGAAAATATCCCTTATCGCTGCGATGGGCGAGAATAGGGTAATCGGCTCGCGCGGGAAGATCCCGTGGCGCATGCCGGCGGACTTTGAGCACTTCAAAAATCTTACGATGGGCCACCCTGTCATTATGGGAAGGAAGACGTTGGAGTCCATCAAGCGGCCGCTTCCCGGCCGGACGAACATTGTGATCACGACACAGAAAGATTTTAAGGCCGAAGGGTGCATGGTCGCAGGGTCATTGGATGATGCGCTGCGTCTTGCGGCGAGCGCTCCGGGAGCAGAAGAAATTTTTGTGATCGGCGGAGAACAAATTTATAAATTGGCGTTGCCGAAGGCAACCGTCATATATCTCACGACGGTGCACGGCACGTTTGAGGGCGATGCATTTTTCCCGGAATTCAGCGAGGCCGAATGGCAACTCGCCCAATCGGAGTTTCACAAAAAAGACGCAGAGAATCAACACGACTATACCTTCAACACCTACGAGCGGAGGTAGCCTCTTGCGCATATAATTGGAGCCAGATACTCAGGAAAATGGGGGAGCGGAAGCTAATAGCTTCAATGACTCTCGGTCGTTGACCTTTAAGCTGCACGCATTGATATTTTGGCTATGAAAGTGTATAAAACTATTAGGTCGGTATCCGTTGGTCAGTCGGAGGTGCAAATTGAGAGAGAGAATCTATGCTCATTTTTTTGTGGCGATCCGGGTATTGTTGACGTCGTCGCTCATCTTCTTGTTGGGATGCAGTGCGTCGCCGACGGTATCGGTCAAACGGGTCGTGGTCACTGGTAACAACGCCAAGTACGTGGGCATACGCCTTGTCGAGAGTCTCCAGGGGCACGGTGTCCGCGTTTCGGAGAGCGTCGAGGGTCCGATACTCACGGGGACATCGAGGATGGAGAAGATGGAGAATGGGGTCTCGGTCTTCACCCTCGAGGTAAGCGATGGGGCGGGTCTGAAGATCAAGGAAGTGGTCAGTTCACAAGACCTCCTCAGTAGCTGGGACGTCATTCCCACGGCAGCGGATCGGGTAGCCGAAGAGGTAGTCAAGCAGTTGGCGCCAAAGCAACCGCCAAAACCTCAACCGGCGCCAGAGAACTACAGTACCAGTTAGCAAGACAATTCCGTTTGGAGGTGTACGGGTAAGTCTAAACACCTCCGCAAGTCTGAGTTCACAAATATACTTGCGATTTCAGATTTGATTACCTCAAACATTTTTGTAGAGGCAACGTGAATGGAACCAGCGCGAGGGACGTGGGTGGGGAAAGCGTGTTGATGCGCTAACCAGATTTCTTCTTGGTAAATTCTCTCCAAGAATCCGTGGCGAGACCGCCGATGGGCGCAAGTTCCGCCTTGATCGGTGGGTGAGGATCGTAACCCGTGAGCGTTACGTGCTCCGGTTTGAAATCGTCAATTGTTTTTACCGCAGGATTGAGCGTCACCGTGGGGAACGGCCTCGGTTCGCGCGTGAGCTGTTCTTTAACGGCATCAAAATGATTTTCGTAAATATGGGCGTCACCGAAGGTGTGGATGAATTCACCCGGCTCGTTGCCTGTTACCTGGGCGAGGATGATGGTGAGGAGCGCATAGCTCGCGATGTTAAAGGGGACACCGAGGAACATGTCGGCTGTGCGCTGGTAGAGGTGGAGCGAGAGTTTGCCATTCTTGACGTTCGCCTGGTACATATTGTGGCAAATAGGGAAACGGCATGCTTCTTCGGGCAGGGCCATTTCGTAGAGGTATTCCGGATTCCAGGAATTCACGAGCGAGTTGTGGGCGTCGGGGTCTTTCTTCAAGTCCTCCACAAGCCACTGCACCTGGTCAATCGTCCGGCCGTTTTTTGCGGGCCAGTGGCGCCAGAGTTCTCCATAAATATATTTCAGGTCCCCGTGCTGTTTTGCAAATGCCGTGTCGCCCGCGATTTTGGCGATGAATTCTTCTTTGGTAAGCGGCGGGAATTCGCCCTTGTCCATCTTTTCTCGGTAAATTTTGTATGGATAGTCATCCCAAATGTGGACGTTCGCGTCCACGAGGTATTTTATATTTGACTGCCCGGACAAAAACCATGCGAGCTCATAGAGGATACCTTTCCAATACACCTTTTTAGTGGTGAGCAATGGAAATCCATCCGCAAGATTGAACCGCATCTGGCGGCCGAAGATGCTCCAAGTGATAGAGCCGATTCCTTTGTCTACCTGCTTCACGCCGTGATCCAAAATGTCGCGGAGGAGGTCAAGATATTGATATTCGGGGTGCCGCGCACCCGCGGGAATGTTTGCCATGGTTCTACTCTATCACGAAGGTTTTTTCGGTACCATAATATTCCGGCCAGTGCGCGTTGTAGTAGGCGAACATGCGTTCCAGCCGCGCTTGGTTGAGCTCCTCAAGGCCAACGCTTTTTATGATTTCGCGAAGCTGCGCCTTTGTGCCATCCGCGCGCGAAGGGTCGTTTTCAATAATTTCAAATTCAGCGAGATAGCCATAGCCGGCATTCTTGTCTATCGTCACATTGGCATCTGCAAATTTGTATTCTATCCGTTCGCGTGACCACTTTGCCTGGTAGGAAAAACCCGCGCCGAGTATCGCCTCGTCAAGTTTTGCGAGCGGCATGGCTACTTCGCGTTCAAATTCGCGGCGCGCGGTGCCGTTCGCGCTCGTCGTGTCGTCAATGGTCGCCTTGAGGACCAAAAGCACCTTCCCGTCCGCTTCACGCGTGCGCAGGGAAAAATCCCTCGCCCTCTTTGCAAGATCAAGGAATTCTTTCCGCTCCTCATCGTCGTGAATGACTTTTGCGACGGTGGCGAGATCGCCATCTCCTTCAAAGTAGTGGTTGAGTTGCTTATGAGAGCCGATCTTCCGCAGCTTTGGGTCCAATTTTTTCATCTGTGCCTCAAATCGCTCCGCGTTTTCACGGTTTCCCAAGAGACATTTGATCTCTATCTCGTATCCGCCGTTCTTCATCTCCGCTTTTTTGTTTTGGCCTCCTGCGAAAGCTTGGATGCAAGCGGCTTTTTCTGGCCAGCGTACTTTCCACTTTTTTTCATATAGTAGGGAACTTCCACCTTGCTTGACACTTCTTCAAATGTGAATGCGCACACCCGCATGCCGGGATAGAGGAGCACGGGCACGACGCCGAGGTTGCCGAGTTCCATCACTGGCTTCCCGCGCCAGCCGGGATCAAAGATGGACGCCGTGCCGTGGACAATGACGCCGAGGCGCCCAAGAGAACTCCTTCCTTCGATGCGCCCTACGAGATCGTCCCCGATCTCAAGCCATTCAAGCGTGGTCGCAAGTACGAGGTCTTGGGGGTGGAGCACAAAAGAGCCGCCCTTCGGAACCACGACGTCCTCCATGAGGGCCGCCGCCTGTTTCATATCCTGGGTGTCTATATGCGGCACATGAGTGCGGCGGAATACACGGAACTCGTTGCCGAGCCGCAGGTCAAGAGAGCACGAGCCAAGCTGGGTTTTGAAATCCGGCGCCGGCGTGATCTTGATACGTCCCGCCTTGAGTGCCTTCTTGATGTCGCGGTCAGAGAGGATCATGGTAGGAAAATTGTAACGCGCGTATACAGAATGGGCAAATCGCGCGCACAGGCCTGGACGACCTCCGAACGATTTTGGCCAAACCTAAGATTGTAAGCGGCTTATGAGCTTAGGTCTGGAGGGGCAAACTAGCCAGCCCCTCGTTGGCATGCTGCCCCGCATTTTGCGATTTGAATGCGAATAGCCGCGGTACGAAGTTTGGCCATGACTTCCAGCCGATCGGCAAAGGGCAGTTTTTTGACTTCTTCCATGCCCCTTAGCACCTGGCCGTCAGTCGTAAAAGTCTGGATTCGGGCAATCAATTTTTCCTTCCTATTCATAGGACCTCCTCTCCCAAGGACCATAACTAAACTACTTCTGCGCACTGCATTTGTCCAGAGAGTGCGCAGGAGAGGATTCGAACAAATGCAAAGCTAGCAAGAGTTAGTCAATTCCGGGGACGGGAAACGGCGTCGCGAATTTTTTCACGGCATCGTGGATTTCTTTTATGAGTGGATGGTTGGGGAGCGATGCGTTGAACGCGCGCATGAATTCAATGCGCTTTTCCTTGTCGGCGGGAAGTTCGTTCTTGGCGAACTCGTGTGCAATGCGGGCAATGAAGGAAGCGACGGTCTTCATGTGCTCTTCCTTCATGCCGCGCGAGGTGATGGGTGGGGTGCCGAGGCGGATGCCGGACGGGTAATACGGCGGCGCGGGGTCGTTGGGGATGGAACTCTTGTTCACGCTGATGCCCGCTGCCTCCAGCGCTTTTTCCACAAACACGCCTCGCCCCGGGCCGAATGCGCGGAGGTCAATAAGCATAAGATGATTATCGGTTCCGCCCGAAATGAGCCGCAGGCCCTGCGCTTGGAGCTCTTTCGCAAGCGCCTTCGCGTTTTTCACAACTTGACGTGCATATTCCTTGAACTCCGGCAGCGTCGTTTCGTGCATGGCGACGGCAATGCCCGCGATTGTGTTCTCGTGCGGCCCTCCCTGCATGCCGGGGAACACCGCGCGGTCAATTTTGTCTTTCAATTCTTCTTTGCAGAAGATCATCGCCGCACGCGGGCCGCGCAGCGTCTTGTGCGTGGTCGTCGTGACCACGTCCATAAGCGGGAATGGCGAGGGGTGTGCGCCTCCCGCGATGAGCCCCGCGATGTGGGAGATGTCAGCCATGGAATAAGCGCCGACGCTCTTCGCAATGTCGGCAAATTTCTTGAAATCAATGGTCCGCGGGTAGGCGGTGTAGCCGCACACGATCAATTTCGGCTTGTGCTCGCGCGCGAGCTTTTCAATCGCATCGTAATCAAGCACCTCATTTTTTTCATCAACCTGATAATGGACGAATTTGAACAATTTCCCCGACATGTTGACGGGGGAGCCGTGCGTGAGGTGTCCTCCATGGTCCAGTCGCATCGCCATGATCGTATCGCCTGGTTCAAGAAGCCCGAAGTAAACCTCAAGGTTTGCGGGCGACCCGGAGTACGGTTGAACGTTCACGTGGTACCCCTCTGCATGGAAAACCTCCCTCGCCCGATTCTGGCAAAGTGTTTCCATCTCGTCCACGTTCACGCAGCCGCCGTAGTAGCGCCGTCCCGGATAATTTTCCGCGTACTTATTGCTGAGCACGCTTCCTATCGCCTCCAGCACCGCGCGAGAGGCGTAACTCTCAGAGGGGATGAGCTCAAGCCCTTCTTTCTGCCGCAACTTTTCTTTTTCAATGATTTCAAATACTTTTGGGTCCTCCTCTCTTAAATTTTTTTGCGACATTTTATTATTTTTTAATTTGTATATGGCAATTGTACCGCCGCCTCTCTGTGGATTCAAGCCAGGTTTGATGGTATGCTCTAAACATTATGGTGATTGACGGGAGAAAGATCGCGGCCGAGATCGCTGATCGCCTCAAGGCGTTGCCGAAACCGGAGAAATTTTTGGCCGGGGTTTTGGTTGGCAACGACCCTGCGTCAAAGAGTTTCCAGAAGATCAAGCACGACACCGCGGCGCGCCTCGGCGTTGATTACCGTATTTATGAATTTCCGGAGGATTTAACAAACGATGCCCTGCGGGAGGAAGTGGGGAAAATTGCGAGGCACAAGACGTGCGGCGGCGTTGTGGTGCAGCTTCCCCTCCCCGATCACTTCAATTGGTATGCGGTGTTGAACGCCATTCCTCCGGAAAAGGATCCGGATCTTTTGAGCGAGCGGAGCCTGGGCGCGTTCTATAACGGTCGGACCAAGATCGCCCAGCCGGCGGCGGAGGTCGTTGCGGAGATCTTGAAGCGCATCCAGTTTGATCTGAAAGGAAAAAAAGTGGTCGTCGTCGGACGCGGATTTCTGATCGGCAAACCGATTTCCTTGTGGCTTCTGGGCCAGAGAGCGGGCGACGTTACGGTGGTGGGAAAGGATTCGGATTTTTCAGCGTTGCGCACCGCCAACCTTGTGATCACAGGCGTTGGCAAAGCGGGGCTTATCACGCCCGCAATGTTGAAACCGAGTGCTGGTGTGATTGATTTCGGCTATCAGGGCGGCAAGGGGGATTTTGATCCAGGAACGGCGAGCGTGGGTGCGAGTACGGGCGCTGGCGCGAATGAAGACGGCAAAATCGCATTTTATACACCCACGCCGGGCGGCACAGGGCCTATCCTCGTCGCAAAGCTTCTGGAGAATTTCTACACACTGAACTCCTGATTTTTCGTGCGCGCTGTAGGATTTGAACCTACGACCTACCGCGTGTAAGGCGGTCGCTCTGCCGCTGAGCTAAGCGCGCGTTATTCCATCCTACGGGGAAGCATTGATTTTTTCAACTCTAATTCAGTTTTCTCTTTTTTGAGAGAGCTTGCCGAAGCGCGTCTTTCAGTTCGTCCGCCGTTGGTTCTTCAGGCAATTCTCCTTTGGCTATTTTTTCAACCACGGCGCCTATTGTATCTCCGTACTGGCCAACAAATCGATTATATTGCCGCCACTCTTTCCGGGCTTCTTCTTCGAGCGACGCCCTATTGTCACCCCCTTTCTCTTCAAGCTGTTTCAGCAGCGAGCCGGTGTCCATCTCGTTGAGCTGCGCTCGTAATTTTTCATACTCTTCGCTCACCTCCCCTCCTACTTCAAATTTTTCGTGTTCTCCCGGTCGCAAAATCAGCAACAGTTTGTGGAGAATGAACGAGTGGTAAAACTTTTGAAATTCCGGAAGGGTCTCGATCTTGTTCCAATCCGTAAAATCGGGGACGGGCTCATTTTTCATGCCTTCATTTTACCATATCGGTTCCCTCCTAAATTCAATTCTCGGCACAGTATTGAATTAGGAGATCGTCGTGCGCCCTCGGAGGGAATCGAACCCCCATAACCAGCTTAGAAGTCTGGCGTTCTGTCCATTGAACTACGAGGGCCCCGCGTCGCGTGGCGCCGCTGAACGCATTGATTCTACAACGGAAATAGGATAGTTTGAAGAGGCATCACGGGCCGTCGTATACCGGTAGTACGCGTGCTTTGGGAGCACGTAGACTGGGTTCAATTCCCAGCGGCCCGACGAAGGTGGGACTCGGTAATTATGAAACGTATTGTGCCGCGGGGGTGAATCGAACACCCGACGCCAGCCTCTTCCGAAGCTGAATTTGGACTATATCATCTTCCTCTAGGAGGAAGCCGGGCGCTTGTGCGAGATTATTGTTGGGACTCACTCGCTAGTCTCTACGCCTTCTTCGCAACCCATGCCCTGCGAAGCTTGGTTCGGGATTGTCCTTTTGGAGTTCCCCCGAGTTCACCCGGTTATTCAATCCGCATTGCTGCGGAAAGCCCCAAAGATTTAGGGCTGCGCTCTACCACTGAGCTACCGCGGCGTGAACAAACCCGCATTCAGAATATACAATTAAAAGAAATAAGTAAACGGTGTAGGCCTTCGGCCGAACTCGTCTGCGCGCGAGGACAAAGGCCTACACCGTTTACGCCTTCTTCACCTTCAGCGTGATCCTTCTTTCTTCTGGCTTCACGGAATCAATAACAAACTGGTACGACTGTCCGATGGCGAGCGCTTTTTTCATCTCGTCTTGTCCGCCGAACTCGGAGATGTGTACCATGCCCTGAAGGTCTCCTGCGAGCGCGACGATGGCGCCGAAGGGATTGAACTTGTACACACGGCCTTCCACGGTGGCGCCGGGCTTCATGGTGTCACCGAGCTTCGCCCACGGATCTTCTTTGAGCGCCTTAAGGGAGAGAAACACACGGCCTTCTTTTATGTCCACGATTTTTGCCTTTAGTTGGTCGTTCACCGTTACGAGTTCTTTTGGATTGTCTATCAACTTGTAGTCCAGCTCGGAAATGTGGATCATGCCCTCGATCTGCGGATTACCCACGAAGCGGACGAAGACGCCAAAGTCGGCGACGCCCGAGACGATGCAATCAACATCCTGCCCCACCGCATAAGCGGCAAGCAGTTCCTTCACGTTCGCCGAAAGTACTTCGCGCTCGGAAACGATGATCTTGTTGCTCCGCGGATTCACGTCAATGATCTTCACGGAAAGCTCCTGTCCAATAAATTTCTTCAGCTCTTCCGCGATTTTCACGCGGTCGCCGTCCGGGACTTTCGGATAGTGTTCAAGCGAGAGTTGGGAAACAGGAAGGAAGGATTTCAGTTCTTCGGAGACCACAGCCATCAGCCCACCGGCATTCGCGCCGACGATTTTCGCTTTCACGACCTCGCCGACTTCCGCGAGATCTTTCGCCTGTTGCCAAAGCTTTTGCTTGCCTGCTTCGGATAGCGAAAGTTCAATATTGCCCTCTTCGCCGTCCAGTGCGATGATTTTCGCATTGAGCTTGCCGTCGGGATTTAGGTTGCGCAGCGCCTCCCGCGCGTTCTGAAATTCTATGCCATAGACGATGCCGGTGCCGAAGCGGCCCATGTCAAAATAGGCCTTGCGGGAAAGCTTTTTGATGAGCGTGACTTCCACAACCGTGCCTTCTTTTGGCCAATCGGCCGCCGAAAGCTCGGTCTTCAGGAACTGCGCGATGTTCGCGTCCGTTTGAGGCATTGGTGCTCATTGTATTCAATAAAAAGGCAAATTGCAAGCAGGTAGAGAGGCGTGGGAATGTGTTTGGGCCGAATTCGTCTTCGCGCGAGGACGAAATGCATTCTTACGCGCGCCTGGGTATGCCCGACGGCGGTTGTATTTCGGCCGATTTTTTGATAAAATGTCCTCATATGGTTTTGAATTATTTTGGCAACGGAGCCTTTCGGCTCCAAAGCGGAGACACGTCCATCCTCGTGAATCCGGAGAACAACCGCCTCAAGGCGGATGTTACATTAAAGACGCTTGTGGCGTCGGAAAGCCCGCTTGCGGCGGAGGCGACAGCGAGCGCGGCCGGAGCGGCGGGCGGTGCCGCGGCTGCGGCGCAAACGATCGCATTCCCCGGCGAGTACGAAGTGAAGGAAATAGAAATTTTGGGGTATCCCGTCGCTGCCGAATCAACGGAAAAGTTTTTGAAGACGGTGTATGCAGTGTATTGGGAGGAAATGAAATTTGTTTTCTTGGGGCATCTCTCCCGGCCCGTGGACGCGGCGCTCATGGAGGAGCTTTTGGCACCGGACGTGCTCATCCTGCCCGTCGGCGGCGGCCATTTTTTGGAGCCGGAGATCGCGGCGAAGGTCGCGAAGCAACTTGAAGCGCGCATTGTCATTCCGAGCTTTTATAAAAACCCCGACGAGTTTCTGAAGGCGCTTGGCAAGAAGGCGGAAAAAATGGATAGATTCGTATTCAAGCAAAAGGACATTATGGGCGACAAAGGGCGGCCGATCGTTTTGAGCGCGGGCTGATGCGGGTCATGCGCGAGGCAGAGAAAAAGAGCTTTCTTGAAGAGCTGCAGTCGCTTGACGAAGCGACCAAAACGAAAATTTTGGTCGTGGCAACGGCGGTCGCCATGATTATCGTGATTTACGTTTGGCTCGCTTATTTCAATAACCTTATCGCGGGGGTCGCACAAGAAGGCGCTGCTTCGTCCGCCGTTTCGTCCTCCGCCGCATCATCGCCTGCGGTGTCCTCGGGTGGGGTAAGTATCTGGCAGAATATGGAAGGCGGCATCGGGACGCTCTACGGGAAAGGCGTGGGATTTCTGCATTATTTGGGAAACATTCTACAGGCGCCGCGGCAATACATCGTAAAACCGCCACAGTAAATTTTTCATAGCTAATTTTTAACATGGCAAAGCTGGAAAAAAGGGAAATTACAAAAGAGCTTAGCGAGTCATACTTGGACTACGCGATGTCGGTCATCGTCGCGCGGGCGCTGCCCGATGTGCGCGATGGCTTGAAGCCGGTGCAACGGCGGATTCTTTGGGACATGTGGGAATCGGGACTCACGCACCTTGCAAAGTTCAGGAAGTCGGCAACCGTGGTGGGTGACACGATGTCCAAGTATCACCCGCACGGCGACATGGCGATCTACGATACCCTCGTGCGCCTCGCGCAGGATTTTTCGCTCCGCTACCCGCTCGTGCACGGGCAGGGGAATTTTGGTTCGGTGGACGGCGACCCGCCGGCGGCGCACCGCTACACGGAGGCGAAGCTTTCGCGGATCACCGAGGAGGTGCTTGCGGATATTGAAAAAGAAACGGTTGATTGGGCGCCGAATTACGATGGGACGAGGAACGAGCCGCGCGTGCTTCCCGCGAAACTCCCCAATCTTCTTTTGAACGGGACGCTCGGCATCGCGGTGGGGATGGCGACGAGCATTCCCACGCACAACCTAAACGAGATCGCGGACGCCATTCTTTATCTTGCGGACAATCCCGACGCGACAAGCGAGGACCTTTTACAATTTGTGAAGGGGCCGGATTTTCCGACGGGCGGCATCATCTATGACGCGAAGGCGATACGCGAAGCGTACGTGTCCGGACGCGGCGCGGTTCTCACGCGTGCGAAAACGGAGATCGTGGAGAACAAGGCCGGCAAGCAGTTTGACATTGTGGTGACGGAGATTCCGTACCAGGTAAATAAGGCCGAACTCATAAAGACGATCGCCGAGCTCGCGCAGGAAAAGAAGATAGAAGGCATCCGCGACCTCCGCGACGAGTCCGATCGCGAGGGGATGCGCATCGTGATTGAACTCAAGAACGACGTGGTACCCCAGAAGATTCTAAACTGGCTCTACAAGCACACCGATCTTGAAAAGAATTTCAACATGAACATGACCGCGCTCGTTGCCAATGCGGACGGTGGCAACGGCGGCCTTGAGCCGCGACTCTTGTCGTTGCGCGACATCCTTGCCGAGTATCTCGCGTATCGGAAGGAGGTGGTGCGGCGGCGGACACAGTTTGACCTCAAGAAGGCGCAGGAGCGCGCCCATATTTTGGAAGGTCTTGCGAAAGCACTTGACGCGATTGATCGCGTGATCGCAACGATCAAGAAATCGAAGGATAAAGAAGAAGCGCATGCGAACCTCATGAAACAATTTAAGTTCACCGATATCCAGGCGACGGCGATCTTGGAGATGCGGCTCCAGACGCTCGCCGCGCTTGAGCACCAAAAGATAGACGCGGAACTCACGGAGAAAAAAGCGCTCATTGAAGAACTGACACTTATTTTGAAGAGCCCGGCACGGATATTAAAAATTATCAAAGACGAAATCCGCGAACTCAAAGAAAAATACGGCGACGAGCGGAGGACACAGGTCATTGCGCACGCCGTTGCGGCGATGAGCGATGAAGATTTGATCAACGACGAGGATGCAATCGTGACGGTTTCGGGCGGCGGGTACATCAAGCGGCTGCCGCCGAGCACTTTTAAAGTGCAAAAACGCGGCGGCAAGGGACTCATTGGCTCCGAAGTGGCCGACGAGGATTTCCTTTCGCATTTCTTCAGCGCGCGGACGCACGACAACGTTTTATTCTTCACGAACCGCGGGCGCGCGTTCCAAACGAAGGTCTACGAGATTCCGCAGGCGACGCGCACGTCAAAAGGCAAGGCCATCCAGAACTTTTTGGAACTGCCGGCTGACGAAACCGTGAGCGCGATCGTGAACTACTCCTCGAGAGGTCCAAAACGCGCAGAGAAAAAATATCTGATGTTGGTTACAAAACGGGGGGTGATCAAAAAGTCGCCGCTTGAGGATTTTGAAAATATCCGCCGCACTGGCATCATTGCGATTAAGCTCAAAAAAGGAGATCAGCTCAAGTGGGCACGGCTCACGGGCGGTACGGACCAGGTGATCCTCGTGACGCGCCAGGGACAGTCCATCCGCTTTGATGAAAAACAGGTGCGTTCCATGGGGCGGGCCGCGGCGGGCGTCCGCGCGATCAGATTGAAGAAACAGAACGACGAGGTCGCGGGCTTTGCTATAATCAAGGGAGGAGAAGCGAAACTCCTTGTGGTCATGGAGAACGGTTTCGCGAAGCAGACGCCGCTCAAGGAATATAAGACGCAGAGCCGAGGCGGATCGGGCGTGAAGACCGCGGAGATCACGGCGAAGACCGGGTCCCTGACCTCCGCGCACGTTGTGACGGAAGAAAAGGAGGTCTTCGCGCTTTCGGCGAAAGGGCAGATGATCCGCACCGAGCTCAAGGCGGTGCGCACGACCGGGCGCTCGGCGCAGGGCGTGCGCATCATGAATCTGAAGGGCGGTGACCGGTTGGCTGGGACAGTGGTGATCTAGTAACTAGTTGCTGGGAAACCTAGTTGCTAGTCGCCGATAGTCAGTAACTAGTACAATGCCCGTAAAACTTTCCAAAAAACAGATTGTCATCATTGGTGGAGGAGTCGTCGTTTTGATTGTCGTTGTCGTCCTCCTTTATATCGGGTTGCGCCCAAAGGTGAATACCGGTTCGGGGGTTGCGCTTACCGTGTGGGGCACCGAGGACAGCGGAACCTTCGGGAGTATTCTTGCGTCGTATCCGTACGGGAAGGTGACGTACGTGCAGGTTGACCCCGCGAACTATCATTCACTGATTCTCTCCGCCCTCGCGGCGGGTACCGGCCCCGACGTGTTTGAAGTAAGCAACCGCGAGCTCCCAAAATGGGCATCGGTTCTCATGCCGTTCCCCGCTTCCTCAACACAGTTCGGCGTCCTCCAGCTTCAAAGCTTGTTCCCGGACACGGTGGCGAGGGATTTTGTTCGGGGCGGGGGAATTTACGGGCTCCCGCTTTCCATTGATACGCTCGCCATGGTGTACAACAAAGACCTTTTCAACGCTGCGGGCGTCGCGGTTCCTCCTGCGACATGGGACGATTTTGATACGGACGTTGTGAGGCTCCGCCGCATGAATGCGGCGGGCGAGCTCATGCAGGCGGCGGCGGCGATTGGCGGCTCGGGCGCGAGCATCCCAAATGCCGTTGACATCCTTTCACTGCTTATGCTCCAAAGCGGGGCGCAGATGACGGACGACAGGGGAACCGCCGCGACGTTTTTCACTGGCGGGGACAACGGCGCCACGGGCGTTGCCGCGTTCAATTTCTACCTGCAATTCGCGAACGCGGCATCGCCGTATTACACTTGGAACGACGGAATGGGAAACGCGGTTGATAGTTTCGTGGCGGGAAAGACTGCGATTATATTTGCATACCAGTCGGATCTCGCGGCGATAGAAGCGAAAGCGCCTTACCTCAGTATAGGCATCGCGCCGATGCCGCAGGCGAATGGGGCGAGCATGCCCGTGAATTATCCGGAATACAACGGCTTAGCGGCGGCGAAAGCGGGCAAATCAGCCGATGCCTGGAATCTCATCTTTTATCTCGCGACAAATGCGGCCAATGCGGCGGCGTACCAAGGCGCAACCGGGAAACCGCCCGCGCTCCGCGCCCTGATTCAAGCAGAAGCGAACAGCGCCTCCCTCTCCGTTTTTGCAACACAGATCTTGACCGCGAAATCATGGTACGAGGCCGACGATACCCAGATAGACGCCATTTTTGACACTGCCATAAAAAACGTGCTCGACGGTTCTGCAGATTCATCTCAAGCCCTGAACCAGGCACAAACGGCCGTAAGTCAATTAATGTAATAATGAATAAGATGAAAACAAAACTTGTCGGCGCTCTTGCCTTGTTCGTGATTGTGACGCCGTATCTCGCGTTCGCTGCGATCAATAGCAATGTGTGGAGCCCAACCATTTTGAAGGGGCCGCTCATTTCGTGCACGGGAGCAGGAACGGCCGGCGGCACTGATACTAAGAATTGTCAGAATCTTTGCGACCTCGTGAGCACCGCGGCGAACGTCATCTATTTCGGGATCGGCGTCGTGATTTGGATCATCGCGCCGATTATGATCGCGTGGAGCGGGATCAGATTACTCATCGCGCGCGGCAGGCCGGAAAAGATAAGCGAGGCCCACAAAATGATCACAAGCGTGGTGTGGGGACTCGTGATCGCGCTTTGCGCGTACATCATCGTGTACACTTTCATTCACGTCCTTAACATAACCGGCATCGGCGGCTTTGGCACGTCCGCGTGCAGCGTCCAATAAATGAACTCGGTACAGATCACCATTAATCCCAATCTTCCCGGCGTGGCGTCTTCCACCTCCTTTCCCGGCCTTGTCAGTGGTTTCTACAGCTTCGCCCTTCTCATGGCCGGCATCCTTGCCTTCGGCGCGATCGTCTACGGTGGCATCAAGTACGCGGTGAGCCGCGGCAATCCCTCGGCCGAGAGTGAGGGAAAAAGCTGGATTACGAATGCGCTCATTGGACTCCTGCTTCTTGCCGGCGCGTACGTCGTTCTTTATACCGTGAATCCGCAGATCGTTTCACTTCAAATTCCCGGTCTGCCGGGGCTGTCTGCGGTTTCGTCCACGGGAGGCGGGATAGGAGGTGGGGGCGGTGGTGGGGGCGGTGGCGGGACATGTTCTACAATCAGCGATCCGTCAAATTCTTGCAGCATTAGCAGCGTGCAATCAGCGTGCAGCGCGTGGGTTCCGAATTTAGCATCGCAGGTTTGCAATAAGGAAAGCGGCGGCGGCACAAACCCGGGCATACAAAGCGGTACCGACAAATGCGAAGACGGCACATCGTTCTCCGTAGGATTGTGGCAGATTAACGTTATCTCCACGCCCGGCGTGCCCTCGGCGTGCAGCTTCACCGAAGATACGAGTCCTTCCACCAAAGGCGTTGGCTGCAATGGAAGTTATTCCAGTAAACAGGCGCAAGGGTATTGCCTACAATGTAAAACGGGCGGGGGAGGGCTATACTGTTCAGAGTGGAGCTGTTCTTTTAATACCAGTTCGGGCGATTATAACAGCTGTGTGTCTGGCGTTGCGTCACAGAATGACCAATTAGCTTGCACGCTTTATAGTCAGTCGCATGGCGGGAGTTTTTGCCCGTGGAAATATACCGCAAATCTGTGCAGCATTTCCGTGCCTTGCTAATGGAAGTTCATTTATGAAAAAACTCATTCTCATCATTGCTCTCGTTATCGTCGTTGGCGCGGTGTTGTTGGTTTTTGTAGGCAGGAATCAGTCCCAAGCGCCCGGCGGCGGAGCTGGCAATCTTCCGACGCCCACAACGACGCCCGGGCCCGTTCCTGCGGGACCGACAATCTCTCTGCAAACAAATCAGGGCGTGGTCACGATGAAGAATTTTTATAACGAAGCTGCGGCCGTAAATCAAGCCACCGTATTTTTGAGGATTGATTTTAGGGACACCTACCATTACGAGATGGGCTACAACAGGCAGAACAGCACATTCTACATTATGTTGGATACCTATTCTTTGGCGGATGCGATTGAGTACAGGAGTGTGGCCGAAGACGATTTTCTGAACCTAATGGGCATAAGCAAAAGCGACGCCTGCAAGTTGCGCGTTGATCTTAGAGTCAACCCGACGTACGTGACCGCCGGCAATTACCCAATTGATTTGGCCCAAATGAATTACGGTTTGAGCTTCTGCCCGGGCTCGGTAGGTTTTTGATGCCGATGTAGTACAATGAAAACAATGGGATATATTTTGAAACGGGCTGGATACGCGATGCTCTTGCCACTCGCCGTGGTTGTTGTGATGATTGCTTTGCCAAACCACCTCTTTGCCAGTGGAGGATTCCAGTGCGTGCAGGCTGGCACAGTAAACTACAATGTAAGCCCGACCTCGGTGAGCGACACGGGAACCAGCATGACAGCAACCTTCAACTTCGCCTCTACTCAAGTTGGTCAGGATCCAACTTGCGACGGTGCTCAGAGCGTGAGCATAACTTTTTTCTTCAAGGGCAGTAGCGGCAACTTATTGGGACAGCAGGTTTGGTCCGGTCCTACCATACCGTCCGACCCGGTAACCGGCATGAATCAGAATGTAAGTTATGGCAATACGTATACCTTCACACTGGGGACGTTTAACCAAACGCAGGCTTCGTTGGGCAGCGGCGCGACCTTTAGCAGTTATGTCCAAGTCACCGATGCCAATTCTGGCAGCCAAATCACACAGAGCTCGCCAGTCGCAATAACGTACGGCAGCGGCGGCACCCCTCCCATTTCGCCTTCCAGTCCCGTTACCAGCTCCAGCTCCATCGCGCTCACGAATCCCTTGGGAAGCAGCTGCAATGACCTGACCTGCCCCTTGGCCGCCGTCATGAACTTTATCTTCACTATCTCCATTCCCATCTGTGGTATTATTATCCTAATCGGAGGTTTTCAGATGATGACGGCTGGGGGAAATCCGGAAAAATTCAGCACCGGAAAGAAAACCATCCTCTACGCGGTCATCGGGTTTGTGGTGGTTCTTCTTGCGGGTGGTGTTGCCAAACTCATCCAGAGCATATTAGGCGGCGGGTCAAGTTAAAATTTATTTATTAGGCATGGAAAAGATAAAAAAAATGGCGGTTTGCAGCGCGGTCGGTTCATTTACGATGTCGCTTATCACGGCCGCAAGCGCGGCGACGGCCCCTACGAGCACCATCACGAGCGTGTCGGATATTACCACCCTCCTCTGCGGGATATTAAACTGGGTCTTTTGGGGACTCATCGTGGTGGGAATAATAATGTTCCTCATGGGCGGGTACCGCTATGCGACGTCGTCGGGAGATCCCGAAGGTGTCAGCAAGGCGAATAAGACGCTCCTTTATGCCGCGATTGCGATCGTAGTCGCGCTAGTAGCAAGAGGAGTCCCGGTTTTCATAGGAAGCATCTTCGGCGTGCAGCCCTCAAGTTTGAGTGTGTGTCCGTAATGTTATAATAAAAATGATGGTGAGGAACATGCTTTGCAAAATTAATTCGCGGACGGGTCGGATATTACTTTCCGCATCACTCACCGTTTTTGCATTCTTTGTGGCACGGGTCGCCGGGGCGACGACAACGATCATCAATCTGCCACCACCAAATGGCATAACCGCTCCTTCAACAACGCTCTCGACGACCGACATCACCACCCTTTTCTGCGGCATCATTAACTGGATTTTCTGGGGGCTCATTGTGCTCGCCGTTGTTATGACTCTCGTTGGGGGTTATGGGTATGCGGTATCGTCGGGAGATCCAGAGAAGGTTGGCAAAGCGAACAAAACTCTTCTCTATGCCGCGATCGCAGCTGCGGTTGCAATATGCGCGTGGGGAGTTCCCTCGCTCATTGGCAGTGTCTTGGGCGCCGGCACCCTTAGCCAGTTTTGTAAGTAAGAACAATGAGGAAAATCAAGACAGTACCTCTCTTTGCGGCAGTCGGCGCGACAATTTTGGTGGCGATGGTTTTTGCGCAAACCGCCGCTGGTCTCGCTGGTCCCACGCCGCCTCCCGGCGTGACAACGCTGCCCACGAGTCCGGTTCAGAATGTTACGAACATTTCCGATATTGTGTGCGGCATCCTTTTGTGGGTATTTTGGCTTCTCATCATGTTTGCCATTATCATGTTCCTCATGGGCGGCTATCGTTATGCAACCTCTGCGGGCGAGCCGGAAAAAGTGCAAGGTGCGAACAGGACGCTTCTTTATGCCGCAATCGCGGTCGTCGTAGCCCTCTGTGCGTGGGGAGTTCCCACCCTTATAGACAGCTTCCTGGGAGGATTTAACGTGGGGATGCTCACGAGCATCTGTGGATAAGAGAGCCAGTTTGTTTTTCCAAAAGAAAGGGGTATACTAAGACGGTAACTGGAAAGGTCGAAAATCCCAATTATCCATGAAAACAGTAAAAGAATTTGCGAAGGGATTGGCGGCACCGGTCCTCGCGCTCGGACTTCCGCTTGTGGCATTGGCGCAGTTTACGGGGCCGGGTGTGACGGCACCTGCGGCGCCGATATCAAGTGTGGGACAAATTGCGGGCGCGAACGGCCTTCTCTGCACGATCATCAACTGGTTGTTTTACTTGATGATCATCTTGGCCATCATCTTCGTTTTCGTCGCAGCGTTCAAGTACTTAACTGCCGGAGGTGATCCCGAAAAGGTGAGTAAGGCGGGAAGCACGCTGCTCTACGCGGTAATTGCCGTCGTGATCGCGCTCGTCGCGAAAGGAATACCACTGATCATCTCAAGCTTCCTTGGCTCGAGCACCTTCACCGCGTGCTAGCTGGTTGCCGTCCTGACTTATTGCGGCCGCGTTTTTCAAAAGGCCCCTTGTGGGGCCTTTTGGATTCCATAATTTGTTTTCATAAGAGATTTATTAAAAAGCGAAGCCGTTGGCGGTGCCAACGGCTTGTTGTGGGAAAGGATTCCTCCCACATTAACCCTTACTAGGGAAGCGGAATTCGGCACATCCGCCTAGGGAAGCGGAATTCGGCAAATCCGCGCCCTTTCAGGTAGAAAGAGCTGCAGTCCGTAAAGTCATTTCCAAAAGGCTCGTATCCGACACGAACTGGTTGTGGCGCAGAACGGCCACTGCACCACACCGAAGCCCCGTCGCCGGGATTTGCACTGTGAACCACCTCAACGTTTCCCGACGTGTCCACGGTGAAGGGGCCGTGATAGCAGTCATCCCATAGATTGATTCTCGAAAAACCATACGTATTGGGAATCAGGTTTTGGGGTTCTGCCTGCGAACAAATCCGTGCAGGTTCTTTCGAATCCACAGCCGCCCTTTCGGCTCTACTGGGTGGGGCAGCAAAGAATGACATCGTTACCAAAACAATCAGGGCCACAATCCACCAGGTCCTGTGCATCCTTCCCGTAAGGATGCCGTGAACCTTGAATGCCCACCAGGTCATGATCAACATGATGAGCATCAGAACCTGGGAAGGTCTATTTGAGACAGGAACGAAGGTGCAGTAGATGCTAATACAAAGGCCAACAATAAAACTGGCCACCACTGCTCCGAAACATTCCTTCAGCCAGCGTCCCACCTTGGGGAGTGCAAAAGCCGCTAGCATAAACCAAAAGACCCTCACGCTTCGGTGTTGAGAGACCTGGATGCTTCCTAGGGCGAGCGCCAGGATTCCGGTAATCATGAATACGATAGCAACGAGCGGCACCATTGCCTCTTGTACGCTTGGAGCAAACGCTGCAATCGTGATTACGGCCAGAATCCACACGAGGATTCCGGCGAGCCAAAAGAGAACCCACTGTCGGAGGGAAGCGATTATGATTTGGGCGCGCTGCCTCAAATCATTGACGATTGGCTGGGCTCGTTGAACAACATTCCTGCCGGCTTCATAGGCCTCTTCTCCGAGGAGTTCCAATGTTTCCCCGAATTCCCGCAAAAACCGTCCAATGTTCATTGCGACACTCCTTCCTGCCGAGCAGCTCGGCGATTTCTCAGAAAAGTGTTGAGGGTATGGAGTCCGTCGGCGGCTTTCCCTGCGGCTCCGTCCACGGCGCTGCCCGTTTCGGCAAGCAGACCGCTGATTACGCCGAAGATCTTGTGAAGTTCTTCTCTGCTTGTGAGATGCTTAGTAAGAGAAGAAGGTTCTTTGTAGAGCGCGCGTAAAGTTGCAAGCTCAAGCGTCAAACGAGCCTGCACCCTGGGAATATCCGCATCCGTCGCGCCATGAATCTTTTGCCATGCTTCCTTGGCGAAGGAGTTGAGGATTGTTGGCGGAATTCCAGGAATCACAGCTTTGACATCTCGTTGTACTTTTTGGACCGCTTGGTCGCCCAGTTCTTCCGAAAGTGACTCCAGGACGTCTGTGCTTTTTTCCCCGAGGGCTCCCAAGAATCCGGTGCCCCCAAACTCACCCTCCAAGAAGCCAGAAAGCCCATTCAAGATGGTCCTAAACCCGGCTGAGCGGAAAAAGCTTTCGTCCGGAATCCTCGATGCAACGTCCCGTGCGAACGCTTGAATTGCGGGATTCCCAAGCATGCTCAGAATTCCGTTCCAAATCCCACTCCTCATCTTCTCTTTCCTTTCCTGTTTGTTTCCCCTGTCATTCCCTTTCTCTGCCATAATTAGCTCCTTTCGTTTCGTTAGAATCTATCGATACTAGGCCGAATGAATTTTAATCTGCCGTGTAGATGTTATCATTAAATCAATAGTTTGTCAAGTATTGTAGATGTTGCACAAGATATTAAAATTGTAGGGCGTCGAGGTGGCGGAACTGGCATACGCGCAGCGCTTAGGACGCTGTCCCGCAAGGGTTGTGGGTTCAAATCCCACCCTCGACACTCACAGCATAAAGGAGAGCTTCTTCCCGCTACTGCGAAGACGAAGTCGCTGGAAGAAATCTCCTGCGGGCTTATCCGCGCCTTCTCCCGTGGAACGCCTGGTGCACTTCGCGGAGTGCTTTATTCGTGAGATGGGTATAAACCTGCGTGGTAGAAATATTTGCGTGGCCGAGAAGTTCCTGGACGGAGCGGAGGTCGGCGCCGTTCATGAGGAGGTCGGTCGCGAAACTGTGGCGGAGCTGGTGCGCGTGGACGTGCTTCGCAATGCCGGCTTCGCGCGCCCGCGTGGCGACCAGTCGCTGCACGGCGCGCGGCGTCACGCGCCCAATCACTTTTCCGGATTTGTTCAGGCTTACAAAAAGTGCCTCCTCCGCGTCGCTGCGCTTCGCAAGATATCTTTGGATGGCCTCGCGTGCCGAGTTAGAAATAAAAACAACGCGCAGTTTGTCACCTTTCCCGCGCACGGTGACCTCACCGCGTTTCAAATCCAAGTAGCGGCTTAGGGAGCACAACTCGGCCAGCCGAAGGCCCGTAGAGAAGAATGTTTCCAGGACCGCTTTGTCGCGGAGCGCGCGTAGGTCGTTGCTCTTGGGCGCCGCGAGCAAACGTTCCAGGTCTCCGTACTCAAGCACCTCAATCTGCCGCGAAGGCGTTTTGGGAAGCTCTATTTTTTCCGCCGCGAGCGTTTTCACATCGCGCCTCGCCAAATATTTCAAAAAGTTCCGGAGGGCGATCACGTAATAGCTTTGCGTGACCTTTTTGATCGCCGCGCCGTCATTCCCGCGCTCGCGGCGGGCGAGCGCAAGGCGGAACTCGCGTACCGCGTCGTCCGTGATGTCCGCCGGCCTCCGCACTTTGGAAAATTTCAAAAACTCATTCAGATAGTGCTCGTAATTCTCGCGCGTCTTCGGCGAGCGGTTCTTTTCTATTTCCAGATAGTTCAGATAATCCTTGAGTAGTTTTTCAATGTCGGTCACAGGATTATTATATTCCTCTCGTGTCGCAAAATAAAAGAGAAGGGTTTGCACCGGCGCCACGATCTGTTATAATCGTAAAAATGGCGTGGATGGGCTCTTGCGCAAAAATTGAGCCTGTGCTATAATCCTGGAAACAAATGGCTACACCAGAGAATATGCCGCAAAACAAGGAGTATAAGATGGAAGAAGGCGGATACCTAATAGGGGGTCCGGAGAGCATACCCGAGGGCCGGCTGGAGGCTGCCGCAGAGGCAGGAGAAGCGGGTCGGAAAGCAAGCGGCCTCATCGTTTTAACCGATGTTCTGGAGGGTGTGAATCCTAAGGCGGCAGAGAAGGTGGAGAAGGTGACGGAACCGGCAAAAGACCAGGCGGAAAAGGCCTTTGAAAAAGAACGGGCCACATGGGCCACGATGAGCCCGGAGGAAAGGCAGGCAGAAAAGGAACGTCGCAGGAGTATGATTGAAGATCTCAATAAGACGGTGCAACAGCACAAAGGCGTTGAAAAGTTCGGTGCCGAGGAAGGAGTTGGATACAACAAGGGAAGAGCCTACGGGCGCGTTGAAGAGAAAGTTGTGGAAAACGAAGCCGCCATTCGCGGGTTGGAAAAGGCGGACACGCAAGCGGAGATCGATCGGCTCAAAAATGAAGTTGCCGATCTGAATAAAACAGTGCAAGAGCACGGAGGGGTGGAGCGCTTTGGCGCCGAAGTCGGATACAGCAGCGCAAAGGCATACGGGCGTCTTGAAGAAGAAGTTGCAAAAAAGGAAGCCAGAATTAAGGAACTAGAAGGGAAAATGCGCGGACCGACGAAGCAAGCGAAACCGCAGGAAGGCGGAAAACCGACAGAGCCAGAAAAATCAGAAGATCTTCTTCCGAAAGGAGGCCTCACCCTCTTCCGGGAGGCCCACGAGAAGGCGAAAGAGAAACCGTCCGCGTGGGGATGGATCAAGGAACGCGCGAAGGGACTCGCAACGTTTGGTTATTGGGAATTCCATCGCGGGGAACAGTTCCGCGGCGCCACAAAAGAACAGGGCAAGGAAGTCGCCGCCATGGCTGCAAATATAGAGAAAGTGCCGCGCCTTTCTTTGGAAGATGCTCTTGAAGATGCGGAAAAAATAAAAAAGATGATGCAGGCGGAAGGGAAGGAAAAAGCCGCAGGAAAGGATTATGAGAGGTATTCGGAGGCCGTTACTGACCCAGCTACCAAAGAAAAGTGCGCAAAGAATTCCAAGGTAATGGATGCCATTATGGCGGGCACTATGGCCAAGCTTGAGGAGAAGCTCAAAACTTACAAGAGCGCTTCTGGCTTGAAGGTCATGGAGATCGAGAAGAATAGGAAGGCGTTCCGGGAGAATATGCGGGAAGAGCTTCTCGCGTTGCAGGCTGGCCAGGTAGGCGCCGACAATAAGAAATTCGCGAAACTTTTAAGGGACAGTTTTGACCCAAATTATTGGTCGCGGTATGTCTACGGTGGTCTTGAGTTGGCTCTTGAGGCGGCGGGCATCAAGCTTTTCTTTACGCATTACATAGCAGCGGAGGCTTTGAAAGCGAAGGCTGCGGCGGCGGCGAGTGAGGCTGCTGTAAAAGGGAAGGCAGTCGCGGGCGCTGCAAAGATGGAGGCGGTTGGCGATAAGTTAGGAATGAAAGATACTATTTGGAACACCTGCAAAATATGGCTAAAGCAGCAGGGAGTCGCGCATCCGACGAACAGCGAGATTATGCAGCTTTCAAAGCAGGTTGCCGTTGATAATCATATCGGCGTGGCGCCCTGGAATATTCCGGGGAATCCCATGGATGTCGCTATGCACCAAGGATATCTTCTCAAGTGGACGAAAGCGGTGGTTGGGGTTGGGAAGACCATTTTAACAAAACACGCCGCCGCTGCCGCAACACTACACTAACAAAAACAAACATGGCAGAGTTATCACCGGCACTCAAATATAAGATAACAAAAGCGGCCACGCTTCTCGCGCAGTCGCCGATTGATGACAATATCAAGAATATTCTGAACGAAAAAATAGGGCAGCTTTCAGAAACAGATTTGGACAATCTGATCTATTCCCTTGAACGCGAAGCGAGCGAGCTTGCCGTCATCGGGCAGAAGATTAAGAAATTCGACGAGGAGCAGGACAAAGATTGGAAATCACTCGAGAAAAAACAGCAAGAGAAGGCGGACCAGATGGCGGAGGATTTCCTGAAGAAGCTCGCATAGGCGCAGTAGGAACGTGCGGTGCGTGAGAAACTTTGCGTTTTTTCGTCGCAGGCGGTAACATATATTTAATGCTTACGAAACGAGTAAAATCCCGCATCATCGGGGAGCACGGCGAACACAGCAAGGACACGGGTTCGGCGCAGGTACAGGTTGCGATGCTTTCGCGCCAAATTGACGAACTTGCGACGCACCTGAAGAAGAATCCGAAGGACAACCACTCGCGCAGAGGGCTTTTGAAAATGGTTTCCAAACGCAGGAAGCTTTTGTCATACCTCCAAAAGCACGAACCATCCGAATACGGGAAGTTGATAAAGAAACTTGAACTTAAACGCTGATGAAAATTGATACGCGATATTCCAACCAGCGGGTTGGGATTTTTGTTGATGTGCAGAACCTCTATCATTCCGCGAAGAACCTCTATCGCGGCCGCGTGAACTACACGGAACTCAAGAAATACCTCGTGGGTGACAGGCAGTTGATCCGCGCGATGGCCTACGTGGTGAAAAGCGAGGGAGTGGAGCCGCAGCGTTTTGGACCGCGCACAGCCGCCGGCGGGCGCGGCGCGACTGCGGCCGCAGAGGAGGGCGAAGAGGGCGTGCGTCCGCCCCTCCGGATCGCCCGCGTATCACACATCACCGAAGAGAACGGTGAACTTTCTTCCGAAGGCGCGTTTTTTGAGGCGCTTACGAAGGCGGGATTTGAGCTTCGGATGAAGGATCTCCAGATTTACGCCGGTGGGATGAAGAAGGCGGACTGGGACGTGGGGATGGCGGTGGATGCGATCAGGATGGCCGCGTTCCTTGACGTGGTCATACTTGTGACGGGCGACGGCGATTTCCTGCCGCTCGTGGACTACCTCAAATGGGGCGCCGGGCGGCTCGTGGAGGTGGCGGCGTTCCGCCGGAGCGCATCTTCCAAAATACAGGAGGCCGCCGACCGCTTCATTAACATTGAAGAGATTCCGCGGGCCATCATGAAATCGCGCCTGTAGGACGCCGCGCCGCAATTTTAGCACATCCATCATTAATTGCTGATTAAAACATGCTTGACAAGAAACAATTCTCCATTGACGTCGCAGGAAAGACGCTCACGATAGAAATCTCATCGCTTGCCGAACAGGCGAATGCCGCCGTGCTCGCGAAATACGGCGAGACGGTAGTTTTGGCGACCGCGGTCGCAGCGCGCAAGGACGCGGGGACGGATTATCTGCCGCTCAAAGTTGATTACGAGGAAAAATTTTATGCGGCAGGAAAGATCATCGGCAGCCGGTTCATCCGCCGCGAGGGGCGCGCCTCCGAAGAGGCGGTCTTGGCCGGGCGGCTCGTGGATCGCACTATCCGGCCGCTTTTTGATTCTCGCATCCGGCGCGAGATCCAGGTTGTCGTGACCGTGTTGCAGATAGATGATGAGAACGATCCGGAGTTCGTGGGGCTTTTGGGTGCATCCGTCGCGCTCCTCATATCTGACATCCCGTGGGGCGGTCCGGTCGCGGGCGTGCGCATGGCGCAGGTTGGCAATGAATTCAAGATCAATCCGGACAATTCGTATATCAGTGCGAATTCCCCGGCCTTTGACGCGTTTGCGTCCGGCTCCAAGGATCGCATCAACATGATTGAACTCGGCGGCCTGGATGCGCAGGAAAAAGATGTTGCTGGAGGGCTCGCGATGGCGCAAAAGGAAATCAACCGGCTCGTGGAATTCCAGGAGGGCATTCGGAAGGAGATTGGAAAGGAAAAGATGGAGATGCCGGTCGCGGAACCGAGCGAAGAATTGAAGACGGCGATTGGCGCCTATTTGGCGGACAAGCTTGAGGCGGCGGTCTTCCGTCCGAGGAAAGCCGAGCAGCAAAGTGCGATCGGCGAATTGAAAACGGCGCTCCTTTTGCATCTCAAAGAATCGTTTGAAGCGCAGGAGAAGGAGGTGGATTGGAAAGCGGCCGATTTTCTTTTTGAAGACGCGATCAACGACCTTGTGCACCGCGAAGCATTGACGAAAGAACGGCGGCCGGACGGCAGGAAACTTGACGAACTGCGCCCGTTGGACGGCGAAGTGGCGCTTTTCTCCCGCACGCACGGCTCGGCACTCTTCGTGCGGGGGAACACGCAAGCGCTTGCCGTGACGACGCTCGCGGCGCCGGGCGCCGAACAGATGATAGAAACGATGGAGACGACAGGCAAGCGTCGCTTCATGCTGCACTACAATTTCCCGCCGTTCTCGGTCGGCGAGGTGGGCACGTTCCGCGGACCGGGTCGTCGCGAGATCGGCCACGGCAACCTTGCGCGGAAATCACTGGAGCGGCTTATCCCGACCAAAGAAGAATTTCCCTACACGATCCGCGTCGTTTCGGAGATCATGTCTTCCAACGGGTCATCTTCCATGGCAACCGTTTGTGCAACGTCCCTGTCGCTTATGGATGCCGGCGTGCCGATCAAAAAACCGGCGGCGGGCATCGCGATGGGTTTGATGATGAAAGATGTGAACAATTATAAGATTCTCACGGACATCCAGGGGCCGGAAGATCACCACGGTGACATGGATCTAAAGGTGGCAGGCACGGTGGACGGCATCACGGGCATGCAGATGGACATCAAAGTGGACGGGCTTACGGCAGAGATCGTTCTTAAAACGCTTCTCCAGGCAAAGAAGGCGCGGCTTCAAATTTTGGAAGTTATGAAGGGCGTGATCGCCGCGCCACGCGAAAAATTATCGCCGTACGTGCCAACCATCCGGCAGCTCAAGATTGCGACGGATAAGATTGGCGCAGTCATTGGCCCGGGCGGCAAAGTGATCAACGGCCTTATTGAGAAATACGGCCTTGCAGGGATTGATATTGACGACGATGGTGGCGTATTCGTTTCGGGTACCGACCTTCTGAAAGTGGAAGCGGCGGTCGCGGAGATCAAAGGCATTGCGCGGGAGTTCAAAGTGGGCGAGATCGTGGAGGGGACTGTAGTAAAAACGCTTGAATTCGGGGCAATCGTGGACCTCGGCGGCGGCAAAGACGGCATGATTCATGTTTCCGAATTGAAGAGCGGTTTCGTGAAGAAGGTGGAAGACGTGGTGAAGGTGGGCGATTTCGTGCGTGCGAAGATAATCAGCGTTGACGACGACGGGCGCATCCGGATGTCCGTGAAGCAGCTGCAATAGCACGCGCCGCCCCGCGGGCGGAGCGTTTTTAGTCGTGCTAAAATGGAGCAGATGGAAGGACCTATCAACAATGTGCCGTTATCGCCGCCTTCGCCGTTCCCCGAAGTTCCCTCGGCGCCGCCTCCGCCGCCGGAGGTGAAAGTGCGCACGATGCGCTCCGATCTGGAATCAATGGCGAAAAGCGGCGGAGGTCCGCCGAGTTTCCGAACTGTGAAAGTGGCCGGGCTCGCGGTGAAAAACAATCCTGTCGCGAGAGCTGCGCGTGCAAAAAAGGAAAAAGCCCTTATTATTGCGCTTGTCGCCGTCGCGGCCGCTGCGGCGGTCGCATGCATCGGCTATCTCGCCTACTGGGTATTTTTCTCCGGTTCCGTGGCGCCGCAGCCGCAGCCGCAACAATCGCCGCAGTCCGGTACCGGCGCGGGCGCCTCGGCGGCTCAATCCAATACCGCGATTACTAATGCAACAAGCGTTGTGACGAGCATCCCACCGGCCGCACAGGGCGCGTCATCCGCCGCGGCGTCCTCCGCCCAAGGCCCGTCCTTCAAAGAACCCGCGGACCAGATTTTGACACTCGTGCTCAGGGCGGGCGGAACGGTCACGAGCGCAGCCGACCTGCAAACATTCAACCAGAAACTTTCTGCGCTTCTCACAACCGTGAACAAAAATTCAAACTTCATTGAAATTGACGCGAAGGGTGCGGACGGACACGATCTCGGCATCGGGGAGATTCTGTCGCAGGCGAACGCACAGATCATTGACCCGGCGCTTCTTGCCGAAAATTTTGATCCCACCGCGGCCTTCTTTGTGTATCAAGATAAAAATGGCTTTTGGCCCGGCTATGTACTTTCGCTCCAAGAGGGGAAGAACTGGCTGTTTTTGGAAAATAATGTGGCGAAATTGGAAGCGTCGCCGAATATCGCCAACCTATTTCTCTATGACATCGGCGCGCCGTCCACGAGCGGCTTCATGGACGGGCGAGTGGCCAGCACGTCCGTGCGCGTATTGCCATTCCCGAGTGCAAACCCGCCCGCGAGTTTTGTGTATGGCTGGTATGAAACGCGCCTCGTCGTGAGCACGTCGCTTGCGGGCTTTGCGCGGGCGGTGTCCCACCTCTAGAACCCCCTTCAAAAATTTGAGGTAGCGTAGGTAGTCCGCCGTGTGCGGTCTTGCCGCCTGGAATCTACGGGCGTTTTGGGTCCGCCTTCTCCATGTCTTCCACGATTTTTTTCTTGATCTCGTCCAAGAGTTTTTTGTCTTCTTTTAGTTTCAAGCGGACGTTATCAAATCCTGTGCCGAGCTTTTCTCCTTCAAATGTGAAACCTGCTCCCGCTTTTTTGACGATACCACGGTTCACGGCGGCGTTCAGGACGTCGCTCTCGTAGGAGATGCCTTCGCCGAACATGATATCAAACTCGGCGGTCCGAAAGGGAGCTGCCACTTTGTTTTTCGCCACTTTTGCTCTCACGCGGTTGCCCACTACCACGTCCCCCTTCTTCACTTGCGCAATACGGCGGAGATCAATGCGCACCGAGGCCGCAAATTTGAGCGCCAATCCCCCCGGCGTCGTTTCCGGATTGCCGAACATGACGCCGATCTTCATGCGGATCTGGTTGATAAAGATGATGAGCGTCTGGCTCTGGCTTGCGATGGCGGTGAGCTTCCGCAGGGCCTGCGCCATCATGCGCGCCTGGCGTCCCACATGCTGTTCCCCCATTTCTCCTTCTATCTCCGCGCGGGGGGTGAGTGCCGCCACGGAGTCCACGACGACGACCGAGATCATCTTGGAACGCACCAGACTTTCCAGGATATTGAGTGCTTCCTCGCCATTATCTGGCTGGGAGACCAAGAGCTCATTTACGCGGACGCCGAGCCGCGCCGCGTATTCCGGGTCCATCGCATGTTCTGCGTCAATAAAGGCGCACCGCCCGCCCTGTCTTTGCGCCTGCGCGACGACGTTAAGGGCCAGCGTGGTTTTACCACTCGCCTCCTGGCCGTAGATTTCCACGACTCTCCCACGTGGCAGGCCGCCGACGCCGAGCGCGAGATCAAGCGAGAACGAGCCCGTGGGAATCACCGCCACGTCTGCGCGGCTCACGTCGCCAAGCTTCATGATGGCGCCTTCGCCGAATTTTTCCTGGAGGGAAGAAAGAAGATTATCCAGATCCTTCATGCCTTCGTCCTTCGCCACTTTCTTCGTTTCTTTTTCTTCTTTCGCGTTCGCAGGTTCTCTCACGGACTCACCGTCCTTTTTCGCAGGTTCCGCTTTTTTCACTTGTGTCATGCTCTTATTATATCAGAGCCGGCATTAAATTCCTATTAAAGATTTTTCAATCGAAGTAAGTGCCCGTGGCGGGGATTTGCGGCGCGAAGTGGATCACGGGCTGTGTTCCGGAGGCTGAGAGCGGCAGCGTGTAAATGATTTCTTGCGTCACGCGGGTTTCGCCGCCAAGAAATTTTTCCGCGCTGATTTCAAACGTATTGAGCCCCTTCCCCAAAAGCACCCCTTTCTCCCAGGAACCGTCGGGAGCTACGATGATTTCCTCGCTGCTTGAGGATTCGTTGCTTACAAGGTAAAGCGCGTCGGCATTACGCACCGTGCCTTGGATTGTGAGGGTCGCGGAGGAAGTCACATAGGGATTTTCCGCGGGATACGTCACCGTGAGGATGGGTTTGCCGAAAATATAGGGAAACGCAAAGAGAAAATATCCCACGAGGATAACGATGAGAACGGCCGCGATCCACGCGGATTTCGGCACGCGGTTTCGGACGAATCGGTTTCTCGGAAGCTCATCCGACATGTGTGCGTCTTTCGTAGTATCTTCTTGTTCCAGTCTTCCCCACCATTCCTCACCGTCAAAATCAAGCGTCCTGCCGATGCGGATGAGATAGCCGCGGAGATACGGCTTGGAGGGCATGTCGCTAAAATTGCCGTGGAAGAGATTTGTGAGATGTACGGGTGCGATGCCGGTAACCTCCGAAAGCTTTGCGAGCGAGATTCCCTTGCTGCGGAGCCGTTCGGCGAAGAATTCCGGAAAGCTCATGTCATTTTCGTGATCGTTATTCATTGGTGTGTGTGGCTATATTACGAAAGCCGTTCTTCTATTTTTTCCAGATTGACGTCGCGGGGCTTCGCGCCGTCACCCGGGCCGATAAGTTCCGCGGCTTCCATGAGGTCCAGAAGCCGCGCGGCACGGGCATAGCCAACTTTCAGGCGGCGCTGCAGAAGCGACGCCGAGGCCTTCTTGGCTTCCGCCACGGTTGCGATGGCCTCGTCAAAAAGCTCGTCGGTGTCCTCGTCCTCAAGATATTCGTCAAAGTTTTGCGGTGCAGCAATGTGAGCGGCCGTGCCGTTCATACCACCGTTTTCAAAGTTCACCTCCCTGCCTTCCTCCGCCGTCGCGGCGTTGTGATCGCGGACGAAACTCGCCACATTTTTGATCTCGTCTTCCGTGATATAGGCACCCTGGATGCGCTTCGGCTTGGAGAGTTCGGCGGACACGAAAAGCAAATCGCCGTTGCCAAGGAGTTTCTCCGCGCCTGCGGTATCCAAAATAGTGCGCGAATCAATCTGCGATGCCACTTGGAGTGCCACGCGTGCGGTGATGTTCGCCTTGATGAGTCCTGTGATGATCTCCACCGACGGTCGCTGCGTGGCGAGCAGAAGGTGAATACCCGTCGCCCGCGCCATCTGCGCGAGGCGTACAACAGACCCTTCCACTTCACGGCCATAGGAGGTCATAAGGTCTGCCATCTCATCTATCACGATCAAAATAAAGGGAAGCGCCTCGGACGGGTGGCTCGCGTTATAGCCCTTCGTATCGCGGCTGCCGGCTTTTTGGAGAAGCTCATACCGCCGTTCCATTTCGGCGATCGCCCAGCGGAACACGGTAACCGCCTTTTTGTTCTCCATGATCACGGGGCTCACGAGATGGGGGATGCCTTCATAGACGGAAAGCTCCACGCGCTTCGGGTCAATAAGGACGAGCTTCAGGGTCTGTGGCGAGTTCTTATACAAAAGCGAAACAAGGAGCGAGTGCATAAGGATTGACTTTCCCGAGCCGGTCGCGCCCGCGACGAGCATGTGCGGCATTTTCTCAATGTCCGTGAAGACCGGTTCGCCCGAGACGTCGCGACCGAGAACGAAACCGAGCGGCCCCGATTGCTGGAATTCGGGATAATGCATCAAGCTGCCGAGCCGCACAAGCGCGGCCGCCCTGTTCGGCACCTCAATGCCCACGAGCGATTTCCCCGGGATCGGCGCTTCAATGCGGATCGGATGCGCGGCGAGCGCGAGCGCGAGATCGGAGGAGAGCGCCGTGATACGTGAGAGCTTCATCCCTTCGGCCGGCTTCAAGGTGTAACGCGTAACCGCCGGACCCACATTGATCTCTCCCATTTCCACGCTGATGCCGAAGCTCTCCAGTGTTCGCTTGATGATGTTTGCGTTTGCAAGGAGATCACCCGTTGTGGGTTTCCCCGTCTCGGATTTCAGAAGCGAAAGCGGCGGGGGGACGTAATTCGCAAAGACCGGTGCCTTGGCTCTCCTCACGGACTTCGGCGTGCGCCCCGCCTCTACGAGCGTCGGTTTCATTTCTTCCTCGTCTTCCTCGCGCTCCTCTATCTTCCCCTTTTTGCTCTCGGTCCCTGTCACAACGAGCGGCTTTTCGGTGCCGCCTTCTTCCCCGCTGGGCGCCTTCCACGGCCACTTGATTCTGATAGGTACGTTCGCTGTGACAAGAACCGAAATGATGAGGATGAACCCGTCAATGATGACTGCCGCGGTTTTTCCGAACGGGTAGCGGAGCGACCCAAGCACAAGGCCGAGCCAGCCGCCCTTCGCGGGGGAGAATATTTCAATGAGGCCGAGGAACGAAAGGATAAGGAGACTAGCTCCTACGAGCGTTGTGCCTACTATTTTCTTGCGGCCGGAGGCCAAAAGTACGATTGCGGCGAAGACAAGCGTCACGGGGAGGACGAAATATCCCCAGCCGAAGAGTGCGGTGAAGCCCTGATACATCGCGCCGCCCGCAGGCCCCGCCGCGCCGAACCCCGCAAGCGTGAGGATCACCGCAGCGCAAAAAAGCCCCACCCCCCAGATGCTTTTCTTCGTATCGGGGTGCAGGCGGCTGTCAGAGACACCCATTTCCCTCCCGCCCCCATTCTTTTTATTGAGGCCCGCCTCTCCGTTCCTTTTCGCCATTTTCAATTGTATTCTACTTCAATTGTGCGCGAACGCCAAAACACGCCGCAGGTTCAGCTTTCAATCCAGGGAGGAAAGATTTACCGCGAGGTCATCTTCCCAAATCATTTCAGGATAACTTTTCAGTAGCGTTTTGATGTAGTGTTTTCTTTCGTCGTATGTCTTTTGATCCTGCGCCTCAAATTTCACGGTGAGGTAAGGACCATTCTGGGAAAAGCGGAAAATCATCATACCATCGGGAAAATCTGCACGGACGCCATCGTCACCGGGGATGACGCGCGCATCGGTAATTTTCGCCCGAGGGAAATCATTTTCAAACTTCACGGAGAGGTCCTGAACCACTTTTATTTTTTTATCGTCGGGACAACCTATTTTGATTTCCGGGGAGGAAATGTATTTTGGGAATTCTTCGTACAGTTGACTCAAAGAAATGTCCTTTTCGGAAAGGTATTCAAGGATTCTGAGGATTGCATAGGTGCCATCATCGTAGCCGTAGGCGTTATCGTTGAAGAAGAAATGGCCGGAGAGTTCTCCCCCAAAAACCGCCCCCGTCTCGGCGATTTTTGATTTAATGAAGGCATGGCCGGTCCGCCACATAATTGGGATACCACCGCATTGCTCAATGACCCTGGAAGTCAGTTGGGAACACAGCGTGTTGTACACGATTTTTGATCCCGGAAAACGCTCCAAGATCTCTTTCGCAAAAATAGCCAATAGCACGTCGTTCCACAACACGCGACCCTTTTCATCTACCACTCCCGTGCGATCCCCGTCGCCATCAAATGTCACGCCGAAGTCGGCTTTTTCTGCAAGAACCCTTTTCTGAATGCGCGCCATGACCGATGTGGCAGTTGGATCTGGCGTTCCGATGGGGAAATGGCCGTCTACTTCCAGATTTTGGCCGATTACTTCACAGCCCGCCCTCTCAAATATCTTTGGGTTGTAAAGCCCCGTGGTGCCCATACTGGTATCAACCACTACCCTAAACTTCTTTTCTATTCTCACGCGTTTCAGGACATCGTGTTCGTAATCCTCAATGAACTGTTCACGGGCCTTACCCTCGAGCACCGTGATCGTGCCCGGTTCATCGGCGACAAAAAATGTCTCATCCGCAGCAACCTTCTGTATCTCCTGGATCTCCGGCTTTTCCGTGGTTTTGGAGTACCCAAAAGCAATTTTGAATCCGTTGTAATTCCATGGATTGTGCGACGCAGTAATCATGACGCCGCCGTTCGTTTGAAAACGATACTGTGCGAAATACATCATCTGCGTCATGACCATGCCGAGGTCAATGATGTCCACCCCCATCGCGGACAATCCTTTGATAAAGGCTCGATGATATTCTTCGCTACTCAAGCGGCAATCGTATCCTATGACTGCTTGCCTGATTTTTCTTTTCCGCAGGAAGGTGCCGTATGATTTCGCAATTGCTTCCACCTTTTTGGCATCAAGGTCCGTACCGGCGATTCCTCTGATGTCATAGTCCCTGAAAATGTACGGATTTATTTTCATATACAAGGAAGTATATCAGATTTCATTGTTTCGTTGACAGGCGCGGTGCGTGGCGGTATGCTACGGCTACATGCCGGACTTCTTAAACAGCTCGCTCGGAATCCGAATGACCATTGACGAAGTGGTTCGTGCGATCGTTGATTTTATGACGATAGAGCCCGCGCGCCGCTACAAAGTGACCATCGGCACCGACTCCGAGCTTCTGCGCGGCAAGAAGGCGGATTTTGTGACCGCGGTGGTGGTGCATCGCGTAGGGAAAGGCGGCCGCTATTTCTGGCGGCGCTTTGAACTCGGAAAGTTTCATAACCTGCGCGACAGGATCATTAAAGAAGTGTTAATCTCGCTTGAGGTCGCGGAGAAGGTGCTTTCGGAACTCAAAAAACTCCCGCTCCCCGAATTTGATTTTGAGATCCATGTCGACATCGGCCAGAACGGCCCCACGAAAGCAATGATTCAAGAAGTGGTGGCGATGATCAGGGCGAATAATTTCCAGGTGAAGACGAAGCCGGAGAGCTATGCAGCGTCCAACGTCGCCGACCGGCACATATAATGGACACTCTGGTTTTTGACATTGAAACGCAGAATTTCTTCACCGACCCGGATGTGGGACGGGACAATTTCGCTGCGCTCAAAATATCGGTTGTCGGCGTCTATTCCTATTTGTACGACAAGTATTTTGTTTTTGAGGAGCACGAGATGGACAAGCTCGCCGAGCTCTTTGCGGGGGCGCGGTGGATCGTCGGATTCAGCATAAATCGCTATGATGTGCCGGTGCTTAATAATTACTTCCAGGGGTTGGGCGCCGCGGCGCCGAATCTTTGGGAGAAAGAGCGCGTGGATCTGCTTGAGGAGGTTGAAATGGCGGCGAAGCAGCGAGTGAGCTTGAGCCGGCTCGCCGAAACGAACCTCGGCGTGAAAAAAGACCATCACGGCTCGGAGGCAATCGGTCTCTATCAGGAAGGCAAGATGGACGAGCTCAAAGCATATTGCCTGAAGGACGTGGAGCTCACGAAGGCGCTCTACGATCTGTATCGGAAGCAGAATTATTTTTTGATGCCCGACAAACAAACGGGCGAGATTGTGAAAGTGGCGTTCGCGAAACCGCTTGCGGCCGCGGGGCTTTTTTAGTCGCACCACGCGGCGGACCATGAGGAGGATTTATCTTGACTACGCGGCGTCCACGCCGGTTGATCCGGAGGTTCTGCGCGCGATGATGCCGTATTTTTCCGAGCGGTTCGGCAACCCCGGTTCGCTCCACACGTTTGGGCAGGAGGCGATTGCGGCGTTGGATCGTTCGCGCGAAACAATCGCGAGGGCGCTCGGCGCCGATTTTCGGCAGATAATCTTTACCGCCTCCGCGACAGAAGCGAACAACCTCGCCCTTCGTGGCGCGGTGCGGCGGTTTCGGATGGCGTATAATCTGTCCGGCCGACACGAGAGGCGTGCGGCGCCGCGCCTCATTGTTTCTGCAATTGAGCATGAGTCGGTTTTGGAGACCGCGCGAGACCTTGGACGCGAGGGCGTCCGCGTGACGTATGTGCCGGTAAGCGTGCGCGGAATCGCAGATTTAAAAAAGATCAAAAAAAGCTTGACACAGGAAACCGCGCTCGTATCGGTTATGTATGCCAATAACGAGGTCGGGACAGTGCAGCCGCTCAAGGAGATTGCGGCGCTGATCAAGGATTTCAGAAATCAAATTTCTGGCCAGAAACCGGTAATCGGTGACCGGTTACCGGCATTTCACGCCGATGCTGCACAAGCGTTCCAGTTTCTGGATTGCAATGCGAATGCGCTTGGCGTGGATTTCATGACTATCTCTTCGCACAAAATTCATGGCCCGAAGGGTGCGGGCGCGCTTTTTGTGCGTGACGCGGCGGACATGCTTCTGCCGATTGTTGGGGGCGGTGGGCAGGAATTCGGGCTTCGTTCGGGTACGGAGAATGTTCCCGCGATCGTCGGCTTCGCAAAGGCGGTTGAACTTGCGGCGGCGCGGCGGGAGAGCGAAACAAAACGGATTGCCGCGCTCCGCGATCGTCTGTGGGGCGGACTGAAAGATATTTTTCCCGAGGCAGAGACGAACGGATCAGAAAATAAAGGAGAAAGATTGCCAAATATCCTTAATGTATATTTCCCCGGAAAAGCGGCGCAGGACCTGCTCACCAAATTTGATCTGTGCGGTCTCGCCGCGTCCTCCGGTTCCGCTTGCCGCTCGCGCGCGATGGAATCCTCATACGTCATTCACGCGCTTGGCCATTCAAAAGAGCGTGCGAAGGAGAGTATTCGCTTCAGTTTGGGCCGCCCGACGACAGAAAGGGAAGTGGAAGAGGCGTTAAAAATAGTAAAGGCAGCGTTATAAAACCTTCGGAGAGCTTGAATAAATGAAACAAAAATGGGGCTTTGTGAGCAGTAATAAGCGTGCGCATACGATTGCGAAACTTTTCTCCGCCAGCCTCGTACTATAAAATAAAGAATAAAAAAACTCATGAACGGCGGCAATAATAAAAAGACACTGGCAGTCTTCGTAGGCGTCCTTGTAATAGGGCTTCTCTTAGGTGTCGCAATCAGCGCGCCGCAGGCGCGGGCGAACGTATTCACCGATTTTTTCAGCAGGCTGTTTTCTCCGTTTGTGGGGCAGTCGCCGCCTGCGAGTTCTTCCACAAACGCTGCCATAGGCGGCGCTTCCTCGTCGGTTCCCTTATATCAGCCGGTCATTGACTATGAGCAGGCGGTGGTTGACGCCGTGAAGAAAGCGTCGCCTGCGGTGGTTTCCATCGTGATTTCCAAAAACGTTCCTATCGTTGAACAATGTCCCTACAATCCATTCAGCAACCTTCCGCCGGAGTTTCAGCAGTTTTTCGGGAATGATCTTCAGGAGCTCACCCAGCCATGCGATACGGGAAAAACCCAGCTTCAGCAAGTGGGTGGCGGCAGCGGTTTCATCATTTCTTCAGACGGCTTGATTCTTACTAATAAGCATGTCGTATCTGATGCAAGCGCATCCTATACCGTGATTACGAGTGATGGTACAAAATATAATGCGACGATTTTGGCCCGCGACCCAAATCAGGATTTGGCGGTCGTAAAAATCAAGACGACGGGATTGCCAACCGTTGCTCTGGGCGATTCGGATAGTTTGGAACTCGGCCAGACGGCGATCGCGATCGGGAACGCGCTCGGCGAATTCTCCAACACGGTTTCCGTCGGCGTGATCTCTGGGCTCGCGCGGACAGTGACCGCTTCCGCGCCCGACACGGGAACGCAGGAGACCATCCAGGGCGTCATCCAAACCGACGCCGCGATCAATCCGGGCAACTCGGGCGGTCCGCTCCTCAATCTGCGCGGGGAGGTAATCGGCATCAACACCGCAATTGCATCCAACGCGGAGAACATCGGCTTCGCGATCCCCGTGAATCGCGCGAAGCACGACATCAGTTCAGTAGAAACGTCAGGCGAGCTCCAAACGCCCTACCTCGGCGTGCGGTATCTCGCGGTCACCCCGGACGTTGCGACGCAGCAGAAACTTCCCGTTGACTACGGCGCGCTCGTCCGCGGCAGTGATCAAGGATCGGCCGTGGAGCCGAATTCCCCCGCGGCGAAAGCGGGAATCCAAGCGGAAGACATCATCCTTTCCGTGAACGGCCAAAAAATTGACAGCAGCCACGACCTCGGCACGGTAATTTCGCAATTCAACGTGGGCGATACCGTGACGCTTACAATCAACCGGGGCGGGAAGACAATCACGCTCCAGGCCACGCTCGCAGAGCGGCCCACGACACAGTAGAGGGAGGACAAAAGCATTTTTTCAGTATTTATTAAAAAACTCCTCACGCGGAGAAGTTGTTTAGTATGCCTGCCACCAGCCCGAAGGCCGGTCAGGGGCTACCGCCCCGCAGGCATGGTTTTATGGTAATGCTGCCGCATGGAAAGTCAAACACTGTTTAATATTTTTTTAATGATTTTTTGTGCACGGGCTTGGACGATCTTGAACGATTTTGGGGTGTTATTACGCTAAATCTCTGTGCGCTCGAGTGATACTATCTTTTTCCGAATAATTCATTTATTTCCCTTGTTACTTCTTTTTCTACCGGAGCAACATATTGGTCGTAACGCTCCCGAAATGCTTCATAAGAAGACCTGTCTCCCCAGTCACTATTTTTTAAAGCCTCAAGGATTTCCAAGGCTCCCGGATCGGCGATTTGCTTTTCTTTTAATGCTTTTTCAAGTCTCTCTGTCGCGACGCCCTGAATCTTACGAACCTCGGCAACGTCTCTATGTGACTTTCCTGCGTGGAACAATCTCCCCTCGATGATATGATTTCCCACAATATGTCTTATCCACTGAATCGCATCTTGATTCTCTATCATGACTTATAAAGTCTACATCAAATCCATAGCACAAAACAAATCTAAAGACTTTTTTTCGTGCACAGGGCGAGATTCGAACGGATAAAATGGAGTCCGGCATGCACTCCATTAGCAATCTCCCCCTGAGATTGACAATCGGCGTTTTTGAAACTAAAATGGTCCTATCGCGGTATAATTACTATACAGACATGCCAAATTTTCATCGTTTCACCATAAAAGCCCAGGAGGCATTGCAGAACGCGCAGGAGATCGCCGCGAAGAAAAATCACGGCGAGTTGAAAGGGCTCCATCTTCTCGCCGCGCTTTTGGAAGACGGGCAGTCCCTCGTCATCCCCGTCTTGGAACGTTCGGGCGTGAATCTGGAGAAGCTCCACGAGCACATAGAACTTGAACTGGACCGCATTCCGCCGATTCTTGCGAACTCAAACGTCGGGCAGCTCTACCTCTCGCAGGAATTGATGAAGGTGCTGGATCAATCGGCGAAAATCGCGGTGCAGCAGAAGGACGAATTCGTTTCGTGCGAACATCTGCTTTTGGCGCTTCTGGATGTGGCGGGCAGCGCAAAAAGCATTTTGGAAAAATTCGGCGTGCGGCGCGAGACGGCGTTCCGCGTCTTGGCGCAGCTCCGCGGTTCCATGCGCGTGACGGACGAGACGCCGGAGAGCAAATTCCAGGTTTTGGAAAAATACGCCATCAATTTGAGCGACAAGGCGAAGGCGGGGCAGCTGGATCCCGTGATCGGGCGCGAAGAAGAATTGCGGCGCGTGATGCAGGTCTTGTCGCGGCGCACGAAGAACAATCCATGCCTGATCGGCGAACCAGGCGTAGGGAAAACGGCCATTGTGGAGGGTTTGGCGCAGCGCATAGCGGCGGGGGATGTCCCGGAGCCTCTGAAGGGTAAACAAGTTTTGATGCTTGATCTCGGATCCCTCATTGCGGGCACAAAGTTCCGTGGCGAATTTGAAGACCGCCTGAAGGCATTTATGAAAGAGATAAAGAACGCCGCAGGGCAGATCATTCTTTTTATAGATGAGATACACACGATCGTGGGCGCGGGCGCGGCAGAGGGCGCGATTGATGCCTCCAATTTATTGAAGCCGGCGCTTTCTCGCGGCGAACTCCATGCCGTCGGCGCGACGACTATCCGCGAATATCAGAAATATATAGAGAAGGATGCGGCGTTGGAGCGGCGCTTCCAGCCGATCATGGTGGAGGAGCCGTCTATAGATGACTCCATCGCGATCCTGCGCGGCCTTAAGGAAAAATACGAGATTCATCATGGGATGCGCATCAGCGACGAAGCCATTATAGAGGCGGTCAATTTGTCCGCGCGCTACATCACGGATCGGTTTTTGCCGGATAAAGCGGTGGACCTGATTGACGAGGCGATGGCGGCGCGGCGATTGGAATCGGAGAGCCTGCCGAAAGAAATTGACACGATCCGCCGCGAGATCACGAAGCTTGAGATAGAAAAACAGGCGCTCACCAAGGAAAACGGAAAAACGAGCGATCGCGTAAAAGAAATAGACAAAGAGATTGCGAGGCTGAAAGAGCAAAATGATGAACTTTCCGCCAAGTGGCATTCGGAGAAAATAAAATTTGAAACATTGCATCAGTTGCGGCAGAAAGTGGACAATTTGAAGCGCGAGGCGGAGATCGCCGAGCGGGAGGGAAACCTGGAGCGCGTGGCGCAGATCACGTACGGCGAACTCCCGCAGGCCGAAAAGGACTTCGCGAGCTTTGAAAAGAAGAATTTCGGCGGACCGAAGGGCGGCAAAAAAGGAAGGGCGGGCACGAACGCCCAGGGCGACCGTTTCCTCAAAGAGTCGGTGGACAAGGAAGACGTCGCGGCGGTGGTTTCGGTTTGGACCGGCATTCCTTTAAGGAGGATGCTTGAGACGGATTCGGAGAAGCTCATAAAAATAGAAGAGGTACTCCACGAGCGGGTGGTGGGTCAGGATGAGGCCATCGGCGCCGTCGCGTCGGCCTTGCGCCGGTCACGCGCGGGACTTTCGGACGAGAACCGGCCAATCGGTTCGTTCATGTTCCTTGGTCCCACAGGAGTAGGGAAGACCGAGCTCGCGAAGGCGCTCGCGGAGTTCATGTTCAACGACGAAAAGGCGCTGGTGCGCATAGACATGTCGGAATACATGGAGCGCCACGCCACCTCCCGCCTCATCGGTTCGCCACCGGGCTACGTCGGCCACGAGGAAGGCGGCCAGCTTACGGAGATGCTGCGCCACCGGCCGTACAGCTTGATCCTCTTTGATGAGATAGAAAAGGCCCATCCGGAGGTATTCAATTTGCTTCTCCAAGTGCTGGACAACGGGCGGCTCACGGATAGCAAAGGGAAAACGGTGAATTTCAAGAACACGATCATCATTATGACGTCCAATGTCGGCAGCCAATATCTGAAGGCCATGTCGCGGATCGGGTTCAGCGCTCCGACTGCAGAGGAGTCCTCGGCAGAAGAAGGGGACTATCGGGACAAAGTGATGGACGCCCTTAAAAACAACTTCCGGCCGGAGTTCCTGAACCGCATTGACGACATTGTCATTTTCAACCCCCTGCACAAGAAGGAAATCCAGAAGATCGTGGACTTGCAAATCGCGCTCATAGAAAAGCGCCTGAAAGAGCGGGGCATCGCGCTCACGATAGAACCCTTGGCGCGAGAATATCTTGCGCAGTCGGGATTCAGCGCGGAGTTCGGCGCCCGTCCCTTGAAGCGGCTCATGCAGAAGGTTATCCTTGATAAGTTGGCGGACAAGATCATTCGCGGCGAATTCAAGGATGGAGGCAAAGTTAAAGTCAATTTCAAGGCGGATTCATTGGTCTTTAGTTCTTAAGGCCGCGGTTTTCGCGCTCGCGTGGCTCTGGCTCCCGTTCCCGCTTTTCTTTTTGATTGCACTGTATCTTTATTTTGTGCCGCTGTTCCAATCCGGGAAGCTGGCATTCCCCTTTTTTGTGCTCCTCGTGCTCGCGTACGTCCAGACGCCCACGCCATTTTTCGCGGTTGTGTTTGGTGCGGCGCTCTATGTTATTTTCCTCATCAAAGATCTCTTGGTCATTGATCGCCGGTCCATGTATGAGTTTCTCGTGCTTGCGCTGTCCTTCCTCCTCCTGCGCGCCCTTTACATGCGGTTTAATGAAGGAGCCCAAGGTATGGCGCTTTGGTATGCATTCATTGTGGCCGCGGCGATCGTTCTCCTCCTGCGCAGCTTGGTGCGCGCTTCCGGCGGCACGGCGCCCCGCGACGAGCCGGTTGCCCTTTTCCTCTCCTTCGCGCTCCTTACGCAGGTGATCATCGTGGGCCTTTTTCTTCCCCTTGATTTTATTGCCCAATCTCTCCTCGTATTCCTGGTCGCTTTTTTTCTTATTGATACGATTCCCGAACATCTTGCGGGCGGGGTATCAAGGAAGAAAATCCTTGTCACGGCAATGGTCCTCTTCGCGCTCGTGACCATCGTCGTGGGCTCGGCGCAGTGGGGATTGTAGAGTATAATGGAACCATTGTGGCCATGAGAAAGGTAACGAAGCTGGTACTGCCCATTGCAGGACTTGGGAAGCGGCTTTTGCCCCTCACTAAATGCACGCCCAAGAACCTTATTCCCGTGAACGGGAGGCCTCTTTTGGAGTACGTGCTGGACGAGGCGGTTTCCTGCGGGATACAAGACGTCATATTGGTGATAAACCCGAAGCACCGTGGGGATTTCACCGCGTATGTGCGGAAAAATCGGAAGAGGTTTCCCACGCTCACGTTTCATACGAGGATCCAGGAAACACCCGGAGGGAATGGGCATGCCATCGCGAAGGCCTACGACATCCTTAAGGATGAACCATTCGCGGTGCGTTTCTGCGATGATATCGTCCTGGGCGATCCGCCGGTTCTGCGCGGTTTATTGGACCTTTTTCACAAGTACAAAGCGTCCGTGCTGCTTCTTGAGCGCATTCCTAAGAGCAAAGTTTCGCGGTTCGGGGTGGTGGGATTTGAAAAGGTAAGGAAACTCCCTGTTTTCCAAGGCGGAAAGGTATACCAGTTAAACAAAATCGTGGAGAAGCCGAAAAGGGAGGAAGCACCCTCTAATCTCATCATTGTGGGGGGATATGTTCTTACGCCGGAGATCTTGAGAAATCTTAGGATGGTGGCGGATACCCTCCCCGTCATTGCGGACGACGCTTTGCCGCTCGCGGTCGCGCTGCAGGTAGACCTTATCCTGAGGAATAAACTTTACGGCTGGGAGTTCCCTGGCAGGCGCCTTGACTGCGGCACCCTTGAAAAACTTCAAGAAGCCGAAGAATTCCTCAATAAAACGGCAAATCGCTAAGGCGAAAGGCGCACGCTTTGCCTCTTGACGTTTGCCGCATTGCCGGATTATGCTTTGCCGTATGGAAGAAACCGGCAAAAGCAAGCTCGCGCTTAAAAAAGCATACGAAATCAGCTACGCGATCTTCCGCGTGTGTTCAAGATCTACAAGCGCGGCCCTCAAGGAATCTCTGGAAAGGCAAGCGCTGTCCCTTTTGGAAGCCGCCGTCGTCGGAAATTATGGCCTTATGGTGACAATTTCTGGCGTCATTGAGCATCTCGTACGATTCGGGAGCGATGTAGGTTTGATCCATAAGGCGAATGGAGAAACATTGACTTTTCAGGTCGGCGTGCTGAATGCGGCAATTGCCGGATTGGAAAAACCGGCAGAAATAGCAGAAATCAGCGAGGTTCCTCTTGGAGATATTTTCGGCGCGCAAGATGTTTTGTTTCCGGCAAAACGGCAATACACCGAAGAAGCTGAAAATATAGATAATCCGGCAAATAATGCAAAAGCCGCAATGCGGCAATCGGCAATTCTTGAAAAAATCAGGCAATCCGGCAATTGCCGGATTAAGGAGATACAGGAACTTTTGCCGGATTGCAGTGAAAGGACAATCCGCTACGACCTCCAAACCCTTCTTGAGCAAAATCGCATAGAAAGGGTCGGGGGCGGAGGGCCTGCCATGTTGTACCGGATTCGGCAAGAAAAAGGTAACCTTTCCCCCGTAGACGCGTTATAATATGAGTAATGGTTCAGTGTGAGGCTGGACCCTGGTAGCTGGGAATCCCAGATAACCGGGAACCCCGGAAAGCCTGGTTTCTAATGGACTAGAAATTAGGTTCTCTAGAAACTAGGTTTGCTAGTAACCGGCCTCGCTAAAAGCGAGTTTTTTGTTTACTAGGTCTTCTTAGAAACAAGAAACTAGTTACTAAAATAACGATCCCGTTTTCTTCATTCTTCCCGCCATCGCAACCTCACGGCGATCGCGGACAAGGGTGGGGAGAACGGTCCAGACATAAGCAAAACAACATAAAGGTCGACGGCCAAATGGCCGATATCAGACAAATAGTCGAAAAACAAATTACTCAATGAATAGTAAAAAATTGATTTCGGTGGCACTCACGGCGACCACAGTTTTGTGGGCGCTGGGAGTTGCCTCCCTTCCTCTCGCGCAAGCACAGACCACGGCTAACTTACAAGCTCAGATCGCGGCCTTGCTCGCGCAGATCCAACAGCTACAGGCTCAATTGGGAAGCACGCAGGGCAGCGGTTCCGCGATGACATACTCTTTTACCAGCGACCTCACCGTTGGTTCGAGGGGTGCCGACGTGAACGCGCTCCAGCAGCTCCTAATTAACAAGGGATACCTTACCGCGGTCTCGGCTCCGACAGGCTACTTCGGTTCTCTAACCCAGGCAGCCCTCGGAAAGTTCCAGGCGGCGAACGGCATCCATCCTGCAGCCGGATACTTTGGTCCTATAACCAGAGCATTCGTGAATTCCATGAGTGTTGGCACGACCACCACCACGACGACTAGCTATCCAGCTGGTTGCACTTCGTCGTCCGGCTACAGCCCAACGACTGGTCAGTCGTGTGCTTCGGGTACCACCACCACGACAACGGTGACTCCGCCGGCGACCGGCCTCGCGGTTTCGCTCGCTCCCTCAAACCCGGCGGCGGGTTCGCTCATCTCTTCCGATTCGGCGGCAGCGGCGCGCGTTCCGGTCTTGGCCATTAACCTCACGGCGGCCAATTCGGGCGCGGTGACGGTGACTGACATTAAAGTCCACAAGACGGGCGTCCTTTCGGACAGCTCCATTTCGGGCGCATACTTGGTCCAGAACGGCCAAGTTCTCTACCAGTACACGTCGTTGAACCAGGGTGTTATTGATTTCTCCAGCCTGAGCCTTTCGGTTTCGGCTGGCCAGACGCAGACGCTCGTGGTTGCAATTGACCCTTCAACGGGCCTTGACGCTGGCAACACGGTGGGCTTCGCGATGAACGCTGCTTCGGACATTTCCGCGTTTGACGCGTCCAACAACGCGATTACGCCTTCCGGCGGCTTCCCGCTGAACGGCAACATCTTCACGGTAACAAAGGTCAGCAACCCGTCTCTCGCGACCCTGGAGATCACCACTTCGTCAATCGCGACGCAGGTGACGGCCGGTACGCAAAACAATATCGTTGGAGCATGGCAATTCCGCGGTTCCAACAGCTTGACGTGGTTGAAGGGCATCAAGTTCACGGTCATCGGTTCGGCCAACATGGCTGACATCCGGAACGTGAAACTTAACGTGAACGGCACGCAGGTCGGTCAGACCTTGGCGACCGTTGGCGCAAACGGAGTGGCTTACTTTGACCTTTCGTCCTCCCCGGCGAGCTTGGGCACCGGCGCGAACAACATCCAGGTATACGCGGACGTAATGGGTTCTCCGTCCAAGAACTTCCAGTTCGAGGTTTTGAACTCATATGACGTCTACGCGGTTGACTCGCAGTACAACGTTCCGATCTCGGTGACGTTGACCTCGGGTGCTGACGCGGCGGTCGGGATCGCGCAGGGCACGATTACGGTAACGCAGGACTCCGGCACGCCGACGGGCAACATTGCCGTCGGTCAATCCGGCGTCACGCTTGCGAAGTTTGACATCTACGCCGCCGGCGAAGCGGTCAAAGTCAAGTTCCTTGGCTTTGAGATCGGACTTACCGGTGTTGCGACGACGACACACTTTGCGACACTCTCGCAGTTCCTAAAGAATATCTCGCTGGTTGACGACGCGGGCGGTCAGGTGGGCACCACCATCAACACGCCTCCGTCCAGCAACAGTACGAGTAACGCATGTGACGCGCAGACCAGTGCAGATGCCGCGGCCGGTTTGTCGAGCGGTACGATCACGGCGGGTACTGTCGTGTATCTTGACTGTTTCGGCAGTTCCGCTTCGCCGATCAACTACATAGTTCCGGCGAACACGACCCGCGTCCTTTCGCTCAAGGCTGACATCCAGTCGCTCACGTCCCCCGCAACGTTTGCTACGATTACCGCGAAACTTGGCGGTAACTCTCTTAACTTGCAGGGCTTGACCTCGAGCCAGACGAACTCTTCGGGCGCAGCTGGAGGCAGCTCGCTCTCGTTGCAGTCCAGCTTGCTCACGGTGGCTGCAAACTCAGCGTACGGTAACCAGGTCATCACCCCGAACACCGCGGCCGCCCACATTGGCTCATACGCCTTCACGGCTTCGTCCGCGAGCGGCATACAGATCAATACGCTGAGTATTGAAGCGGCCAGGGCCAACAGCGGCTCCAGCGACCTCGGGAACTTGAAGGTCATGATTGGCGGCACGCAGTTCGGCACGACGCAGGGCGTTGTGGCGGACGGAAGCACGTACTCATTCTCCGGCTCGCCGTTTACGGTTCCTGCCGGCCAGACGACGTACGTTGACGTGTACGCCGACATACTCTCTAATGCGACAACCACGAATCCCGCGACGACCCTCACGGGTTGCTCCGGAACCAGCGTTGTTTCGTACAGCGCGGTTTCGTGCGTCGGTACGAAGGACGGTCAGACAGTGACCGTCGCGACTACCGGTGCCACGATCTCGGTTGCGCTTGACTCTTCCGCTCCGGTGGCGAGCTATCTCGTCATGGGTGCTACGGGAAACACATTGGCGGCCTACCGCATTGCGGAGGTCACCAACGTTGAGAACGTGAAGATCACGGATCTCACGGTTACCCAGAACACGCTGGCAACGGCTTCTGCCTTCCAGAACTTGGTGTTGTACACGGGTTCTACGGCGGTCGGCACGTCCGGCACCGCATCAAGCACGACTGGCGGCGGCTTCGCGTACAAGTTCCACTTTGCGACCCCGATCCTTGTTCCGCAGGCAGGCGCAATAACCCTGACTCTTAAGGGTGATGTTCCGTCCTACACCTCGCTCGCTAATGCGGGAGTAGACGATACGACTTCCACCTTCCAGATCGCGACCTCCACGGTCACGGCGTTGGGTGCGAGCTCGAACATTGCCTCAAAGGTAAGCGGTGGCGCAACGGGTGCTGTGATGACGGTTCTCCGCACCGTGCTCACCCCGACCACTGCGCAAATCGGGGCGTCTACAGGCAGGTCGAAACTCTCGGCCGATAACCTTGGGACGATCACTCTTGCAGCAAATTCTCAGAACGCAGGAGTCGTGAAGATCATTAGAGTGACCTTCAGTGGAAACGCAATTGCAACTTCGACGGCCGCATCAACCTCCTACAATAACGGGGGTGGCACTGGTGTCGGCCTCGCAAGTTTCATCACGTTGCTCGACTCGGCTCAGCATGACGTGGTCGCCAACGATGGCGCGAGCGCGACCTCAAGCTGCGCTACGCAGACAACCTGTTGGGTGCAGTGGACGCTTGCTCCCGCTCCGACTTCGACCACCGCTACGGCGGCCGTCATCTCGGCGGGTCAGTCCTACACCTACACGTTGCAGCTGAATGACATTTCCGGTTTACTCGCAGCGACGGGTCAGAACTCCGTAAGCTTGGGTGCAACCATCCAGTCTTCCGGCGATGTACAGTTCTGGGATTCCGCCGATTCCTCGGGGAACCTGGTCAGTACTATGGCCTCGACTGTCGTTGTTCCGATGAATGTCATGTCGGCGACGTTTGCTTCGGGCTCTTAGTCCGATCCTTCCTCTCCGCTTGTGACGGAGACGGAAACCAAAAGGCCTCCGGGTTCTCCCGGGGGCCTTTTGCGTTGTCGCCATTTCCCCTTGTATTTGCTATACTTACTGGGAACCAAGTAAAGGTCGGGAAATAGTAACCATCATCAATGAACAAAAAAGGATTGGTTGAGGCGGTGATGAAGGCCGCGGAGATTGAGACGAAAGCGGCGGCGGAGCGGGCGGTGGATGCCCTGTTTGACACGATTGTGAAGACCATGAGCCACGGCGAAGAAGTGGCGGTCACGGGCTTCGGGACGTTCCGTGTTGCAAAGCGCGCCGCGCGCGAGGGCCGGAATCCGAAGACGGGCGAGAAGATCCAGATCAAGGCCTCCACGAAGCCGAAATTCCGGGCCGGCAAGCTTCTCAAGGAAGCAGTATTGTAGCGAACAAAGGATCCTTTGTTCTGTGTTTCGTAGAAGGGCCCCGGCATGCGGGGCCCTTCGCGTTGCTGGCGCTCGCGCGTTTATAAAAATTTAATCTCCGGTGCGTATAATTGTGGAATGAAAAAACAAGTTGCGGTGGCGATTACCCAAAAGGGAGGCATCGGAACAAGCAACATAGAAAGTAAAATACTGATGATACGGGGATGTCGCGTCATGTTGGATGCGGATCTCGCAGCCATTTATCGTGTGAGTACGAAGCGGCTCAATGAGCAAGTGAAGCGGAACAAGAGTCGCTTTCCCGAGGATTTTATGTTCCAGTTGACTGGAGAAGAGGCGGAAAATTTGCCAAAACTGATGCGGTCGCAAATTGCGACCGCATCAAAAAGAAACGTTCGTTATTCACCTTATGTTTTCACGGAGCATGGCGCGGTAATGCTTGCAAGCGTTTTACAAAGTCGAGTTGCGGTTGAGGCAAGTATCCTCGTGGTTCGAGCATTTGTTCGTTTGCGTTCGTTGCTTGCCGCGCATAAAGAACTTGCGCGAAAGATTGAAGATATGGAAAAGAAGTACGATAAAAGGTTCCTCACCATTTTTACTGCGATCAGAGAGCTTATGAAGCCGCTACCAGAAACCGATTCGGGCAAAGAAGCATTTGGTTTTCAAGCGGGTGGGAAAAAATGAGGTTGCAAATTGTGACCTCAAAACGAGCGCGAAGGATATCTACTGGCCCGTCTTTTCGGTGGGCAGGAGCGCCTGCACAATCGTGCTGATGTCAAAAAACTTTTGGTAGGCGTCGGAAAGCGATTGGAGTGATTGCTGGATGGTTGCGAGCGACTGGTCGGGGGGCAACGACCGGAGGAGGGCGTCTTCTGCCGCCCGGTTTTCGTCGCTCGCGGTTTGGATGAGCGCTTGGGCGTTCGCAAAATCGCTCTGGAGGTCATTGTTCGGCGCCGCCTGCGTGAAGAGCGAAACGAGGTTTCCTATTCCCTGAAGCCGGCTCTCCGCGGCGCTAAAAAGATCCTGGTTCTCTGACCAAAGTATGAAATTCGCCACCTGCCCGGCGAGGGGATCGTAATTGGAAGCCCGCCATGCGAGCATTTCTTTTGCGATTGCTTGCGTCCCTGCGACGCCCGAACCGTTCACTTTCTCAAGTTCAAGGTCGTAATAGTTCATCGCATCGCCGAGCTTTCCCGAGAGTTGCGACTGGAGCGTTTTCGCGTTGTCGCTCGTGGAAAGGCCGTTCAGGTCATCCTCAAGCGTTTGCACGTCGGCCTTGGCGCACGTGATTGTTTTCGTAAGGAGCGCTTTCCGGGCTGTAAGTTCCGCCACGAGCCCTTGTGCTTCGGCTGCCGTTACGGCATCAAGGTCGGCGGGCGTGATGACGCAGGACGCATCGGCGCGCGCGGTCCGCGACACAAGAAGGAAAATTCCCAGGGCGACTGGGAGCGTGATCAAAAAAGCGATGGTTTTGACGGATAAGGTTTTCACGCCGATGTTATTTGGAGAGGCTACGGAGCGCGTCATCAATGCTTACGCTTGACGTGGCGCTTGAAGTGGCCTCCGTGCCATTCGCTGCGGGAAGCGTGCTCGTGGGTGCCGTTATGGCGCTGCCGGGCTTGGTTCCCGCGACCGCCGCCGTGGAAACCGCCGCTGGCTCGCTGTAACTTAGATTGGCGAGCTGAATTTGGATATCAATCGCCTGCGCTTCCGCGCGGAGACCCTGGGGATCAATGGCCGAATATCGGGCGGGGGAGAATTCTGATCCGGGGAATGCGCCCGTGATGAGCAATATGAAAAATCCGGTAAGCGCGACCGCCACCCCGGTTTCAATGATCTTCCAAAAGGTCCGCTGCGCGCTCCACCCGGCCGCCTTCGGTTCCAGAGCCAAAATCGCCCGCTTGGAAGTTTCCTTGAACGCGGCGTCCGGTTCTATATTTTTAAATTGTTTGAGAATTTCAAAAAGGTTCATGGTTTCATTATGCGGTGAGTATCCGTTGCAGTTCTTTGATTGCCCGATGTTGCATGAGTTTTACCGCCCCTTCGGTTTTCTCCATCGCCTCGGCGGTTTCCTTGATGGGGAGTTCCTCAATAAATCGGAGGATGATGACGTCCTGGTATTCCGGCTTGAGCTTCACGAGAGTTGCGAGCACTCTCTCCGCCTCAAGCTTCAGAGAAAGGTCAAACTGCGCCGTGGCGGGAATGGCGAAGCGTTCGGGATCCATTTTCTCAAGACTCGTTTCGTTTTTCTTTGCGCGGTAGTGATCAACGATCTGATTCCGCGCGATCTGATAGAGCCAGCTTGAGAAGGGATGTCCGCGGTGCTTATAACTCCTGATGTTCTGCCATGCCGAGAGGAAGACCTGATGGGTGATATCCTCGGCGTCCTCACGCCGGCCAATCTTCACGAGCACGAACCGATAGATCATCGGCTGATAATGATCGTAAAGAGGACCGAACGCCGAGGATTTCCCGGCGACAGCTTCCTTGATCAGTTTTGGCTCGCTGTCTAACATAGGGAACGTAATATGCCGTGTTCTCGTTACGCGGGGCGCAACGACGCCCCCTTTCAAGCAAAACGCCCTCTCCATAAGGGCATTTTGCTATTGTCTTCATTATATACCGTTGCGCCGCCCGGGTCAAAGTGCCCTAGCGAATATTTTATTTATGAAATGTTTTGGCGGCTGGATGATGTGAGAACCGCAATCCAGCGGCGAGTTTGAGAAACCCGGCGTTCTGGTTTAATCTTTGAGTATCTACCCTTATGAGCTTTGGCGGACAAGAGTTAAATCCCTCCGAAGAAGAAGAACGGCAGAGCAGGATTATCGAAGAACTCAAGCGGATATATACCGACGCCTATTTGGCGGGAGCTTTGAAGGCACAAGAAAAGATGTTGGCGAAATCTAACGAGTTGACCGAACGCTATGGCAAAGCGGCCCTGGAACGATGCACGCTCTATCACCTGTTGATCGGTTCTGGCATGAAGGAGGGACAGGAAGCCGTTTTTGACATAGGGGATGGAGAAATTGAGAAATTTATCAGGGAAGAGCTGTCTCGGACCTGATTCATTGTTCTTAATCGCTCCGGCGGTCGGACGACGTGAGTAATTCAAATAATAATTTCTATCATTATCCCCTTACCCTGCCAGCGATACCATCTATCTTGCTCGCAAAATCTTTCCACCGCATGCCTCTTGAAATGGAGCGGGTAACGGGAGTCGGACCCGTATCTCGACCTTGGCAAGGTCGCATAATAGCCGCTATACGATACCCGCGTAACGATTCCCATTATATCCCGCCGCGGCGCTTTTTCAAGGGTTTGGACCGCGTATTTTGCTCTGAACGCCAGAAATTTTGTGCACAAGGTAGGAACTTGTGTGTGCTAGGGGAAGATATAAGATTAAATAGAGATTAAAAAGGTCATTGTCCCGGAATGAAAATAACCCGGCTCATTAGGCGGTGTTGTTCCGCGCCAAGTAATAATTGAAATCAACTATTGGCTAAAAACCTGTAAGGATAAGGTAATCCGCACTATAAAATAAAGGTCGATGCGGACCCGAAATTCAAAGAACGGGATTTGGCCATATATAAAAAATGAAAAATTTAATATCTAAGTTTTTAACTTTTGGACTTCTCGTCGCGATGGTTGTCATGACAGGTGGCGGGGTTTTTATTCATAAAGCTTTGGCTGGTGATAACCTT